>JBGAVK010000046.1:0-25898 GCA_044228165.1 Pyrinomonadaceae bacterium | reverse complement strand
AATATGACGACCGTGCTCTCGAGATCTTCAGATCAAAGAAGAACCTGCGAATACTGCGGCTCAACAATGGCGGAAACGCGAGTGTTTACGAGCGCGCCGATCTCGAATACAAGCAAATTTCAGGCGGATTCCTCGTTCAGGATGCCGATGTTCACAAGCTCAAGCTCGCCGAACTGAACATCGTCACCGAACGCCGGCCGACCGCCGCCGAACTTACTTCGATGCAGCTCGCCTGGACCGTCTGCAAACACGTCAAATCGAACGCGATCGTCTTTGCCAACGAAAATCAGACTCTCGGCGTTGGGGCGGGACAGATGAACCGCGTTGATTCCGTTCGAATAGCGGCAATGCGTGCCGAGCGTTTCGAGCTTGATCTAAAGGGCTCAGCCGTCGCTTCCGACGCATTCTTTCCTTTTCGCGACAATGTTGACGAGGCCGCAGGATTCGGCGTTTCGGCGATCATTCAGCCCGGCGGATCGATCAAAGATGACGAATCCATCGCTGCCGCAAATGAGCACGGCATCGCAATGGCATTCACGGGAATTCGTCACTTCAAACACTGAACGCACTTTTTCCTTGACAACATCTTGTAGTAGTGTTAAAACTATACGCAATTAGGACGACTAGAGGAACGCTCGATTGGTTTTTGTGAATCAGAAAACCCCTCGGGTTTTTGTGTTTTGTTTTCTTACTTTTCAACAGGAGATGACCATATGAAAAAGCTCATGATGCTCAGTTTTGTAGCCGCAGCCGGCGCTTTCGCAGCCTGCGGTGCACCTGCCACAAACACACCGGCCAATAACGCCAATTCAAATACCGCCAAACCGGCAGCCGCGGCACCGACAGCCGGTAGCCCTTTTCGCAATGGATAAACAGGCCAACGAGGCTTGGATAAAGGGCGATAAGGCCTATTTCGAGAGTTTTCTTTCCGATAAATTCGTTTCATTTGAACGCGGAATGAGGATGAGCCGCCCCGAACTCCTGCAGATGATCGGTTCATTCAAATGCGATGTTAAGACCTGGAACATCGAAGATCCGCAGATGGCAATGATCAATGCAGACACTTATGTAATGAGCTACAAAGGCACGTTCGACGGCAGCTGCTCCGGCCCGGACGGCAAAGCTCAGAAACTGCCGAGCCCGATCCGTGCCGCCAGCGTTTACGTTCGCGAAGGCGACAATTGGAAAGGCGCATTCCATAGTGAAACCCTGATAATCGACCCGGAAGAATCCGCCGCGGCGGCCCCGGCAAATCCTGAACCAAAGAAAAGAAGAAAGCAAAAAAGAGGAAAAACCCAAGGCTCCTGCCGCTGCAACGCCCGCCTCGCCTTCAGCTCCGGCGACTTCGGCTCCGGCCAAACCGACTCCGAGTGCGAATACCGATGCACTTGTCAAGGTACACACCGCCGGCTGGGAAGCCTTCAAGGCGAAGGACGCTAAGTGGTTTGACGCCAATCTGACCGCAAACGCTCTGAACGTCGACCTGCTCGGCAATTGGATCACGGGCAAGGCCAACGTCATCAAAAAGTGGACAGAAACAATGAAATGCGAAGGCATCACAAAAGTCAGTGTGACTGAGGGCTTTGCCACGGCGATCTCACCGACTGTCGAGATCCTGACGTTAAAGGGCTCGTCAGACGGCACCTGCGACGGTCAGAAGAACGGCGGCCTGTGGCAGTCGGCCGTATACGTCAAAGAAGGCGAGACCTGGAAGCTGGCATCCATGTTCGAATCG
Organism: Pyrinomonadaceae bacterium; assembly: GCA_044228165.1. Lineage (GTDB taxonomy): Bacteria > Acidobacteriota > Blastocatellia > Pyrinomonadales > Pyrinomonadaceae > OLB17. The sequence goes on along the minus strand of JBGAVK010000046.1, from coordinate 24,163 downwards.
CCGGCAATGTAGTTCTTTGATACGATACTGAATCGCGGTGTCTCACGATTCCGCGGTTTTTTTTGTGCATTAACTGATTTTCTCGATACGAAGATCATGTTTTGGTGTATAGTCAGGCTAATTCCCAGTGAAACGTCTGAAACGACAATCACATCGATCGGCTGATCTTTGTAGTTGCCCTCGGTTGTTTTTGTCAGGTGAAACCTTGAAAACAGGAGAAAAACTATGAAACGAATCTACTTTTTGATCATTACACTCGCGGCTACAGCGCTCTTTGCAGCGTGCGGAGCACCGGCCGCGAATAATGCCCCGGCGGCAAACAACTCAAACGCCGCTAACACCAATGCAGCGAAACCCGCCGCAGCCGCACCGACCAAAGAATCGCTTATGACGCTCGAAAAGGCCGGTTGGGAAGCGTGGAAGAACAGGGACGGCAAATGGACGCAGGAAAATGCGTCGGATAAATTCGTCTCGTTCGGAACCGCCGGCCGTGTCGACAAGGCCGCCTCGGTCAAGTCCTACACGGAACAGAAATGTGAGATCAAGAGCTATACGTTGTCCGACGATCAACTTACGATGGTCGGCCCTGACGTCGCCATATTGACCTTCAAGGGAGCTCAGGACTACACCTGCGACGGAAAGAAAGGCCCCGCGAATGTTTACTCGGCAAGCGTTTACATCCGCGAAGGCGAGAAATGGAAGTCAGCCTTCTATGCCGAAACGCCTGTAGTGGATCCAAAGGCTCCGCCCGCAAAACCGGCTGCACCGGCCAAAAAGGACGAAGCCAAGAAAGACGAAGCCAAGCCCGACGCAGCGACCGAAGCCGTCCTGACGGTCGAAAAGAAGATCTGGGAAGCTTGGAAATCAAAGGACGGCAAGAGCCTCGAAGAGACTCTGGCAAAGGACTTTTTCTTTTACAGCGGCGAAGGCCGCGGCGACCGCGCAACTACGATCAAGAATTGGTCCACCGACAACAAATGCGAGGTCAAGAGCTATTGGCTCTCCGACGCTCAGTCGGTTTCCATCGGAAAAGACGTAACGATGCTTACCTATAGAGGCGGCGGCGACGGCACCTGCGACAAGCAGCCGATCAAGACCGAGTGGTATATCAGCATTTACTCGAAAGAAGGCGATGCCTGGAAACAGTCCTTCGGAATGGGCGTTTCACCATAAGTAGAGCAATGTGAAGAAATTAACGAGGCCGGAGCCCTCACGCTCCGGCTTTTTTCGTCTTATTTATGGAGAAAGGTTGATATCCGCAGATCGTTCCCGTCCGTCGAGACCGAGATCGTTCCGAGTTCACCGGTCGTCATTGCTTCTGCGCCGCTCGCCCGCCATCTGTCGACTACGTCCACGTGCGGATGCCCGAACGGCGATGTCTTGCCGACCGAGATCACCGCAAATTTCGCACCGACCGCGTTGATGAATTCCTGCGTCGACGATGTCCGGCTGCCGTGGTGCGGCACTTTGACAAGATCGGCAGATATGTCGCCGGAAACAACTGCAGATTCGGCAAGTCGTTCAATATCGCCGGTCAACAGGAATTTACGCTTGCCGTAAATGATGCGCAGCACAATGGAATTGTCGTTGGCCGACACCGCATAAAGATCGTCTGATGCCGGCGGATACAACACCTCAACGCTCACCTCGCCGAATTGTAGAACGTCGCCTCGAAATATGTTTGTCGACGAGATTCGCCGCCGTTGCAATACCTCTGCCAGATCCGCGTAGTCCGGATCTTCCGACGGCATGCGCCAAAGACCGCCGATCCGATCTGAAAATTCTTCGCCACGTCCGTAAGCCCTTGGATGTGATCGGCATCGGCGTGAGTAGCCAAAATATGATCGACGCGGGAAAGACCTCGATACCACAAAATCCGTCCGCCGTCGGAGGACTATTCGGAAGAAATATGATAACTGACGATAACAACACGAGTGTCGCGAACGCAGGAATTAGGAACCGTCGAGTCACGAACATGGAACAAGCCTTCAGTTCAAACGGCTTCCAACGACTTAACGAAAAGGCAAGAAGAATAACAGGAATAAAAAACAATAAATAAACGATCCTTCCCGGACCGGAATACGCCGGAAGCCGAAAGCTAGACCAGCCGTTATCAGAGAACAACCGCGGCAACGCGATCATCAGCCAATCGGCGATCTCCGCAAACGCAAAGAAAGGCCGGGCCAACGCCTCGCCGAAATACCCGAGCAAAACACCGGCGACCGCAGCAAAGCTCTCGATCGCGATGATCACGCCGACCCACAGATTTAATAGAATAGATGCGAACGATACTCGATGAAAATAGACCACCGTCAGCGGCAGCATCCATATCTGGACGATCATCGAGAACAATATCCCTTCAAACAAAGATCGTAATGCACGCTGCACGCCGCCGACCAATTTCGCCCCAAGATACGGCGATTTCGTGAGCCTCGCGGTCCAAATATTCCGCTTTGCCTCGATCCGCCAAGCCTCGTTGTTCCAATATATTGCTTCGCAAAGACGCGTTAGCCATTTCGGGACGTTCGGCGGAAATGGCTCCGATGCCGACGGTGTCCAGCTTCCGATCTTTCTCAGCATTTCGATCAGCGGATACGCACATGCCACGATCGCCGCGACGCTCACAAACGTCAGTTGAAATGACGGATCAAACAACTCGGTCGGCCGCCAGACAAGAAGCAAAAGAGCACATACGCCGAGCGAATTGAGCAAACTGGATTGCCTGTAAATGACGTGCGAGAACGAAATAACCGTAAACATTACCGCCGCCCGCACGACGGGCACATCGGCCCCAACCGCCAACGTATACGCCCACAAAACACAGTTCGTCACAGCAAACTGCACTGAGCGATTCCGTGTAAACTGCCGAATTATCAACAGCAAAAGCCCGCCAATAAACGTAATATGCAGCCCCGAAATTACGAGAATATGAAAGGTCCCGCCGTCGCGAAACAAGTCTGCCGTCTCTTTGTCGAGAAAATATTTGTCGCCAAGCAGCGAAGCGATCATCACACCGGCCGTCCTCGGACTCAGATTCCGCCGAAACGAATCGATCAGCTTCGCCCTTTGATCATAAACCCACGCAAGCGGCACAAATACGCTCTCATCCGCCAGCTTTTCCACCAGGAACCGGCTTTTCACCGACCCGGACGCATCGATCCCAAGCCGGTCGAGCATTTGCCTGCGAGGTATTACGCCCGGATTGATAAAGTCATCCTCACGTTCGAGTTTGCAGGAGACGCGGATCCTAGACCCATATTTCAGTTCTGAAAATTCAGATTTGGTTTGAGGGATTGGAACAAACAGCCGAACATTCCCCGAAACTTTGAGGATCTCACCCCGAAACATCACCGTTTCCGCCCGAACCGTTAGAAGATCGCCTTCAACCGTCGGCTCGCGGCCGGCGACCAGCACGCCCTCAATCTCAACAGGCTCACCAGAACGAAGCGTGCCGTTGTCGTACAACACGCTGAGGCGGTTCGGATTCGTGTTCCGTTCCACCTCACACAAAAATGAATAGACGCCGATCGAAACAAATGCGAGAGAGATAAAAACTGTAGAAACCCTGTATTTGCTGACGAATAGAGCCAGAGCAGCAAATGCGATCGATAAAATTGCGGGCAAAAGTGTCCCACCAAATGGAACAAACTGAGCAAGAAGTATCCCAAATGCAAACGCCGCCGCGAGCCAAAGCACTGCGTTGCGATTGAAATTGGGAGCTTTACGATCCGTGGGCATCGCTTAGTTTTATTCGATTTTTATTAGGGGACGCAAGTTCGTAAACCGCTCTTCGCTCACACCGCGTATCTGCATGAGGTGTTCGACACGCCGAAACGGCCCGTTCAACGTGCGAAATTCAACGATCGCCTCCGCCGTCTTTCGCCCGATATGCGGCAGTTTCTCCAGCTCATCGATGGTTGCGGTATTGATGTTTATTGCATTCGGTAACGGTGCGATCGAATTTCTTCGCTCACACCGCGTATCTGCATCAAATGCTCAACCCGCCGAAACGGCCCGTTCGCCGTGCGAAATTCAACGATCGCCTCGGCAGTCTTACGCCCGATATGCGGCAATTTTTCTAGTTCACCAACCGTCGCGGTGTTGATGTTGATCGCATTTGGCGACGGAGCAGCGACATTGGCAGAAGAATATTCAGTCCGCGACGAACATGCTGAAATAGCAACCAACGTTGCTGAAATAATCACGTATGTGATTGCACGATGAATTCTTCGTGCCAAAGGCACACCGGAAATTAGCCCGATGCGTAGCGTCGGGAAATCGGCACCACAACCACCTCCGCCCCGCAGGGGCGATGCATTATTTCCACAAATATTGTTCGTCATATTCGACACCCGCCGAATTCAACATTTCAACATATTCTTCCTTGACGGATTTCACCTTATGGTGCTCTATCTGATTAGCGATGTAATGCTTGACCTTATCTCTTTGCAGCGGACTGACGGTGAACGCACCATAACCACCCTGCCAGCCAAACATCCGATCGCCGAGGTCGTTGTGTACCCATTTTGAGGACGCGACCTTCACATCTTTCACGATGTCAGCGATGCAGTGTGTAGCTCGAAATCCGATTAACAGATGCACATGGTCATGTGTTCCTCCAATCGCCAACGGAATGCAGCCAGCAGTCTTCAGGCATCCACCGAGAAACGCATGAAGGTTCTTTCGCCATTCTTCGCGGATCGAAAGCCGATTATCCTTTGTATGAAAAACGAGATGAACAAACAGGCTGAGGTGGGTTTGTGCCATAATTTTTTATAAGAGCTTCGGCGGTTCCGCAGGAGCGGGGCATATTAGCCCGATGCGAAGCGTCGGGGATTCGCCCCATAGCCATCCCGCCCCGCAGGGGCGATGGATAATTACCGCATGTTTTTGCATCACGCCTACGGCGTGGGGTGCTTTTTTGGGATTCCATTTTACCCGACGCTGTCGCATCGGGCTAATTTCCGTCGCCTCTACGAGGCGGTCATGTAAAATCATCCCCAAGAGCACCTTCGTTGATGTCCTGCAGATCGTCATACGCCTTGGCTAGCACCGGACGAGCACGCGTGGAGCCGTCCATTTCGCCGATGTAGCCTTCGCGGACCATGGCGTCGAGGATGGCGGCGGCGCGGCCGTAGCCGATGCGCAAGTGGCGTTGGAGGAGCGATGTCGAGCCGCGTTTTGCCTGGACGACGCATTTGAGAGCGTCCATGAACAGCGGATCGCGGCGGCCGGGCAGATCACCGCTGTCGTCGAGTTCCTCTTCGGTCTTGGTAATGGTCGTGTCGTATTCGGGCCGGCCCTGAGCCTTGATAAATTCGACAACTTTGCCGATTTCGGCTTCGTCAACGTAAGCTCCGTGAACCCGCGTCACATTCGAATTCCCCGGCGGCAAAAACAGCATATCGCCCTGCCCGAGCAAAGCCTCGGCACCATTGCCGTCGATGATAGTCCGCGAATCAACTTTGGACGATACACGGAACGAGATACGTGACGGAAAGTTCGCCTTGATGAGTCCGGTAATAACGTCTACCGAAGGCCGCTGCGTCGCGAGCACAAGATGAATGCCGACCGCACGGGCCATCTGCGCGAGCCGCGTGATCGATTCCTCGACCTCTTTGCCCGATACCATCATCAGATCGGCGAGTTCGTCGATGATGATGACGATGTACGGCAGCTTGCGGTACGGATCACCATTGTCGTCGAGCCGGCCTTCTTTCAGATAATCTTTGATCTTTTCGTTGTAACCGGCGATGTTGCGCACAGAATATCCGGCAAGGTCTTTGTATCGGCGTTCCATTTCGACGACGGCCCAGCGAAGAGCGACAGCGGCGCGTTTAGGATCGGTGATGATCGGCGTCGAGAGATGCGGAATGTCGGCGTACAGGCCGAGTTCGAGCCGCTTCGGATCGACCATGATAAATTTCACTTCGTCCGGCTTCGCCTTATAAAGTATCGACATCACGAGCGTATTCACGCCGACCGATTTGCCCGCTCCGGTCGCTCCCGCGATCAGAAGGTGCGGCATCTTGGCGAGATCGGCAACGTACTTGGCACCGTCAATGGTCTTGCCAAGTCCGAGCGTCAAAAGCGAATCCGAATCCTTAAACTTAGGCGACTCGATCACTTCGCGCAGGTAAATGACCTCGCGCTTCGGATTTGGCACCTCGATACCAACAAACGCCTTGCCGGGAATGCGGTCGATGCGTATCGACGGTGCCTTGAGAGCCAGACACAGATCATCGACCAGGCCCGTGACACGCGAATACTTAACGCCCGCGTCGGGCTTAAATTCAAACGTCGTCACCACCGGCCCCGGAGCGATATGAACGACCTTGCCCGGCACATTGAACTCAGCCGTTTTCTGCGCCAGCAGTGTAGCGACACCGCGGAGTTCCGATTCCTTATGCGCGATCGGTGCCTGGGCCTCGGTCAGGAGCTCGGACGTTGGCAGTTTGTAATTGTCGTAATTCTGAGTAGAAACGATGTCGATCGATTCGATCTCGTCGATCTCATCCTCAAATGACGGCTCTTCCGGCAATTCGCCGGTCTCGGCCTTTACTTCGATTGGAATATCTTCGATCTCGGGATCGACGACCTTGACCGTTTCGTACGGGTCTTCGCGAGTGTCGATCGTCGGGATCGAATCGATACGTTCGTGCTCAAACAACGGAGCTGACCGCCCTGCGGCGGCAGCCATAGCCTCGATCTCACCAACCGCGATGGTCGGCGGCAGCACGTCCGGAACGTGATCACGCTGATGTTTTCGCTTATCGGCACGCGCCTTTGCGGCCGAGATATCGACCGAACGCGAAGCCCGGCTCGAAGTCCGCCAGTCATCGATACGCATCCTAAGATTTCCCCAAGCCACGTCAAAATGGCTCAGAAATCCGGCGAGCGTAAAATTCGTTATCAGCAATATCGAACACGCAAAAACGGTCGCCAGCAAGATCCCTGCTCCGATGCCGCCGATAAAGTACGCGGTTCCCTGTGCCGCCGCTTCCCCGACAATTCGTCCGGCCTCAGGCCCGAAAACAAGCGACAACAGACCCGACAGAGCGACCGTGAAAAAGATGTAACCGAAAATGCGCGAAATTCCCGGCACCAATGTATCCGACTGAAAAACTCTCAGCGCGATTAAAACGATCAACAGCGGAATAAGGTACGCCGTCCACCCGACCGCGTTAAACAAGACCGCCGCGATCGTCGCTCCGACCACGCCGATCCAGTTCCGTATCGGCCCCGAACTAGAACTCACCGGCAGCCACGACCTGTCGTCCGGGCTTCCAGTCACCAGACACAAAAACACGAGCAATGCCAACGCCGCCAAAACCACCGCGACAACATCGTTCCAATGCGAATGCTTCGCCTCTTTCTTGCCCCGCTTCTTAAGCAAAGTGGTGCCGTCCGCCAGACAAAAATTTATGTCGTCGTCCTGATAGGTCTCTTTACATGTCGGGCAAACTTTCATCTATGTTTGGAGTCCCGCCTTTAGGCGGCCTATTTGATTCAACAGATGCCGCCTAAAAGCGGGACTCTGTACTCGCTCCTTTCTTAAACACCAAAAAATCTTTTATAAACTCGTCAATATCACCATCCAATACGACCTCGACATCGGTTCGTTCGAATTTTGTCCGCGTATCCTTGACCAGTTTGTATGGGTGCAGGACGTAATTTCGTATCTGCGAACCGAACGCGATGTCTTGCTTGGTCGCTTCGAGCTCGGAAGCCGACTCGCGGCGTTTTTCTAGTTCGAGTTCGTATAGTTTTGAACGCAGGACCTGCATCGCGACAGCACGGTTTTGCAGCTGCGAACGCTGATTCTGACATGTTACAACAATATTGGTCGGAATATGCGTGATTCTTACTGCGGAATCGGTCACATTCACATGCTGGCCGCCCGCACCGGACGAGCGATAGGTGTCGATCCGCAGATCTTTGTCTTCGATGTTGACCTCGATATTTTCGTCGATCTCAGGCGATACAAACAGCGAAGCAAACGAAGTCTCGCGGCTGCCGCCCGAATTGAACGGCGAAATGCGAACCAAACGATGCACACCAGCCTCGGCCGACAACAGACCATATGCATATTCGCCCTCGACGCGAAACGTCGCCGATTTAATGCCCGCTTCCGAGCCCGACTGCTCGTCCAAAACCTCGGCCTTAAACCCGCGTTTTTCGCACCAACGCAGATACATCCGCAGCAGCATCTGTGCAAAATCCTGCGCGTCCGTCCCGCCCGCACCGGCCTGAATCGAACAGATCGCGTTGTTCACGTCTGTTTCGCCCGACAGCAAACTCTCGATCTCCGCCGCATCGACCTGTTTCTCAAGCTCGTCGATCAGCTTTACCAATTCGATCGCCGAATCCGGATCCTCAGCCGCAAACTCGAACAGCACCTCGGCATCCGAAACACCCGTCTCAAACCCAGCCTGCTGTTTCAACGCTCGCTCGATCCGCGACCGCTGCTGCACGACCTTCTGCGCGCCCGTTTGGTCATCCCAAAATCCCGGCTCCGAGATCAATTTTTCCGATTCCGCTAATTCCTTTTCTTTGGCAGGCGCGTCAAAGAAACCTCCCAAGTTGGGTAACTTTATCTTTGATCGTGTCGAATTTTGTCTGTAGTTCTGTGAGTTCCATTTTTGTTTCTTTCGAAATAGGTGATAACTGATAAGTAATAAGTGACAACTGCTCCGAACTTATCCCTTATCAAAATCCGGCTTACTTATCACGTGTTTTGTGTTCGAGCAATCACGTAACATACATTCTTCTTTCAGACGGTTGTCTTCGTCGACCAATCCCAAAAACAAGGTCACCATCGTACACAACCACGCAAACCAGTCGCCGTATCGAACGTAGAATGTCTGCCCGCCGTCCGATTTGGCGACCGACCAGACGCGGGTGCCTTCCGTGTACGACGGCAGCGGATCGAGGACCAGGCCGCGTTCGTTGATGTAGGCGGTGATGCCGACGTTTGTGACGCGGAGAACGGGCCGGTTTGTCTCGACCGCACGGAATACGGCATTTGCCAGATGCTGCCGCAGGACCGGCGTCGGGCCGAGGTAGCCGTCGTTGGTCATTTCAACTATCACGTCCGCACCATCGCGAACGTATTCCCGCGACAGGGCTCCGAAATGCGATTCGAAACAGATCATCACGCCCGCCTTGGCGTCGCCGACGGGCAAGATGTCGTATTCGCGGCCATACGAAAAATTGCCGACAAAACCCGGCACGATTCCCTCTAAAAACGCCGGCACCGCCTCGCCAAACGGCAGAAGGAAGATTTTATCATACTGCGAGACCTCTCTGCCCTCAGGCCCCACCATCACCGCCGAATTAAAATATTTCCCATTCGTCGCGTCCGGCTCAGCCGAATTGAATAGCACGCTGACGTTATTTCGCCGAGCAAAATCGTTGATAAACTTCTGAAACTCCCGGTCGTCTTCATACATGAAATTCATCGGCGATTCGGGCAGGATGACCGTTGTCGGTGGCAGGTTGTTAGTTGGCAGTTTGCGGAGCTCCGCCTCGACCAGATCGATCTGATGCTGCCGAAGAACGTCCCATTTCTGATAATCAAGCCCGCTCATTGGGACGTTTGGTTGAATGGCAACGACCTTTGCTGCAACCGTCTGCAAAACTCGCGTGTCGGCATAAGGAAAAATGAAGCTTCCACAAATGTCAGCAGAATGGCGAGTGGCACGACAAGAGGAACAGCAACAATTATCGGTGCAAGGATCTTCTGTTTTCGGCAAACAGAGTCGCTCCCGCACTGACGGCACACGTCCAGGCTGACAAGATAGACACCCCCGAGCCTCGCCAGCGGCATTAATATCGTCCATTCGGGAACAAATGCCTGCGAATACCCGATCGCATTCCAATTATTCCCCGTCACCCAATACCGCAGAAACTCGGTAAACACCCAAACAAACGGGGCCGCGAGGAATGCCCATGAACCAAATCGACGCAGCAGCACCGACAATATCCCCGCAAACAAAGCCGGGAAGACCCCGACGATCAGAGCGACAAAGACCATCCCCGAATACGCGAGCCACGGCGGAAATCCGGCGTAGGTGATCGGTGCGAATGTAAGCCACCAGCACGTACCGAAAAAGAAGATACTGCCGAATATCCAGCCAGTGACAAAAGAACGAACTGTGGAAGCCTTTTCCCGCTCGACCGCCAGCATTAGCGGAACAAGTGCGAACCAGGCGAGGAACCAGTATTCGAAATCAGGAAACGCCAGAATAAGCAGCACCGCCGCGACGACCGCAAGAAGAGCATTTTGCCATGTCGGGAACATTCGTCTCACAAATCCTAACGCCATTCCGATATTCTAGCAGACAGACCGAAATGCTGGAGCCATCGTCTGCGTTCCAGTCAAAATGACGCTTTTGATCTATAACAAACAATTTCCGTCATCTTGCGGTGACAAATTATGTCAATTGCTCAATCTCGTGATACATTTTCGGTCAGACTGCACGAACGAATTCATGGGCATCAACAATGTCGGGGAATCATCTCAAAATGAACGAATATCATGCTTTTGTTCAAATAACTGTAAATACGGGCTATAAACGCAGGAAAGCCCGGTCATTTCTGACCGGGCTCTAAAGGAAGGACAACTGAAGGAACGCTCGGAAGGTGTTCAAGCACAGTGGCGTACCGCGCTCGGTGTAGTGATGGCGGCGGGGTCTTGATTGGATGACCAAGCTGGCCACTCTTCTCTAAAGCACATAGCGTGCCACGAAACCAGTCAGGGGCCGAAAGTTTTAAGCGGAGAGTCAAAGAAAAATACAAAAGCCCGTGTTTACAGGCTTTTTCTTCGAAAATAAATTTGGAATGAGTAGTGTCTTATGACTATAGACCACGGACTTTCGTCTGTAGATTAACGTTTTGCGTTATTTCGAACAGCGTTCTGACAGTCTTTGTAACGCCAGGGCATCCTGGTCTTCGCGATCTATCTCTTTTGCCGACGCAGCGTAATTCTTTGCCTGCAGGCAGTCGCCTTTTTCAACATAGATCTTGCCGAGCGAGACGTGGGCTTCGATCAGCCGGTTATCCCAGAAGATCGAGGTCTTGAACGAACTGATCGCCTGTTCCTTATCACCGCGGCGAAGATGGATCTTGCCAAGGAGCAAATAACTCTCAGCCGACATCGGCTCACTCGCGAGTACGCGGCGAAGCGTCGCCATTGCTTCATCGTCATTGCCATTCTTAATAAACGTGCGAGCATGTGCGAGCAGGCTATCGGTTTCGCTCATCTGGTTCGTCGCCGCAGTCACAGGTTTCTTGCTAAAGACAACGGCAACAAAATCCTTTCTCAGCCGGTTGCTCGCACGCGGAGATTTAATGTCAGCGACGGTCTTTGACTTTTGCCATTCCTTTTCGAGATTGGCATAACGGTTCGCGGTGGTCAGATATTTACGAGCCTCGTTGTCCATATCCTGCATGCGGATCTTTTAGTATCGAGAACCTTCGACAGTACAAAGTAAGCCTCACCGTCACGCGGATTTGCAACGATCGACGTACGCATCTGGCTCGCGGCCTCAGTCATATTGCCGAGTTGAAAGAGGGCCATCGCATAATTGAATCGTATATTGCCATTCTCGGGAGCAGAATCCGAAGCCTTTTTCAGCAGATCGGCCCCCTCAGTAAGCAAGGCAGCCGCTTTGCCAGGATTCTTTTTCTCAGCCCGCGAAGCCTGCACCGCGATCGCTCCAAGAGCGTTGTAAACCGTCGTCAGTTTCAAATCTTCCGTAAGCGGCCGCAGCGTCGCGAGTGCCGATTCGAAGTTCCCCTGCTGCCACTGTATCAGCCCAATATAAAACGATGCTTCGGCAAATCGTTCGTCGTTACACTGCGCCGGCTTGTTTTCAGCCTTCGCCGCCTCACGCAGAGCGTATGGCTTGCGGTGATGACGCGTTCGAAGGAATTTATTGCCTCCGGAAATTTTCGCTGGCCCAAATAAAGATGGCCGAGTTCGAGTTCTGCCTCAGAATAGACCGAATCGGGCATGGCCCGGATAAATTCTCTGGAGGCGTTCGAAAAAAAGATCTCGCGTGACTGAATATCGGCGGTCAATAGCCCCTTGATATAGGCTTCAAATGCCCTAGCCGGAACCTTGTTAGCGGCGTCGATCAGTTGATTTTGCGAAAAATGGCAACGCCTTATCACGTTGATACAAGATCTGATAGGCGACCTGTCCCTGTATGGTCTGAAGATTGCCGAGAGCGTCATTCACGCTAATGTCGCGTGTCACACGGCGGCCATCTGACATCTCTTCGCTCATAAAGCGCCCTTCGTTAACGCGCACGATCTTTGCGGTGACGTTGATCATTAGCCGCCGTTTCGGCCCCGCCGGAATGATCGTGTATCGGCCAGCGATCAAGAGCGAAGCATTACTATCGCGTGCCAATTTGAGCGAGGTCGCAAGGCTTGGAAGCGTTGACAACGGAATGCGCAGTCGCTGCTGGATGATCTTTCGCTGCTGGTTCGTTATGATATTGAGGTTCGGCGTCCTCAGCAGATCCGAAAGCGAATCGGCAAAGCTTTCTCCAACCCAGTTGAACTCAGCCTTTCCGGATGTGTTTTCAAACGGCAGCACCATTACGGTGTCGGACGGGCCGGATTGAGCGTGAACCTCTGCGCCCAAAGCCGACGCCATGACTAATACAAGTGTTATAAGAACCTTTTTCAGCATTTATCCCCTAAAACAAAAAATTCGCTTCAGAGAGCGAATTTCTTATAGGTCGTATGATGCAAAACCTGCCTCTAAAGATGGTATCCGGTACGGGATTTGAACCCGTGTTGCCGCCGTGAAAGGGCGGTGTCCTAACCCCTAGACGAACCGGACACAAACGTCTCGCCCATCAAAAGGCGAACGAAAAGAATACCGAACGGCCAATTTGTTGTCAAACTCAAGGCATTAGTAGCAGCAAAATCACGCATCGTTTGTGAAACAAGGAGATCCCTATTCTAAACCTAAACACAAATGATACAGTAATTTACAACATATTATCCGATCTCTTGTTACAGTCGTGTTTCAGTCTTGTTTCAACCGGGTTTGAAACAAGTAAACCATTGATAATACATAGCTTATATTAGAATCAACAGCTTGTTTCGGAATATTTTGAAAAAAAACCATTCTTATGTGTCGTCTTGTAAGAATTTATCGCTTTCCGGTAATGTTCACGGAATAGGATCTCACCTGTACGTTGGTCTTGGGCAGGTTTTCCGTCCGGACATTGATTGTCAAAAAACAAACCGCCCAACCTGCAACGGCACAATGTTTTATCTATAGCACACGTCGCTGTGAAAATCAAGAAGATTTTGGAATGGGCTGTCAAGCCTGCGTTAAAGAGCCGCCTTCAGAAGTAAAGGTCGTTTTCCAGAGATCCGAAATAAGCGGTGCTTGACGCAGTTACAAATTGACCCCCCAAATTCCCAATTTTGTCTTGCTCCGTGTTAATGTACTTGAAATGAAACGAGTATTTTTGATCGACGCAATGTCGCATATTTTTCGTGCGTTCTTTGCTCCGATGGGTATGCGGCAAGAGCCGATGCACAACAGCAAAGGCCAGGTTACGCAGGCCGTGTTCGTGTTTACGAACATGCTGAGAAAGCTGATCAACGATGAAAAACCGGAGTATATAGCCGCCGTCTTTGACACCGCGGCGCCGACGTTTCGGCACGATTCATTCGAGGCATATAAAGCAAATCGCGAGGCGATGCCTGATGACCTTGCATCTCAATTGCCCTACATTATCAGGGTCTGCGAGGCTTTCAACATCCCGATCCTGAAAATGGACGGCTACGAAGCGGATGACATCATCGGCACATTGGCGCAGGAATGCACCAAAAAGGATATGCAGGCGGTGATCGTGTCAAATGACAAAGATCTTTGCCAGCTTGTTCGCGATCCACATGTCATTGCGATGCGGCAAAACTCGCAGAACATCAAACGGAAAGTTCCCGTCCCGCCGATCGAATGGTGCGATGAGAAATGGGTCGAGAACAAATTCGGTGTCCCGCCTAACAAGATCATTGATCTGCTCGGACTCATGGGTGACGCCGTTGACAACATCCCGGGGGCTCCGGGGATCGGCGAAAAGGGAGCTCTGAAGCTCGTCCTCGAATGGGGGTCTGCCCTCGAGGCGATGGAAAATGCGGACAAGATCACGCACAAAACCTATCGCGAAAGCCTGCAAAATAATCAGGCGATCATAAAACAATCTCTCGAACTTGCGACCGTCCATTGCGAGGTCCCCATCAGCCTCGACCTCGAAGCTCTGAAAGCGGGCGAACCCGACAGGCAAAAAGCGTACGAGCTCTTTCGTGAGCTCGAATTCAAAACGCTTACCAACGAATTTGCCGGACCGGCTGCCGGCTCGGCTCCGACGATGGAATTTAGCGGTCCGGAGCCATCAGGGGGTTTGTTTGATACAAAGCCGGCAAGGGATGCGGCCGTTGCCGAGACAAAATACGCAATTATCAATGACCGCGAAGGGCTCGACAAACTCGTCCGCCGCCTATTCGAAGCCGATCGCTGGAGCTACTTGGTCAATGACGCCAACACCAATGAAAAAGCGAGCTGTTACGCAAAGCCGGCTCCGAACGGCATTGGCATCGGGCTCGGTAACGGAGAGGCGTTTTATGTCGATCTCGAGAATTTCGCCGGCGGCATCGACGCGGCAAAAGGCCCGCTGAAAGACATCTTTTCAAACAGCTTTCTCGACAAATCCGCATATGATGAAAAACGGAACCTCGGCCCGCTGCTCAGCATGGGTATCCGCCCCGAATCGGTCAAGGACGATATCCTGATCGCGGCATATCTGCTCGAATCGACGCGTTCATCCTATCCGATACCGTTCCTCGCGCAGATCTATGCCGATGTCGATGCGGCCTATTCGGTTCCGGAGGGATTTGAGGAAGGAGCGTTTCGCACGGCCGAGAACGCCGACTTCGTAGGGCGCCTCGCTCCGATCCTGAGAGAGAAGATCCGCGAGAACGGCCTCGAAAAGATATATGCCGAGGTCGAACTGCCGCTGATACCGATACTCGCTGACATCGAGCTCGTCGGCATGAAAGTCGATGGCGACAGCCTCACAGTTTTTTCAGAGTTCATCGGTAAAGAACTCAAAACCCTGCAGGACAAGATCTATGAGATCGCCGGACGCGAGTTCAACATCGGCTCGCCAAAGCAAGTCGGTGAGATCTTTGGCGAGTTAAATATTGAGACCGGGCGGAAAACGGCGACCGGGCAGATCTCAACGAGCCATGACGTGCTAGTCGAACTCGCCGAGACCTACGAGATCGCTCAGCACATCATTGATTACCGCGAGCTCGACAAACTTCGCGCGACCTACGCTGACGCCCTGCCCAGGATGATCGCCGCGGACGGCCGCATCCATGGTGCTCTCAATCAAACCGTCGCGGCTACGGGACGTCTCAGTTCGACCGAACCGAACCTGCAAAACATACCTGTTCGCACGGAATTGGGGCAGCGTATTCGAAAAGCATTCATCCCTGAGAAAGGTAACAAGCTGATCTCTGCCGATTATTCGCAACTCGAATTACGTATCCTGGCTCACATCACGCAGGACGCGAATATGCTCGAGGCCTTTAAGAATAACGAGGATATTCACGCACAGACCGCGAGGCTTGTATTTGGTGCGACGACGGAAAAGGAGATGAAAGAAAAACGCCGCCTCGCTAAGATCGTCAATTTTGGCATCGCTTACGCCGTCGAAGCATTTGGCCTGTCTCAGCGTGTCGGTATCAGCCGAAGTGAAGCGAAACAGGTCATCGCCGACTATTTCGAAACATATAAAGGAATTCGCGAATATATGGACCGCACGCCGATCGAGGCCCGGGAAAAAGGCTACATCTCGTCACTGTTTGGCCGGCGGCGTTACTTCCCGTCGATAAATGACCGAAACTTCGCCGTCCGCTCACGTGCCGAACGCGAAGCCATAAACATGCCAATTCAGGGCACCGCGAGTGATATCGTAAAGATCGCAATGATCCGCGTCGCCGATGCTCTGAAACGCGAAAAACTCGAAACTAAAATGATCATGCAGGTTCACGATGAACTGCTGTTCGAGGGGCCCGCGTCCGAGGTCGAGGCGGCTAAGGTGCTCATCAAACGTGAAATGGAGGCCGCGGCAACGCTCGATGTCCCGATCATCGTCGAGATCGGTGTCGGCGATGACTGGATGAACGCGAAATAAAAGGCGGGAGGCACCGATGTGCGTTCGGTGCCCCGGATCGGATCGATCGGTTTTACGGTATTTGGCGGGCGAAATTGGAAAACAATTAAAGGTTTTAGAACCTCGCCGTTAGGGCTACTTTCAGCCCCCGCGGCGATCCCGGTGAGATATTTGTGTTGCTGTCGGCATTGATGAAATAACGTCTATTGGTGACGTTGTCGATATTGGCTTGCAGTCGCCAATGCTCATTGAAATTGTAAAATACCGCCGCGTCGACTTTTGCGTAAGCGGGCAGTACGACCGTATTATCGACCGCGGCAAACATATCCGACCTGTAGACCAACCCCACGCCGGCTCCCAGCTTTGACGTAATTTGATATTTATTCCACATCGAAAACATATTGTGCGGCACCTGGCCGACCTGCCTGCCTGCAACAGCCGCAGTCGTGGCGCTCGTGATGCGTGCGTTCTGGTATGAATAGCCTCCGGTCATCGTCCATTTCGGCGACAAACTGCCTGTCAATGCGATCTCAAACCCGTCGGTCCGCTGGCTGCCGGTCTGGATGATCCGAGTCGGATCGGCCGGATCGGTCGCCCTTGTATTTGTGCGGTCTAGACGGTAGATCGCCGAGGTCAGCAGCAATCCCGGACGAATATCCCACTTAAGGCCCCCTTCGTAATTTTGGAATTTCTCCGGCTTAACTTGTTGTGTTATGACCGTCAGAGACGAAAATTGATCGCCGGAGCTTGGCAGAAATGAGACGGAATAACTGCCATAGAGCGAAAGCGAGGTGAGGGGCTTAATAACCAATCCGAGGCGTGGACTGACAAGACGGTCAACGCGACTGATCTCTTCGCCGGTCCGGTTATTATAAAAGCTAAGGCCAAAGTGATCGTACCTGACACCGACGACGGCCTGTATGTAACGGGAAAATTCGATCTGATCCTGTACGAAACCGGCTCCGAGATTCAACACCAAATGATTATCAGCGTCGGTCGAGCTTTGCCTGAATGTGATCGGCGAATTCGTTACCGGGTTGTCAAAGGCGACCTGGATCGAAGTAGCTGTGTTATTAAAATATCCGGTCTTGCGAAAATTGTCGGTCACCTGGCGGCCAAATTCCGTACCGGCTACGATCGTGTGACGAATATCGCCCGTGTTGAAACTGTAAGTCACATCTGTCTGGTCAAAGAAATTCTTACGTCGTGTGGCGTTGTTGTAAGCCGTCAGATTTACAAGCGAACGGGTCGAATTGGCTGCACCCGGAACGTAATTCTGATAAAAGCGGTCATAGTCACCATATTGGACGCGATTGCGAAAGATAACCTCTCCGATTAGCCTTTCCACCGCGCCCGTCAGAATATTTACATCGGCCCGAACCTTACTGTTATTTGGGTCGCCATAAAACGTCGAGATGTCGAGTCCGGCGGGACGCCCTTGAAATGATGTCATGCCGCGGTCGGCGGTTCGACGATCACGCAAAAATTCGTATCCGACATTTATGCTTGTTTTTGAATCAGGCGAAATTGTAACGGTCGGGTTTATGCCGAGGCGTTCGAGACCGACGTAGCGCCGGAAACTTCTGGAATTCTCATAGACCCCGTTTAGTCTGAACGCTAACTTCTCGTTGATAGCTTGCCCGAGATCGCCTGTAAATCGGCGGTTTTTTTGTGAGCCGAGCGTAGCGGTAAATTCGCGGATCGGTGAGAATTTTGCCTCTTTCGTTACGCGATTGATAACCCCGCCGCCACCGCCTCGGCCAAAGATCATCGCGTTCGGCCCTTTCAAAGCCTCAAGCCGCTCCATGTTATAAAGGTCGCGATAATACTGAACGTCATCCCTTACGCCATCGCGGAAAAAATCGGCGCTGCTGCGGTTACCTCTGATCACAACGTCGTCACGGTTGTTTTCACCCTGGTGGGCCGAAACCCCGGGAACGTACTGGACGACATTTGCAATGCTCGAAAGCAGCCGATCTGCGACCTGATCTTTTTTAATAATGGACACCGATTGAGGAACGTCACGCAGAGCAGTAAAAGTCTTTGTTGCACTGCGTATCTCACCCGAAGTATAGATCGCATCATCGCTGACCGTTACGGTCGCGGTCGCAGCCCCTATGGTGAGCCTGATCTGTTCGCTTTGAACTTCGAACCCTCGGAGAACGACCGTCCTGACATTTGGTTCAAATCCCTTTGCACTTACTGACAAAACGTATTCACCACTCGGCAAATCGAAGCTAAACACACCGTTGACGTCCGTTACTGTTTCAGCTTTGATCGCGGTGCCGATGCGGTTCGTCATAACACTCGCACCGCTGACAGTCGCGTTATTTTGATCCACAACTGTTCCAGTCAAACGGATACGCTTTTCCTCGCCGTCGGTACGTCCCACTCCCTGTACGTTCAAGGTTGAAAATAATGCCGCCGCTAGTGTCGCAATTCCTAATACGTATTTCACAAAACCACTCCGATGCTTAGTGTTTCTTATTGATAATGATTTTCAATATCATTAGTAGATTATGTCAGAGCGATTTACCTGTCAAACCGGGGAAGGTCGTTTTTGGCCAAAAACAAAAAAGCCCCGCTGACTTGCGAGGCTCTTACTACAAAATGCTCTAAATGTTAGTTTCCCGTGAAGCCCGGCGGCCGCTTCTCAAAGAACGCGGCCACTCCCTCTTTGAAATCGCCTGACTTTGCCGGATTCGATCTGACACTCATGCTCGAGAGCGAGTTGCTGGGTCAGGTCATTTGAGAACGAAGCGTTAAGCATGCGTTTGATGCGGCCGAAAGATCCGGTTGGCCCGAGCGCCAATTTTGAGGCAAACTTCCCTGCCTCGGCTGACAGTTCGACCGCAGGAACCACTTTATTTATCATCCCAATTTGAAGTGCCCGTTCTGCCGGAACCGCATCACCAGTAAGGAACAATTCCGCAGCGATCTTCTCTCCGACCGCTCGCGGCAAAAAGAATGTTCCCCCGCAATCCGGCGAAAGTCCGATGCGAACAAATGCCTCGCGAAACGACGCATCTTCGGACGCAAAGACTATGTCGCACGCCAGGGCAAAATTTACGCCGGCACCCGCGCAAACTCCGTTAACCGCGGCAACAAAAGGGATCGGCGTTTCGCGCATCAAACGGATCACGCCATGCAATGCTCCGAGCGGATCCTCGAGAAAAGCTTCGATACGGCCTTCCTTCTGCCACATCGCCTGCATTTCACGTAGATCACCCCCTGAGCAAAATGCCCGCCCGTTGCCGGTAAGCAGGATCGCACGGGCTCCATCGACGATCGCCTTTCGAAACGCAGCATCCAGATCGACCGTCAATTGCAGCGACAGCGCATTTAGCGCGTCCGGACGGTTCATAGTTACCGTCGCAACCCCATTCTCAAACCGATATTCAACTGTCTCAAAGCTCATAATTTCAATTTAGCCGCAAAAAGTTAGACATTCACAAAATAGCTCTCTCGATCAAACAGACGTGTTTTTGCGTACCCTGTACCTTTTGTGGCGATCCTCTATGCGTGCCTGGCCCGCGAGCGGCTGGCTTCATGGCAATCTTTGCAAAGCACCGAACGGCCGACCTTTGGCTGGAATGGGACCGTATCGTGGCGGCCGCAATTATCACAAACGATCTCGAAGCGCTTCGGCGCATCCTCTCTGAGCGCTGCTTTCTTTGAACGGCATTTCGCACACCGCTGCGGTGCCATCATATTTCGTTGATAAAAGATCTCTTGATCTTTTTCGCTGAATACAAAAACGTCCTTACACTGAACGCAAGTGATCTCGACATCGGGCATCGATCTACCTCCCCCGGCTTCAAATTAGCTTTGTGGCAATTTTAACACAGACAATGTTAGCGGTTCAGTTCGGCAACATGATTTCTGACCGTTTCACCAAGAGTTTCGAGATTATAGCCGCCTTCGAGACAGGAAACGACCCTTCCCCCGCAGGCTTCGTCCGCCCATTGCCTGACGACACGGGTCATTGCTAGGAAATCATCATCTTTGAGCTGAAGCTGTCCAAGCGGGTCTGAAATATGTGCATCAAATCCTGCCGAAATAAAGATCATATCCGGCCTAAAGCTCTTTGCGATATCTTCGACGGCCGCTTCGAACATTCGCACCTGTTCGCCGGCTCTTGTATTTGCTTTGACCGGCACGTTCAGGGTCGCCCCAAGCCCGCGGCCATGGCCGGTCTCGCCTCGTGCTCCCGACCCCGGGTACCAAGGATATTGGTGCATCGAAAAGAAAAAGACCCCAGGATCTGTGTAAAAGATGCCCTGCGTCCCGTTGCCGTGATGGACGTCCCAATCGAGGATCGCGACCCGGTCGATCTCTTTGTAGTGATTTTGGGCGTGACGAGCGGCGACCGCGACGTTATTAAACAGGCAAAAGCCCATCGCGTTCTCAGCCGTAGAATGGTGCCCCGGCGGCCGAACGGCAACGAATGCGTTGTCGGCATCACCTTGCATCACCGCATCGACGGCCGCACACGCTCCGCCGGCGGCAAAGAGCGATGCATCAAACGACTGTATTGAGATCGTAGTATCCGCGTCGAGCCGGTCCTGGCCATGTTCTATCGCTCCCTCGACCCGCTTGTAATGCTGCTGAGTATGTGCGGCCAGCATCATGCCTTTGGAGGCTTTTTCCGGCGTGATCTCAAGCAGCGAAGTCCACAGCTCCTCATCATTACCGAGAGCATCCATCACGGCCCGGTATCGCAGCGGCGTCTCAGGGTGTCCCGGGCCGGTGTCGTGTTTTGCATAGAAAGGGTGATGGACGAGCGCCGTTTTCATAATATGAATTTACCGCAGAGACTCCGAGACGCAGAGTCAAGAATTACAAAAGAATAGCAAAACGAAGGTTGGTTTTTCCCCACATCTCAACGGCCCTGGGGTGGAAGGATCAGATGAATGCCGTTTCATGCAGAAGATCGCCCGTGGAAAAGCGATCGATATGGAGGCTCGAAACATCGAGAAAGCTTGCTTCGCCGTCCAAAATTATTTCTGCGAGTGCCCTTCCTGTCGCGGGCGAATGCATCACACCATGGCCTGAAAACCCATTGGCAAAATAGAGTCCTTTGACATCACATCCGCCGAGTATCGCGTGATGATCGGGCGAGTTTTCATAAAGCCCCGCGCGGCATTTTTCATAAACGATCTTTGAACCGTTGAGAAACGGTGCTCTGTGAGCGGCGATTCCGCCAACCTTATCCAGAAACGCATCGTCAAACTCGGTCGAAAAACTCACGGGTTCTTCAGGGTCGGGAAATGCGAACAATATTTCATGCGATGCAAAGATGCTCTTGGCCGAATCGGGTTCTTGAAATGAAAAATCACGTGCGGGGCGAAAATGAAAGCCGTTTGAAAGATCGATCACCATGGGCAGGTTCTCCGGCAACGGCTTGGGTGCTCTGGCCCAAACTATCTGCCGCCGCTGCGGCTCGACCGGCAGGTCGATACCGGCTGTTGCCGCAATTTGCCGTGCCCATGCACCCGCACAAATAACTACATTGTCGCAGGCAAGCGTGCCCTGTGTGGTCCGAACGCCCGTTACGCGGCCGCCCTCAACGACGATCGATCGTGCAACATGACCGGTCAGCACGCGGGTGCCCATCAAAGATGCTGCCGTCGCAAACCCCTCGAGAACAGCCAGCGGATTAATAAACCCGTCGTGCGGGCCAAAGCTGCCTCCGTATATGTCGTCGCAATTCATGCCGGGGACCATATCGGCGATGGTCTCCGGAGCTACGATTCTTACGTCCTTGTAACCGAGCTCACGTTGGCGCTCGCCGGTTCGCTGCAGGTATTTTAGCTGCTCTTCTGAGGTTGCGAGGAACAGATAACCCCGCGGCTCGTATTCACAGTCGAATTCCCAGTTTCGAAAAAAATCGAGCGAATAAAGCGATAGCTTTATATTGATATCTGTCTCAAATTGAGCTCGAACGCCGCCGGTCGCCTTCCCTGTCGATCCGCCGCCGAGCATTCTTTCACGCTCCAGGATCATAACGTCACGCATGCCGCGCTCGGTCAGATGGTATGCGACCGAAGCCCCGACCACGCCGCCGCCAATTATTACGGTCGCTGCTTTTTGCATCATTCAGATTCGAAACCAGAGAGTTTTAGGACAAAAGAGGGAACTGTGGGCTCGTCGGCAACCACATTATCGCTTCCGCTCTCGAGTGCCCATCTATGAAGCCATGATATGCCTGCCGCACCTATATAACGGTCGGGCTTTCGATACGCTTCATCGCCGAGTGCGGTCTCGAGATCGACACATTTATAGCCCCGTCGTTTGAACATTGAGATCAGATCACCGAGGTAGTCTGAGTTGATGAAATTAGCGTGAATGAGCAAGGTTTGCGCGACCTCGCGGCCAAAAAGTCTGACCGATTGACGTTCCCAATAATCGAGCTTGCTTTCCATGTACGGAACATATGCTTCGCCGACCGTTTTCATCAGTTTCTTGTCTCCACGATCGAATGCTATGTCATAGGCGCGCGAGAAAATATAATCCGCATTAAAGGGTGACGAAAGAATCGGATCGTCTTACCCTTATGTTCCAAAAGTTCCTTTGTAATCACTTCGCCTTTCAAAAGATCAGCTTCATAGTCGGCCAACGGTATTCGGTTCAGGCTTCGATGCGAGTATGTATGGTTTCCAAGCTCGAGTCCGGCGTCTAGCCACATTCGCAGCAGGTCGATCTGTTTTTCATCACGCTTGTCCTTTGTGTACAGTTTGTTTTCGTTTACAAACCCGATAGCCGGGATCTTTGCCTTTCTGATGTGAGCCAAAATCTTCTTAGTTATCTGCTGGCGGGTTTTGAGATCGCCGCGAGTTGAGACCACCGGAAGGTCGTCGATCGTTACGGCGATCGTTCTCTGCGACGACTGCGAAAAAATAGGCAGGGCAAATAAAAGGATGGTGAGTATAGCTTTCATCAACTATTATTTTGCAAAGATGGTAGAGAAGTCGTTAAAGCCCTTAAATTCCAGCGCGTTGCCGCTCGGGTCGAGAAAGAACATCGTCGCTTGTTCGCCGACCTCGCCCGCAAAGCGGATCTTTGGTTCGATCAAGAATTTCACACCGCCGGCCGTCAATTTGTCAGCAAAATCCCGCCATTGTTCCATCGGCAGAACGATACCAAAATGCGGAACCGGAACGTGGTCGGCATCGACATGATTGGTTGCCCTGACGCCTGCGGACTCAGGAGCCAGATGTGTGACGATCTGGTGGCCAAAAAGATCAAAATCGATCCAGCAATCGCTCGAACGCCCCTCGGGACAGCCGAGAACGCCGCCGTAGAATTCGCGAGCAGCCTCGAGGTCATGGACAGGAAAAGCGAGATGAAATAAGTTCTTCATAGTGGTTTACGCAGCGAACGGCATGACAAAGACGAATTTAGCACATTTCTGATTCGTATTTTCCCTGCCGTTCGTGGCTAAATGTTCCTGACGCCGTATGACTGAAAGTTTGGACAAATTTATCGCAGAACTCACGCGTTCGCTCAAAGAAGGCACCTTTGTAAAATTGACTCTTGGCAATTATAAGGGTGCGGACGAGCATCTGCAAAAGATACTTGTCCGGCTTGTATCGACAAAAAAAGGCAAGCGGCTATTCTTTCTTTACCGAGGCGATACACGGGATACAGCCAAAAACTTTGATTTTGATACGGGTGCAGCGATGATCGCCGAAGCACTCGATGGCGGCTTTCACAGCGGGCATCTTTTCACGACAGTTAACGACTTTCAGCTTGAGATCGGCAAGAAAGGACGGTCGCGTCTGAACACTGCCAAACCAACGTTCAAAACGCCTCCACCGCTTGAACACAACCGCAAAAAGACAGCTCAGGTGGATCCCGGTAGTTCGTATCTCAAACTTCTTGGGATTACGGACGAAAATGGCCGTGTTCGCGACCGAGAGCAGCATAAATGGAGGCAGATTAATAAATTT
>JBGAVK010000045.1:0-24035 GCA_044228165.1 Pyrinomonadaceae bacterium | reverse complement strand
TCTTTTTGACAATACCGAATAGAAGTAAGATCCCGAGCGCGGAAAAAATATTAAGCGTCTGCCCCGCCATCGCGGTCGAAAGCAACGCGAACGGAACTGCCAATGGCAGAGTTAGCAAGATCGTCACCGGATGGATGAACGATTCGAACTGAGCCGCGAGGATCAGATACATGAATACGAACGACAGCAGAAAGGCGAGCAGGAACGACGTGTATGCCTTTTGCAATTCCTTTGACTGGCCGCTGACGCCGCTGGTGTATTCGGGGCCCATCTTCAGATCGGCAACGATCTTTTGGAGTTTGGCGATCGCGTCGGCTTCGGATGCGTTTGGCGGCAAGCCCGCCGAAAGTGTGATGACACGCTGGCGGTTCAACCGGTTGATAGACGACGGGCTAAGGCCTTCTTCGATCTTAACGACCTTGTCGAGGCTAACGATGCCGCCGTTAGACGATGCCACTGAGAAATTACCAAAATTGCTGCGGTCGCGGCGATAGACCTCGTCTGCCTGAACGATAACGTCATATTGCTCAGACCCCTCGCTAAAGGTCGAAATACGCTGCCCGGCTGAGAGGATATTCAACGCCTGCGCAACGTTGCCGGCTTCGACGCCGAGATCGGCGGCTTTGACACGGTCGATCAGGACGCGAACCTCAGGTGTCCCGAGATCGACCGAATTATCAGGGTCGCGAAACGTCGGGTCCTGTTTCATTTTTTCGACAGCCTGATTCGCAAATTCTGTCAGTTTGCCCATATCCGGGCCCGACAGAAAATAACCGATTCCTGTTCCGCCGCGGCCGAGGCCGATGCCTTGAGCGATGGAAGAACTGCCCGAGACCGAGATCTGATAATCCTTTGAGGCGTACTTTTTGACTAGGCCGCGCGTCTGATTGATAAGGTCGGCCTGCGATTTTTTGCGGGCTTCGACAGGCACGAGACTGACGTTCACCGTTCCGTTGTTCGAACCGCCTCCGCGTCCCATACCCGCAAATGCGACCGTATTCTTAACGCCAGGCAGCTGCTCCCGAACGTCGCGTGCGATGCGTTCGAGTATCGACTGCGTCGCCGCAAGTGAAGTTCCCTGTGGAGCCCTAAGCGTGATCTGGAACAGCGATTCGTCCTCGTCGGGCAAAAACGCCATGCCCACATATTTATAAAGTGGCACGATCGAAGCGACCGTAACGATACACAACAGCACCACGACCCACCGGAAACGCATCGCCTTGCGAAGCAAAAACGTATATCCGGAATCTACCTTGCTGTAAAACCAGCCTGCCTTTGAATCAGTCTTGAGTTCGGCGTCTGGGGACGGATGTCCCTCTTTAGAATCCTCAAAATTCTCCGCGTCTCGTTTTCTCCCTTTCTCCCCTTCTTTGCCCTTGATCCACCTTGCCGCCAGCATCGGCGTGATGGTAAACGAAACGATAAGGCTGACCGCGATCGCGGCGGCGGCAGTCAGGCCGAACGACGACATGAAGCGGCCGACGATACCCGTCATAAACCCAACGGGAATAAAAACGGCAAGCAGCGAAAGCGTTGTCGCGAGAACTGCAAGGCCTATCTCACGCGTTCCTTCGACGGCGGCCTGAAAAGGATTCATCCCCTTTTCTTCCACATATCGATAAATATTCTCGAGCACGACGATCGCGTCGTCGATCACGATACCGACCATTAAGGTCAAAGCAAGCATCGTCATCTGATTAAGCGAATAACCGAGAGCCGCGATCGCTGCGAAGGACGCGATGATCGAAACCGGGATAGCAAGGGCGGCGATCAGCGTTGTCCGCACATTCCAAAGGAACAAAAAGACTACAATCGCAGCAAAAATGCCGCCGAGCACCAGATGCTCTTCGATCGCCGTGAGGCTGTTCTGGATAAATTCTGACTGGTCGCGGATGAGCGCAAATTTGATATCGTCAGGCAGAGTCGGCAGGATCTGTGCCATTCGGTCTTTAACGCTTTTGATGACCGCAATGGTGTTTGCACCGGACTGCTTGCGAATACCAAGACTGATAGCCTGTGTGCCATCGAGCGATGCGGCAAACGTCGGGTCGGATCCCGATTCTTCGACGCGGCCGACGTCCTTTATCTTGATCGGAAATCCATTACGTGTCGTGATGACGATCTCGCCAAACTGACTTACCTCAGTCAGCTTGCTCATCGTCCGGACCCCGAGGGTTTTGGCACCCTCGACGATGCTGCCGCCGGGCAATTCCTGATTCTGGCTTCGGACGGCGTTAGAAACCTCAGTTACCGACAGTTGATATGCCCGCAGCCGGTCCGGATTGACAAGGATCTTGATCTGCCGTTCGCGAGAGCCGTACATGAAGACTTCGCCAACGCCGTCGGTCGATTCGATACGCTTTTGGACAAGATTCTGGATCAGCGTCGTCAGTTCGATCACGTCACGCGGGGCACTGATCGAATACATCAGGATCGGTGACGAATCGGGGTCTGATTTCTGCACCTGCGGCGGATCTGCGTTATCCGGCAAACGGCCAACGGCACCGCTAAGCTTTTGTTGAATTTCCTGAAAAGCCTGATCCGGATCTTTTTCGAGGTTGAAAGTAAGATTTACTGATGAGCTGCCGCGGGACGAATTCGAGCGCATCTCCTCGATACCCGGGACAGTATTGACAGCACCCTCGATAATATCGGTGACTTCGGTCTCGATCTCTTGAGGAGCGGCTCCGGTGTTTCTGGTTTGCACTGAAATGGTGGGCAGATCGATCTTTGGGAACCGATCCACACCTAGCGTAAAAAAGCTGAAGCCGCCGACGACCGTCAAAAATAGAACGATTACCGTTGCAAACACAGGTCGATGGACACAAATTTCAGCCAACCATTGCATAAAACACTAAAACGCGACAGCGGCTCCTTCGTAGAGTTGTGCGAGATTACTGGTTGCCACCGTCTGATCCGGCTCGACACCAGTTACGATCTGGATCCAATCAGCTTCTTCGACACCTTTTTGAACGACCTTTAGTCTTACGACGCCTTCCTGAACGACAAAAACGCGGGATGAATTTGTTGCCTGGTCCTCAAACACGGCCGATCGAGGGACGAAAACGGCTTTGCCGCCGCCTTCGCGGTTAATTTTTACCGTCGCAAACATACCAGACCGAAGCGCGTTGTCGGCATTTTCGATCGACGTTTCAACGATCGCGGCACGCGAGACCGGATCGATCGCGGGATTGACCGACGTAACGATGCCGGCAAATTTACGCTCTTTATAGGCATCGACCTCGACCGAAACTCCTCGACCGAGCGAGATGAACGGGACATCAGCCTCAGCCACCCTGATCTGCACCTTCATCGGGTTCGTCTTCAAGACCGTCGCAACGACCGAGGCCGACGAGACAAATTCGCCAACAGCTACGGGCCGGTTACTCACAAATCCCGAGAACGGGGCTCGAATAACGGTATCAGCCAGCGCCTGTTTTGCGGTCGCGACCTGTGTTTGAGCAGATTCTACGTCGGCTTGTGCGCTTGCGATCGCCTGATTATTTTGCCGGGCAGTATTTACCGCCGCTTCCATCAATTGTTTTGCCGAGTTTGAACGGGTTCGGGCAGTATCCCTTGCCGTTCGATACTGCTCATAGGTGATCATCGAAACATCGCCGGTTTCAGTGAGTTCGCGATAACGCTTTTCGTTTGCTTCCGCCTGCTTTAGTTCGGCGAGAGATTGTTCGTAAGCTGCCGCGGCGGCCCGCACCTCAGGTATGGTCGAAGAATTAAATTTATTTCCGGGCCCGAGACCCAGCCTAGCTTGTGCCTGCAGCACCGCCGACTGCGCCTTTTTGACGCCAGCCAATGCAGAGCTAAGTTGAAGTTTTGCGTCCCGGTCGTCGATCCGGGCAACGACCGACCCGACCGTTACGAACTGTCCTACGTTTACAGAGAGATCGGCGATCTTTCCGGCGACTTTCGGAGCGACGTCAGACGATTCATCCGCGACCGTACTGCCGGTCGCCTGGATCGAAGCCGCAATATCTCTGGATTCGCTTTTTGCGACCGTGATGGTAACCACCGACGCTTTCGAACTATCGTCACCGTTGGAATTCGCCCTGGATCCGCGATCCCCCGATTTTGACCCGCAGGCAAGCCCCGACAATACTAGAGACGCGCAAATAAGCAGTTGAAAGGTACGTATGAACATAGAGCTATTGCCTAAATGACATATTTTACATTAGACATGCCCCGCGGCCTTGTATTTGATTGTAAATTTTTGTCAATTAGATCCGTGAGCAGTTTCTTATCGATGTATATGTCCCGGCATTTTCATAACATGAAATATGTCGTGCCGGGTGATATTATTGCAGTTAATACCGGTTTTGGGGATAATCTAAATATGCAGGAAATAACAGCGTCTGAACTAAAAAGCCGTCTCGATGCAGGCGACGATATTCAATTGATCGATGTACGTCAGCCCGACGAATACGCGTTCGCTAAGATCGATGGAGCGAAACTGATACCTCTGGGCGAAATAATCAGCCGAATGAGTGAACTCGACGAGACAAGGGAAACTGTCGTCCACTGCAAAATGGGCGGCCGAAGCGCTCGTGCGATCGAAGTCCTTCAAGCGTCGGGTTACACCGGCAGTCTCGCTAATCTTGTGGGCGGCATTACTGCGTGGTCGAACGACGTCGACCCGACCGTGCCTAAATACTAATAGGCGGGCCGATCATTCATCAGGCGTAAGGTCAATGTCCTCGGAAAGGCGGAGCACTTTCATACCTTCTGCGGCGTTTACGCGACAAGCGATGACTGCCTTTTCTTTATCGCCATTTTCGATCCATACCTGGCAGTTCAGGCATTCGCCGTTCCAACAAAAATCACCGTACGAAATACTTTCCATCGCGAGAAACTGAAAACACCTGAGCAGCGAATTATTCTCCGGAACCATTCGCTTTTCGCCTAGAATGTCGATCTCGATCAGTTTTTCAAACGGAGTAAATATGTCGAGGTGTTCCATAAAAAATAGTTATTACAAAAGGGCTTTGAGCGCTGCTTTCGGGCTAGATAATCTTAATCAAAAGGTGTAATTTTAAGCAATGTCGATAGTATTGTATACCAAACCGGATTGTCCGTATTGCCAGCGAGCGCGCGATCACTTCGATGCTCTCGGCATCACGTTTGCCGAATATGACGCGCAAAATAATAAACAGCGTCAGAATGAAATGCTCGAGTTTTCGGGCGGTGACCTGACTGTACCGTGTCTCGTAATTGATGGGGCCTATGTCGGTTCAGGCTGGGGCGATCCACCCCGCGGCTGAACGATCCAGATTGATTGAGCGGCAGTTGGCCGTTCCATGACAAAAAAGAATTTAGAATGCCAAATGCAAAATATGCGGAACTGCATTAAGATTCTTAGTAACTGAAAACGACCCTGAACGCGGCACATTAGCGGCGTTTTTATTCTGCGTTGTGCATTTTGCACTGTGCATTTTCTATGATCGGTTCACAGATCAATCAATACAAGATCCTCGAAAAGATCGGCTCAGGCGGCCAGGGCACGGTCTATAAAGCACTCGACACAAAGCTTAACCGCACGGCTGTCATTAAGGTACTTCCGCCGGAACTCACACAAAAGACTGCAAATTTTAAGCGATTTGAACGCGAAGCACAGCTCTGTTCGCAGCTGGACCACCCCAATATCTGCACTATTTACGACTTTCACAGTGCGGATGGTGTTTATTACATCGCCATGCAGTATGTCGAGGGCAAGAATGTTCGCCAGCTCGTGGGCGGCCGTCCGCTCGAGCTGAAAAGTGCCCTTTCGATCGCTATCCAGGTGGCAGATGCTCTCGCTTACGCTCATTCAAAGAACATCATCCACCGTGACATTAAGGCTGGCAATATCATGGTGACGGATGCAGGCCAGGTGAAAATACTGGATTTTGGCCTCGCAAAACTGATGGAAGACGAGCACATCAGCGAAAACGAGGGTGGTGACCGCACACAGATCACAGAGCTCGGCATCCCGTATGGAACCGCAACTTATGCTGCTCCGGAACAGGCAAAAGGCGAACGCGCGGATCACCGTTCAGACATATTCTCGACAGGGGTGCTCCTCTACGAAATGCTTACGGGGATTTGGGCTTTCCAAGGCAAAACCGTCATTGATGTTCGCCACCAAGTGCTTTATGGCACGCCCCGGCCGCTCGCAGAACAGCGTCGAGAACCGCTGCCTGCCGAGATCCAGAAGATAGTCGATAAAGCCTTAGCCAAAGACCCAAAAGATCGTTATCAAAAGATCGCGACCATGCGGGATGAGCTGAGGGCGTTGCTTCAGCAGCTTGCCGGTGCCCAAGTGATGCCGGGTGACACGTATGCCCCTTCGCATGCCGATGGAAGTAAGGTCAAGCGAATGCTCAATTGGTTCACAGGGAAATCTGTGCCGGAGGCAACCTCGGTCGGCGGCACTATATCTGCTTCGTCAACGCCGTCGTATGCACCCGATATTTCGATGACCGCGACCGGCACCGAAAAGAAAAGCGTCGCTATACTCCCTTTCAAAAATCTCAGCGGTGACGCCGCGTCAAATTTTTACGAGTTCGCACTGGCAGATTCTGTCATTACAGAACTCGCCCAGATCCGATCGATCATTGTGCGGCCGAGCAGCGTGATCGCCAAATACCAGGGAAAAGATATAGATCCGCGAGAAGCCGGGAAGGAATTGAGGGTCCACGCGGTTCTTTCGGCAGGGTTTATTCGTTCCGGCGAAAAGCTGCGGGTCACGGCTCAACTGCTCGATGTGACGACCGGCGACATACTTTGGAGCGACCGTATCGACGCCGAAGGCAATGACATACTCGCCCTTCAAGACGGCATCGCACATCGCATTCTCGAAGGCCTCAGACTGGAACTAACCGATCTAGAAGCCGAAAAACTTGGCAAACGTGCGACCGACAATGCAGATGCCTGGGAAGAGTACTTGCGCGGACGCGATAATTTTGGCCGATTTATCTTCCGCACCATCGATGCCGAAGATTGCGATGCCGCTATGGCCAATTTCAAACGCGCGATCGAGCTCGACCCGCATTTTGCTCTCGCTTACAGCGGCCTCGGGGCCTGTTACGCAAACCGCGTTTTCAAGGGCTTGGGCGAACCAGAAGACTACACATATGCCGAAGCGGCTTTTAGCAAAGCCTTTTTCTACGACCAGAACGTCGTCGAAGCCCGTGTCCTTATGGTGATGATCTACATGGCCCGCGGTGAAAAGAAAAAGGCCCGCAGCGAGATCGAACTGCTGCAAAAACAGTTTCCAAATGACGCCGCTCTTTACTTTGTAAAAGGTGTAATGCACCGCCTCGACGGCGAATACGAAGAGTCACTCAAAGCATTTGAAAAGCTAGTCCGTCTCGATCCGGCCGCCCGTGCCGTAGCGGCATATAATCGGGCCCGGCTTTATATTTATACGAAGGAATTTGATAAAGCTCTTGCGGAACTAGACAAAGGCGCAAAGGTCGAACCGAACCACCCGATGATAAAGATCTTCCGGTCGGGGGTCTTTTATTATCAGGGCAAGCATCAGGAATCACTCGATCTGATCGCGAGTGTTTTGAAAGAAAACCCGCGGATGGATGGCATTAAGCCACTCTACGCTTTATTCCTAGCAGGCAGTGGACATGCTGACGAAGCGAGAGCCCAGCTTACCGACGACGCCCTCGCCGTTTCAAAGGCTGATCACGATATGGCCTATTGGGTCGGTTCAACCTATGCTGTACTCGGCGAGACCGACCTCGCGTTCAAATGGCTGAATAAGGCCGTGAAACTCGGCAACCAGAACAAACCCCATTTCGAAAATGACATCAACCTTGCGAGTATACGAGACGACGATCGATGGAAGGAACTGATGGAAAAGATGAATAACGGGGATTAACGTGGTCTTCTTATTTCCCTTCGGACCTGAAAACAAACTCATTACACCCTAGGCCGACTCCGCCGGTCTTGACTTTCGTTAGCGAGAATCCCCGCTCTTTGTAGAAATCGAATATCTCATCAACCGTCGCGACCTCGTAAGGATAGCCGCCAACCCAGTCGATGATGTCGTACCAGCGGTTCATTCCGCGGCCGTTCTTATATCGCGTCCACGAGTGGACGTATTCCATCGGTTTGATACGAATGAGTGAAGAGATCAGGCGTTTTGCTTCGTCGGGAATTGTCACGGCGATGGCAAAAGGTGTCTTTAGGATGCTGGGCAGTCGGCAATAGGTCTTTTTGATCCAATGCCAACGGCGTGCCTGGCTCCCCGTGTCGTTGTAGATCGCGATAAAGAGCTTGCCTCCGGGCGCTGTTGGAATGACTGCGTTCTCTAACGCCCGCCACATCTCACCGGTATGATGAAGCACACCCCACGAATAAACGACGTCAAATTTCCCGAGGCTCGATACATAATCCGCGTCGAGAGCGCTTCCCTGCTCGACCCTCCAGTTCGGGTCATTCGGAAAATACCGGTTTCTAAGTTCCTGAGTGCAGGCAAATGAATTACTGTCGAAATCAAAGGAATGAACTCTCGCGCCGAGTTTTCTCGCGGCCAATGAAAAAAGGCCGCTGCCCGAACCGATATCAAGAAACGATCTGCCTTCGAGCGACTCAACTTCAAGCATAGCCCTCAGCGATGCGACCGCGGTTTCTATCCGCTCGTCGTCAAGCACGGAAAGAAAGGCACTCCAATTTTTGCCAAACTCGAACCGATCGCCACGTGCTACCTCGCGGCCGTGCTGTTCCGCAATATTTAAATTTTTAGTCACTATGGCACTCATATGGATCTGCCGAAGCGACTATGGGCGTCCTTACGGCAATAGAATAATACGACCAATGATCGTCTGATTTCATCAAAGCGGGCTGTTGTGTTTGGCGAGGATCACGCGAAGCTCATCGACTTTAGCTTCCCAGCTTTCGTGAGCGATCGCATCACTTACTGCCTTTCTCGATTTTGGATGAGCCAAAGCGTGGCCGATCTCTGCGATGAAACTATCGTGATCGGTACCTATCAGGCAATCAGGCAAGATGCGGACCTCCGGAATATCGGTCGAAACAACCGGCAACCCTGCGGCTAGGTATTCACGAACCTTGAGTGGATTTGCCGCAAGCGTAAGGTCATTTATCGCGAACGGGTTGATCGCCACGTCAAAACCTTTGCAATACGCCGGGAGTTCGGCGTACGGTTTGCGGCCGAGAAAGTGAACATTCGGCACGCCATCGAGTATTTTTACTTTCTGTGCAGCATCAACCGATATCTTACCTATCAGCACGACTGAGCCTTTTTTGAAATGTTCGGCGGCTTTCTTAATAAGTTCGAAATCGACCCAGTCGGCGAGTAGCCCGTGAAAACCGATAATAGGCTTTGGCAAACTTGCGATCTCGTCGGGGACACTAGTTGCGTCGTCAAGAGCAGTGCGGAAATGCCGCCAATCAGTTCCGTGGCGGATGATGTGAGTATTAGGGTTAAACTGCTTTTTATCAGCGTAGAGCTTTTCTGCCGACACCACGACGAGATCTGCCTCTCGGAAAAGCTTTTCCTCTATCTCTTTTAATGCTGATGAGCCGGTAAAAGCCGTATATTCGTCAACGCAATAATAGATAAGCTCGCGTTCACCGAGCTTGCCGGCGACCATACCCGCCGCCGGATTAAAGACCATGTTGACAACGTCTTTCATCCCGAGCGATCGAATTGCTTTTTTGATCTGCCCGATCAGCGCTCTTTGATTTAGGCTAACAATTGTCTTGTTGCCATAAGCCGGAATTGCAAGCGGATTGAGAACGAATACATTCGGTTCGACCTCGCGGATCGGCTCGGCAAAGCCTTTCAATTTGTTGATTATCCTCGAGACATCCTTTGACGAGGCAGTCGGCATGCGATTAGCAATGGCATTGATCCAGAGGATCCGGTTGTCTTTTGCAAGAACGCGCATCAGGTGCGTCTTTGAAAGCGGATCGCCCGACCAATCGTGGCTGAAACACAAAATATCGCGTCCACGGAGCATTGTAGCCGCGTCGCTCTTCTTTTCAATTTGTGTTTTAGGCGTCATTTTATGATGTTTATCAGTTCCGATGCGATGATGTGATCAGACCTTTGTGCTGACCGATCTGATACGGCGACGTAGAGTGTCCGGCAGCGATAGATAGGTGTTGACCGCGAAACGCGACAATCGTTCACGCTTTTCGTGCCGCCGTAAAAATGTCCTGTCGAGCGAATACCTGAACGTTGAGTATGCTTCTCCGCCAAATCTGCGGAGGAATAGGTGTGACCCGCCCATACTGAAATGTGAAAACCCAGCATCACACGCCCATTCTATGGCCCGCCAGCAAAGAAGATCATTGGGCCGAAGTTTTTGAAATAATTCCAGCGAATTATTAGCCGCATATTCGACTACGCCGCCCCGGCAAAAGCGAAAATAGCTTCCCGCGATGACCTTACCGTCGGCAATCGCGATCAACACTTTACGGTGATCACGCTGCTCGATCGCCTGTTCAAACTTTTCCAGCGAATTCGGCTCGTACCCCTTTCTGCGGTTCCAATCCTTGTGAATATCGTAGAGTTGGAGCAATTCGTCACGAGTCTCGACCTCTTTTGCGTCGATCAGGCCGAGTTTCATGACCTTTCTCAATTCATTTCGGCGCGTTTGCGAGAAGTCTTTGAAAATGTCGTCTTTGCCTTTCGCCAGGTCGAGCAAGATGACCTCATCGTCCGGTCTGGTGGGCTCAAGCCGAAATCCGAGTGATGCTATGCCTTCGACGGGTTCCCAAGTAGAAAATTTGATCTGTTCGAGTCCAGCGCCGCCAAGTTCGATCAGGCCGCGGATCAACGCTTGCGCCGCACTTTCGCGGTCACAGCCGATCCGAAACGCCGTTTGCGGCCTTACAGCTAATCCTGATACGGCGGTTCCGTTCGCAATTGTCCCGGTCATAACTGCAGTTGCGATGCCGCCTTCCATAGCGATAATGGCAAAACGTTCGCCCTCACCTGCAAATGGATCGACGAAAAATCCCGGCGACACATAATGAGTCGGGTAGGACGCAGCGTCCAGAAGCTGGTTCCAGAGAACCTCAGTTTCCGGATCGGGATAAGCTTTTAGGATGCGCCACTCTATACTCATTTCGTCCTGCCAAAGGGTATTTTCTACCGTTCGCCGTCGATAAACCCGCGTTGCCATATCTCAAAATTCACCAGCGACCATATGCGTTCATCATGGTTCTCGCCAGCATTGTGCCTGGCAACGAGCGAACGAACCTCGTCCGGGTCAAAGATCCCGCGATCCAAGGCCCGTTTGCCCATCACATACTCATCAACAATGTGCTTGAATTCGCCGCGGAACCAATTACCAACGGGCACAGGGAAACCCATCTTTGGCCTGCCGAGTATTTCGGCGGGCAAGATCCCCTTCATCGCCTCACGAAGTATCCATTTTGTCGTACCGCCGCGAAGTTTCATTCTTCGAGGCATTCGGCCCGAAAATTCAACTAACTTATGGTCGAGAAATGGGACACGGCTTTCGATCGACGCGGCCATCGACATTTGGTCTTGCTTCATCAGCAATTCGTGCAAATATGTTTTCGAATCGACGTAGAGTAATTTGTCGAGTACGTCCTCGGCATCAGACTTTCTGAGCCATTCTTTCTGTCGGGAATACGGATCATGATCGGCGATCTTGTTTCGCGTCGCCCGAGAAAACAATTTCCCCTGCATCGCTTTGGGAAAAACGCTGAAATTATCAAGGAACAAACTTTCGATACCTGTTTCCCGCGTCAAAAATGTGCGGTCGAGCTTTCGGCTCAAAGCCGACGGCAACGTCGCAACGCCGCCGCGGACAGCATCGCGAAGAAAGGTCGGAGCAACCGTTTCGTATTTGTCCCCATAGCTCAGCAATTTAAGTGCCTTGGCATAACGCCCGTATCCTGCAAGGACCTCATCGCTTCCCTCACCTGTCAAAACGACCTTTACATGTTCGCTGGCAAGTTTTGACACAAAATACAATGGCACCGATGCTATGAAACCGATCGGTTCATCTTCGTGCCAGACCAGATTTGGGAGTTCAGCAAAAAACTGTTCCGGGGTGATGACTATCTCGTGATGGTCCGTCCCGTACTTTCGAGAGACAAGGCGGGCAAATTCGAGTTCGTTTGCTTCCCGTTCGCGAAAACCGACGGAAAAAGTCTTGATCGGATCGCTCACCATCGTGGACATCATTGCCGCGATCGCGCTCGAATCGATCCCGCCCGAGAGAAACATTCCCAACGGGACGTCCGCCATAAAGCGAAGCCTGACGGATTCACGGAACATTTCCCGCCACTCTTCGACATATTCCTGGTCAGAAAGATCATCGATCTTCGGCTCGAAGGTGAGATCCCAGAATTCGCGAATATCGAGCCTTCCGTCTTTCCAGACAAGTGTGTGGCCGGGCAACAACCGCTTTACGCCCTTGTAAAGAGTTTCGTCGGCTGATGTGCCGTGATTAGCAAATTGATCGGGGAGGGCGTTGTAATTTATCTCGGGCCTGATTGCACCGGCCTCGAGCAGAGCCTTTATCTCAGACGCGAAATAGAGGCTGCCGTCGCCGTCGAGAACGTAATACAGCGGCTTAACCCCAAGACGGTCGCGTGCGATAAGAAGCTCTTGTTTATTCTTATCCCAGATCGCGAACGCGAACATCCCACGCAACAGCTCTACACAGTCGCGGCCGTACTTTTCGTAAAGATGCAGAATTGTTTCGGTATCACTGCGATTTTGAAAGACGTAGCCGTCTGCCGAAAGCTCGTCGCGATAGTCTGTATGGTTATAGACCTCGCCATTATAGACGATCGAACAGGTGCGAGCCGCATTGAACATAGGCTGGATCCCGTGCCGAGGGTCGACGATCGCAAGTCGTCGGTGGCCTAGGCCGATATTTCCGTCAATGAACAGACCTCCGTCATCAGGCCCGCGATGATGCAAAATATCTCGCATCGACGCGAGTTTTGCTTCGTTTACGTGTCTGCCTGAACGTGGGGAATAAGCTATGCCGTTAATGCCGCACATACGGATTATAGAAAGTGGGAATGGGGCCGCTTTTGTAGAATTTTCTCGGCGCCCGCGAGGCTGTTAATAGCTTACAGATTCCGGCCGGTTTTTGCCAGATTTTTTCATCAAATAGATTTGGATTCCATTGCCTTTTAGGCGTTTATTTTGTCGATTGGAGTATTTGTGACAAACGTAATGGCAATTAAAGCGATAGGTGTTCGAAGTAAGCCGCTCGCGAAACGAAGCCGAATTCGCGTCCCCAAATGGGTCTATGTCGCCGCGGCCGTGGTTTTGGCCGTCGGTGGTCCGCTCGGGTATGACGCCATTTACGGACGGCTCGGCATCGTCGGCCCGCAGCCTGTCATCGAAGCCGGAAAAATGGGCACCGTTATCAAAGTTCCGCCCGGCGGAAATGTCCAAGCAGCTATCGAGCGTGCAAACAGCGGCGATATCGTCGAACTCCAGGCAGGGGCCGTTTATAACGGCACCGTTACCCTGCCAAACAAGCCGCTCACCGATTTTGTCACGATCCGCTCGTCAGCCGCCGTCGATCTGCCCGCCGAAAAGCGTGTAAGTCCCGCGGATCGCAAGTCGATGGCGACGATCACAGCAGGCATTCTCGGCCGTCCGGCCGTTGCAACCTCAAAGGGTTCGCATCATTATCGCTTTGTCGGTATCGAATTTACCTCGGACAGCACGTTGTTCAATTACGGCATTATCGAACTCGGCCGCGGTGAAACAGTTGCCCAGTTACCTCACGATATCGAGATCGACCGCTCATATATCCACCCGCACAAAACCGGCGTAGCCCGCCGCGGTATAGCCCTGAACAGTGCGAATACGACCGTAAAGAATAGTTACATAGAGGGGTTCGGGTTCCCAGGCGAAGAGACGCAGGGCATTTGCGGCTGGACCGGCACCCGTAATGTCAGGATCCTCAATAATTACATCGAGGGCGGTGCGGAGAACATTATGTTCGGCGGTGCTGATCCTAGTTCAGTGGACCTGATACCGACGGATATTGAGGTTCGCGGAAATTATCTTAATAAGCCGGCCGCCTGGGCAAAGACGGCTACGGTCAAAACCCTTTTTGAATTAAAAAACGCAAGACGTGTCCAATTTGTCGGTAATCAACTTACGAATAACTGGAAAGGATCGGCATTCCGCATAACAGTTCGAAATCAGGACGGCGGTGCCACGTTTTCGACCATTGAGGATGTATTGATCAAAGACAACGTAATCGACGGTTCAGGAGACGGCATCAATATTTTGGGTAAAGACGACAATTACCCGAGCGGAGTTTTGAAAAATTTGACCATCGAAAACAATTTGTTTCTCAACATCAATGGCAGCGAGGCTTTTGAGGGCTCCGGATATTTCGTCCAGGCAGCTGACGGAGACGGGATCACTATCGCGAACAACACCTCGTTCAATTCCGGCAATATCGCGACTTTTTACGGAATAACACCGCGGAACTTCCTGTTTCGCGACAACATCGTCGGCCACGGGAACTACGGCATCCACGGCAACGTCGATCTAAAGACCGACGCCCTGGCGGCGATGTTTCAAAACAATGTCTTTATGAATTTGAACCGTGTCGGCCCCGGCGATCTCGCCTTTCCGGTCGGCAATGTCATCGCATATCTCAACGAAGTTGGCTTTTCCAACCCTGCCGAAAAAGATTACAGACTTACGCAGGCAAGCAAATTCAAAGGCAGGGGACGCGGTGGCAGGAACCCGGGCGCAGAATTATCTCCTGCCGGTCTAGCAAAATAAAGATGACGGCCGTCGTCAGTATTCAGGTCTCGAAACCCGCAGGTTGTACCAGATCACTAATTTAATGTGTACTGAGGTCTTCGTAAAGATCGACGACAGCGGAGATATTTCCGATGCCCGGCTCAATTGAAGCAGTGTACTCCCTGCCCACAGTAGCGATCGTTCTTACTTTTTCGATCAGCTCTTCTTTGTTCCCTAACCCTATCAAATGCACCCCATCTGGCCTCATTCCATTGTCAGTCGCGATCACAGGTGTGCCCAGGAATTGAGCTTCGCGAACCGAGATCGCGTCGCCATCAAATCTCGTGGTTCGAAGCAAAATATCCGCGCGGCTTATCAAATGGAGAGTGACGGCATGTTCAACATTGCCGGCAATACAAATATTTTCAATATAGCCGCTCGATTCCGCCGCTTGTTCGACTTCTCGCCGCATCGAACCGTCGCCCACGATCATCAATCCTGCATTTGGAAAAGTGTATAAAACACTCTTCATCGCCTCGATCTGAAAGATCGGATCGTAATCGGGTTCCAGGCCACCGACGCCGAGAATCAGCGGCGTATGCTCTCTGCAAAACTCCGCCAAATGATCGGGAACTTTAATATTTTCATCCGGCGAACTCAATGAATAGGGCAGGATCACTCTGATGCGATCCGCTTTGACGCCATAACGCCTAAACACATCGGCGATTGCGTCATTGACCGCGACAATTCGTGAAAATCGTTTGAATATGAGGCCGCGGATCGAACCCGGACTCGCTGCTTTAGCTTCTTCGGTCAGCGGATAAGCACCCGAATGTAGCGTCAGCAAACTCTTTCGTCTTCCAAAGAGAATAGCGGTGGCGGCAAGCGTAAGCACGCGCGGCGAAACCTCTCCGCCAACATGCAAATGCAGCACGTCAAACTTTAGCGAAGACAGTAATTTGATCAGTGCCTTCGGCGATCGCGGATGATAGACGTCTTTTTCGTCCCGCACCGTGCTACTCTTGGAAGTTGCACTGATCGCACATCGCCCGCCGCGGCGGCGGACTTCGTCACGGATCGCAAGCATATTCCGGCTGATGCCGCCCTCTGGCGGCGGATAGGGGCCGAGTTGTACGACACTGAGGGCCATCTTATTTGCTGTTAATCAGCCGGTTATACAGATCGAGCGTTTTTGATAACTGGACTCCGTGCTCGAAATTGTTCTCAACCACCTTCCGCCCTGCCTCCCCAAATTCAGATGCCAGAGACGGATTCCTGAGCAGATCGGTAATATGTACCGCCGCCCAGTAATCATCACCTGGGTCGACCAGATAGCCGGTCTCACCGGGCTTTACAGCTTCAGCCGCCCCGCCGACATTTGTTGCGACGACCGGGCGGGCCGCAGCCATATATTCGAGAATGGAGTTTGAAAACCCTTCGGCATCGGACGTCAGCATACATGCAAAGGATGAAGTGAGCAACGCCGGCACATTATCGCATCGGCCAATGAAATGAATGTTTGCACCGACACATGTTCTAACCGCCTGCCCTTCGAGATCCGCACGCAGTTCGCCTTCCCCCGCAACCACAAAATGAGCATTGGGGATCGTTTCGACGACGCGTTTAGCTGTACGAATGAACATCGGCACATTCTTTACAGAATGGCGGAGATTTGCGACCAACGTAACAATTTTAGAGTCTAATGGAATGGCATATCGCTGGCACACAGCAACTCGATCGAATGGCCCGGCGAACCGACTGAGTTCGATACCATTGTGAATGACTTTGATCCTTTCCGGCTCGATCGCACGAGCGATCAAGTGATCGCGGACCGCACGGGCATTTACGATTACCGCCGTCGCCCGTCCAAAAGAAAGATTTTCGACAAATTTCTGTGCAGTCGAACGCATTCCGGTTGTCTCGCGCTTTGATGCGATCCGAAGTGACACCCCTGCGAGCGACGCGGCCGCCATTCCAAATATATTTGTATAGAAATCGTGCATGTGAACGACATCTATCTTATTATCCCGCAGATATTTAGCACATCGCCGGATCTGGCGCACAAAATTTGCATTATAGAATGATGTTAGTGGAAACTCCGGGATCTCGGGCACACCGCAACTCGCAAAATCGTGAAGCAGTACACCTTGTTTGTTGAGGGTCGCGGCAAATATCTCGAAAGACCCTTCATTGTGAAGAGCTTTGATCAAGGCAGCGGCCTGAAGCTCCGATCCGCCCTGGTGGAAACTGCCGACCAGATGTAAGACTCGTTTTTTCACTTTACGGGCGGTTGCCGCCGGTCCGAATCCGTTCGACGGCGATCACCTTTTCTTCGATCGACGAATCCCAAAGACACTGTGGAACGGCCGGTAGCAGTTTTTAGATACATGTCATTACCCAGCCGCCTAATGGCCGCAAACCGGGGGTCGACGGCCTTTCCGAGCAGTTCGTTACCTTTGATGATCAGCGAACTGCCTTCGACCGCAACCAGTTCGTCAGGGACGGATTCACCTTCGCTGAGCCGTGCCCATGAATATTTGAAATCAGAAGCAAAAATGCCATTATCGATGGTTGTGCCGGGTTCGTCATTAAATACGAAAAGATCTGTATATCGCTCAAACTTGATGACGAATGCCCTGCCCGACGTCATCGACATCTCGCTCACTTGCGGCGGTTCGCACATCTCATCGACCGGCAGAATAAAGGTAAAAAACTCCTGAGTCCCCACACCTTTGGACAAGAACCGAAGAAAGGGTGCGTTCATTCGGTTTCCGTGATCCTTTGAGATCCAGCTTTCTTTCTGTTCCCACGATCCGTTATCTCCAAATGTGTAGAGCCGATGGTAATCACCGCCCACCCATTTGCCGTCGTCACTAATCGCCGTTCCCACCGCGTGATCAAAATGAAAATTTAGGGAATACTCATGCTCACCCGTTGTCTCGGCCACATCGCGAATGATCGAATAATCGCCCTTGAGGAATAGAATACTTCGTGTATGTGTCGCCGGGTCCGGCAGCCTCTTGTAGCCATCATGAGAGCCGGCGAAATAATCAAATCTCGGCTCGGAAACCCACTTTTCTTTTACTGCATCGGCCCGGCTTTTCCATTTGAACATACTGCCCGGCGTGGACGACGAAACACGGTCTATCACGAGCGTATTGTGCGCCATCGTGGACCGAAAATAATCTCGCAGTTCGCAAGATTCGTGATATGTATAGGTTCCTGAATCGACGAGCAGCGGTTTTCCGTGAACCGCCACTTCTATCGAAAGTGCGTCAGCGTGCCCATGCCCTCCGGACAAGGATCCCACTTCACCACAATCTATTGCCAAATAATTATCAGTGTCAGCCCACCCGTCGCGCATGACAAAATAACCGCCATCAGGAAACGCAGCGGAGGCCTGGGACGGTTCAGCCTCCCTGATCGCTTTGTATGAGCCTAAACCGTCGGCACCGCATAACCAGAAAAGTTCTTGTCCGACCGGTCCGCTAACAAATTTGAACGCCGGATCGCCAAAGATCGCCGCCCCCACCCCGAGGCTGCCCCGAAAATCGTCAGATCCGGCCGTCGTGAGCGGCAACATCCGCCCTCCATCATCGTCACCAATAAGCGGCGTTGTCCCGTCTGGTTGGGTCAGCAACATCAAGTGCTCAAAATTCTTTTGAAGTCGGTTCTCGACCTCGGCCGCCGGTGCATTGTAATAGGGATCACCATACATCGTCCGCAGGAGAACAAAATGGGAATAAAAATCTGCGGTATATCGCTGGTACCAGGTGCTCTGCTCAAAATAGACCCCGTCCGGCAGGATCTGCTTACTGATCTCAGAAAAGAGTATTCCTTCGCCTAACTCCCGCCAATGCTTTGACCGGTCGAGAAAAGGCAGCTGTGTCCCGAGAT
The DNA here is from genome assembly GCA_044228165.1 of Pyrinomonadaceae bacterium. GTDB lineage: Bacteria > Acidobacteriota > Blastocatellia > Pyrinomonadales > Pyrinomonadaceae > OLB17. The sequence continues at coordinate 5,398 of JBGAVK010000045.1, read as the reverse complement.
AATATAGGCCGAGGGCTTCGCCGGTTAGATGTGTATTCGGGCTGTAGTATTTCGACAAATATTGCTCGATGTGGCGGCCATGGCAATACAAGAACTTTACCGCCTTTTTGAACAGTTCGGGCGTAAAATGATCCGATTCGCGGAAAAAATGGAAGGCCCATATCCACGACATCGACCGGAAAGCGACTTCGAGACTGCTCGCCCAGTTTATACCCATACCCGGCGGGTTTTGTTCCATCCACGATTCGATCTGCAGAGCAAAACTCTGGCCGAACCGCTCATCACCGGTTAGCCAATATGCCGCCCCGAGTGTAAAAAAGTGCTGGTGTCGATTAAGCTCCCAGACGATCTTTTTATTTCCCGTTTCAGAACTATCGACGTCATCAAACTCTTTCCAGTGTTTGAGTGGAGAACGTTTTGCAGAAACCGGTTCCCGGTGCCAGTCGATCTCGGTTCCGACATACAGGTTTTTGAAGCCGAGAAGATCGATCCTGCCGGCTTGGATCTTTTCCGCTGATTCGACCAGTTCGGCGCAAACTTCATTGCCAAATGTTTCGCGGAATAAGGCTATCGATCCAACCGGGTCATTAAAAGTAGGGAAAAAGCACGTCTGGCCGTTATTAAAAAACTTCTGCCAGAGAGTTTCGGCGATGATAGGGGTGCCGATAAATTGGTCGCCATTAACGTGACTGATAAACTCTTCGTCTGAGGGAAGTTGCCCACCCCGGCGTTGTTCCCGATAAGCAGAAATAGCCTGGCCGCTGCGAGTAAGGATCTCGTCGAGACTTTTAAGCTTCTTTATCTTGTCCAGAGGCATCGCCTTCATCCCAACTGACATAATTATAAAGTGTCGCGGCCTTGCATAATCGCTCGCAAGCGATAATTTCGAAAATTATTTGGATCGCCGTTCTTTCCGTCTATAGCTGCCGATGCAATATTGAAGGCCTCGCGTGCGGAAGCAAAATGTATCTTAGATGCCGTTTTTTTCCGATTCTTCTACGAGTCCGCCAAAGAACCGTTTAGCATCTTCACCAATGCAAGTGCTCTGATCGTGATCAAAGAATCCGTGGCAATATAGTTTGATAAACACCCATTCGCTTTGCCCAGCGATCGTAACATTGGCAGAACGCCACCGTTCAAATCTCGACGCATCGAGGGCCTGATTTGCCGATAATGCCCCGTCATCGATCCGCGGTACTGGGACACCTTTCACCCGCCGCGTCCAATTAAACACGAGAGGTCCATTGAATATCAGTGGTAATTGGGGTTGTTTTCCATTTGCCGCGGCGCGGACACCGGTTCGATGAGGAACCGCCTTTTCGATGGGCAACCCGCATTCATAGATCTGATTAATGACAGCAACCTGCGATCGATCGGGCGCCGAAGGGAGCGTCATATCGGCATAGCAACCCGTATCGCGCAGTATCTCCATTTCATTATCCACGCCGCAAAACCTGCCGCCGCACGAATTTGCAAGGGCGAGATTCCCATGGACGAATGCATACATTGGGTGACGTTCACCATCCACCCGCGACAAACATTTGTGTCTTTCCGCGAGCGTATCGCGAAAATCAATTAGCACGCTCCGAAGGTTTTCCGCCGTGTCGGGCTTTTCAACGCCGTGGTGGAGATGAACCTCAACTTCTCCCAGGCCCTCTGACTGCATCTCTGCCATTATGTCGAGGATCGCCGGGTCATATTGCTCGGCCGGATAGAAATTTGTGTGACGAAATTTTGTTCCATCAGCATCTTTCACAGCATTTCCCGTCGCCCGGGCGATCTTGTGATATGCATTGAGTCGGTCCAACTGGGTGTTTAGGTCGAGAACTCCGCCTTCAGTCCAGGCCGGTTCAAAATGATTTGCAACGGTAATGATCACATGCTTTTTTTCGAAAGCTGTTCTCTCAAGAAACGACGCGGCTCGGGACCCCGGATACCGGACAAGCCACGGCAGATTCCATCCTAATTTAGTTATAAATGATGGTTCCATTATGCCCCGACCCTTTTGACCACGAAATACGATGGAGTCTGCGGATTGTCATCCGAGAGAACCCCTTCGATAAAAAGGCGGCTTTTCGATAGTTCTCTCTCCAGAAATGAACGTGTCTGAAAGATCTCTTTACCGCTCCAAAATCCTTTGTTGAGCTGCTTACCGGTCATAGAGTGCCAAATGCTGGCCGCAAGGCGAATCATCGGATAAGCGAGCATTTTGGGATTTAATGATGAAATACGCTCGCGGATCATTCCAAAAAAGAACGCCGGTGCGTGAGTTTTTAGCAGATAAACGCCGCCTTCTCGCAGAACGCGGGCGGCTTCCGAGATCGCTTTTCGATTGTTCATATACGGCAGAGCGACTCGGCATAGAATGACATCAAAACTCCCGTCGGGAAACGGAAGTGTTTCTCCAGCGGTCCGCAGGATCCCGACCCGCGGATCGTTACCAAAGACATCGGACGTTACTTTACCTAGCCCCTCGGCGACATCGACGCCAATACAAAAAGCTTTTGATCTTTCAAGAAACGGCAAAAGCTCCTGCCCCGGGCCGCATCCGATATCGAGCACGCGTTGAAGGTCAAGGTCTTTTACCGCTTCAAACAGCAGATATCGGCTCGCAGCATCCTTTTTTCGGTAATTTGCGAGTGCCGCATGAGCATATTCGATGTAATTGTCGGCAGTTGTCATTTGTCGAGGTAACGGCGATGCCAGAGTTCGAGCATCCACAGTGTCCAGAGCGCGTGTGAATGATCACGTCGTTTGCGGCTATGTTCGTCGAGTAGAAGCCGAAGGTATTTCGGATCGAAATAACCACGCGACATCGATCGCTGGTCCGATAGATCACTCGTGATCCGCTCTTTCAATTGCAGATTTATCCAGTCACCGATCGGCACGCCAAAGCCTTGCTTTTCTCGGTGGAGAATCTCACGGGGCACAAAACCTTCTATCGCTTTCTTAAATATGTATTTGGCCTCGCGCCCTTTCAGTTTTAGGGACGACGGTATCCGAGTCACGTATTCGATCAATTTATGATCGAGCAGTGGGGAGCGGGCCTCAAGCGATGAAGCCATGGTCATGCGGTCGACTTTGGTCAAAATATCGCCGGGTAAATAAGTTTTACTGTCAAGGTAAAGCAGATTTTCGATCGCATCATCATTTGCTACACTTCCGGCGATCTCGCGATATAGCTTCTCCCCGCGTTCGAAACTGCCGTTCATCTTATTTCTGATCTCATTTGAATAGAGCCTTCGCTTTCGCGGCCCGTTAAAATGCGAGATGCTGTCGATATAACGGCCGGCGGCATCAAGTGAGATGTTAAATAGATAGTTCTTCCCTCGGGTTCCGTGTGGCAAGGCCTCGCTAAGCGGACGGATAAGATTATGTCTGATGCCGCGAGGCAGCCGTTCGAGGCCGCTGCGTTCTCGGTCCGTTAAGTATCGCGTATAACCAGCAAAAAGCTCATCGCCGCCGTCCCCTGACAAGACAACGGTCACATGATCGCGCGCGAGCTTGGAGACCATATAAGTGGGCAAAGCGGACGAGTCAGCGAATGGCTCGTCAAAATGCCATACTAGGTCGTCGACAATACCCGCGAATTCAGGGGTAAGAATAAATTCGTGGTGCTCGGTCTTAAAATGGCCGGCCGCCATGCGTGCATATTTCAACTCGTTAAAGCTGTCCTCGTTGAAACCTATCGAGAACGTCTTTACAGGCTGATCCATGATCTGCGACATGAGTCCTACGATCGCGCTAGAGTCGACGCCGCCAGAAAGAAATGCCCCTAACGGCACCTCTGAAATCAACCTCTCCTCAACGGCGTTTCGCAATTTCGACAAGAGATCCGCTGCTATTTCGTCTTCGGCTCCGGCCAGGGTCTCGCCGGAAAAATCAAAGTCCCAGTATCGCTCAGTACGAACTTTACCATTCTTGAAAACCAGAAAATGTCCCGGTTCAAGCTTGTGAACACCCTTGTAAATACAAAGTTCCTCAGGAATATAACCAAAGGTCAGGTATGCGTCGAGTGCCCCATGGTCAATCTCTCGGGCGACACCGCCATGTTCGAGGAGAACTTTCATTTCTGAGCCAAAGATGAACTCGCCATCCGAAGTAATGGAATAGAACAACGGCTTTTTACCAACGCGGTCACGCGCGACAAATAGGCTCTGCTCACGGACGTCCCAGATCGCGAAAGCGAACATACCTCGAAGCAATTTGACGCAATCGGCGCCATATTCGTCATAGGCGTGAATTATGGTTTCCGTATCGGAATTTGTACGAAACTTGTAGCCTCTCGATTCGAGATCAGCCTTTAATTCTCGGTAATTGTAGATCTCGCCGTTGAAAACGATCAGTTTTGTTCTATCGGTGTTGTAAATGGGCTGCTGACCGGTGGCGAGATCGATGATCGAAAGCCGCCGCATACCCAACGCGGCGCGGCCTTCGACCGACATTCCCTGTTCGTCCGGGCCGCGATGAGCGATCACGCGGCACATTGCATCGAGCCGCGCCATTCGCTCATCGACCCGTGTATTCTCTTTTGAAATAAAACCGGCGATCCCACACATAAAATTTATGATCTCGTATCTGTCAAAGGCTCAGCGACGCGTTTGGGGAGGAACCTTCGCACAAAATTAACAACGAGTTGCTTCTCGTCGCTTTCAATGACACCCCACAGGTTGGCCGCGATGAGATAGATAGGCGCAAAAACCATTGCGCTGATCAGCAGGACCAGGCTGCCGCCGAAGAAATTAAGGACGGTCAATGCGTGTGTAGCGAATGTGGCCTCGGCAAAATGCTCGCCTACGTCTTCTAAATAAACATGAACGTTCGTATAAACAAGATAGGTGACAGCACCGGCGATCAGACTGATGACCGCAGTCTTGAGCACATCTTTTAACAGCAAAAGGTGTTTGAGGCCCAATTCCAGCTTTCTGATCACCATAATCTCGGCGATAAATTTTTCGAGCAGGATCGCCCCAACGGCAGAAGCGATCATGCCGGTCATGCCAAAATGTTCGAGCCCGAAATAGAGAACCCCGATCAAAAGAGTAAGTACGAGTATCCTGGTCAGCAAGAACATTCGCCCGAGTTCTTTGTAAGACCGAACGATCGGGTCAGTGATCAGAATACTAAATGGCAGAATCGTCAGATTGATCACAAAAACCGACGAACTCGCGATGTAATTTTGTGTGAAAAGCGTCGTAATAAAGGTCTGCGACGTGATCATTAAAAATACGTAGATCGGAAAATAAAAAAACGCAAGCTTTTGCATAGCTCGTGCCGTCAGTCTGATCATCTCGTCTTTATCGCCGCTCAGCTGCAGGGCGTTCATTCGAGGGATCAGTACACCTGTGACCGATTCCGAAAGCATTGCGATCAGCGGCACTTCGAAACAACCGTACGC
>JBGAVK010000044.1:0-24712 GCA_044228165.1 Pyrinomonadaceae bacterium | reverse complement strand
ATGCGATCATCCAGGCAAATCGTGACCGTTTGCGGCCTATTTTGATGACGACGATCGCCCTCGTCGCCGGGATGCTGCCGCTCGTTGTCGGAACCGGAGCCGGTGCCGCGACAAACCGCTCGATCGGCATATTGGTCGTTGGCGGACAGTCGATGTGCCTGCTGTTGACCCTGCTGGCGGTTCCTGTATTTTATTCGCTTTTTGACGATGCCCAGCAAACGCCTATCTGGCGTGCGATCAGTAATGGTTTCGGCAGTCTTCTTGCGTCGATACGCGGCCGCAAAGAACCAGTTGCCGACGATAAAGCGGGTCAAGGAGAAGAGGCTGATCAGGTCTGATGTTCAAGTCGATCTCAAAACTTAATTTGCTCACAAACGCGCGCATTTATCTGGCGGCGGCATTGTTTTTTGCCCTGGCCGGTGTGATCTCGGGCCAGAGTCCTACGCCAACGCCTGCCGATGACCCGATGCCCACACAGCCGAGCTTTAGCTCTCCTATCAGGCCGATGCCATCGGTCGAACGCGTTGGAGTCGAGATCGACAATAGCTTGCCGCTCACGCTCGAAAAGGCCATCGAAATGGCCCTTTCAAATAATAATGACATCGATGCCTCGCGAAACGACGCCCGCATCAGCGATCTCGACCTGAAGGGGGCTCGCGGCGTTTACGACCCGCTGTTGACCTCTGAGAATTATTACGAAAGATTGACCACGCCGACGGCATCTTTGATCGGAGGAGCCGTCAACGGAGCGGTGACGCAAACGCGGTTTCTCGGTTCGGGCGGTGTGACCGGTTTCTCGCCGTATTACGGCGGTAACTACTCCGCTCTCTTTAATTCATCGCGAACGACGACGAGTAATACGAACTCGTTCCTCAACCCGCAATTTCCATCGTCGCTTGTGCTTTCATACACCCAGCCGCTTTGGCGCGATCGCAAGATCGACTTTAACCGGCGAACCATCGAGATATCGAAGAAGAACATCGCGATCTCGGACGCTCAATTAAAGCTGCGGGCGATCGACGTGATCGCGGGCGTCGAGAGTGCCTATTGGGATCTCGTATATGCTCTTCGAAACCTGCAGGTCCAGACCGACACGCTAAAGCAGGCAAAAGAACAGCTCGAGAGCAATAAGCGTCTCGTAAACAAAGGCGTTCTCGCCCCGATCGAGATCGTCGCCGCAAACGCTCAGATATCGACGTTTGAGCAGGCAATATTTGCTGCACAAGAGAGCGTGACCCGTGCGGAAAACACTTTAAAGACGCTTCTGCTGCCCGACAGAACTTCGCTCGAATGGAAGCGTCCGTTGACGCCGGTGACGGCAGTTTCGCTCGAAGTGCCGCACGTCGGTCTCGAGGTAGCGATCGCGCAGGCACTAAAAGACCGTTTGGAACTAACGCAGCTCGACGTTGCCGCCGAAGTCAACAAGATCGATCAAAAGTTCTATCGCGACCAAACAAAGCCCCAGATCGATCTCGTCGGGTCATATACTGCTCAGGGCCTCGCGGGTTCCGAGACGGCCGCCGCTATCAATCCTGCGACGGGGCTCAGCCGCGTCCCGCCAAACCTCGTCGGCGGCTATTTCACATCGCTCGGTAACCTCGCGGCACAGGATTACCCTTCATATCGCGTCGGCGTGACCATCTCGCTGCCGTGGGGCAACCGCACGGCAAAGGCAAATCTTGGCCGTTCCCTCGCCGCCGCCGATAAGATAGCTAATAATCGTGCTCAGGCGGAACAGCTGATCGAGGCTGAGGTTCGCAACGCCCTGCAGGCGCTTCGCAGTGCTGAGTCGCGTCTGGCATCCGCGACCGATGCCCGCATCGCTGCGGAAGAACTCAGCGCCAGCGAACAGCGGCAGTTCCGCAGCGGTACAACTACATTCTTTCTCGTTCTGCAGCGTCAAACCGAACTAACGGCGGCACGCGGACGCGAGCTTCAGGCACGCACCGATCTGAACAAAGCCATCTCCGAATTCCAACGCTCCGTCGGCGCAACGCTGTCGGCAAACAACGTGACCGTTTCGAAGTAACCCAACAAAAAACGGCCGGCTGCTGAAAGGCAACCGGCCATATCTGTTTAGATCATGCTTTGCTGGAAAGCCAATGGTTCAGAATTATCTGGAACCGACATTCGCAGGTGCGGTCGCCGTTATTGAGAACTGCGTCCCCTGTGAGAGTTCGAGGTTGTCGCGGCCCTGAAGGATAACCGTTCCGGCACCCGCTCCGGGTCCGACTCCGGCTCCGATCGCGGCACCGCTGCCGCCTCCGGCGATCGCTCCGATCACGGCACCGAGAATTGCACCGATTCCCGCACGGGTTACCGTTTGGGTCGTCTGGCTACGGTCACGAACCTGGCCTTCGTTATTGACGCTGACGTTATCGCCATTCGTGTTACGAACCTGATCGACAATACCAGCGAACGTATAGGTCCGGCCGTCAAGCATACGGATCGTGTTAAAGCTGAGCGATAGATTTGCCCTGCCCGAAACGACGCCCGACTTTTGACCAACGACGTTGCCTTCGATGACCGCACCGTTATACTGCGACGGTGAAGTAACGGTCATTGAGAACCGGTCACCGTCATTAGCCGTTCTCGTCGAGATCGGCGTATCAAGCGTTGCCACCATACTCGTATTATTAGGGACGATGAATCCGTTCATGCCCTTATCGTTCGGATTCGTCGGATAGTTGGATACGTCGCGGTGGTGTTCCACTGCGGCGTGTCGCTGGTCTTGTCATAGACGCTTGTCGCGGTGACGGTCGTGTTCTGGTTTTCCAGATAGACACGGCGGGTCACACGCAGCTGGCCGTTACTGGCCGGAGCAAAGCTGACGTAATAGTCATTCATCCGATCGCCTTCGTAGTTGATCGTCAGGTCGCGGTTGGTCGCAGTAACCATGGTCGTCACTGTTCGGCCGTTCGGCGATGTTTCGGTTTGCTTACTGCCGTCTGCCGTCAGGCTTACCGAGGGTGCATTGCTCGATGACATTGTCACCTGCTGTCCGCGTTTTTCGAATGACAGCGTTTCGGGTGACTGCAGACGTCGCTCAAGCGTTCGGCGTGCCCGGTCCTCCTGGTTGTCATCGTAATTGGCGCTTCGCATGGCGTTATAGACGATCGTCGTAACGTTGTCGCTCATGCCCGTGTTCAGACGATAGGTACCCGTCAGACGCGAATCAAAATTGCCGTACTGATTTCCGGTGTTCGGATAGGTCGGAACGTTGTTGTTCCAATTCCAACTGACACGGTAATAGCTGGCGAGCGTCGTCAGATCGCCTCGGACGAGATTCCACTTGCTGGTGACGTCGTTGTTGGTCCGGTTCGAAGCGATATAGCTGTTGATCGCCGCTGAGGGGCGAAGAACGAGATCCACATTTCCCGCGTTACGGTTGTTGTAATTGCGGTTCAGGTTGTTTAGAGCCTGAATGTAGTCGCTAATATCCTGCGAGATAGTATTGTACGAACCCGACTGGTTATTGTACCGGTTGCTCCAGCGATTGTAGCTCTGGTTAAATGCCGAACTTCGCTGCGTTAAACGATACAGCAGGTCGCGCATCTGGGTATCAGTGACGGTGTAGCCGTACTGTCCGCCAGTCGGCGTGATCGTGTCGTTCCATCTCGCATTTACCTGATAATAGCCCGCGAGTGTGTTCAGATCCGTGCGGATCCGTGTCCAGAGGTTTTGCGACATCTGCGACATGCGGTTGTTCCGCATAAAGCTGTTTATGAACTGTGCACGCTGGAGAACTTCCTGTACGTCAGCCGATGTCGAACGGCGTGACGAGAAGTTGTTCCTTAGGTCATTCGTCGCGTTCTCAAAATTGGAAACGATCGAATTTAGTGAATCTTCCTGACGTGTGCCGTCGATATTGCTGTTATCCAGCGTACGATTTATTTCGGATTTGAAGGCATCCGTGTTGTTCTCAATGCGATTGACAAGTGTCTGAACCTGGCGATCGGATACGCGATAGGCACGGTTCTGTGCCGTCGCGCTGAATGTGACCATCAGTGTGATCAAAGTAAAATATGTAAAATTGATTAGTATCTTATTCATAATGCGTTCCCCCTTGGGCTTTGCCGTGTGGAGATAAAACTGCACCTCCCGGTGATCTCCGCTAACGGGAGTTAAACAATGCTTGTTCCTTTTCGTCCGTTAGCCGGTTGCTTTGATGGCGTACCGGATTCGTTCTGCATACGTTCAATTCCGCCAGCTACGGCTCCGGTGGTTGCTGAGACTATGTCAGAAACTGCTTCGGTGCCGGTATTGAATTTAGCTGATGCAAAATCATAAGCGGCAACAGCCTTGTCTTTGACCAAATTCATTGCGTCGGCAGACTGGGCTTTCATCTCTGTTGCAGTTTCCAGCGTTGCGTCGTAGCTCTTGCGAGTCACATCTGCAATATCGCCGCGAAACTCGCGTCCTGATTTCGGAGCAAACAAAAGTGCAAGTACCGCGCCTATGCCGCCGCCGATCAGCAGGTAAGATAATCCGTTGGAGAAGTTTCGTTCGCGTCTATTATTTTCTGTCATTGTATTTATCCCCATTATGTCTATGTATGACCTATGCGAATCCCGGCAAGATCCTAATGCTTCGATCTGCGACTCCGCTGAAAAGATCAGTGGCAGATACCGGAATCTATAATGAGTATGAACGAAAGTAGGCGCGCCGTATGTACGCTATAGCACACAGCGAGATGTGAGGAGTTTCTCTAGGTTGGGATGGATCAAGAGTCGTGCTGCTTGATGTACTTGGACAAAATACGGTCGTATTGTTCTTTGACTACCGCGTAGCATTCGCACGCCGAAGTTTTTAATAGCCTGCGGTCGAGGATCGTCAGCTGACCGCGGGCGTAATCGATCGCACCGATATCTTTAAGCTGCGCCGCCGAGACCGAAACGCTTTCGCGCCGAACTCCCAGAACGTTCGATATCTGTTCGTGGGTCATCGAAAACGTCTTGGTCTGCAAATTGTCTTGGTTGACCAGCAAATATTTGCAGATCTGCTGTTCGACGGAGTGAAGTCGATTGCAGATCGCGCTTTGCGATATTTGCGCGATAAGCGTTTGGGTATATGCAAGACAGATGTCATGAAAGTCAGGGCAATCGGCAAATTGCTTCTCGACATCCGATGCTTTCATACGATATGCCTGGCCCTCACGCTGAACGACCGCGCGCTTTGCCATCCGTGAATCCCCTATAAAGGTCACCACGCCGACCATGCCCTGACGGCCGGTCATGCCGACCTCGATCGACACTCCTTCTTCAGATTCGTAAAGGAGACAGATCATCGCCGTTGTCGGAAAGTAGACGAATTCCCGCTTTTCATCCATCTCCCACAGAACATCGTTCAGCTCGAGGTCGACCAATTTCAGAAGCGGTTCGATCTTTTTGAATTCTTTCGCCGGAAGGGCAGCCAGCAATTGATTTTCTAATGCGTTGTCCTCTGGGACAGTATTTTCCATTCTGCTTCCTTATCAGTTTCGGGGCCGGTCTAGATCGACGGGTGCAACAAACGCGATTGCTAGTTCCAGCGAATCCGGAGACGTGCATTCATAAGTACGGTGGCGCACAGACGAGAAGTTAATAATCACATACACTTCGGTGGTAAACAAGTTGCTTTCTCGACGAGAAGCCCATTGATCACTCTTGGCAAATTCTCGAGATCAAACGCTGGTTATACGAACTCCCGATAGTCATTATAAATATAGAAAAAGGAGTGAATTATATGAATGCAATCGAATTATTAAAGGCTGACCACAAAGTGGTTGCTGAACTATTCAAAGAAGTAGAGTCAACAGACGAGAGCAAACACCCGGCGATCTTTGTCAAGATCAAGGCCGAACTCGATGTACATACGCATATTGAAGAAGTGATCTTTTACCCAAAGCTCAAGGCCGAAGGCAAAAAAGAATTGGTTGATATCACGCTCGAGGGTATCGAGGAGCATCACCAGGTAAAAATGTTTCTCAGGGAACTGGACGCTCTGGCCGACAACAGTGAGAAATTTGAGCCAAAGCTCACCGTCCTGATCGAAGATGTCGAACATCACGTTAAGGAAGAGGAAGAAACTATGTTCCCTCTTGTCCAAGGTCAGTTTTCTAAGGAAGTGCTCGATGAACTCGGCGCGTCCATGGAAGCAGAGAAGGCTAAGTTTGCTAAGGCAAACGCGTCAGCAGCGTAGTAACCATCAGCCCTAACGGGCGGATCGTAGACCGCTATTTTCGGAATGCTCGGAGGAGCTTTCCGGCCGAAATTCACCACCGGGAGGTAACAAAAAAAGGAGGGCAGAAATTGCCTTCCTTTTTTATCTATACCGGATCTTCGGGAACATCACTTAGCCGCAGTTCTTCCATATCCCTTTCCGCGTGGTGTTCCGCAGATGCGATCTCATTCCGCGCCCCGTCAAGTGCCAGTATAAGTTCGTCGAGCTTCAGGTGGGTGGCCCTATCACTGTGATTCTGAGATTTCTGCAAAAAGAAAAGCAGAAGAAGTGCAGTCATTGTCGAGATCAGACTTGCATTGAGTTTCCACGCGTCTGAGAAGTGATAATACGATCCGGTCCCGATCGTAAGTGACATCGCGAGCATCAGTGCCCAGCCCGAGCCCACGAGAGCTGAAACGCGGCCTGCAAATCGTCGAAAAAGATCGTGCATATATTTATTCGACCACGGGGTGGCGCTATTTGCCCTTTGGATCCGGGATTTGTGTCGTAATATCCTCTATATCGTCGATATCGCTCTTTGCTTCCTCGGCAAGTTTCCGATCATTCCCGGCTCTGCGGCCCGAAAACATCTTTTTCGTCAAGCTCTTCGAATGAGAACCTCGTTATTTGCTCCTTTTATGGCCCATCAACTCATCCACCTTGATCTGAACGGCTATCGAATCAAGTGATTCTGCATTTCGGATCAGAAAGACCATTAGGAAGGTAATTATCGTGGTGCTTGTATTTATAACCAACTGCCACGTGTCACTGAAACTAAACTGCGCTCCGAGACGCCCCAAACGAAAATGAGCAGAACCGCCAGGACAAATGTTAGCGGCTTACCGGCGGCGGATGAGGCAGTCTTTGAAAATCGTGTAAAAAGCGAAACTTTCTGCGGTTCAAACATACTGATCACGGCTCCGAGAAGAGGTTGTTCGTGAAGCATTAAATTATCACGTGAGGTGAAATGAAATTTGAGCGATCGCCCACAAGGCAACCGCTCAAATCCTAATTATCTGAATTCTAAGGCTTACGAATCAGTGACTACGCTCGCCTTCCTCTTACTAGCTGCAGGATCAGCACGATGACCGCCACAACAATTATAAGGTGGATTAGCCCGCCGCCCGGCCCCAAACCCGCCAACACCGACGCCAAGTGCCCATAAAATAAATAAGATCAAAATTATTGTCCAAAGCATATTATTTCTCCTTCTCCCGAATTCTGGATTGCCTGTTGGCCTTATACTTAATGTTAACCATTTTCGTCTACACTCGTCTGTGCGATAACGTACTTATGAGAAATGGACACCGCGATCATTTTTGAGGATCTTTGAAACATTTTCCTGCCATTTTCGAATAAAACAACATAATTTCCGTCCGATATCAGAAAAAGAGGAGTGCGAATGAGTATTTTTATCCGCAAATTTGCAATAGCCGCAACGTTGGCAGGTTTAGTTTTCGCGGGCTTCGCGTCGACGCCGGCACAATCAAAGCGAGCTGCGGGCATCAAGGTGCCCGTTACGTATTACAAACTTGGCAACGGGCTAAAGGTCGTGCTTTCGCCGGAACATTCCGCGCCGATCGCGACGATCGCCGTTTATTACAACATCGGGTTTCGCATCGAACCGCGCGACCGCACGGGCTTTGCGCATCTGTTCGAGCATTTGATGTTTCAGGGGTCAAAGAATCTCGGCAAGCTCGAGTACATCAAACTCGTCGAAAGCAACGGCGGCGTTCTGAATGGCTCGACGCGGTTCGATTTCACAAATTATTTCGCTGTCGTTCCGGCACACAAGACCGAGACGCTACTTTGGGCCGAAGCCGACCGGATGCGCGGTCTCGATATCACTCAGGAAAATCTCGTCAACCAGCAGGGCGTCGTCGGGAACGAGGTCAAGGTAAATGTGCTCAACCAGCCGTACGGCACCTTCCCGTGGATCGATCTGCCGATGGCGGCTTTTACTAATTGGTATAATTCGCACAACTTTTACGGAGACCTGCATGATATCGAGGCGGCGACGCTATCGGACGCGAAAACGTTTTCAGCCAAATATTATCAGCCGGCAAACGCCGTCCTGGTTGTCACCGGCGATTTTGACGAAGCGGCGGCAAAAGGCTGGATCGACAAATATTTTTCGGGCATCCCGTCACAAAAGGTTGACGCGTTGCCCGATCTGACCGAACCCCGCCAGGAACAAGAAAAGACCGTCACCCGCGTCGATAAACTCGCTCAAAAGCCGGCGGTTGGTTTCGGATACCAAATGCCGAAACGCGGAACGCCCGAATATTTCGCGATGGGATTGCTCGATCAGATATTGATCCAGGGCGAGGACAGCATGTTTTTTCAGGAGCTCGTCAAGAACAAGAATTACACCAGCGGCGTCAACGGCGGCATCAATTATCTCGGCAATATGTTCAATTACAACGGCCCGATGCTGTTTGCCGCAGATATGATCCACGACGAGAAATTCACGCCGCAGGAAATACTCGGAACCGTCGATAGCGTGATCGCACGTGTGCAGGACAAGCCCGTCGAACAGGCCGTCATCGACCGTGCGATCGTCAAACTTCGCAGCGGGCTTTACGATACGATGACGCAGTTCGGCGGCTTTGGCCGTGCAGACCTGCTCGCGAGTTTCGCCTTATTCGACGACAAACCGGACAACATAAACCAGATCGAAGAGAATTTCCGAAAGGTGACGCCGGCTCTGATCCAAAAGACGGCCAAGGAATATCTCAGAAAGACGAACCGTACCGTCGTGATCCTCAAAGTTGACGGTTCAGGAGCCGCAAAAGGGGGAAACAATGAATAAACAAATCAATACGTCTCTTTTATTACGGCTTTGCGTTTCGGCGGTGATCATTGCCGGTTTATCTATCGCCGCATTTGCCCAAAAAGAAACGCCCCCGGCCGGTGGGCAGCCCAAACCTTTCGTTTTTCCCAAACAGGAAACTTATACCCTTTCGAACGGAATGAAGGTGACGCTCGTCAAATACGGAGCCGTTCCCAAGGTCGCGATGCAAACGGTCATCCGTGCCGGGGCACTGGACGAGAGGACCGAGCAAAGATGGATATCCGACATGGTGGCGACCCTCCTTAAGGAAGGAACTCAAAACCGCACCGCCGAACAGATCGCTCGCGAGACCGCCGAAATGGGCGGCAGCATTTTTACGTCCGCCGGTACTGACAAGACGATCGTCGGCGGGGAAGTTTTGTCTGAATTTGACGTCCGATTTCTCGGTCTAATGGCAGATGTCGTGCTGAACCCAAAGTTTGCGGCTGAAGACCTGGAAAAAATAAGGGCGAACAAATTGCGTGAGCGTTCGATCAATCTGGCACAGCCCGGTACAGTCGCCTGGGACAAATTTCGCGAGACCATATTTAAAGGGCATCCATACAACTCGATCTTGCCTTCCGAAGCCGGCCTCAAAGGCTATTCGCTGCAGGACGTTAAATCGTTCTATTACAATCAGTACGGCGCCGCACGGACGCATCTTTATGTCGTCGGGCAATTCGACGGAGCGAAATTAAAGGCGGCGATCGATAAAGCGTTTGGCAACTGGAAAAAGGGAAACGAACCGATCCGCAATGTGCCAAAGATAGTCGGGAAACGCTCGTTAGAGGTGATCGACCGTCCCGGAGCTCCGCAATCAACGATCTATCTCGGGATGCCTGCCGTTTCGCCGTCAGATCCGGACTTTATAAAATTGACCGTGATGGATTCGCTGCTCGGCAGCTCGTTTGGGTCGCGGATCACCGCCAATATCCGCGAGAATAAAGGCTACACATATTCACCCAACAGTTTCATCTGGAATCGGTATAAAACCGGTTACTGGATCGAAAATGCCGATGTCACGACGGCGGCAACCGGTGCTTCGATAAAAGAGATCTTGTTTGAGATCGACCGTCTTGCAAAAGAGCCGCCGACGGACGCCGAGCTGCAGGGGATCAAGAACTATCTTGTCGGGATCTATGTTCTGCAAAATTCGTCGCGTACCGGCGTGATCGGACAGATCGAAAGCCGGGACTATAACGAGCTCGGTGATAAATATCTCGATTCTTATGTCCAAAAACTGGCGGCAGTTACCCCCCGAGATGTGTCCGACATGGCAAAGAAATATTTGTCGAGAGACAAGATGACGATCGTCGTGGTCGGTGACCGGTCAAAGATCGATGAGCAGTTGAAACCGTTCGGGAATTAGCAATTCCCAAGACATCGAAATGAAAAAGGGCTGCCAAATGAACGCGGCCCTTTTTTCGTATGTCACCGGTCAACCCGCTACCAACGCCTAAACAGATTAAATCCGATTATCAGGTGCTTTGGCGACAAAACGAGATTGCTGGAATTGTACCGGCTCGTCGTAGTTGTCTGTGTATTTGATAACGTGAGCGTAAACGAATGTTTGCCGACCGAATATTGGACTCCGATCCCCATTGCCGGATGTGAAATGTTCTTGAATCCGACAACATTGAATTCGTTGTCAAATAATGGATCGACGTGCCCAAGTTTGAAACCTGTCCGAGGCGTGAATTCGAACATTGCCATCACGCTTGGGGTTATTCGCACCGACGCTCCCATCCCGAACGAGGCGCCATGCTTCGGAAGCTTAAAAGTGTCGGCAACCGTCGCCGGCGGAAAATAATCGTCGGGCTTAGGATTGAATCGGCGTCCGCCGTTCGAATTCAAATGTAATGCGGGCGAAAAGAACAAAAACAACCGCTTTCCAAACCGCCGCGAGATCATTGTCTGGAGATTATAGTTGTATTGTTTTGAGAAATTCTCGTTGCCCTCGATACTCGCGTATGCGGAAATTGCCAACGGCGACTTTTCGTTTTGGTCGGTGAAATGATACCCGACTCCGATCTCGATCGTTCGGCAAAGGCCTCTCTGGCATAATGGCGAGCGGTAGGCACTAACATAAAGCTTGTCTGTGATGCCATAGCTGATGCCGAACGACGAGGCTGACATACTGTCAAAACCGAGGAGCGCCCTGCCGCTCTCGCTTAATGGCCTGATCGGCTGTGAAAAGCGATGTGTGAAAGACATATTCCACGTGCCCTTTGGAACTTTACGCGGCGTCGGAATATTAACAAGCCGGACGTCAAACGGCTCTTCGCCGGATTCGTAGGCGTAGAAATCTTCCTTTTCATCGGTTTGTGCCGGGGCAGCGGCCGTTTTGGTGACGCCTTGCGGTTCGTCGGCTGCGGCCGTCGGGCCTATTTTGGTGATCGACTTTGTCACGGTGTTGACAGCGAACCGCTCACCATTACTCTCGATATAGAGGATCGTTTGATCTTTTTCGTCAAAAGATATCTTGGGTTCCTCCGATCTCTTCGCGGCGGCAGAGTCGGTCGTTTCGACGGAGGGAGCCGCCGAAGGCGCGGCTCCCGCAGATGCTCCGACTGTTTGGGCATCGGTTGAACTTCCGATCAAAAAGAGCAAGGCGATGGCTGCCAGTGCCGTGATCAACGGCCGTTTATTCAGATCAGTCTTTGTGGACATAATTGCCTCCATTTATCTAACGAACGAATTGGGTACCGGACGATCGGTCGCGAGGCCGAAGTTCTTAAGGCTGACGGCCCCCGAACTGCTCTGTCGGACCCACCAGTTGCCATCTCTGTAGATCGCGATGTCTGCTTTTCCGTCCCCGTCGTAATCCGCCGGGACAAGCGTGTCCGTATCGAGGCCCCATTGGTAATATGCCGCCGCTCCGTTGGAACTTTGTTTGACATACCAAATGCCTGCACGAAAAACTGCAAGGTCGGTCTTAGAATCGCCGTCATAATCTGCCGGAACGAACTTATCGCCGGTGAGTCCCCAGTTTTCGTAGCGCATTGTTCCGGTCGAGCTCTGCGCGATATACCAGACCGAATTCGAGGGACGGAAAACCGCCAGGTCGATCTTGCCGTCGCCGTCAAAATCACCTCGTTGAGCCTTGTCGCCTGTGATGCCAAACGGAATATACGTGGTGCCGCCGGTGGGATTGTTTAGCGATCCCCGGTAAAAGAAATAACTTTGTGAGCCAAATGCCGAATCGCGATAAACCGCCGGGTCGGCTTTTCCGTCTCCATCCCAGTCTCCGACCATGAGCGGATCGTCACCGGTTTGGCCGAAGAGTTCGGTCCGGACCGTATTCGTAGAACTCTGGAGTATGTAAAATGCGGCCTGGGTCGCGACATCTTCGCGCCAAACTGCGATGTCGGCCTTATCGTCGCCGTCAAAATCCGCGGGCGTCAGCCTGTCGGTCGGTACACCCCACTGGGTTCCGGTCATACCGGCAGTCTTGTTTATGTACCAGACGCCGTTCGAAGGCCGATAGACGCTCGGATCGGCCTTACCATCGCCGTCGAAATCGCTAAATCCGTGATGGATCACCACCGCAGGCTGCGGCGGTATCACGACATTGGTCATATAGGTCTGATCACCACTCTCGCTGCCGTTATTGTTCGACTGGATACCGGCCGCATACATCGTGATGGGTCCGACCGCAGCGGCCGGGGCAGTCCAATTGAACGACCATGTAGCTCCGCCGGTCTGATTTTGAAATGTTCCGGTCGAAGTCTGTTCAATATAGCTTTTGCTGCTGCCGGTGACGATCTTGGTGGTCGCGTTAAGATTCGCAAAGGTCCCTGCCATGACACTATTAGCAAGGGAAGTCATTTCAAATCCCCATCGCTTACGTGTCGTATCAGTCGTAATGTGTTTCACCTGGATCTGATAGGTTTGGCCGGGAGTGTAATTGGTCGGAGCTACGATCTGCAATTGCCCGACGCCTGTCGATGCGTTGTGGCAATCGGTGCAATTCAGTTCGCCCGGAGCACCTGTTCTGGCGGCGGGAGGCCCGGAGATCGAAGCCTTTGTTGTGACGGAAAAGTCTCGTCCAAAGGCAAACGCAAGGATCGCCGATCCTGCAAACAACAACAATACAGCTAATTTGATCTTTTGCGATCTTTTATACATTTTCTCCTGCCTCCCATGGTGTTTTATGTGGTACCGCTATTTGTCAGCGGCGAAAGCCCTTTGCGTACGCCATTACGGCTTTGATCTGGGCCGGGCTCATGCTGCTCTTGAAGTCAGGCATTTCGCCGCTGCCATTTGTGATCATCCGTACTCCTTTGGCATCGCTTACCGTGCTTTTAGTTAGGTCGCCGGCGTGTGTCTGCCTGCCCTTTGCGGTTTGTCCGCGGCCGTCGCCTCCGTGGCAACGCGAGCAATAAGTTGCATAGTCGGAGCCGCCGTCTGCCATTACGTTTTCCGGAGAGTTGATATCTATCAAGCTGCCAGCCCTATTTGGCTGGGCTGAGAATGCGACGATGAGAGCATAAAAACTCAGCACGGCGGCGGCGACGATCTTTATTTTTGAGTTGTTAGTTTGTTTCATAGTTAATGTGTCTCCTGGTTTTTTGATCATTTGCTTGTGTCGACCCGGGCTGTCTGGACCACCTCGCCCTCGTCGCTCTTTGTTGAAAGTGAACGGATCCACGCGACCAGCTCCTGTTTTTCCGGCTCGGAAAGCTTAGATTTATATGCCGGCATTTTTGAACTGCGGCCGACTGCTTTTGGATCATTTATGATCGCAAGGACCATTTCGGGTGAAAGTTGGTCTTCCTCACGAGTGGTAATGCCGACTAGTTCCGGGAATTTCTTTGTGCCTTCTCCGTTGTCTCCGTGGCATTTGGCACAGTTGACTTCATAAACAGATGGTTTTGCAGATGGCGATGATACAGATGTCAATTCCGACGATGGATCATCGGAAGCAGGCTTTTCTTCGGATTTTAATGAAGCGTGCCGTATTTGTTGGGTCTGAGGTTCGAAGGTGGATCGCCTAAATGCAGCCTCGTCCTTCTCCTGTCTTGCAAGCTGTTCGGAAATGCGGCTGTCGCTTAAATCCTGATAGATCGCAGCGGCCGTAAGCAAACCGACTGCCACGGAACCAACCGTAAAGGTAGCTGCAACCGCGTACGGTAAGAATTTGGGCATGCGCTTCAATAAAAGTGGAAGAATAATAAGGCCGCCGATCACCGCAGACGGAAACCCCATAGCAAGCGTTGCTGCCACTACTCCATCGGTGTATTTCTGCATCTCAAAGAGCCAAAGGAATTGTGGTCCCGGCCGCGGTAGATATGTTGCCGCAACATCGGCTGCCTGCGGCCCGAATGGTGCCGGATAATAGGCTGAAAAAACGCTGACCGCCAAAAAAACAAGGCCGACTGAGATCGAATTACGTGCGAATTGTTTGGAAGCCCAATCTGACAACCGCCGATCGCTGTCGATCGTTCTGCGTTTGCCAAAAACAAAAAGGCGTGCCGTTATCGTGATCAGAAGTACCAATGGCAGCACAAAGACGTGAAGCCCGTAAAACCTTGACAGCGTTTGGGTTGAGATAGAAGTACCGTTTATCAGCCATAAGCGTGCGGCATCGCCGATCAGCGGGGTATTGCCCGCAAGGCTGGCCGCAATATTAACGCCGTTGATCGCCCTGGCATCCCACGGCAAAGCGTACCCAGTCGCCCCGGCCGCTAACGACAGCCCCAAAACCAGTAACCCAAAGACCCAGGCAGTCGGGTTTGAGCGGTAGCTTGATCGAACCAGCATCTGAAGCAAATGCACCGAAAGGGCGATAGGCAGCAGCACCGAAGAATGATAGTGAACGGATCGGATCCAAGTGCCGTTGGCAACTGCCAGTTCGATGTATGCGACCGTTGTATAGGCACTCGCCGCTGCCGGAACGTAATGGAATGCGAGCAGGATGCCAGTCGCAAATTGCAGGAATACGAGAAGCGCGACTATGCCGCTCGTTGTCCGAGCCCATGCCGCAAGGCCGCTCGCGGGCTCATCCAGCAATCGATATTTGATCGAATCGATCTCAGTCTCGCGCGAGATCCAAGCGGTGATGAATGGACGTTTTGTTTCGATATTCGCTGCCATAGGGTTGTTCCTACACCTTTATTTGTAATTTCCCGTCTTCGATCCTTGATTCATACTCTTTCAGGTCCTGTGCGGCCGGACCGGTCAGCCGCTCGCCTTTATCGCTAAATAGGCTGTCGTGACAAGGGCATACAAAGTTTTTGCCATCGCCGTCCCAAACGATAGGACAGCCTTCGTGCGGGCAGACCGACGAAAGGACTTTGTTCTCATGCTGCGGCAAAACGTAAACGGATACATCCTCGACCGTTTTGCTCCAGCCGGAGCGGCACGTGACGGCGATCGTTTTTTCGATCGGCTCCGAACCGCTGATCTCAGCAAGATCGCCGATCGATCGCCATCCCTCCTCGTTTCCCATTGCATTTTCGGGTGCCAGCGACCTTTTGGCGGAAACAGCCATCGTGAGTCCGACGATTCCAAGAATTCCCATCGGCAAAACTGACAAGAATGAACGGCGGTCGCCTTTTATGATCTCTTTGTTTTTTGTGTCCATAGATTTATTGGAGCGGTAAGGTTAGGATAGCCGCTTGACATAGTAGTCCCCTCGACGAACAAAAAAATACAACGAAGCCAAACATTTTTAATAGAATATTATGAGCGCACGGCAGGGGTGCCGTGCGAAAGGAAGATTAGTGACAGGCAATTAAAAAGAGGCGGGTCGAAGAAACGGAAGTACAACGGCAAATTAGAGCCGCGACTTATCGGTGGATAGGGACTTGGTTTAGTACGATCTCGTTATTCGGGCCGGCAATAAGGGTATAGTCTCCCGGAGGAAGCTCCTCGAATTCAAATTCCCCTGTTTCGTTAATATTTGTCGTTGCCGAAAAACCCCGCGACTCGATTGAAATCGTTCCGCCGTCGTAGCCCGGCAAGATCTGACCCGTAAGCCGGCAGGTGTCACCACACAGATCTATGCGCAGGTCGATATCGAAGTCATTGACACGAAAAAGCAACTGCCTAGAATCAATACCCGAGAATCTTTCATTCATCGCAAGTGACCAGTCGTCAAAAATCAGAAACCCTGAACCAAAGACCGCCTTGGGCTCAGGTTCGGGGATCGCCCGCCTGCGTTGGAAAATATTCAAAATACGAGCAGTAACTGCCTGCGGCACTTGTTCTCGATGATCCGTAGTCGCTACCGAAAAAAAATCCGCCAGCTGCGACGACACAGCGGCACATTCACTGCAAATGGAAACATGTTCCCGGATCTCAGCTTCCGTAACAATTGATAATCGTTTCTCGAACCAATCGAGGAACGTCGGAAATTCAATGTGCTTCATAAACAACTCGGGAATAAAGTCCCTTCTCCATTTGTAAAGTCAATTTGACCGAACGAAAAATACATTGCATTGGATCATATAGATATAAATTTAAGTAATTTTTGCAGGCACCGGGCTCTCGTGGGACCGATACTTCCGAGAGGGATGTCCAATTGATCGGCTATTTCTGAATATGGAACCTTTTCATCGTCAAGGTAAAGTTTTATCAAAAGCTCGCGGCAGCGGGTATCGATCAGTGTGAGGGCGGACTCTATTTGCTGAGCGCGTTCGAGCCTTACCATCCTTTCGTCCGCTAGGATACCCGGATCCGCGATTTCGAATGCCGTGTCCCCCTCGTCGTCATCAAGAAATATGGGCCGTCCCCGATTTTCTCGTGTGATTGTGTGAATTGTCTTGTGTTTTGTGGTCGTGACGAGCCAAGCCCGTAGGAATTCAGGTTTCTCGAGCTTGTCCAGCTTTATGTACAGTGTCGTGAAGACGTCCTGCAGAACGTCGGCGGCTAGATCTTGCCCGAGTCCGGCGCGTCGAGGGATCGAAAACAGAAGTCGCTGGTATCGATAAGTTATGGCCTCCCATGCCGAATCGTCGCCATTACGGCAGGCACTAACCAATTCCTCATCGCTTCGGTGCATTAGGGTGATCCATGAGCGTCAAAGTTCTGTTACGGTGCCATTGTTACCGATCGTTTAGCGTCAACGCGGCGCGATATTTCGCCCGGACATGTGATCGCGGTTCTGCGTATTTGTTCGAATACAGCATTTGGTGAGAGCGCCGGAAACTTGCTGCGGACAAGAGCCGCGATGCCGGAAACAACCGGAGCTGCCATCGATGTACCACGCCAGACCCCATATCTGCCGCCTGGGACAGAACTGACGATGCGTTCGCCCGGGGCCATCAACTGGACCCAGTCTCCGCGGGTCGAAAAGGCCGCGACAGTGTCTCCGGGGGTGCTGGCACCTACCGCAACCAGCCCATAAATGTCGTTGATCGCTGCGGGATATATCCTCGTTTCGTTACCGGTATTCCCGGCAGATGCCACTACTATTACGCCGGGATGGCCGATCTGCGGTAGATCAGGATCGTCGGGTAACGTGCCGTTATTCGTTGCTGCGACGATGATCTTGCTGATCAAACTATCTTTTTGAGTCGTGCCGAGGCTCAGGTTGATAATATTGGCGCCGTCGTCCGTATTTACGTCGCCGTCAGGATTTATGGCGAAGATCAATGCGCGCGCAAGACGCCAAACATCCCCCACGCCGTCCGGATCAAGGACACGGACCGGCATGATCTTGGCTTCCGGAGCCACCATCGCCAAGATGCCGGCGACGTGTGTTCCGTGTCCGAATGCCCCGACGTGCGGCGACCCGACCTCACCCGGATCCGGATCATTATCGACAAAATCGAAGCCCTGGATCAGTTTTCCGGCAAATAATGGGTGTTGGGCATCAATTCCGGTGTCGAGGACCGCGATCTTGACGCCATGGCCGCGGGTGACCGTATGTGCAGCGTCCAGATCGATCCTCGCCCTCATCCATTGACGTGAGTATCCCTTTATACTTGAGCCGATACTCCACGAACCGCCTATGCTCCAGGATCCGCCTAGGCTCCACGGCACATTTCCGGCTCCGGGGGTCCCGAGGATATAGTTGGGTTCTGCCATCGAAACACGCTGCAGCGGGTCGCTTTGGAGCAATGCTGCGAGGCTTGTGACGCTGATACCATTGGGGACTCGCAGTCGATATATGGGCTGGTTCCCGATCTGTGAAAGTGGGATCGGGTCGATGCCATACTGTTGTGCGATCAGACCAAGATCAGTTGCCTGGTTGAGTTTGACAACGATCTCCTGAGCAACAAACGGCGTAGAATTGGCCTGACCAAATACTGCGCTTGACATGATCGTTAAAACGGTCAACGTGGAGAAGATAAGTGAAGGGAAAATCCTTTTTGTCATCTGGCCCTACCTCAAATTCTTCCCTAAAGCCGGGAAGAGTTGATCCAACATTACCTTATTTAGTCAGCCAATTTAGAAAAAAAATACATCGAAAATGAATTTTTTTTAAGAACGGCCGGAAATTATGAAAGGAGCCCAAAAATATGGGTGCAGTTTTTGGGCTATAAGCTTAGTCTGTGCGACACGAAGTGCCTCGGCCAATCCAGTTTCGCTACTTAACTCCGAATAGAGATCTGTCATCAAACGGAGTGTTGCTTCGTCGTTCACACGCCAAAGGCTGAGTACTAATGATGAGGAGCCTGCGGCAAAAAAAGCATGCGTTAGACCTATCAATTCCTCGCCGCGGACGACTTCGTTTAATCCGCTTTCACAAGCACTTAGCGTAATTATACAATTTTCAAGCGGCAAACTTCTAGCTTCATTTAAGGTCAACTCTTCCGCAAAAAATTCTATCGAAGAGAAGCTCGGGTTGTCCGGACGGAACTTTCCGTGGCAAGCGAGATGTATCACACCGTTTCCATCTATACGATGTCTCAGATTCTCGATGGTTGCATCGGGACCCAGTAATTTAGTGGGCTTTGCGAAAAAAACGGCGACCGCATCGATCTCGGCTTCGACCAGCGGAGCCTTTGCGTCGGGGACGGCGACGAGTAACGCCGACGAATGGTCCGTCGCCGGGCGCTCCAGGCACCGGAGCAAAACCACCGCGCTCGGCGTGTACGAAATCCCGGCTTTTTCTATCAAATAGCAGGTGCCGTCGTGCAATGCCTGAAAGGGAAGGTAGTGCAGTAACCCGGCGGGAGCAAAGACGAGCTTGCCCGTCCCAACTAGCCCGCTGAGAGGAGCGATCAGCAGATCATAGATCCGTTTGCTGTGTTGTTGGAGACGTTCCAGAACGATTGCCTGATTGGACTCGGTCAGATGGCTGATCATCCTACCGGATCTGATCTGAAACAGGAACTGTTTGATCTCGCGGTCGAGTTCAGCCTCAACAACATAAGCGTGCAAGACATCGATCCTGTCTTTTGAAATAACGAATGCCGAAATGCTCCCGTCGATCGCGGCAAATTCGACTAACGTCGATCCCGCGAGATGATCTTGCAGCTGCCGGAGGTCCAAAGGCAGCCCCTCGGTGACATTTCCCGCTCTTATGCTCAGGCGCCGCCGATGTTCGGCATAGTCGTGCTCGCGAATGAGAGCGAGCTTTCTGAGCGATTCGATCCGACCGCGGTCATCGCCGCCAGTGCGAGCCAGTCGGTTTATCTGGTTATGTATCCAATTCAATTCCTCGCGGATCTCAACAAGTTTTTTGTCGGGTGCTCCGGCTGCTGCGGGTTGTTGTTGGCGATCGGATAGTGTGCGGGACCGCGAACGTTCATGCCAAAGAAATGCCTCACGAGTCTGGTCCTGGGCTAGTTTGATCTTTATGATCTCGTTGTACGGCAACAACCGATCCGAGAAATAAGACATGCGAAGTTCATCCGAAGCAATACCCGAACGCGAACTTTCGACGATCTCGACAGCGAGCTCAAATTGCACTTCCTCTTCGGTAAGCCGACCGAGTGAAACGCGGCAAAGGTACTCTGCCTCTTTCGAATGCTCCTTCGCGATCGCGAGAGTTTCAGCCAATTCCGTGACTGCCTTGTCAGCAAAACCCTGCCTACCTGCGATCTCAGCCAGCAGCCATCGGGCAAACAGCGACAAGCGAATATTCTCTCCGCTCTCAAATGCCGACAATGCGAAAACTGCCTGTTTGGCAGACGAGTCGAGATCGCCGGCGTCAAAAAGCATCTGAGCACGGACCAGCTTTACGGAACCGGCCGCAACTGCGTTCGTTTCTTTCTCATAGAGTTCCTCAGCGTGGTCGAGCAAAATTGCCGCCTCTACCCCTCGTTGGAGCCTTAGCAATGCACGGGCACGGCTTAGCATCGAGCGGGCAAGCTCTGCCTGCATCCCGGTCTCGGCGAATCGCGTTTCGACCTTGCGGTAAAACTCGACCGCCTCCGGTAATAGATTCAGTTCGAGATAGATATCGGCGATCTCCATCTCGCAGATTGCCGACTGATCGGGCATCGCCAGCCGCTCGTACTTTTCGCGGGAGCCTTCGAGATATTTAAGAGCCAGATCGTAACGGCCCTCAAATAGGTACAGGTTGCTCAGCCCGGTCTCGATCTCGGCCTCGGTCACTGTCAGGCCGTTGTCGGTCGCCCGCCTGAGAGCACAGCGATAGATAGTCTCGGCTTCGCGCAGGTCGTTTTGCAGGGTTTTGACAAATGCCTGGCAATTTTCGACCATCGCGAGTTGCCGCTGATCGTCGATCTCGGCGAAGCGGCGATGGGCAGATTCGAGATATGGTTCCGATTCGTGGTACATTTCGCGCCGCCAGAAAAGATTGCCTATGTTGTGTTCGGTTTTGCCCGCCGAATATAGGTCGCCGTGGCCGATAAAGACACTGAGCGCCCGCCGGCCGCATTCGACAGCTTCGTCATATCGTCCGAGCAGTGCCAGGGCGTAGAGTTTGCTCGGCTGGGTCTTTGCCGCGAGATGCTCTCTTCCGGCCTCAGAAAAGGTGTCTTCGCTTGCGTCGATGAGGCTGATACATTCCTCGAGTTCGCCGCCGACGAGAGCCTCGATCGCGGCGACCCACTGATAATATCCTCGGACTTCGGCATCCCGCGTAAGCTCCGCGATCGCCGCCAAGGTCTCAGCAATCGCCGAAACCCGCTTCGGGTCAGCCGTCCAGACCTCATAACACATCTCCTGCAAGGCACCAGCCACCTCTACCGCAAAGGCACGATCCATTTCGCCCAAAAGAGTGCTCCGCCTCTCCGGCGTGGCATCCACAAGCGTTCTGGCAAGTTCGATAGCGTCCATGTGTCAGTCTCGATTATGAACGAAACTGGTAGACACGACAAAAGTCTATAAGTAGTTGGCGTTAAACGGATTTCAGGTGTTTCGGAGCGGTATTTCGCCAGGCGTTGTCTAGTGCTTCGCGAACGATGTCTTCGTCGGCGTCGGCGAGGGTGATGATGGTGGCTCCGCCGTCGCCCCATTTGCCGGAGGCGGGTTTGATGTTGGCGGGGTCGATCCGCAGAAAGTCCTGCTGCTGGGCGGGTGTGAGCTTTGCCATTCCCCACGATCCGTCTAGGCCGAGGGTGGCAAAGATCTTGCCGCCGACTCGAAAGTCGGGATGCTGCATATGCGCATTTTCTTCAGCCTCAGGAAAACCTAGTGCGATCTCGCGAAAATCGTCGGCGGTCATAGCTGAAGTTTGCCACAAAAGACACAAAACACAAAAAAAGACGGCGGATGCGGGAGCCGCCGTCAATAATTGACAAAGAGAAACGGAATTTACAGCTTAAACCCGCCTCTGGTGAGCATGTTTTCGAACCCTGTTTTGTCAACGGCCTTAATGTATGCGTCCATTGGTTCGACAAGCCCATTATTTACATGCTCGAAAAGCGCGTCGTTGAGCATCACCATACCGTGATTTTTTCCGGTCTGCATTGCGGATGGTATTTGGAATGTTTTACCTTCGCGGATCAGGTTGCTGATGGCGGGTGTGACGATCAGGATCTCAAGGGCTGCGACGCGGCCTCCACCTTTTTTGGGCAGCAGCGTCTGAGCTATGACGCCCTTAAGTGATTCGCTAAGCATCACACGGATCTGTTGCTGGCGGTCGGCAGGGAACTGATCGATGATGCGGTCAACGGTCGAAGGCGCGGTGGTTGTATGAAGCGTTCCAAACACGAGGTGACCGGTTTCAGCGGTTTCAATAGCGATCGAGATCGTTTCGAGATCGCGCATTTCGCCGACGAGCAATATGTCGGGGTCCTCGCGAAGAGCCGCCCGCAGAGCGTCTTTGAACGAATCGGTGTGATTGTGAACCTCGCGTTGGTTGACGAGGCACTTCTGATTTTCATGCGTAAATTCGATCGGGTCTTCGATCGTAATGATGTGATCTTCGCGATTCTTGTTTATCGAATCGACCATCGCGCAAAGGGTTGTTGATTTACCGGACCCGGTCGGCCCGGTCACAACAACGAGCCCTTTTGAAAGAGCACAAAGATCCATGATGGCCTTCGAGAGCCCGAGCTGTTCGGCGGTTAGGATCTTGGTCGGGATGATGCGAAAAACTGCGCCCATGCCCTTTCGGTCCATAAAAATGTTGCAGCGAAAGCGTGCCAGGTCGCGGATCTCATATGCAAAATCCGTGTCATTCCTTGCCGCAAATTCTTCCTGGTTCTTTGCCGGCATGATCGACGTTAACAGCGAACGCATTGCATTAGCATCGAGCGGTGCGACGCCGTCTTCGAGCGGCTTCATCTTGCCGTCCTTACGGACCATCGGCGGCATACTGACCGACATATGAAGGTCAGAGGCACCTAGTTCGGCCATCTTGTGAAACAGTTGGTCCATTTTGGCCGCTTCGGCTGAATTTGCCTGAGCAGGAACAAAAGCGGCCTGAACTGGCGGGGGCGGAACGGGTGCGGGCGGCGGCGTATATACCGGCGGCGGTGAATATGTTTCTTGATTCATATCGACAAACTCAGGCGGGGCGGAATAGGACGGCTGTTCGACGACGGGAGTTTCGGGCGGCGGAAAATACTCGCCCGTACCGAAATCGTCACGCCGGCCGGGCGGTTCGTAGGCGGCATTATCTGAAAAAACAGTCTGATATTCGGGGTCGTTCACAGACACTATTTCGATCTCGGGTGAATCCGAAGCTGTCGGGGTATATTCCTGAGCCATTTCTTCTTTCTCACTTATGAGATCGGAAAGGCTCGGGGCACTAACTGGTTCCGAACTGGTTAGGTCGTAGGCCGAAGCTACACTTTCAAACTCGTATGATATCGGAGCGGGGCTATCCGTCTCTGCGTCGGGTTCTGCCACCGGAGCGGTTTCGAATACTGGCGGCGGAGCCGCTGGTTCGGACTCGATATCATGCTGATCTGAGTTCCCTGAAGCGGTACGTTTGCTACGTCAGTGGTGCTGTTTTCAGCAACCAGGTATGGGTTTCTATCGGGTTCGAGCCGCAGTTCATCGCTGCACGACGAAAGCAGCCTTTGCAGGTAATCGTTCAACTTATCCATAAATTGCGTGTCCGGTCAGATCTTCAATGCGGGATGAATTTGCCGCGGGAGCGGCACACAATTAGGAGAATATCACAGTTAAACGATGTTTGTCACCTATTTCTTACGGCGGGAAAAGTATTAGACGGTCACTGACTCGCGATATTCGCCCCATACTTTTCTAAGAGTGTTGCTGATCTCGCCAACTGTAACATCAGCCTCAACTGCCCCGAGGATAAGGGGGACAAGATTTTCGGTTCCGGCGGCCGCTGATTCAATTGCGGAAAGAGCGGCGGCTGCCGCTTGGGCATCGCGGCGGTCACGAACCGCGCGGGTCCTCGCGACCTGATCGCGTTCGATCTTTTCATCGATACGGAGGATCGGGACCGGTATCTCTTCGTCCATTTGAAAGCTGTTCATTCCGACGACGATCGCGTCGTGTGCCTCGACCGCACGCTGGTAATCATACGCCGCTTCTTGTATCTCGTTTTGAACATAACCGGTCTCGATTGCCCGCAGCATGCCGCCCATCGCATCGATCTTTTCGATGTAATCAACGGCGATACGTTCGAGCCGGGTGGTCAATTCTTCGATCGCGTAGCTCCCGGCGAGCGGGTCGACAGTGTCGGCAATGCCTGATTCGTGTGCGATGACCTGCTGCGTGCGGAGAGCGACTCGGGCAGCATTTTCAGTCGGAAGACCGAGTGCCTCGTCCATCGAATTGGTGTGCAGGCTTTGCGTGCCTCCGAAAACGGCCGCCAGAGCCTGGATGGTCGTCCGCGCGACATTCACCTCAGGCTGCTGAGCGGTGAGCGTCGAACCCGCCGTTTGAGTGTGAAATCGTAAGGCCAATGATCGCGGATCTTTTGCGTTGAACCGGTCACGCATGATACGGGCCCATAAACGGCGAGCGGCACGGAATTTGGCGACTTCCTCGAGTAAGTTGTTGTGTGAATTAAAGAAAAACGATAGCCGCGGAGCAAATTTATCGACATCCAGTCCGACATCTATCGCCGCTTGGACGTATGCAACCCCATCAGCGAGCGTGAACGCTATTTCTTGTGCGGCGGTAGAGCCGGCTTCGCGGATGTGGTAGCCCGAGATCGAGATGGTGTTCCAATTCGGCACCTCTGCGGCACAAAAGGCAAACGTATCGGTGATCAGCCGCAGACTGGGTTTTGGCGGATAAATGTAAGTGCCGCGGGCGATGTATTCTTTGAGGATGTCGTTCTGGATCGTACCATTGACCTTTTCAAAACCGACATTTTGCCGCCGGGCGACA
>JBGAVK010000043.1:0-24531 GCA_044228165.1 Pyrinomonadaceae bacterium | reverse complement strand
GCTTTTTGTAAATTTCGCGAGCGTTTTGTTTCGCGGCTTCGGCCTCGGGCGACCATCCGAGAAGCGAAGCTTTTTGGGTGATCGTTGAGGTGCAAACCGTCGTAAATCCGTGCAGCACCTGGATGGCGTTGATCACTTCCGCGTCTTT
The DNA here is from genome assembly GCA_044228165.1 of Pyrinomonadaceae bacterium. Lineage (GTDB taxonomy): Bacteria > Acidobacteriota > Blastocatellia > Pyrinomonadales > Pyrinomonadaceae > OLB17. The sequence continues at coordinate 24,383 of JBGAVK010000043.1, read as the reverse complement.
ACAGGCAGCCCAGCCCATACGCCACCCAGTCATGCTGAGGCTTTTTGAAAGGCCGCTGACGATGATCGTCCTGTCATAAAATTCGCTTGCCGAATGCGGCCTTTCACCAAAGTAAAGGTCGCTGTAGATCTCATCTGAAATGAGCCAGATGCCGGTGCCATCCAGAGCCGCAGCAATATCGCGTAAATTCTGCTCAGTGAGTATTTTCCCTGTCGGGTTTGAAGGACTGATGACAACAGCCGCTCGCGTTTTCGGCGTGATCGCCTGTTTAAAAGCATCGATGTCAAAAGAGAAATCCTGATCCGCTGGCATGCGGTAATAGACAGGCACGCCCTGCGCGATCCGCGTGCAAGCGTCATACGCCGGAAAGCTTGGGTCGGGAAGAAGCACTTCGTCGCCTTCATCCACCACACACATAAAAGCGTCGGTCATCGCCTCTTGCGAACCGCAAGTCACAACAACACCGGTCCGGGGCAGGTTCAAATGCGGATATTGTTCAGCGATCTTGTCCCGCAAAGCCGGTATCCCCGGATGAGATGTATAACCATTCTGTTCGTCTCGTGAGATACGAGCAGCTTCGTCACGCAAAAACTGCGGTGTTGGAAGATCGGGCTCACCGAGACCGAAATTAATGCTGTCCGGCAAGGCTCGTTCAAAAAATTGGCGTATCAGCGTCGGCTGCAATCCTTGCATCCGTCGCGGTAAAACGAAATTCTCGACCTGTCGTCCCGGCATCATCACTTATCTTCTTCCTTTATACCGATTTCTTCCAGTTCGTCGCGGACTGTGCCGACTTCGACGTTGAATTCGCCTTCGGCTTGAGTATTCGGATCTCCGGTCAATACCCCACCGATGGTTTCGATCTCACCAATTATCTTCTGGCCGAGACCGGTAATGCTCTCTTTCAAGCTGTGTTTTTGTTCAGTTCCAATTTCATTTTCGGCCATATTGTGTACCTCATTATCTATCTTAGCCAATTTGGCCTGAGTATAAAACTTAGTGTGATTTAGTCGCGAGCTGCGAAATCGATAAAACCGGTTCGAGGATCCGCTGAAAGCAATCTCACGTTCACTTTTTGGCCGACATTGAGTCCATGCTCGCCCTGCTCGATCCGTCCATCAACGGGCGGCCTCAATATCCGCGCAAATGTTCCGCTCGGAGTAATACCCGTTACGATTGCTTCAAAATGCTCGCCTATGTGACGCTGCATAACAGTTGCCGCTACGACCTTCCTCATCTTTCGCTCTACCTTTCGAGCCGCTCTTTCCTGCTCCGATTCGGAGCTGTCGAATGGGCATAATCGCGTACCGCGAGGCCAAAATGCCCCCCTGTATCTTCACCCGGGCGTTCGACGACGTATTCGCCGCTGCCAATGAGTTTGACGATCGAGAGTGATAGGTCGGGAAAATGTTCCGGATCTGCTCCCCGACGTTTTTCAAGAAAATCAGCTAACGCAGGTTGATCGGGTTCGGTCGGCAAATGGTCGCCATACTCAGCGGCGATGCTGACAATGCCGTCCCAACGCTGTGGCGTTCTTACAACTCGCCTTAATGACACAGAATCGTGGGCCTCGAGAAATTCGGCCATTTCAACATTCGCCGCGACCATGAAGTTCTCTATTAGTTTGCGGGCAGAATTTGGCTGGACGGAAACAAGCCCTTTTATCTCGCCGTTTTCCATCACTGCAGAAGATTCGATAGACTCGAACTCCAAAGCTCCTTTAGCCCGTCGATACCCAGCAAGCCGTTTAACGGCTTCCCGCTGCAATTCGATCTGATCTTTCAGCTCCGGCAACCTCTGAAGGTCGTCTGGAGCTTCGCCGTCATTATCGAGCCACTCGCCAATCTTCTCGTATGAAAGCTTGGCATGATTACGAACGAGAGCCCGGTAAAACGTACTCTCCGGCACATCACCATTTTCTTTAACGGTCATATCGGCGACGACGGCGAGCCTGTCAACACCCTCATTAAGAGATGACAGACCCGTCGAAAGCTCTTCAGGCAGCATCGGAAAGATCTTGCTCTCGGTGTAAACCGTCACCGTATTCTGAGCTGCGTGCATATCTATCGGCGAATAAATAGGAACGAGAGCATCGACATCCGCGATGCCGACGAGCACGCGGATTTCCTCATTTGGCAAAGCCTCGGCCCATTCGATCTGATCGAGATCTCGCGACGAAGCATTATCTATTGACGACCACAACAGCTCTCGCAGATCTTTAACCGGTGGGTCAGATATAGGCATGCCTTCAGTCCTGATACGCGCCAGCTGTTCCCAAACCTCGGGAGAGAATTCCGGCTCAAATCCGTTTTCTAACATCGCCTGATGGGCTCGCTGCGTCAGCCAACTATTTTTTTGGTCGTTGCTCATAAGTTCTACGTCTCGGGGTGGTAGCCTTGCCAACCATTGCTTGTTTGTCTGTATTTCTTGTATTCTGCCCGAAGAAATCCTTCCGCAATCGCTCGGCATTCCAATCGCTCGATCCGCAGTTGAGGATGCTCGAATTCAATAATGTTGAAAGAATGCGGTTCACCCCGTACACGTGCCGATGTAGCCGTTCCAGCTTGAATTATCAGGGCCACCCGCCCATTGTTCAAGTGATATCGTTTTGCGGTCGTCTCGATATTGCTTACATGGAGATGACCCGCGAGAAAAACATCCCCGCCGCAATCCGCTATCATAGGCATTGCCTTTTCGGCATGACCGACGACGTCGTCCTCGCTGTGGCCTTCGGGTAGATCGAACGGATGATGTGTTACGACGACCTTCAACATTTCGTCACTCAAGCCGGTGAATCTAGATCTGATATAGTCGATCTGCTCATCGTTGATCCGTCCGCCCTTTATTGTTAGCGACCTCGCTGTGTTAACACCGATGACAGCTATCTCTTGGTCGATAAAAGTCGGCGTCAGGTCGCTCGTGATGTATCTTTCGTATTTGTCCAGTTTTTTCAAGAATCTATTGACAATATTGTAAAGCGGGATGTCGTGATTGCCGGGGACAACGATCTGAGGTTTTGGCAGACGGTCTAGAAAAACCCTTGCATGCCTGAATTCTTTGCTCTTGGCCCGCTGCGTCAGGTCGCCCGAAACGACGACCAGGTTCGGCGAGATCTCGTTGATCTTGGTCACGACTAGTTCCGACACCGCCCGATCTTCCGTGCCAAAGTGCACGTCGGAAAGGTGAACGATCCTACGCATCGGAGTTGTCCTCCTCCAGGACCCTTGGGACCAGAACGCGAAGAGATCGAGGCAAGATTTTGTATTCAAGCGGCGTTTCAAGAACGCCAACTTCTCCGTCAAATGCTACCTGTGTCAGCCGTTTTCGTGTTTGTATCGTTACGGACTCGGTCTGCAATTCTTCAAAATCACTCCACTGTTTAAGGCGGCCCGTTAACGTGTGGAAAATTAGCATAACCACCCCCCAACGTCCGCTCCGACGCAGTAAATAGATGGTGAGCTTGGCCTCCTCCAGACTCGGCCGGCGTCCGATATTGTATAGATCCATTTCGTACCGGTTATTGCCGACGAAAACGAACGGTGTTTTTCGTCGAAATGATCTGCCATCCATCTCAAGCCGTACTTTCAGGAATGGTGACAACCGAAACATCCGCAACGCAGCCCACACCGCCGCTCGCCATTTCCCATAGCCGAGCCGCTGTTGCTGTTCGCGTTTACGAACGATTCGCGGATATAGGCCGATGCTCGAATTATTTACGAAGATACGGTCGTTGACCTGACCAACATCGATCATTTTGGTGTTACCGTCCGCTATGATCGTAATATTCGCATCTAGATCTTGTGGAATGTTAAGGTCCTTTGAAAAGTTATTTAGAGTTCCAAGCGGTAAGACGCCGAGCGTTTTGCCCGACCTGGACACTTCTGCCGCTACCGCACTGATCGTCCCGTCACCGCCGCCGGCAACGATTATCTCGGCATCGCTTTCGACCGCGCTTTTAGCAAGTGACGGGATCTCCGCGCCACTTTTCGCGAGGTGGATATTCGCCTGCAAATTGAGTGCGATAAATCGTTCCGTCAGGGTTTTATCCGTCTGGCCGTCCAGTACGCTGCCGGAACCAGCATTTACTATTACTTCGATCTGCGGCATATCCTAAAAAAGTAGCACACTCGTTTGTCTGCTCTAGCGCAAATAATCTTCGAGTTTGGTAGAGGCATCCGTCTTGTCATCGCGATATTTGACGATGATCGGACAATAGATCGATAGGCCGTTTTGTTTACCGAATTCGTTCGAGACCGCACGCGAGCCTTGGACGACGACAGCTCCGGCGGGGATCTCGAGCGAACTGCCGTCCTGGGATCTAATGATGCGTGCGTTTGGCAGGTCAAAGACTGGTGTCGAACGCGTCAGGATCACGCCGCTGGCTAAAACTGATCGCTCGCGGACAATAGTGCCCTCGTAAACGCCCGTATTACCGCCGACAAGAACGTCGTCTTCGATTATCACCGGCGTTGCGTTGACAGGTTCGAGCACGCCACCGATCTGTGCTGCGGCTGAAAGATGAACTCGCTTCCCGATCTGTGCACATGACCCGACGAGGGCGTGGCTATCGACCATAGTCCCCTCATCTACGTAGGCGCCGACATTAATGTAAGCGGGCGGAACCACAACAACGCTAGGAGCAACGTATGAACCGTCACGGATTGCGCTGCCGCCCATAACGATCCTAACGCCATCGTCCAAAGTCATCGGCCGCAAAGGGAATGTATCCTTGTCAAAAAACTGAAGTGTTTCGGTGGGTTTAGACATTTCCACCATCTTGCCCATTCGAAAACCGAGCAAAATGCCCTGCTTGACCCAGGTGTTCGCATGCCAGTTCCCATCCGCGTCCTTCCCCGCCGAGCGAATCTCGCCGCACCGGAGAGCGATCTTAAATCGCTCGTATAGAGAACGGTCCCCGGCATCAAACTCCGTCTTTGCAAATAAATCCTCAATTTCTGTCTGTAATTTCACAATTGTTCACTGCCTCAGATCTAATCCCGTCCTGTAAAGACCGCTCGTGCGATCAGCCCGATCCCGCCCGCAAATAGGACCAGCATCACCGCGGTATTGAAGAGGCTGGTCGGTTGAAAATATACTTGCAAATTCATAAGAATGCCGGATGCGATAAAAATTATGCTCACAAAAACAAGCAGCCAACCAATGATCGACTTGCCGTTAAAGAAAACGAATGCGATACCGAAAACAAGAGGGACAAGCGATAACCCGAACGAGTTGTAACCACCCCAATTCCAGAAACCGCTCGAGACGACAACGCGGTTGACGAGCATATATGCTCCCGAGATCGCCATCGCAAGTCCGACAATAAATTCGATCATCCCGCCCGATGTCCCGCCTGGTCTTTTTAGATCGTCGAATTCCATAATCTAAAGTTATTAAGTTTTTGGCGGGGTGACCCGCACAGTTTGCAGCACAACAAGTTGCCAAATTCCTTTTCTTTTTTCCCAGACGCTTGTATATCGCATGGTAATCGAACTTGGCTTCCCCGCAATATCAAACGCCATTTTTACAACTGCCGTGACAACCGCAGTCTTAGACTTATCGTAGATCCGAACAACAATATTCTCATTCGTCACTGACACGGTTTTTACTGTGTCGGACGGTTTTAGGACTTCGAGCTCCTCTTTCTTTCCCCGAGTGCCACCCGTGTAATCCGTGATAAACAGGTCGTCGGCAAAAAGTGTGTCGAGGACCCGTGGATCCCGGCTTTTGACAGCATTTGCCCAAGTCCCAACCGCCAAACGCACGTCTATTTCATCCCGAGACATTTTTGTCGCTTGACCAGAGGCCGAAATAAAGGAAACGACGATGATCAAGGCTATAATGCCCGACGCAGCGGCGGCTTTCATTTGCCAAGTACCTCTTTGACGACCGCCCTTAACTTTGCCTGCGCCTCGTTCGAGACCGGGACAAGCGGTAACCTCAGCCTTTCGCCGCAAAGGCCCATTTCTTTCATAACAAATTTGCACGGTGCCGGTGATGCCTCGATAAAATTAGCCTCCATTAGCGGCAATATCTTGTAATTGATCCTTCGCGCAAAATGGAACGAGCCGTTCAAAGCATGCTCGACCATCTTTGAGGTTTCTTTTGGGATCTCGTTGGAGCAGACCGAGACTAGACCATCGGCACCAAGTGCGATAAGCGGCAACGTAGAGGCATCGTCACCGGAAAACACCTTGAAATTCTTTGGCCGGTTCGCAATGATCTCCATTATTTGCGAATAATTTCCGGACGCTTCTTTGGTAGCAACAATGTTTTCGTATTTTTCCGCGAGTCTTATCGTTGTTGCGGCCGAAATATTTGAGGAAGTTCTCGCAGGCACATTGTAGAGCACTATCGGAAAGCCCTTTACCGACTTTGCGATCTCGCTAAAATGAGCAAACATCCCTTCTTGCGTAGGTTTGTTATAGTAAGGTGCTACGATGAGGGCCGCATCTGCACCGGCTTCCCTCGCCTTTCGAGTAAAATCGATCGTAGCGGCCGTATTATTGCTGCCGGTACCAGCGATGACATGAGCACTATGTTTTCTGGCAACCTCGACCGCCATCTTTATTACGTGAAGCCGTTCGGTCTCATCCATCGTCACGCTTTCGCCGGTCGTTCCGCACGGTACCATGATCTTCACGCCGGCTTTGATCTGGCGCCCGACAAGCTTCTTAAAACACGCCTCATCAACCGACCCGTCCGTATTAAATGGCGTTACAAGTGCTGTCGCGCAACCCCTCATCCAGTCAATTTTCATCGTCATAATTATCACAGATTAGCACAGAAGAATTGCCGTAACACGACCGGCGGGAATCGTGCTCTTTTCATCAATAATTATTGACGGAATTGAAGAACGATTCGAGCTTTCGCGGATCCAATTTGCCGTGGGTGCGCACACCTGAGCAAATGTCCAGCCCAAACGGTTGGACGGTTTCGATCGCTTCGCGGACGTTGTCTGCGTTTAAGCCGCCCGCAAGAAAAACGGGCTTGCCGCACGTTTCGACTATTTTTCGGGATAGTTTCCAGTCGTGTTGGCGCCCGGTACCCCCTAGTTCTTTGACGGCAAGCGTGGGATTCCCGCTATCAAGCAATATTGCATCTACGGACTCAGCAATCTCGGCGGCCTCGGCCACGGAACTATCGTCGACAACATGAATCACTTGCACAATTTTAACGTGCGGCAATGCGGCACGTATTTTGGCGTATTCACGCCCCAATAATTCGTCAACGATCTGGATAGTGTTTGTCAATGTCCGCCCGTGGTGGGCGATGATCCCATCCGCAGCCTGTTCACTCGTGAGCAAAAAAGTAGCAACCGGCGGCGGCACAGATGCCGCGATCGTCCTGATCAACTCATCTTCGATCGGTCCCGGGCCGCTTGGCATCTCCCCAACCAATCCGACCGCTGACGCACCAAACGAAATAGCCATCGCAGCTTCTTGTTCGCTTGAAATACAGCAGATCTTCATTCGCGGAATGCCCATATAGAACGCGATATTCAGGATAAGCAAGATTTAATAAACCATACTGTTTACGACGTCCGTCCTGTTCGAAATATCTACTAACTTTGAGAAAGTTCGCCGATCACCTCGGTGAATTCATAAAATCCTTTTTTTCCAACGATCCATTCGGCGGCTGCTATTGCCCCGTGAGCAAATCCTTCGCGGGATCTGGCCGTGTGTTCCAACAAGATCTGATCCGCCGGGCCGTCGAATCCCAATCTGTGGGTACCCGGGATATTTCCGGCTCTGGTTGCCGTCACAGTGAGATCCGTTTTGATGTGCTCGGTGACGATATCTTTTATTTTTAGCGCAGTACCGCTTGGGGCGTCGAGTTTGCGGGAATGATGCTGCTCCTCTAGAAAGGTCTCATATTCGGGGAACTTCGAAAATAAGTCCGCTGCAAAATCCGCGATCCTGTAAAAAAGATTTACGCCGATCGAAAAATTCGCTCCGAATACGAAGGTTCCGTTTCCCTCGTTTATGATCCTCTCGATCTCAGCCCGCTGTTCGCCCCAGCCAGTCGTCCCCTCAACCAGAGGAATTCCCGCGATAACGCAAGCCTCGGCATTACGTCTAACCGCATCAGCAACCGTGAAATCGATCGCCACTTCCACGTCTTTTAATCTCACAGAAAGATCCGGCGCAGACATTTCGGCTTCAGTGTCGTCTAAGACAACGGCGATCTCATGGCCCTTTTCCTCGGCGAGCGTGCGGATCAGCCGCCCCATCGCCCCGTAACCGATCAGTGCAATTTTCACGTTAGCCTCCTTTCAGATCTTTTTTGAAAAATGGCCATGAATCGAACAAATATACCGCAAACGGTATCAACCAGATAAAGTCATTTGTCATGTTCATCACCAACGCACCTGACTTCCATTTTCCTTGCAAGACGAGCATGATCATCCCGATCGGCCCGAGCACCTTTCCCACAAAACCGACCAAAGCGAGCAAAAATCCACGCTCAGGCCGCCGTGCGATCTCTAGATATACAACGCCGTAAAGCCCGACGACCATTCCGACGCAGGCGAATACATCCGGATAATTCAACGGCTCCATCCCGGCGAAACGAAACAGCCAGTTCGGATCCAAAGCAACAAAAAGTCCCCAGCCGATATTGTAAATTCCAGCCAGCAGAAATAAGATCCGATGAAATCGGCGGCGCGTCATTTCCCGGCAAGCAGCTTTTTGACCAAGCCAATATACAACTGCACTGCTTCTTCGAGGTCTTTCTTCAGCACAAATTCATCCTTAGTATGAGCCACCAAAATCGACCCGGGCCCGAGCAATAACGGCGTGCCCCAATTTGGCAAATGCGGGATGTCCGTCGTAAATCGCACAACCTTTTGCCGGAATCCATCGACCTCGAGCATCCGCTGAGGTTCGCTGCACGACAAGACCTCTATCTCGCCGCGGTCGCGAACTACGCTCTTGACAGCTTGTTCGATCGGCTCGCGAGGAGTTGTAAGACGTATCGCCAGCCCGGCTTCGGCGAACGGCGGAATGACGTTCAGTGCAACACCGCCTTCGACCGTACCAATATTTACCGTTGTCTCGCCAAAAAACTCGTCGTTCGGAAATTTTGTGTGGCGGATGTCTTCGAGGATGTCGAGCAGCTTTTCGATCGCCGACTCACCTTGCTCAGGATATGCCGAATGTGCCGCTTTCCCGGTTGTCTTGATGGTGAGCCTAAACGTGCCCTTTGATCCGATGGCAAGGTCGTTGTCGGTCGGCTCGCCATTGATCAGATACTCGCATTTCGCCGCGATCGGGTGATCGTTCGCGACCTTTGCCCCGGTCGAAGCACGCTCTTCCTCGACCGTGTAAAGCAATCCGAGGTCCTCAATTCCCTCTTTTCTCAACAGCTCGGCGGCTGTGATCTGAGCCGCAATTATACCTTTCGCATCGCACGAACCCCGGCCGTAGATGTTCTCGTCATCCTCTGATGGAGCAATGAACGGCGGTACCGTGTCCATGTGAGTCGAGAGCCAAACGCGGGGTGTGGCATTCAGATAGGCGATCACATTGTTCTGCGTATCGGAAACTGGCTGCAACTCGACTGTCCACCCAAGCGATTCGAGATGATCGCGAAGCCAAAGGCCGACCGCCTCCTCGTCACCGGAAACAGACGGGATCGACATCAAACGCATTGTAAGTCCAAAAACGTCCATTAGAAAAATCCGTTGTGCAGCCGCTTGATCACATCCGGGGCATTCTCTTCCTTTATTACAAACGTCAAATTCACGCTCGATGCTCCGTTCGAGATCAATGCGACATTCACATCCTTAATTGCAGAGAATACCTGAGACGCGAGACCGGTCGACGCGCGCAATCCCTCGCCGACGATACAGATCACCGCATAACCGGGATCGACCTCAACGTCGCCAAGCCGTTGGAGTTCGGTGACGATCTTGTCGAGTTCAGCCGTGTTATCGAGGGTAAGGGCGATCGAGACCTCACTGGTCGAGATGACGTCGATGACCGTGCGAAACCGCTCAAATACCTGAAACACGGCGCTCATGAAGCCATAGCTGCCGAGCATCCGCGCCGACGAGATCCGCAGGATGGTGATGTTTTTTTTATGAGCGATCGATTTTATCTTNNNCGCTGTCGTCGAGCACCATGGTTCCAACCTCATCGGGCTCGAAGGTGTTGCAAACCCGCACAGGTATCGAGTTATCCACCGCCGGTTTGATCGTTTTCGGATGCAAGACCTTTGCCCCAAAGTAGGCAAGCTCAGCCGCTTCTTCGTACGAGAGAACCGGGATAGTGCGGGCATCACTGCAAATTCGGGGGTCGCAGGTCATAACACCCGTAACATCGGTCCAGATCTGAAGTTCGTCCGCCCCGAGCGCCGCTGCTACGATCGCCGCCGAATAATCTGAACCGCCGCGTCCTAACGTCGTCGTTTCGCCAGCCCGATTCGCCGCGATAAACCCGCCCATCACCGGCACCTCACGGGCTACGAGAAGGGGTTCGAGTTCTAGCCGAACAAGTTCGTTAGTCTCGTCAATTATCGGGGTCGCCGCCCCATATTCATCATCGGTGACGATCAGCCTTCGAGAATCGACCTGTCTTGCAGCAACACCTTTCGATTTCAGAACCTCGGCCAGAAGACGTGATGACAATTGCTCGCCATAGCTGACGATCGCGTCTTTGAGCATCGAGAGCGGGAGCGAACGCCGCGATACCCGCATCAGCAGATCAGCAAGCTCACCGCGGGCAAACTCGAGTTCGCCGTTGAACGCATTGGGCTTATCGGCGACAAGAAAATGTCGCGAGACCTCTTCATGGCGCTCGAGATGAGGCTCGAGCGCCGCAAAGGCTTCGGCAAAATCGCCCTTTTTTGCGACGTCAAATGCAGCTAGCAGTGCATCGGTCACTTTTGTCATCGCCGAAACAACAACGACCGGATGCCTATCCATTTGTGTCGATACGATATGAAAAACACGTTCGAATGCGGCCACGTCGCATACGGTCGTGCCGCCAAATTTCATTACTGTAGGTGTTGATCTCTCGCTCAAAATAATAAAGAGATTCAACTGTTTCTTATGGCATTGTCAAGTTTGCCTGATGGAAGGGCCATTTACTCTGGGGGTCTAGGTCATCTTCGCGACGCGCGGGATCGTTTGGTAACCAAAAAGCTCGACATCCGGGGAAAGATAGCCGTCCTTGATCGGCTCCTCCCTAACGAGGTCGGTGCTCAAATATTTTTTATTATCGTCAGAAAACACAGTCGCGACGATCGCCTCTTTTCCTAACCTCTCCAGTGCGAGTAGTGCACCGAGAAAATTTGCTCCCGATGAAATACCGACAGCAAGCCCGAGGTGTGCTGCCAGCTTTTGAGCCATTAGTATCGAATCGCCGTCAGAAACACTGATCACCTCGTCGAGTTTCGCAAGATCGCAGATAGCTGGGATGAATTCGTCCGAGATCCCTTGAATGCGATGGCAGCCGACGTTATGCCCCGTCGTCAAGGTTGGCGATTCGGCGGGTTCGAGCGGATACATTTTGATCGCGGGGTTCATTTCGCGGAAATAGGCCGCCGTGCCCATGATCGTTCCTCCTGTACCGACACCGGCGACAAAAGCGTCCGGCTCAAATCCGACACTTTTTAGCTGCTCCCAAATTTCCGGCCCGGTTGTCAGATAATGTGCCTCGGGATTTGCAAGGTTAGAGAACTGATGCGGCAGAAAGACCCGTCCATGTTCATATTTGAACGCGTCAGCCATCTCGATGCTACCGACAAAACCGCCCTCTTCGCGGCTGACTAACGTCACCGCCGCACCATAGCTCTTGATCAGCGAGATCCGTTCGCTGCTCATCCAGTCCGGCATGAAAACATGAACAGGATTTCCAAAGGCATGGCCGAGGGCTGAAAACGAAATGCCGGTATTCCCGCTCGTTGCCTCAGCAATAATGTCGCCCTTTCGGATCGCGTCGTCGCGATAAGCGTTTTTGAGTATGTGAAATGCCATCCGGTCCTTGATGCTGCCGGAAAGATTGAGATGCTCGGCTTTTGCAAAGATCGTCCGCCGCTTGCCCTTATAATGAAAGTGGATCGCGAGCAGTGGGGTGTTTCCGACCAAATTTTCGACGTAGGACGAACTCGCCGGCAGTGCGGCGTAGTGGCTTTGATATTCGCTGAGGCTGTTGATGTTCATATGCGGATTCGGCCGATGAAGGCCCGTAATATACCGCATATCACGAAAAGAAGAATATTGATGTGTCCGGCGTCACATTTTGTAGAAAATTTATCCGCAAAGTACCGCGCCGCCGTTGATATTCATGATCTCGCCTGTTATATGGCGTGACCAATCAGACAACAAGAAACATATTCCCAGCGCAATATCATCTGTCGTGGCAATACGTTTCAAAGGGATCGAGTCGATCACACTTTTTTCATAATCTTTATCATCGAATGCCGGCCGCACCATCGCGGTTTCGATCCAGCCGGGAGCGACGGCGTTGACGCGGATCCGCGGACATAGTTCGCTGGCCAGAGCTTTAGTAAACGCGATCTGCCCCCCTTTTGAGGCCGAGTAATTCGAATAATTGGCTTCGCCACGCTGCCCCGAGGTCGAGGACACTAACACGATCGCTCCGGAATGCTGCTTTTTCATCGCCGGAACGCAAGCCTTTGTCATCGCCCACGCTGATTTGAGATTGGTGTTGATGACCTTGTTCCAGAGCTCCTCGCTCATGTCCTCGATCGGAGCACCGTCCCAGACACCGGCGTTGCAAACGAGCAGATCGACCCGACCGAACTTTTCGAGTGTTTGTTTTGCGATCTCCTGCGCACCCGCGTAGTCCGAAACATCGGCCCGAACGGCGATCGCCCCGACACCTTTGTTTATGCACAGATTGACAGTGTCCTGCGCCTCAAGATCGCTGCTCAGATAATTGATTACAACATTCGCTCCGCCCTCAGCCAGCCGCAAAGCCGTTGCCCGCCCGACGCCCCGCGAAGCCCCCGTAACGATCGCGGTCTTGCCCGCAAACAGATTCCCCGGCAAACCAATACTTGTTTCCTGCTCAGTCATTTCGGATATTTTGCCACGAATTGCACGAATGACACGAATGTAAGAGAATTTTTCTTGCCGCTTTTGGTTTTATTCGCGTCTTTTAGCGTGATTCGCGGGCAAGCTCTTTTTATGAACGACCAAAACCTCCTCGAAGATCAGCCCATTGCCTGGACGCCCACGCCCGAGGTCATCGAGCGTGCCCAGCTTACAAAATTTATGCGGCAAGTCGGCGTCGCGACCTGGGATGAGCTTTATGCGTATTCGATAAACGATGTCGAGATGTTTACTGCCGAGGTTTTGCGTTTTCTTGACATCAAATTCGACCCGCCATACGAAAAGCTGCTCGACACGACGGACGGCATCGAATTCCCAACGTGGTTCGCCGCCGGGTCAGAACCGGGAGCGGTAGCGACTGGGTTCCCCGCTAGAGCAGGATTGAACATCACCGAAATGTGCCTGGACCGCTGGCAGACGGACGAAATGAAAGACCAGCCGGCGGTGATTTGGGAGGATGAAGGTCCGAACATTCATGTTTCGTTTTGGTTGCGAAAAGGACCAATCCCAAATACGTTGACCTATGCAGAACTCGCACATGAGGTTAAAGGTTGCTCTGCCGCCCTGAGAGCACTCGAGTTTGGACCTGGCGATGCAATTGGAATTCACTTACCGATGGTTCCGGAAACTATCATCGCTCTGCTCGCTATCGCCCATGTGGGTGCTATAGCAGTTCCTGTTTTTTCAGGTTACGGCGCTTCGGCGATAGCGGCTCGGATGAATGCGGTCGGTGCCCGTGCTCTCTTCACTTGCGACGGTTTTCGGCGACGTGGAAAAGACATCGATACGTTCGCGATTGCAAAAGAAGTGGTTGCTAAATGCCCGACGATGGAAAAAGTATTCGTCGTAAAGAAAATCGGGTCGTTGAAGGCAGGCGACGCCTCACAATACTTCAAGGATCAATTTCTCGACTTTGAAGGGTTAGTTGACGGGGGTGGATGGACAAAATTTTGGGATTCGCCACCAGGACCAACCTCCGCCGAAGCCCCGCTCATTATCCTCTACACCTCCGGCACGACGGGCAAGCCAAAGGGCATCGCTCATACGCACGCGAGTTTTCCGATCAAGGCGGCGCAGGATATGGCGTTTGGGACTGATGTTGGTAAGGGCACGCGAATATCATGGTACACGGACATCGGCTGGATGATGGGGCCGTGGCTGATCTACGGGGCGTTGATAAACGGGGCGACGATCTGCATTTATGACGGTGCACCTGATTATCCACAACCTGACCGGATGTGGGAATTTTGTGCAAAGCATAAGGTCGAGGTGCTCGGCATCTCGCCGACGCTCATCCGAGCGTTATCAAATTGCGGTGACGATCTGCCAAAGAAGCACGACCTAAGTTCGCTGAGAGCATTCGCCTCAACTGGCGAGCCTTGGAATCCGGCTCCGTGGTGGTGGCTGTTTGAAAAGGTCGGCGACTCGAAACTGCCGATCATCAACTACAGCGGCGGCACCGAGATCTCGGGCGGCATCCTGATGGGCAACCCATTGCTGCCGATAAAACCGTGTTCATTTCCCGCTCCGTGCCCGGGAATGGATGTCGATATCCTTGACGAAGAGGGCAATTCGGTTGAAGCTGGCAAGGTCGGCGAGCTTGTGATCAAACAGCCCTGGATCGGAATGGCTCGCGGGTTTTGGCAAGAGAAGGAACGCTATCTCGACACGTATTGGCGGCGGTTCAAGGATATTTGGGTCCATGGCGATTTTGCGATGCGTGACAAAGACGGCCACTGGTTCATCCTCGGCCGCTCAGATGACACGCTAAAGGTCGCCGGCAAACGCGTCGGCCCCACGGAGGTCGAGAGCCTGCTCGTTGCCCATCCACAAGTAACAGAGGCCGCTGTCATCGGCGTACCGGACGAAGTAAAAGGAACGGCGATGGTCGCTTTCGTGGTGCTTGCTCCTGTCGGTGGAGTCTCGCATCTCGATAGAGACTACCAGACAGCGATCCGAAAATATCTCGACCGGCTGGAAGCTGAACTGAAAGCTCTCGTCGCAAAAGATATGGGCAAACCGCTCGCCCCATCAAAGATCCATCTCGTCTCGGCTTTGCCAAAAACGCGCAACGCTAAAGTAATGCGCCGCGTCATCCGGTCAGCCTACCTTGGCGAAGACCCTGGTGACCTGTCCGCTCTCGAAGATCCAAATTCGGTTGAGGAAATTAGGAAAGCCGCACGTTGAGCAATCTTACTTTTGGTCTGGTCCGGACCAAGTGAACCGAGGTGGGGGAAAAACCATGATCAAGCCCCTCGATGACCGTCAAATCAAGCGTGCATGTGAAAAGCTGTCGCAAAAGTGCGCGGAAATGGCGTTTGTTTACAATACTTACGGAGCACCGCCGCTGTGGGCGCGCCCGACAGGCTTTGGCACGCTTCTCAATATCATCCTTGAACAGCAAGTTTCACTCGCGTCGGCAAAGGCCTGTTTTGAAAAGCTAGTGGCTCAGATCGGCAATGTCACGCCCGACGGGTTCCTTTCGATCAACGAGTCAGACCTCAAGATCATTGGTTTTAGCCGCCAAAAGGTCGCATACGCACGGCATCTGTCCGAAGCCGTGATAGAAAACCGCATTGACCTCGATAATCTGCATTTGTTAGCCGACACTGAGGTAAAAGCCGAACTCACCAAGCTCAAAGGTGTCGGCGAATGGACTAGCGACGTTTATCTGCTGATGGCGATGCTCCGGCCGGACGTGATGCCGCGCGGTGATATTGCACTCCATGCGGCGTATCAGAAGTTGACAGGATCTGAGAAAAGGCCGGGTTCGGATGAATTCATTGAGATCGCCGAACGCTGGCGACCGTTTCGTTCGGTCGCGGCGAGGTTGTTGTGGCATTTCTATTTGAGCGAAAAGAGACGAGGGTCGAGGGACAAGTGAGATCAATTTTGGCTCTCGTCCCTTGTCCCTCGCCCCTAAACACTTATTTATGCTAACTTAATCGGCAATGACAAAGATCCTGGATGTCGGCTGTGGGGCCAATAAAACGGATGGTGCTATCGGCCTCGACAATAATCCGCGCACAGCAGCGGACGTCATCCACGATCTTGGCGACATTCCCTATCCGTTTCCGGACAACGAATTTGACCTCGTTGTTTCAAACCACGTCGTCGAACATGTGCCGGACGTGATGGCATTTATCGGGGAGCTGCACCGCGTTACCCGGCCCGGCGGACGGATCAAACTGCTCACACCGCACTATACAAACCCTGACTGGGCAAATGACCCGACCCACCGTAACCATATTAATTCTTATACATTTAACACTTTTATGGCAGGGCGGCAGGTGTTCGATTTTTACACCGATGTTCAGCTTAGGCCGGTTGCGTGCTATATCTCCCTTCTAAGTTTGTGGAAGCTGTTTGGAATTGAGTTTCTAGTTAATCTGGATCAAAAGAACTACAAATTGCGTTTCCTACGTAAGTTTTGGGAACAGTATTTGAGCTTTATATTTCGGGGAAAGGAACTGCGGTTCGAATTCGAGGTTATTAAGGATCCGGACCTCAGTGGGGCCAAGACGCTAAGAGGAAATATAAGAGAGAGATGAATTACTGGAGGGACGATCGGTTTCTCTGCGTCCGTGTGCCTTTGCGGTGAAGATTCTAAGGATTAGCAGCAAACTATTCACGAACATTCCGGCATCTGTTATCGTTAGAAGATCAACTAGTTTTTATTAAGTTGAGGAAATTGAATGAGAATTAGAATTTTGTCGATAGCCGCGATCGCGGTCCTGTTACTAAACACTTTCGCATTTGCGGCGGTCGACGCACGATCAGCCAGAGCGAAAAGACGCGAGGCGGCTCGCTTGGTGTCGGTGCTGCCGGCGTCCGATGGCGTAGCGATATTCGACGCAAAAAGATTTTTCAACGACGCTCTGCCAAAGGTGCTCTCTGCCAATCAGCCGATGCTCGGCCACATAATGTCGGAAGTCGCCAATATGGAAAGCAAGACCGGCATCGACCTTAGAAAATTCGATCAGATAGCCGTCGGCGTCGCCTTCAAAGCGATCTCTGAAAAAGAGACAGACATAGAGCCTGTCGCCATTGCCAGCGGCGATATCAATTCAACTGCGATAATTACAGCGGCAAGGGTCGCAGCAAAGGACGTCTTTCGCGAAGAAGCCGCCGGCGACAAGACCATCTTTATTATTTCGCCTAAGGATGTCGCTCAGAAGACGCCCTCTGCCTCTACGAATGCTAAGGTTAAAAGCATCGCTGACAAAGCTCTCGGAAGCTTTAACAGGGACGTCGCAGTAGCCGCCCTTGACCGCAGCACGATCGTTATCGGGAGTGTGGACAGAGTTCGAACCACGCTGGCCGGAAACACTCACGTAAATGCCGAGGTCAGTGGCTTTTTGTCGCAGCGCGGAACGTCGATCCTGACTTTCGCCGTCAAGATGCCATCTGGCGTTTCGCAGATGCTTCCGGCTGAATTCGATTCATTAGATACAAGCGTCGGTGCAATCAAATTTGTTTCCGGCTCGTTAGACGTTACTACTGTCGGAACCGCTATTAAAATTGCGGCGCGCACAGGCAACGCAGATCAAGCACTGCAGCTCAAAGACACGATGGAAGTGCTCCAGTCGATGGGCGGCAGCCTAATGTCGGCTTCGAAAAAGCCCGATCAGAAGATGTACGGACGATTGCTCAAGAGTGCAAAGCTTGACGCAAGAGGAACGGACGTCACTTTAGACATCCTCGTTCCTCAGGCGGACATTGATCTTTTGGTTGCCAAGCTAATTAAATAGTTCGGCTGGGAAATGTAAATTTAAGGGAGTGAACAATTGTTCACTCCCCTTTTTTTGAATGGTCATCGACGATGGCGAATGCGATTAAATGTTTGCCTCTGCCGGGTAAATTGGTCGAGGTCGCGGTTATACTTCCCGTCGTCGCCAACCAGCGGAAATAACTGTAGATCCGGCGAGAGATACGCCGCTCTTAGTTCGACGGGGCGCGGACCTGCTTTGATCACGCGCACCTTGCAACCTCGAATATCCTCGATCCAGGCGGCAAATTCCTCGGCCTTACCAACCGTCGCTGACAGCAGCAATAAACGTATCCTCGGAGGTGAAAGTATGATCGCCTCTTCCCAAACGTGGCCGCGTTCTTCGTCCGAAAGATAATGGGCTTCGTCGAGGATCACAAGATCCGCGCGCACGTCAAAACCCTCTCTCAAGGCGTCAAAGAGTTGATTTCGATAGATCTCAGTAGTACCTACGATGACCGGCGCGTCTGTGTTTTCTTTGCGGTCGCCTGTAAGTATCCCGACATTCTCAGCCCCGAATTCAAGCGAGAATTCGGCATATTTTGAATTTGTGAGGGCTTTAAGCGGTGTCGTGTACCATGCACGCTTTCCGGCGGCAAGCAGGCGGCGGATCTCTTCGCGTGCGATCCAGGTTTTGCCGCTGCCGGTCGGAGCCGTAACGAGCACGTCTTCGGTCTCGATCGCCGCCAAGGCCTCGAGTTGGAAATTATCCGGTTTGAAAGGCTTTGCTTCAGGAACACCGATACCCGCAAGCAGCCTTTCTACGGCACGGATCTGCCGAGGCGTTTGCGGCGTGACCACTCGGGTTTTGGAACTTTCACCTGCAAAAAAGCGTTTATCTTTACGTTCACCCCTGGGGTGCGAAATTGACTTTGCACTTCGATCACGGCGGCCGTTTCTGTTGCGGTTTCGGGGCATAAGCGAGATGTTAATTGTTTCGTCCCCTAAAGTCTAATTCTTTTATTCGCTGCCGGATAGTGTTAGAATGTTTAATTGCCTCGCAACGTATCGCAGGGCAAAAGCGTCTAATCGCTGAGCAGTTTTTAGTCGATTGATAGACACTTTATTTGGTTTTTATGTTTGAGCAGCCTTTATACAATCAGGAACCGGTCGCTACGCCGCAGCAGGCGGGCGATCTGTTTCATAATTACGAGATCAAAAATTGGATACTCACGCCCCGCATCGTAAAAATACTTGCGATCTCAGCAGTTGGTAATGTCCTTGCGATCCTGCTGGTCGCTCAGACTTCGCTTATCACTATGAAAGGCTGTGACAGTCCGCTTGTCGGTAGCGTTTGTCAGGTACTCGATACTGTGTACGTAGGAAGCATGCTTTTTGGCACCGACCGTGAATATATTGATGAGGTTTACGAGCATACCGACCTCGGCGACGCCGACATTACGTTTGTCGATGTTACCGGAGTTACGCCCCCCCTTTCGTATCCGGCAGGCTATTTTCAGGTCGCCAACCCTGAGACGGCAATGTTCAATGCGATGTCGATGGACGACCTCGGCAACATGACCTCTCCTGGTATCGCTCCGGGAATTCCATATACTTCACCATCGACCGGCGGAAGCCTGATCGATACTAAGCCTAATTATCCTCAACAAAAGGAAAATGTAGTTGCTGGTGACTTGCCGTCCGGTTTTGACAACAGCAGTACCAGTGCCGGCAATCCGACAGTTGCGAATCCAATCTTTAGAAGGCAGAAGGGCCCTCGACCGGGGAAAGTGAAAAATCCCTCCGCCAACCCGGCTAACCCGACAGACGAAGGCGGCCCGACCGTGGCTATAAAGCCGACGCCTGAAGACACGACGCCCAAAACCGATCCAAAGGTCGACCCGACCGGTCCCGTCGATCCGAATGCAATAAATAACCGTCCACTCGTTGACCTCAGCAATTATGTCAATGATCTGATCGACAAGAACCAGTACCGGCTCGATTCGCAATTCTCGATCAGTGCAAAAGGAAAACTCAATAAGGACGGAAAATTCGACAAAGGATCTTTTAAGATCGTAAAGGCTGAGAGTTCTGACAAAACGACTATCGAAGTCCTAAAAACCACTATCGAAGCGATCAACGACAGCGGGCGCCTCAAGATCCTCGAGGATCTAACTGGAAAAGATCTGAGTTTGACTCTGAGCCAGGATGCGACAGCCTTGAACGCCGTGCTCGAATCTGACCTCGAGACTGATATGCGGGCAAATTCGATCAAGAGTAATCTTGATCTCGCGATCGCTCTTGCCAAGAAGGAGAAATCCGGCCCCGGAGCCGACCAAAACGATAAAGATGACCTTGTCTTATTGGAAAATGCTAAGATAGAGGTCGTTGGGAAAAAGGTGATCCTTCGATTCCTGGCTCCGAAAGAGATCTTATTGCCGATGATCCAGCGAAAACTTGCTGAAGAAAAGGCAAAACCCAAACAACCGAACGGCACTGCTCCGGTTCGGCCATTAAATAATACAGCCAAAAAATAGCCTTGACGACGCGAAAACCTCAAAACTCTATCCTCGTCCTCGCGACACTAGGCGTTTATCTCGGCCTTGTGCTGGCCGGAGCAACTCCGCAAGTGCTCGCCCAAGCTGCGATGGCGAGGCAGTTTGATGTAAAGGACGAGATCGAGGTATCCGAAAATCTCGACAAGAAACCCGATAGTTCCGCCGCCGAACCGTCTTCAAGTCCGTCGGCCGAAACTGACGGACACATAACTCGGTCGGTCGAACGTTTTCTGGCAAATTTCAAGACCGTTGATTCACTTACCTCGCTTTGCGAAATGCCTGCTCCGGCTATTGGCCGAGAGGCTTTTCGATCGAGCTCAGCCAAAAACGATCTATCAGCGAATAGATCCACCCACAGTCCGCTTGCTTACATAGTGGTCTTAACTAACTTCGCCCGTGCCGACCTTGGTCCGTTGCTTGCTAAAGACGTAAAGTAGCGGCGAGCGGATCGATCTTCCTTTCCAGATACTCGCCATTTTCGTCGGAACGCAGGCTGCTAGCCTGCGTGTTAAAATCCGATAAATCGATCGCAGGCTGAGAGCCTGCGTTCCGACACAGGAGAAACATGGCAGTTAATAGTTTTGCAGATAAATTAGTCAAGAAAATTTTTGGGTCGTCGAGTGACATCTTCCTTAAGAATGTTAAGCCGATCATAGCCGAGATCAATGCCTGGGAGCCAAAGATAGAAAAGCTTTCGGACGATGAATTAAAAGCCCAGACACCTAAATTCAAACAGATGATCGCTAGTGCTCTCGAGGGCATTGACGATAACGACGAGCGACGAAAGGCCGAGCAGGAAGTACTTCACCAAATCCTGCCAGAGGCATTCGCGACAGTTCGCGAGGGCTCGCGGCGTGTTACTGGAATGCGGCACTTCGACGTTCAGATGATAGGCGGTATCGCCCTGCACCAGGGCCGAATTGCAGAGATGAGAACCGGTGAAGGCAAAACGCTTGTCGCAACCCTTCCGTCATATCTCAACGGATTGACCGGCCGGGGTGTGCATGTCGTGACGGTCAATGACTATCTCGCTTCACGCGACGCCGAGTGGATGGGCAAGATCCACAAATTCCTCGGCCTCACCGTCGGCTGTATCCAGAACGATATGGATGACGTCGAGCGAAAGGATGCATATGCCTGCGACATCACTTACGGAACTAATAATGAATTCGGCTTTGATTATCTTAGAGATAACATGAAATTCGATGTCGAGTCGCTCGTTCAACCTGATCATTACTTTGCGATCATAGACGAAGTCGATTCGATCCTCATTGACGAAGCCCGCACGCCGCTCATTATTTCCGGTGCTTCGGACGAAGCGACGGACAAATACTTTACGGCGAACGAGATTATCCCACACCTCGAACGCGGACACAAAGATGAAGAGACTAAGGTTACGACCGGCGATTATCTGCTTGACGAGAAAAACCACTCGTCCGTACTTACAGAAGCGGGGGTTTCCAAATGCGAAAAGCTTTTAGGTGTTTCGAACCTCTACGACCCCGCAAATATGGACCTGCTCCATTGCGTCGAACAGGCTCTCAAGGCTCATACCCTCTACAAGGTTGATCACCATTATGTCGTTCAGGACGGCGAGGTGATCATCGTTGACGATTTTACCGGCCGATTGATGCAGGGCCGCCGTTGGTCAGATGGCCTTCATCAGGCAGTCGAAGCAAAAGAAGGCGTTAAGATTGAACGCGAGAATCAAACGCTCGCAACTATTACGCTGCAGAATTACTTCCGAATGTATGAAAAACTCGGCGGTATGACAGGTACCGCCGAAACTGAAGCGGAGGAATTTGGCACGGTTTACAGCCTAGACGTCGTTCAGATCCCAACCAATCAGCCGATGGTTCGCGTCGATTCATCGGACATGATCTATCGCACGCTGCCTGAAAAATGGGATGCCGTCGTCGAAGAGATCAAGGAACTTCACGCCGAAGGCCGACCGGTACTGGTCGGTACGGTCTCGGTCGAAAACTCGGAGCTTGTCGCTGAAAAGCTGAAAGCCATCGGCGTACCGCATAAGGTTCTAAACGCTAAGTATCACGAACAGGAAGCCGAGATCATCGCCCAAGCGGGCCGCAAAGGCGCTGTCACTATCGCTACCAACATGGCGGGCCGCGGAACCGACATTTTGCTTGGCGGCAACCCCGACGCCCTCGCTCGCGACTATCTCAAGCGAATGGAGATCAACCCGGACGAGGCTACAGAAGAGCAGTTCGCCGAACAGCTTAAAAAAGCCAAAGCCGTGGTCGCCGAGGAGCACAAAGCTGTGACGGCGGTTGGCGGATTGCACATTCTGGGCACCGAACGCCACGAATCACGCCGCATCGACAACCAGCTTCGCGGACGAGCGGGCCGTCAGGGTGACCCGGGTTCGTCGAGATTTGTTCTCTCGCTTGAAGACGATCTGATGCGAATCTTCGCCGGAGACAAGGTTCGCTCGATGATGGAATGGCTGGGTATGGAAAAGGGCGTCGCCATCGAATCGAAAACCGTTTCGAGGCAGATCGAAAGGGCCCAAAAAGCCGTCGAGGCACGCAACTTCGAGACTCGCAAACACGTTCTCAAATACGACGATGTTATGAATCGTCAGCGTGAAACAATCTATGGCCTTCGTCGTCAATTGATGTTCGAACCCGAGCATCGTGAATATCTGTTAGGCGAAAACGGCGTTGCAAAAGACCTGCTTCACGATCTGACCCACAGTATGCTGAGTTCCGAGGCTGGTGCTGAGAATTGGGACATCAACACCTTCGCAGCAGAGATCGAGAGTATTTACGCGATCGACCCGGCAAGGGACGCGGGTGTTGATTTCAAACGAATGAACGCTGACGAGATCGAGAACGCCATTTGGCAAAAGGCGATCGCCAGCTACGAGGCAAAGGAAAAGCAGGCGGGGGCCGAGTCGCTGCGTGCCTATGAGCGCTACATCATGCTCAACATTATCGACTCGCAGTGGAAGGATCACCTTCTCTCGATAGACCATGTCAAACAGGGCATCGGACTCGTCGGGTACGGCCAAAAGGATCCGCTCGTCGAGTACAAAAAGCAGTCGTTCGATATGTTTCAAGATATGCTCGACCGTATCGACACCAACACAACAAAGGCACTCTTTAACCTGCAGATCGTCGATCGCGACGAGCAGGAAGAACGCGAACGTCTCGAACGCCTTGAGATGCAGCGTGCCCGCCGCCAGGCAGCCGGTATGGCTTTCACCGGAGCGATGGCAGGAGCCGAAGCCGCCGGAGCCGAAGCCGCGAGACACACCCCGTTTGTCCGAGACCAGCCAAAGGTAAAACCAAACGATCCCTGCTACTGCGGATCAGGCAAGAAGTTCAAGAAATGTCACGGCGCTGGAATCTAACCGCCGCCCTTCTTACCAACGAGGGATGTCACTATTCCGTTGACGATGTAGATATTTTTGCAAGAGCCCTATGTTAGTCAGGGCGTTACATCCAACTCAAACTAAAAAAGGCGGCCGCGGCCGCCTTCTTCATTACGCTGTATCACAGTCCGATCTTTATGGCATTCGAGTTCCCTGGGTCGCCCACGCCTGCCAGCGGCCGTCGCGTTTGATCCATGTGTCGGTATAACGGATCTTGCGGTCGTATGCTACACCCTTGTCGTCCTTTCCTTTCGCACGGATAACTCCGTTGACGATCGCCGTATTACCATCGATACGAATAGTGAGGTCTGACATTTCCACCGATTCATCGCCGCCTGCCTCATTCAATGTCGCGATGTCCTCTGCTTTGTTATAGATCTTTCCGTCCCGGCTACTGACGCTTGTGTAGTCCGAAGCATAGTTCTTTTCGAACCAAGCTTTGTCCTTCTTGATGCCCGCATTGTTCCAGTCGTTTTCGAGATAGCCGAGCATCATGTAATCGTCCATGTCATGTCCGGCGTTGCTGACGACCTGCCATTTACCGCCGCGCTTTTCTAGCATGTGAATGCTGCGTGTCCAAAAAGTCTCAGCCTTGCCGCCTTCGCCCTCGGGCGTCCAGATGATGTTGCGATGGGTGATCGT
>JBGAVK010000042.1:0-25507 GCA_044228165.1 Pyrinomonadaceae bacterium | reverse complement strand
ATGGCTGAACTTGCATCGGCATACGAAAAGATCGGTGATCTGCAAGGTAACATCGACCGGCCCAATCTGAATGACCTTGCAGGTGCGATAGCTAGTTTTGAAAAGGCCGCCTCGATCCGTGCAACTCTGTCGCCCTCGACCGAAAATACATTTCGTCTTGCTCAGAATCTCTCAACAAAAAGTGCCATACGGAACCGGCAGGGTGATGTGTCAGGAGCGATCGCTGACGCTGAGAAAGCAAATGAGCTTTTTGCAGAGTTGAACAAGAATGGGGATGAAACCGTTGAAACCAGATTTGCCGCAGTCGAGGCACGAGTCGGTTATGGTCAGATCTATTCGCTTAATAACCAATATGAGTCTGCAATACCCATATTTACGGGGTCGATCGATCTTCTCTCCTCTTTAGACCCTGAAAACGTTAAAACGAAGCTCCTGAAAATAAAA
This sequence comes from Pyrinomonadaceae bacterium, assembly GCA_044228165.1. Classification (GTDB taxonomy): domain Bacteria; phylum Acidobacteriota; class Blastocatellia; order Pyrinomonadales; family Pyrinomonadaceae; genus OLB17. The sequence continues at coordinate 25,063 of JBGAVK010000042.1, read as the reverse complement.
GCAACCACCTACCTCGCAAATGCGCAATCCTGGGATGGCCGACAGCCGGAGGCGGAACAAAATATTGAGAATTCGATCCTGATGTCTGAAGCCCTATCGAAAGAGCTTCCAAATGTTTCAGATGTCCGATCGTCAGTCTGGCTCGTGTATTCGATGGCCTGCAGTATTTACAGCGAAACACAGCCGGAACTTTCATTGCGATCGGCCCGATCCGCTTTAAGCACGGCAAAGATCGCTCTAGAACTCGACAAAGCAGATCTTCAGGCAAAGCACAATCTAGCCCGTTCGTACTCACTGCTCGGAAATGCACTGAGAAAGCTTGGCAATATGAAAGAGGCGAGCGAGAATCTGAAGTCTGCTGAAACCATCTTCACCGATCTCATCGAAAAGGAATCCAAAAATACGGTTTATCAGCGTGATCTGGCCGTGCTTTATGTCCGCACGGGCGACGCCAGCGAAAAAAATCGGGATTTCGCTGACGCTCTTCTCAAATACATGAATTCTGCGGTCATTTTTGAAAGACTTTCGGCCGGTGATGCACAAAATACCCGTGCCACCCGTGATCTCGCCCAATCGCTTAAGAGCGTCGGGAAAATGCAGATCGCCTTGGGTCAGTTGCCTCAGGCAAAAGCAACGCTGGAAAGGGCCCGCGGATTGCTCAGGGACTTAACCGCAAGGAACGCTCTCGGAGCTTTTGACAAAGATCTCGTTGACGATATCGAGAAACTCCTCGTCCCGATCATGAATTGAAGCGCGCCGATCGATCTTGCTAACGCTTTTGCGAACCCATTAAAACAAAGTAAAATCATCGAAATATGGAAACTGAAATAGTCGTAGCGTTGATCATTTTGATCGCCCTGGTCTTCCTCGCTACGATCGACCTTGCATTTTCACACCTTTCCGATGTCAGCCTCCGGCGAATTTCTGCGGATGAAGAATTTGCTGAACAAAGAAAGTCGGTCCAGTTTCTGCGTGAAATTCTGGAAAACCGTCCGCGATTTCGATTTGCGATATCTTCGACGATCCAGGTTCTGTTGATCGCGTTTACGGTTTTGCTAACCGTGATCGTGTCGTTTTACGTACCCGGCAAGCTTCGGACACTTTTCGTCTCTCTAGCGATCGGCCTTGCCGCAACGGTTGTCCTCCGGCAGATCGTACCGCGGTTCCTAGTTCGTGAAAACACTGAAAGAAAGCTGTTGTTCCTGCTCCCCGCGATCCGACCTGTATATTCGATCGTTTCTTTCTTCGTCGAACCCATCGCCACGCGGAACCGCACGAAAGCTGCGGCGCGTAAGATTGAACTCTCTGATGCCCCTGACTCGGATGATAATGGTGACGACAATGCTGAGGATTTCCAGGCACTTATGGAAGTCGGCGAGGCAGAGGGCATTCTCGAAGAAGAGGATCGCGAACTCATCGAGACCATGGTCGAATTCGGTGAAACGATCGCCGGCGAGATAATGACCCCCCGGACCGAGATCATCGCTGTTGCCGCCGGAACGGCGATCAAAGACGCACGCGACGTAATTATCGAAGAGAAATATTCACGCCTGCCTGTTTATCGAGACAACATCGACAACATCGAAGGCATTCTATACGTTCGTGACCTCCTTTCGGCACTTGCGACAGGACGTAAAGAGGATCCCGTCGAAACGATCATGCGGGACGCGTTCTTTGTCCCTGAGACAAAGACAGCTGCCGAATTGCTCAAGTCGATGCAGCAGAATCACGTTCAGATAGCGGTCGTCATTGACGAATATGGCGGGGTCGCCGGCCTGGTGACCGTCGAAGACATCATCGAAGAGATCGTTGGTGAGATCGAGGACGAAGATACTGAGCAAGAAGAAGTCATCGAAATAATTGAGGGTGACGATGGCTATTTTGACGTGCTGGGCTCGACTGAGGTCGACAAGGTCGAGCGGATCTTTGAGATCGATCTCGAAGACGACGATTACAATACTGTCGCCGGAATGGTCACGAGTGAGGCCGGTTATGTCCCAAAAGTTGGTGAAAAGCTAACTATACGTGGCCTCGAAATTGAGATCTTGGAGGCCGACGAAAAGAAACTGCATTTGCTCCGCTTACGACATACCGCAGACAATGCGGATACCGAAAGTGAAGTCACCGAGTGACGATCACAGCTTCCCTTTTGATTTGATACAATGAACTTTCAAACTTTGGAGGAAATATTATTATGGCTATCCGATTAGGCGATACCGCTCCTGATTTTACAGCAGTAACGACACAGGGGACGATCAACTTTCACGAGTGGTTAGGCGACAGTTGGGGAGTCCTGTTTTCGCACCCGAAAGATTACACCCCGGTCTGCACGACCGAGCTCGGAATGGCGGCCCGTCTCAAACCTGAGTTTGACAAGCGAAATGTCAAAGTGATCGGCCTCAGTGTCGATCCTTTGGATTCCCATATCGGCTGGGAAAAGGACATCGAGGAAACGCAGGGAACCGCTGTAAATTTTCCGATGATCGCAGACAGCGACCGAAAGGTTTCGGATCTTTATGACATGATCCACCCGAATGCCAGCGATACATTCACAGTTCGGTCGGTTTTCGTGATCGGGCCGGACAAAAAAGTAAAATTAATGCTTACCTATCCGGCAAGCACCGGTCGTAATTTCGCAGAACTGCTCCGCGTTATCGACAGTCTTCAACTAACGGCTAACTATAGTGTCGCGACCCCTGTAAATTGGGAAGACGGACAGGATTGTATAATCGTCCCCGCAGTTTCTAACGAGGACGCAAAGGCAAAATTCCCGAAGGGCTGGAACGAGGTCAAACCTTATCTTAGGATCACACCTCAGCCGAACAAGTAAGAGAGTTGGTTTTTTCCTATGAAATTACAAGCCGAAGTTTCAGACACAAAGAAGATCGTCGAACTCAATGAAACTGACGGTAAGCTGTCAGCAGTAATAGATGGTCGTGAGTATTTGCTACATGTTTCGAACCCCGAGCCCGGGCTCTTTCTGCTTCGTGATGGGTCCAACAACTCATTAGTGCACGTTTCTCCAACTTCGAGCGGGTCATCGATAGTCAGTATCAATGGGCGAACTGTCGAGGTTAAACTATTCGATCCAAAACGGCTTCGCGGATCCAGTTCCGGCGAAGCCAGCGAAGCCGGCCGAGCCGAGATCAAAACAGCGATGCCCGGAAAGGTTGTTCGTGTGTTGGTGAGTGTAGGTGAGGAGGTGCATAAGGGCGACGGAGTGATCGTGGTCGAAGCGATGAAAATGCAAAACGAACTTAAGTCTCCAAAGGACGGTGTGGTATCGGAAATACTCGCCGACCACGATGCGACAGTCGGTGCCGGTGACGTGCTGGTGGTGATCGATTGATCGAAACACGGCGGATCACCCCAAAAACTCAATGGACTTAATTCTTTTTATGTTCGCTCAATCGGCGGACACGATCATTTCGGAGATTTTGGCAAGCTAAGCAGATTGGCAAACAGCCGGTATGCTCCGCTAACGCCCGCAGGCAATTGCCTGAAAAACGAATAGCTGCAATACGTCCATGTCCCCTTCCCGATCTGCACAGTAACGAGGCCACCCTTGTTTTCTTGCTCACCCGCGTCGTGCGATTCGAGCAAAGGCAAATATCTTTCGTCAAAGGTCACTAGGTTATAAGCATTACGCTCCTGCACCCAACCCTGAAAATCTGAGTCCGTTATTTTGTTCGGAAAATTGAACGCGGGATGACCGGGCTGGAGTATCGTAACCTTTGCATTTTCATCGACAACACGCGCGATCGAGCCTGCGGTGGTTCCCTGCTTGTCCTGCGTGTTCGCCGCAAGCGGTGCGAGGGCGGTCCAGTTCCCACGTTGGTACTGAACGATCACGTTGCCGCCGTTAGTCACGTAATCCAGCCGCTGGTTATTTGACTTAAGATCCGGCCGCGTTTCGGAGGCACGGATGCCGACCACGATCGTGTCAAATCGGGCGAGGTCGCCGGAAGCCAGATCCTTTTCCTCTAACAACGACACATTCATCCCCATCTGCCTGATCGCCTCAGGTACTTCATCACCGCTGCCCATGATGTAGCCAACATTTACCGCGGCGGACTTTATGTCGAGAACGTTAACCGTAGTCTCTGCCCGAGTGTAAAACCGGTGGGTCTGGATATGTGGATACGACACAGTATGCATCGTCTGGACGGCAAGAGCCTCGCCAACCAACGCGTTTGCGAAAATATTATAAATACCAGCCTTTGTTCGAGCAGGAATTGTAATATCAAAGGCAACACTTGTCTTTTCACCTTTCGTCTTTAGTGAAAATGACGGCGAGCCCGAAGAGTATTTCCAGTCACCGGCCGCATTAATATTCAGAGCGGCAACGCCCGAAACAGGTTTGTCTGAATTATTGGTAATATTTGCCGTCAGCCTTCGCACTTGCGGCGTATCGCTCTGCGGCACCATCATGAGGTCGTTGTCCACACTAACAGAAATAGCAGGCACGACGTTCAGTTCACGCCTTATCTCCCCGCGTGACGGATCGGCGAATCGGAATTCGGCCGTCGCACTCGCTGTGATCGAGATTCCGTTACCACGTACCTTAACGTCGGCGGTGATCAGGGGAGGATCAAAAGGCAGCATGCCGTCGCTCGGCCACCAATACAGGTCGCCTTTGCGCGGATTACTAAGCCAGTATGGCTGAGTAATATTGGCATTTGCAGGGATCTTTACCATAAAGAAAGCGACATTGTCAGCAGTCTCGCGCCGGTTAAAGGCCGCATTATTCTCTTTTGGTTCCTCAGCTTTTGTGACCTGCCAGCCGGATGGGACATTTAAGACCGTTGCCTTAACTTCGAGTTCGCTTTCATCTTGTAAGTAGGTCTTTACAGCAACGAGTACGCTCTCGCCCGGCACTACGGTTTCCCTATCGATCAAGGCATCTACCTTGATACCATAAGCTTTTTCAAGTGCAAGGTCGGGGTATGTCCAACCCGGCGTGAGGATACCCAGCCTCCGCAGAGATTCCGCGTCGGTTCCGGGAACGATCTTTGTCATCGCGGCCATGGAGTTCCTACTGTGCTGCTCAAGTAGCGAGATCAGCATGCTCCGGTCAGCCTTAAATCCTTCGTTCAAAGCTTGTTCCGCCGAACGTTGAGCTGCCGCCAACTCATCTTCGGCAAGCCCTTTCGGTAATTTGGCTAAGGCAGTAATCCCTGTTAGAGAGGTGTCGATTCCGTCGAATGGGCTCGTTTCTTTGCCGACCACGGGCGGAACTTTACTGTCGACGAGATTTAGACCCGAAAATTGATCACCATGAAACTCGATCCTGCCCTCACCCTGTGAACGGTGCTGGCTGCGGCCTTCCATTGCGATCTCGAAATAAGTCCTGCCGAGCATCGGATCATATTGACCTGTGTTCAATTTAAGCGTTGCGGTGTCGCCGGCTCCGAATCCCTGTTCTACATAAAATTTCAACACTTGCCAGGCCGGGCCCGAAAGTTGACATTGCTGTGGATCGGCGGCCGCATTGACGGCGATCGGCGAAATGTAACCTGCAAACTGATGCTGGCCGTGTCCGTCAGCCGGACTGCCTGAAAACCGGGAAATGACGACCATCGGCCTGAATTGCCGGATGGCACGTACGGCATCGCACAGAATGATCTTTTCATCCCATTTCTGCTTTGCTTCGGCTAGTGTCTTAGAAAATCCATAATCGAATGCCCGAGTAAAGTATTGTTCCGCGCCATCGAGCCTCCGGGCTTGCAGCAATTCCTCGGTGCGTATTACACCGAGCGACTCAAACAATTCCGGACCGATTATATTTTGCCCGCCGTCACCCCGCGTTAGGCTTAGATATGCGGTCCGTGCATTCTCTCCCCGAGCGAGATACGCGATAAGTGCGGAATCTTCGTCGTCCGGGTGGGCACCAATCATCATCACGCTTGCGGTAGTGTTGAGCTTCTTTACTATCCGTCCTAGGCCCAAAACACCTTGATCATTGACCGGCCGCACTTGGGCAATAAATTGGCCTTGCAGGCAAATAATGGTATATACACCAAGAAACAAGAGTTTTTTCGAAATAGCCGCAATCAATTTTGATCTCATATTAGCGTATCGACCGGTTCAATTGGTTCCGATTCGTCACGGACTCAAACTAATGACATAGCCGAAAAATACGGTTACAAGGCACCCGATCACATTAAACCAGAGGAACTCGATATCGGTAAAATAACTGGCGGTCCATACCGATGATATACCAAACAGTAAACCGAAAAATGCACCGCGGGCCCGCGCTCTTTTGACCACGAATGCCAGAACAAACACACCCAATAGCGAACCGTAAAAGAACGATCCGAATTTATTAACGACCTCGATCAAGGAACCAAGGTTTGTTGCAAAGATAGCAACGACACACGCAAACAACCCCCATATAAAGGTAGAGATCCGGCCGACAGCGACAAAGTGGGCGTCCGTCGCCTCTGGGTGATAGAGCCTGCGATAAAAATCAATGGTCGTAGCCGTAGCAAGAGCATTGAGTTCCGCCGCGATCGACGACATCGCGGCTGCAAAAATAGCCGCGATCAACAGCCCGATCACGCCCATTGGCATATTCTCCAACACAAACGTCGGAAACACGTAATTTATGTCGTTGAAGGACGGATTGCTTGTCGATCTAACAAATGCCACGGCCTCTTTTCTGCTCTCTGAAAATTTTCTATCGGCCTCGATATAACTATTTCGCAGCCCTGCATCGCCAGATTCGAATTTGAGCGCGGCGTCTTTTCTTTCAGCATGAGCGGCCGCATATTTTCCCTGGATATCCCTAAATTGCTGCATCTGCTCCGCCTTTGAAACCTCAACACGATTGAAAACGATCGGAGGTACGGTAAATTGATAAAAAATAAAGACCATAATGCCGATCAGAAGAATTCCGAACTGCATCGGTATCTTTAAAAAAGCGCTCATCAGCAATGAAGTGCGTCCCTCGTCTTCGGACCGGGCAGTCAAGAATCTCTGCACCTGGCTTTGGTCACAGCCAAAATAGCCCAGCATCAGGAACAGGCCGCCTATCAGCCCAGACCATATCGTATATTTTTCTTTTAGGTCGAAAGTCGTATCGACCATATTCAATTTCCCGAGACTGCCGGCCAGGTGAAGGCCGTCGCCGAGTGTCACTCCGGCCGGAAAGCTCCATAAAATGACCATGAAACAAACTCCGAGGCCAAAAAAGATGACCACCATCTGCTTCACATCGGTCCATGTCACCGCCTGCACTCCACCAAACACCGTATAAATGGTCGTCGAGAGGCCGATAGCAAAGATCGTCGCTATCAGATTCCAGCCGAAGACGATGGAAAGGACGATCGACGGGGCAGAAATTATCGTCCCGACCCCAAGTCCACGGGAAATAAGAAAGAAGAAACTCGTAAGGGTACGTACTTTAACGTCAAAACGCTTCTCAAGATATTCGTAAGCGGTGAAAACATTTGCGCGATGAAAGAATGGAACGACCGTAACGCACAGAATTATCATCGCCAGCGGAAGGCCGTAATAAAACTGGATAAACCGCATACCGTCGCTGTATGCCTGGCCGGTTGTTCCAACGAGCGTGATCGCAGACAATTGAGTCGCCATGACCGACAGCCCGACCGCCCACCATGGCAGGCCGCGATCTGCAAGGAAATAGTGCTATTGCTGTGTTTGGTCATGCGAATGCCGTCCCAAACGACATACACAAGATAAACCGCCACGATTGCCCAGTCTAAGGTTTTCATCAGCTATGTTCTACGCAAAATACCGCGAAAACATCCAAAGCGCAGTGATCACGGCGACCGTCGTTATTATGACGCCGACGTAAACTTTGTTCCAGAATTTGTCATTTGAGCCCGAACGGGGGTCAACTTCTAACGGCATATTTAAGTCCTATGAAATCCTCGTTCGATATCCTTCATCGACAAACGGAGTATCACCGGCCGCCCATGCGGGCAGGTCGTCGGTGAGGTCGTTATCAGAAGCCGGTCGATCAGCCATCGCATTTTCTCCGGTGTTAGCGGCATGTTTATTTTGATCGCTGCCTTGCAGGCAAGGCTTGCCGCAATATCGTCTCTGAAGGTCGATTTCGGTGCCCCTTTTTTCTCGGCATCGATCGTGTCGAGGATCTCAGCAAAGAGATTTCTCGCGTCCGAAGCCTCGAGGTCCGTCGGAATGCTTTTAATAGCAACAGTCCGGCCCGAAAGCCTCATCAGCCCAAAACCAAGCTGCTCAAGATCATTTTCGATCAATTGAAACGCTTCGCCCTGAGCCGGCGATAGATCGATGGTCTCCGGAAGTAGTAGATTCTGCGATTCGATCGGGCGGTCTTTCTCGCTCTTTCGATATTTGTCAAAGAGTATACGTTCATGGGCGACATGTTGATCGATCAGCAGCAATCCCTCGTCGTCGACCGCAATAATGAAACTCTCGTGCAGTTGCCCGAGTGGACGGATCCTCGTTGCGGAAATATCCGAAACGTCTGCCGATCTCGCAAATCTGGCGGCCGAATCCACCGGCGGCAATTCGACGTAACCGGACGGCGTTAGCCGCTCGTCCGGCACATGGATCCCTTCCTCGACATTGAACAAAGGCGTCTCATCCTCGGTCACTTCCGCCTTGTCTTCAAATACGCGCTCTATGGGCTCTTCGGATGATCCCGCGGAAACCGTTCGTGAGTCCGAGCCAGGATCCATCTCAAAAGAGGAAACAAGAGAAGGGGAAGGGATGTCAGCCGAAAGAAGATCAAATGCGATCCCGGGTTGAACGGCCTTCGGCGGCTCGTCTGCAATCGGGCTGAACGGTTCCGCGAAGGATTGGCTTGCCTCAACTTCCGCAATCGCCTCCGGTATGATCCCGGCACTCGCCAGGGCTGCGCGAACGGCTTCGGCGATCACATCTTTTACGGCTTCACCCCGACGAAATCGAACCTCGGTCTTTGCTGGATGAACGTTTACATCGATCTCTTCGAGCGGAATATCCAGAAAAAGAAACGCAACCGGATAGACTCCGTGAGGCAAGACCGACCTAAAGCCCTCGAGAAGCCCTCCCGTTATCGTCTTGTCACGCACAAATCGCTTATTTACGAAGAAATATTGTGCGTCCTTGGTAGTTCGCCGTTCACGCGGCGATGAAATAAAGCCCGAGATCCGTGCAACATACTCGCGGCCGCCGCTTACGGGAAGTAGGCTCTCTAACAGGCCGCTTCCAAATAACTGAAATGCTCGTTCACGAAGGTCTTTGGCAGGTGCGGCCCGGATCACTTCTCTGCCGTTATTAGTGAGTGTGAACGCGATCTCCGGGTGGGCGAGTGCATAGTGAGTGACGATGCCCGTCAAATGGTAATTCTCAGTCGCCTCTGAACGCATGAATTTTCGACGGGCCGGCGTATTGAAAAAAAGATCGCGGACTGTGATCGTCGTTCCCGTGTCTCGAGCTGCGTCCTTTACATCAAGTAGTCGCCCTCCCTCGATAATGACTTTGGTTGCCGCCAGATCGGATTCGTTCTTAGTTATCAATTCGACTTTTGCGACCGAAGCGATCGATGCCAGGGCCTCACCCCTAAACCCAAGTGTGCCAATGCGCCCGAGGTCTTCGGCATTCTTTATCTTCGACGTTGCGTGCCTTTCGAAGGCGAGTACCGCATCGTCCCGAGACATTCCCTCGCCGTCATCGCTGATCCGCATCAGCCGCCGCCCGCCGAGTTCAATTTCGATCAGCAGCCTCGTCGCTCCCGCGTCGATCGAATTTTCGACTAATTCTTTAACGACGGACGCGGGGCGTTCTACCACCTCGCCTGCGGCGATCTGGTTAGCAAGATTATCTGGCAATACCTTGATCTTGTTCATATCAGAGGTCAATGATCCGGTGCCCCTTGTCCTTTAGATCGATGGCGTCATAGATCCAGTCGATGAATTTTACGCCGAATTTGTTCACGAATGTAAAAACATTCATCGACCGTTCCTGCAGAATTCCATTCGGCATCAGCGAATTGAAAGTCGATGAAAGCTGACGCCCCGCGATCTCATCGCGATTGACCGCCGCCAACAATGCCTTTTTGCGAAGCACGGAAACGTGATACAGCATCTTCCGCCGCCGTTTAACGAAATTGGCAGAGAGTGTCCCGTCGATATCAGCGATCGATCGTTCGAGGCGATCGATCTCGAGACTTACCTTTTTCTCGACATCCGTAAATAATTCAGCAGTTTCGGGCGATACTTTCGTCGCCGCAAGACTCAACAAAGTATCGTCTTTGATTTCAAAGAGCTGCACAAGATCAATGCCGAGTTTCTCAAGAACTCGACGCTGTTTCGCCTCTACGATCGTAAAACTCTGCCTGTGGAATATCGGAGTAACCGGCCGGTTCAGGACCCGATAGACCTCACTGTTCTGTGCAAAATAGGCGATCTCGGCACCGCCGCCAAAATAGCAGATCGTCGGAAGTAAGAAATCCTGTACGACCGGCCTTAGCATCACACCGGGGCTGAACCGTTCGGGCGACTGCGACACGTCAGCAACTATCTCGTCACGGGTAAATTCCTGTCCGCTCCCTTTTGCCCGAAACTTCCCCTCGCCAACCCTTTTCAGTGACGATCGCCGGCCTTTGCCATCGATCCAAAAAAGAGGAAAGTAGTTTTCTTCGATCAATACCTGCGAGTGGAACCCTTTGTCGCGTAGTTGCACATCCCGCTGCAAGAGTGCCGAAACAATTTCATCTGATCTGCCCGCCGCCCCAACACAGATAGCCGAAGAAAGCTCTTTTAACCCGGGGTCTTGAGGGTCCAGAAAGATCAGACCGTAACGGCCAAGCAGTTCTGCAAGGGTTCTAAGAAACGCCCCGCCAAATTTCGCCCCATCCTTCCAACTGCGGAAGAGAATATCTCTGGCCTCAGGCGAAAACTCTGTTTGGGGCATCGCAGTGAAAAGCTCATCGATCGCCGCCTCGATGTTCCCGTCGATAGTCACCTCGCCGACCGGAACGTCTTGCACATAACTTTCGGGCAGGTATTTTTGCTGCAATAAACCGCCGTCGGATCGAACAAACGATGCCTCGGCAACCTCATCAAAATCATGGTCCTCGGTCGCCGCCCAAAATACCGGGACTGCATTTGTGCCGCCGAGCGAGAGATCTTCGGCGGCTTTTATAGCTGAAAGTGCTTTGTAAATGGTATAAAGCGGCCCCGAAAATAGTCCGGCCTGCTGACCCGTGACCACCGCAACGCAATCGCTTTCCCGCAACCTGCCGATATTTCGCAATGTCGCTTCGCCCGCCCCGATACCTTTATTAATATCGGTAAGTGCATCGCAAAGTTCATTCCGGTCCGTTTTGTATTCAGAAAGTACTGTTCCCGCGAAACTTGAAAGCTCTTCGACAGATGCAACGGCATTCGGATAGAACTCCTTTAGAGATTCCGGCCCGTCGAGGTACTCAAGAAAGAGCTTTGATTGGCCCGGTATCGACGAAAATGGCAAATGTGTGATCTGCAATTTGGGTTTAGCATGCGAGGGATCGCGTGCGGTCTCCTGCTTCAAGAATTGATGACTCCTATACGTCAGATTATAGTGACCCGGCCTGCAACTTCCAAACTCCGAATAAAAATGGCGGCCCAATAGAGCCGCCATCTGACCGACGATCAAGTTTTGATCAGTTCGCCTCTGTACGCTCGATCTTATAGACGCCTGACGAATGGGTCGAGGCATAGATCCTGTCAGGATCCATGGGATCAAAGGCCATCGACCAGACGCGTCGGCTCGGAAGTTTCATATCCTTTGAGTCGACACGTTTCCACTTGTTGCCGGCGTCGGTCGAAATAAAGACGCCACCGTCAGTATCGAGCGAACTTGAGATCAAGATCTCATCCGTGTTGTTGGGATTGATCAGAATGCTCGTGAAATTGCCCAGTGACAGATTGCCGCCCCTTCGTGTCCAGCTAACCCCGTCATCCCTGCTCAAATAAAAGGTCTGGATCGTTCCAACATAAATGTAATCGGGCCGTTTCGGGTCAGAGGCGATCGAACTGACGGGGATGTTATCAACCGCACCGCCGGTCCGCGACCACGATCGTCCATTATCCCGTGAGACAACCACACCGGATGTTGCAGTGCCCGCCCAGATCGTATCAGGACGCTGAGCAGAAACATGGATCGCAAAGATATTTTCGTTGAGCCCGCCGCCAAAAGGAAGTTTTTCCCAACCCTTCGCGGGATCCATCGATCTATAAAGCCCCTTGTCCGTTCCGGCTAATAAGCCGCCCTTCGGACCTGGAATAACCTCGATAACTTTCACCTTTTCGGTGAGCGTCGGCACGAGTTTGCCCGCCGCATCTACGGCGCTAACAGGAGCTGGTGAAGTAGCCGCAACGGATGCGGTTTTTTTCACGGTCTTCTTGGCCGGAGTCTTGGGCTTTGGCTTAACAGGTGCTTTTCCTGTCGGTGTACCTACCAGCGGAGTCCACGAATTACCCCGATCGATCGACCGATAAATGCCCAGGTTGGTTCCAAGATATAGATTGTTTGGAGCATTCTGATCTTGCCGCAATACGAATGCCCGCACCCTCGCAACATCTAAGCCCCGAGCCGCCTGCCAGCTATTGCCGGCATCATTACTGATAAACAGGAAGCCGCCGCCCGTCGCGGTGTTATGGGTCATTGCGTAGAGACGATTTGCCTGACTGTTATCCGGCGTCACCGAATAGGTTAGTCGGCTAGTAAAGCTATCATTCGTTTGTGTAAAGTTACGGCCGCCATCATTCGAAACCATCACACCGTAATTGTTAGTCCCGATAAATACCCGGTTCGGCTCATCAGGATGCACGGCGATCGAATTGATCTCGAGATTTCGCTGAGTTGTCATCGACCAGGACTTTCCGCCATTTGTTGTCATCCAAAAGCCCTCGGTCGTGCCGGCATAGACGGTGCCCGGCATTGTTGGATGTTGGACCAGATCCCGGGTGCGACGTGATTGAGACGGGATCCCCTGTATCTTTGCCCATTTTTCGCCGCCGTTTTGAGATTCGTAGATGCCGCTGCATGCGGAGGCGATAACATGTTCAGGATTACGCGGATCGAGCGTTACCGAAAAGACATCGGAATCGTCGATCATTCCATTTTTGATCAGCCGCCAGTTCTTTCCCGCATCGGTCGTCTTATATGCTCGCCACCAGGTACCCGCATAGATCGTATTATTATTTCGCGGATCCATGGCCAGCGAGTCAATATTGACGGGCATTGTCGAGGAACTGATCTTGTCCCAGTCTTCGCCGGAGTTTCGTGAGATCCATACACCCATGGTTGTCCCTACGTAAAGGATCTTTGGATCAAGAGGAGACTGCGTCATCGCGTGGATCGATTCCCCTTTTAACTCCTTCGATTCTTTCCAGGTTGTTCCTCCATCGGTCGAGCGGAAAAAACCACCCGGCATTTTATGTCTATGGCCGGAAGTGTACAGGCGGCGAGAGTCGCTCGAATCCACTAAAAGCTGATCGAGAATGAGCTCCGGTTGATTCAGATTTACAAGCAGACGCCACGACTTGCCGGCATCCGCCGACGTATGGATCTGACCGTCAAGAGTGCTGATGTAAAGCCGATTCTTATCTTTCGGGTCGATCGTGACCACACGGACATCGCCGCCGCTCGGTCCGACAACTTTCCAATCAGAAAAAACATAGCCGCCGGCGATCACGTCACTCTCAGCAAATGCGGGTATTATACCCGCCGCTTGGATCAGAATGGTGACTAAAACAAATGTGGCGACTCTTTTCAGTTTCGTCGATCGCAGCATAAAAATTATTGGTCCTTTGTTGAATGCGAATGGTAACTGCCGGGGCACCCAAATGGCATTTAACACGCCTCGAACTAGGATGACTACACAGCAATACAGGTTGCGGTAAATATCAAGAAAAAGTTAGGGACGAACTAGCCCCCTACGACATGCCAATATTCTACAGAATTAAACGCTCAAACGGAAGCACCATTTAGGAGAACGCAAAAGCGGCAGGAATATCGCTATCCCTGCCGCTTCTGAAATGTTCGCGGCATTTAATGGCCGCAAAGCTGTTTGATTACGGATTCGGACGATCAGCTCCCGGAGGAACAACCGAGAACTTGGTATTGATACCGGTTCCGTTGTTCGGGCCGTCGATGAACGTCACGCGGCTGGCGTCATACTTACGGAAAGTAATAGCCTTGTTGATCTGGCCACGACGCTTCTTGATCTCAGCAGCCGTTCCGTAGTTGATGATGTAGCCCTGTGCACTCGGGTTGTTGTTCAACTGGATATAGAAGTTGTCAACACGAGCCTTGACGTCATCATCCGGAGCATTACCAAACTCGTCAACCGGAATTTCTTTTTCACGATCAGCGATACCTGCTGTTTCAGATGCCGTTGTAACACATCCGCAATTAGGATCGACACCGCCGATATCGACAGTCGCGGTCACGTTGCTGCCGGCCATCTCTTTGGTCGTTGCAACAGTGATGCTTGCCGTTCCCTGTCCAGAGGTTATCGTACCAGCCGATACTGACCAGTTGTAGGTCACGTCGCCGCTTGACGATGCCGTAAAGGTCATCGAGTCACCCGGCTTAGTGATGCCGGACGGGCCGCTGATGCTCAAGGTCGGGCATGAGCAGATCTGGACACAATCCGGACATTCTTCGACCTTGATGGTCTGTGTGTCCGTCTTTCCGCAGATACCGCAGCCGTCATCGACGCCTGTGGTGATCGTGTAGGTTCCGGCCTGTGCATTGCTCAGATCCCATTGGACATTGGCACCCGTTCCAACGACGCGTCCACCCGAAACCGTGTAGTTATAGGTGAGAACGTCATTTTCAGGATCGCTTGCCTTGGTCATAACATTAATCGTCTTGTTATCGTTGCAGGCACCCGAGCGTGATTTGAAGCCCGGACGGCACGGCAGCGTGATCACATTGTCGCTAAGAGTGACGGAGTCAACATTAGCAACCTTGTTCTCAACATCGCCCGTACGCTTGTCACGGCGTCCGATCCAGAACTGGCCGATAAAGCCATGTGGATCAAAAGAGGTCTGGAAACCTTCAGGTGCACCAGTAAACGTACGTGAGATGGTCACTGGCGTACAGTTAGTCTGGTTAGCACGGCATGGCAGAATGACTGAAACCGTCTTCGGATTATTGTCAAAACTGTCAAGATCCTGCTGATTAAAGTTGTGCCGATAAGCAAAACCAAAACCGAACCAGCGACGCGGGAAGATCCTTACGCCGGCGAGTCCGTCCATCGGATTACGTTCGAATGCGTTCGGCGTACGTCCGCCAACATAATTAAGCGTCCGGAATTCGAGGATCGGCTGAAAATGCTTATTCACCGGGAAGTCGAGTCCAAGCGAAGCCTGAAGCTCATCCGGACGATCGAGCATTACATAATTCGTACCGCCGAATTTACCCGTCGATTTTCCGGTGTAGACATAACCGACGTTAGCAGAAAGGTTAGCCCACTTGGCAAGACGTGCATCAGCAAAAAAGGTCAGGCCGATGTCGCCCTTGTTAGCACCGCCGCCGGCTCCACGCTGCATCATATTGAAGCCTGAGAATCCGGTTCCGGTATCAGGATACCAGCGATAAAACCCGGTAAGGCCGTAACCGATCGCACTGCTCGGATCGTTAAAGCGCCATTTGAAACCGAAATCCATCGAGTTGAACGACGAGGTTCCATAGGTGCGGTTGATGAACGGTGCATCCGGCAAATACGAAGGCATCGACGTAAAGAATACCGGGCCTTCGCCCACCGGAGCACCGGCGTTATTCTGTAGCGGAGCCGTATTAAATACGATGCCAGGCAGGATGCTGCCATAAACCGAACCGATTCCCGGGAAGTTGTCGGCGGCACCGCCAGAGACACGCGGCGGGCCTAACAAAGCGTTTGCGTTGTTGGCGAAACCAAAAACGTTGCCCGAGAAGAACGGAAGCTGCAGGCCATATGTACCAGCGTTTCCGTTAATATACGGAAATTGCGTGAACGGCATACCGGTCGGGCGGAAAACTGCCCAGCCCGGATACTGGCTGACGCCTGGCCCCTGCGGAGCCATCACGATAGCCGGAGGGCTTACCATAACGCCATTTATGTTCACCTGCGAATTTGGCAGGTAAAACCCTGACAAATTACGCGGAGCGTTGACCTTTACACCACGAAAGCCTTCCGTGTTAAAGAACAATTCCACTTTCTTCCCAACTCCGACCTGGAAGCTTAGCGGAATGGACGTGATATCAACATCACCGGGATCACGATCGTAATTGCTGTAAGCAATGCTCAACGTGTATTCGCCCTTTGAAAGAGTCTGAGCGTCATAAACGGTAAAAAGACCGGTCGGGCCGCCAACGGGACCCCCGGTTCCAACTGTAGGAGCCAGGTTACGGGCATCGTTCTCAGATCTCTGAGCCGTTGCCGTAAAGGCCAGCATTAGTAATATTAGCGTTACTACATACGCTCTTTTAGCGAGTTTCATCACATTCCTCCGCCGAAAATAGAAAATTGGATTTCAATCAATTACAAATTGCGGTACACCAAAAATCAGTGCACCAAACATCATTCTCGTTATTATCACACATACAGGACGGTCTTGCCAAACGGCGGGACCATCCTAACTTATGACTTCAAAGCCGATAAATCTATAACTTACCCTTAACTTATACTAAGTCGTGCCCGCAAAAGTCAATACCTAGGTCTAACAAAAGTCAGACACGCACGGTATCGACCTTATCGCACATTCGTTACAAAATCAAGCATTTTCCGAAAAAAGCACTTAAAAACCGTCCTCTACGATCACGCATAAATACCACGCATTCTGGTGTCATAAGCGACACGGTCGATCGCGAGCATGTAGGCGGCCGTACGGGAATCTACATTATGCTTTTCCGCATAATGAACCAATTCGCTAAAGCTTGCGACCATTTTATCCTCGAGCCGTGCGTTGACCTCTGCCTCGGACCAGAAATACCCCATACGATCCTGCACCCACTCGAAATACGATACTGTGACGCCGCCGGCGTTTGCCAGGATGTCCGGAATAACAAAGATCCCCTTATCGTGCAGTATCTTATCTGCCTTCGGAGTGGTCGGCCCGTTGGCCCCCTCGGCGAGTATCTTGCATTTGATGCGGTCGGCGTTTTCCGAAGTGATCTGGTTTTCGGTCGCACATGGAGCCAGCACATCGCACTCGATCTCGAGCAGAGCTTTGTTATCTACTGCATCGGCATCCGGATAGCCTGCCAAAGTCTTATTATTTTTCAAATACTCCATTACGTGGGGAATGTTGAGGCCGTTCCGATTGACTATCCCGCTTCCGATATCTGAGATCGCAATGACCTTATAGCCTTTCTCATACATCAATTCCGCGCCGATGCCACCGACGTTGCCGGAGCCTTGAACGACAACAGATGTCTGTTCAGGCGTAAGATTAAATCTCTTGATCGCCTCATTGACAGTAAACAGAACACCGCGGCCTGTAGCTTCCCGACGCCCGAGAGAACCACCCAGAGCTACAGGCTTTCCGGTTGAAATCGATCAATTCCGCCGTGTAACGCCGCGTCATTCTCTCAAGTTCGCCGATCGACATCTGATGCGGATCGCAAATGATACCGCCTTTCGCACCGCCGAACGGTACATTAACGACAGCGCATTTCCACGTCATCCAAGCAGAAAGAGCTTTGACCTCGTCAAGTGAAACATCCGGTGCATATCGGATACCGCCCTTTGCAGGTCCGCGTGCAAAATTGTGCTGTACACGAAAACCTTCGAAAACCTGGATATGCCCTGTGTCCATGCGAACCGGAATGTAAACTTTCAATTCCCGGCTGGGCACTCTCATAACTGCATATAGATCCTCTTCGAGATTGAGAAGTTGTGCGGCTCTGTCAAACCGTTCGCTCATTGCCTCGAACGGGTTCTTTTCGTCGCTACCGCGGAATCGACGCATTTCATCGGCCATTGGATTTGCCATTTTAATTATGTCTCCAAAAAAAATTCTAATACCTAACCAAAAAATCTTTACATTACCCAACGAGAGAGCATCCAACACTTCGATCGGCAAAAAGCATCAAATGTTGACGAAAGACACAGCAGTTTTGCCGATATCGATATCGGGTTTGAAGCTCTAAGATCACTGGATACGGTCATTTTGGGCAGGAAAACGCTCATAAAGCGGTATTTCGTTTGATAAGAGAATCTTATCTCAACAAAAACGGCTAGGCAAATGATTGAAGCTAAAACCTTTGTCGCTGTGCAAGCCAAAGAATCAATGGACGGTTGCTAAGGTCGGTGATAATATTCATCCTATCCGAGAGATAAAAATGCGAGTTTATAAGACCGGGATTTCAATTAGTTCGAGTTGTTCGATCGTATTCGTTCTCTCGGTCATGATTTTTGGCATTTCGGCATTTGATGTCTCGGCACAAGAGGACACGGGCGATCAGGAAGCGATCGCTATTTTCAATCAGGGCGAGGACGCTCACGAAAAGGGCGACCTTGCAGGCGCTATCGCCCTATATGAGAAAGCATTGAAGCTCGTACCCGAATTTCCCGAGGCGGAATATCAACTGGGCGTTGCCGAACTGGCCATCGGAAAACCCGATGCAGCCGAGGCGGCTTTTCGCAGGGCTTTGATTCATAGAAATGACTGGACCCTGGCGATGACGAGCTTGGGATCTCTTCTTTTGGCTAAGAACGAGATCAAGGACGCAGAGACTATATTAACAAAGGTCATTGAGGCGGAACCTCAGAACCCGGGCGCTCTGGCTGCCTTGACAGATCTCCGCCTAAAGACTGATGCCCCAGAGGGTATTCTTAAAGATCTTTTAGCAAAGATAGTTATCCTTACCGGTAAGGCGAACCCGACCGTTTCGCTTTGGACTTCCCGAGGCGCTTTGGAGATGAAACTTGGCCAGGTGTCACTAGCGAAGATCAGCCTCGGTCGTGCACTCGCTGCCGATCCGAAAAACAGGTCCGCAATGTTTCAGATCGCGGACATTTCCGTCACCGAAGGAGATATAGATAGGGCCCGCGATCTGGCCTCACGCCTCGCGGCGGCCGGCGAACGGTCAGACAATCTCAAGCTTTTGTGGGCCTCGATTTATGCTTATGAGGGCAAACTTGATGATGCGGTAAAGCAGCTAAGTGAGATCAAGTCATCACTTACGGCCGCCGATGGCCTTAGAAGCCGGGTCGCTTCAGCTCGTGCCACCACCCCGCTTGAACTGGAAAAGCGACTTGAATCGAACGGGGCGGACCCGATGATCCTTGGCCGTCTTTGCTCGATGTATCGGCGGGATGATCCGCTCAAAGCACTAGACTATTGCCGTCGTGCTTCGGCTGCCAGAACCAAAAATATCAATCATGCGGTCGGATTCGGCGCCGCCCTTGTTCAGGCGAAGCAGTATGAAGCGGCTGTAAATGTTTTTGTAAAATTGCTCGAAATAGCTCCCGATAACGCAACGGCTCATGCTAATCTTGCGACAGCACTATTTCAATTGAAACGCTATGCCGAAGCAAAGCCGGAGTACATCTGGTTAACCAATGCCCAGCCGCAATCGGCGGCGGCGTATTTCTTTCTCGGGATAGTGCACGACCAATTAACTGAATATGTAGATGCATTGGCTAACTATCAGCAATATTTGAGGCTCGCCGACGCCGTTGAAAACAGAACGGATATTGAACGGGTAAATCTAAGGCTCCCGGCATTGGAAAAATTGGTCAAAGAAAGGAAAGGAAAAAAGAGCACAAGTTTACTGATCAAGAGTGATTAAGATGCGAGCAGACTTCCCGGTTTCACGATTGACACGCGATGTTACGAACATTTTCGCGTCGGTCGGTTGGGTTGTTGCGATGACCGTTGCCATATCCGCAAATTATGCACTCGGGCAAGAACCCCTGTTGGATGTCGCCCCGCCGCCGCTCGCCATCATATCAAAGGACGAGCGTTCAAAACTCGACCGGGCCCCTGACCCAAAGGATCGGATCAAGGTGGCCGCCGATCTCATGGACCTTCGGCTCGACCTTGCGGAAAAGCTAAGTACCAATGAAGAATTTGACGCGATGTTCCGCGAACTCGGCGGCTTTCAGGCTCTGGTAAGCAACTCGCTCGAATTCCTCGATCGCCGGAATAACGGCAATAGCAAAGTGCTCGACGCGTATAAAAAGCTTGAGATCGAGCTTCGTCAATTTATGCCAAGACTCGAGTCTATCCGTCGAGATCTGCCTTTGCGCTACGAAGAATACGTCAGGAAACTACTGCGGTATGTCCGCGAGGCTAGAGCGGCAGCCGTGGATCCGATGTTCAGTGACACCGTCGTACCGGTGCCGCGGCCGGATTGAGGCGTCAATTTTGAGAAACGGAATGATAAGAATACGAGAGAGAGTTTATGGCCGGAACATTCGAATTGTTCCGGGAAATCTCGTTGTTTTTATAGCTTTTTGGGTCATTCACTTTTCTCTTGTCTCTAACGTTGCGGCCCAGCGCGACTATTTTACGCCCGATGAGATCGAACTTGTCCGCGAAGCACAGGAGATCGACAAACGAATCAATGTTCTCGTCTATGCTATCGACCGCCGGTTTACGGCTTTTAACGTAGATTCCGGCGGTGCAAAATTGTCAAAGAAAGAGAGCGAAAAATGGGGAGAACTGCCGGCCAGTTCCCGCTCAGAACTGTTATTTGATATTCGCCGTATCCTTCAAAAGGCGATCGACGACATCGACAGCCTCGCCGAGCGTCCGGAATCTGCCTTTATTGTTGATAAGGATAATAAAGCGGCCAGCAGTTATGAGAAATTGTTCCCAAAGGCGATGCGTGCTCTTGGAGCAGCCGCGAGTCGGTTTGGCCCCCTGCTAAAAAAGGAACTGGATAAGCAAAATTCAACAGCAGATACCGGCTTTCTTCTTGATTCGATCGATTCTTGTGATCAGATCGTCGCCGCCCTTTCGAAACTCCCTCCTGATGCACCTGCGAAAAAAACAAAGAATTGAGTAAAACCAACCGGTTCGCTCACCCTGATTATTTTGCCTCTGACAACGGTTTTGGCACGCCCGCGCTTGTGCAGTAAAAATCGCTAAACTAAACTTCAAATTATGAGCGAATCAGAACTTAAGAAAACTCCATTGAATGAGGTTCATCGAGAACTCGGCGGACGCATGGTAGATTTTGGCGGCTGGGATATGCCTGTTCAGTATCCGGCCGGTGTGATCGAAGAACATATGCGATGTCGCACTGCGAGCGGTTTGTTTGACGTTTCGCATATGGGAGAGATCTGGGTCGAAGGCCCCGATGCAATTGCATTTGTTAATCGTCTGACGACCAACGATGTGACGAAACTCGTTGACGGGCAGGCACATTATTCCGCACTTACCAACTCGAACGGCGGTGTGGTCGATGACCTGCTGGTTTACCGTTTTAGCCACGATAAGTTGCTGCTTGTCGTAAACGCCGGGACAACAGATAAAGACTGGGCGTGGATAAAGTCGCACCACTCAGAACACGACGACCTCGGGCTGCGGAACGCATCAGATGAATATTGCCAGATCGCCGTCCAAGGCCCGAACGCGACCGGAATTTTGCAAAAACTCACCGACACCGACCTCGAACCCATCAAGTACTACCATTTTACTGAGGGCCGTGTTGACGGTGTCAGATCGATAATCTCGCGCACCGGCTACACAGGCGAGGACGGTTTTGAGATCTATGCCGAACCTGAATATGCTGTCCAGCTTTGGAATAAACTGTTGGACGCAGGCAATTATGGCGACGAGGGCGGAATACTTCCCTGTGGGCTGGCAGCAAGGAACACTCTTCGACTCGAAGCCGGGATGTCGCTTTACGGCCACGAACTCGGTGATGACATTACGCCTCTCGAAGCAGGTCTCGGCTGGATAACAAAGCTTTCTAAGGGCGAATTTACGGGATCGCACAAGATCGCTGCTCAAAAGGTAGCCGGCCTGAAACGAAAGATCGTCGGATTCGAAATGACCGAACCGGGGATCGCTCGCGATGGCTTTGACATTTATGTCGGAGGCGAAAAAGCAGGCGTTGTCACAAGCGGTTCGCCTGCACCATATTTGAAAAAGAATATCGGCCTCGCGTTTTTGCCTCCGCAGTTTGCAAATATTGGTCAAGAAATTAAAATTGATGTCAGGGGCAGGCACGTTGCCGCAAAGGTCGTTCCGACACCTTTTTATAAGCGGGTCAAATGATCGAACCGCAATACAATTGCAGCAAGTGCGGCGGCGGCATGATCAAGGGTTTCGCCGCAGACAAGAGTGAGCAGTACTACATGAAACTGAGTTGGGTCGATGGTGAACCCGAACAAGTCTCACTTCTGGGCATCAAGGGCGACAATATCAAGATCTACGACCGTGAACGGTTCGATGTCCGGGGCTTGAGGTGCCAAAAATGCGGTTTTCTCGAACTCTACGCCATATGACCAAACACTGATCTTTTATTTAAATACTATGTCAAATATTCTGGAAAATTTACGCTACAGCAAAGACCATGAATGGGTCGAAGTAAACGGAGATATCGCTACGATCGGTATCACCGATTATGCGCAACATTCGCTCGGTGACGTTGTCTATATCGATATGCCTCGCGTTGGCGATAAACTAAGTGCTCATGAGGCGTTTGGATCGGTCGAATCTGTCAAAGCCGTGTCCGAGATCTTTGTTCCTGTTGCCGGTGAGATCACCGAAGTTAACGAGGGGTTAAATGATACTCCTGAAGCCGTCAATAATGATCCCTATAAAACCGGATGGATGATCCGCATTAAAATGGACAATCCCGGCGACGCGGATGCGATGTTATCGGCAGCGGAATACGAAGAGTATCTCGAAGCGAGTGCATGATCGTCCTCGAACGGAATAGTTTCCCTGCCTCCATTGCTTGGCGGGCAAGGCATTAGATCGGTTAAAGGTTCGGAACTTAGTTTCGAACCTTTTTTTGCGAGCGCAAATAATGGCCACCTTTTTGGTTGAATGGGGACTCTAACAATTTTATAATTTGAAACATAGAATTGAGTTTTTTAGAAGTTCATTTTTCAGAATTTTTCATCCCGGATCAGAGAGGATTTCAGGTAATGAGTCGTCACTTTCGTCGTATTGTTTTCCTGTCAATACTTACATCCTTCTTCAGTCTCAGTGCGTCGGCACAGCGGATCGGCGCTCCGAAACCTAATGCTCAACCGAAACCCGCGCCGTCTATATTCGACAAGAATCTGATAATAGACAGTAACGCCGAGGGTGGGGCAGTCAAAGCATGGACGTCGGCCGATCAGTTGAAAACATTGATCTATGGCGAATTTGGTGGCGGCCCCTATCCGGATTCGCCCGGCCCGGCAAACCGTGGTGAAAGATATTTTTTCTCAAATGCACTTTCGACGCCTCATCCGAGTTCTGTCTTTACCCAGAAGATCGATATTGCATCCGCCTCGTCTTTGATAGACGAAGGAAAGGTTAGTTATGCTCTGGCCGGTTGGTTTGGCGGCGTTAACACATCTTTCAGTTCCGCTCGAATTCGCGTAACGTTTCTCGATTTGGCGGGCAGACAACTTGCATCTGATGAAACCGACGAGGTCAAAGAGTCTGATCGGGCGGACGACCTTGTCCTGATCGAACGGAAGCGTTCGGGGATCGTGCCAGCCGGAGCGAAAAAAGCGGAGATCCGCCTCGAGTTTTACATCCGAACTGGCCATGAAAGCGAAGAGATAAATACGAACGGATATGCGGACGAACTTTCATTTAGTTTGTCGATCAAAAAATAATTGTCCTTGATCTGAAATACTTTTGTTTCCTGTATTGGGTAGTTTCGTTTTAAGCCAATAGCCTGGTATTAGACCGGCGATCTTTGCATAGGAGTAATACATATATGCGTAATATTTTCAATTTTACGGCGCTCGCGCTGATAATTGCGTTCTTCGGCTCTTCATCATTCTCACAGAATTACAAGATCAAACAATCGACATCGATCGGCGGTCAAAACATGGATTCGACGGTTTACGTTAAAGGTTCGCGTAAACGATCTGAAAGCGGCGGCATGATGGGTATGGGGGGTGATGTTGCTACCATCGAACAATGCGATACGGGACGCACTATTTTGCTCAACGACAAAAAGAAACTCTACTTTGTCGAACCTGCGGCGTCTGATGGCGCCGGCACCGTGGCAGTGTCAGCTCAAAAGCCATCGACAAATGCGACCGCGATCACAAAGGGCGGTACCATTACACAATCGGTGACCATTACTGACACCGGTGAAAGAAAACAGATGTTCGGCCTCACGGCTCGTCACATTAAGACCGTGATGTCAATGGTTTCATCGCCGGATGCGTGTGAAAAGCAAAATACAAAGATAGAAACCGATGGCTGGTATGTAGATCTTCCAACCTTTACGTGTCCGAACCGCCAAACTCGAAACCCGATGACTCCGGCCCCGCGCTCACAGCGTTCCGGTTGTCAGGACAAGACGATAGTGAAGTCTTCAGGAAGCGGAAAGCTCGGATTCGCGATCGAATTGACCCAGTCGTTCGGGGGAAGCGATGGTGAGATGTCGCAAACAATGACAACGCTTGAGTTTTCAAAGGCGACCCTCGACGACGCCCTTTTCGATATCCCGGTCGGTTATAAGCAGGCGAATTCGTCCAGCGACCTATACGGTCGGCCGGATTTTGCGGCGATGATGAAAGCCGGTATGGACGATGACGATGATAGTAAGCCGTCGGATGCAACAAGTATCCCTGCCATTGTGTCCAAGGGACAAGTTGCAAAAACAACGGCTCCGTCATCGAAAAGGCCCGGTGTGAAACGCATTGGCGTTCTCGTTCCAACTAATCCGAACGGTGAGAATATATCGACCACAAATATGCAAGGGTTGCTCGTTCAGAATTTAACCATGGGCAACATCGAAGCGATAGCGGTCAGTTCTGAGGCCGCCGCGCGCTCGGCAGACTGCGATTATCTATTGACAAGCAATTTCTCAAAACTTGCTCAATCGACTTCGAGCAAAGTTGGAGGATTTCTCGGAAAGGTTACAAACACTGACACTTCGGCATCAAGAAATTATGATG
>JBGAVK010000041.1:0-25378 GCA_044228165.1 Pyrinomonadaceae bacterium | reverse complement strand
GATCTCCGTTTTGAGGTTTGGGATCGCTTCTGTGATCACGGCCACATCGTACACAAACTACGGCATCCACCCCTCATTGGACATGCTATCGAGCGGGATCTTGCAGATGAAGCTTGGAAACGGGCGTTGGGAGACTGCGAAATTCAACGAACGGTTGCAGGTGACGGAGCTTGGGCTTGGGAGTTCGGCGACGGATGCGGGCGTTTGGAAGACTGCTTATGAATACGGCGAATTGCTGCAAAATGGATCTGTCGACGCCTCAAAGAACACGGGAAACATTGCAAAGCAAACCCTCACTTTCGCGGGTTTGGCTCATCCGATAGTTCAGGCGTACAAATACGATCCGCTGCATCGGCTGACCGAGGCAAAGGAAACCGCAAATGGGAGCCAGAACTGGATACAGAACTTCGGGTATGACCGGTATGGTAATCGGACGTCGTTTTCGCAGAACATCGCCGGGATAACGACGGCTCCGAATCCGACGGTCGATGCGAATACCTACAGGTTCAATACCGGACAGGGATTCACTTACGACAAGAACGGAAATATAACCGCTGATATCGACCCGGCAACAAACCAGGCCCGCACATTCGTCTTTAACGGCGATAATAAGCAGACACAGGTCAAAGACGCCAATGGCAGCACGATCGGTCAGTACTTCTACGACGGCGAGGGCAAGCGAGTCAAGAAGGTCATCACGGCGACGGGCGAGACGACCGTCTTTGTCTATTCCGCAGGAAAGCTGGTTGCGGAGTATTCGACCGAGGTAGCTCCGCTTGAGGCCGCACGCGTCTCGTACACGACGACCGACCATCTCGGCTCACCTCGTGTCATTACTGATCAGTACGGGCAAGTGATCTCACGACGCGACTTCCGCCCGTTTGGTGAGGAACTCACCGTCAACGTCGGAGCCCGCAGCGCAAACCTCGACTACGGCTCGACCGAAGACAACGTCCGCCAGAAATTCACGGGCTATCAAAAGGATACCGAAACCAGTCTCGACTTCGCCGAGGCGAGGATGTACGAGAATCGATTCGGAAGATTCACCACCGTCGATCCGCTCCTTGCCTCAGGTAGATCTGACGATCCGCAGACGTTCAACCGGTACGTTTATGCGATGAATCAGCCCATGATTTTTTCGGATCCAACCGGGATGGAGCCTACGGATTTCATTGATGAAACTGGTACTCGATCACGAATCGAAGACAAGAAAGATCAAGTTCTTACTGCGACTTCAGGACAGGTAGCACGTTTGAAAGAACTAAATGCTACTGATTCAGGGGCCTATAATTTCGCCCTTAGCGCTCTCGAGGCATCAGGAGCGAGGTTAGGACTAACTTTGGACCAATTCACCGAACGTGTTGCCACCGTTTATGGTGAAAGTAGTGCTTGGAGGCTACCTGCAGGAGATGAACTTGCGAATGAGATGAAGTCGTTCGCATACGTTAATGAACGAAACCCGTCAGCCGCCGCGTATGGGGCCAAATCAAGTCAGGCCAATATTTACAGGCAAACTCCCCACGAGCGCGAAACCGATCAAATGAAGCTTGGTAACTTGGCTGTAGTTAATCAGATCCGGGAAGGACCTGATCCAAGTGGCGGTGCGAAATACTGGGATGGTAGGGATCAAGCGATGATTCCAGCGAGCGAAACAAGATCCCGAAATATCCCCGCAGGGCCTTATGGTGGGAAGCAGGGAACAACCTGGGAGGCACACAAGAATACGATTGGCTGGACAATCTCTGATGCAGATTATGCCAAATGGAAAGCCAATGTAGGTCCGGGATTTAGAGCACCTCAGGAAAGCAACTCTCAAAAAGCAGGAAGCTATGTGTCCACCGCTGTATGGGGCGGAACGATATTCTGGAGGAAAAAGTGATGAGGACCTTAGCTGTGTTTGTTTTAGCATATTTTTCACTTGTCAATGAGTGTGGTGACATTACTCGAGCTAATAACTCTGCGCAATCCAACATTAACAGTTCTGAGGTTTCGGCGGTTTCGACTCCTACTCCTACGGTCAGAATGCCACCTGTCACCGATCGCGATAGGGCGTGTGCTCGTGGAAAGTGTCGTGTGGACACCCTAATCGACGGGAAACTCGAATCGCGGAGTTATTATCGAAATGGCCAAGTCACGAGAGATATCTCTTACAACCTTTCTACAGGTAAGTTGGAAGCAGAAATCGGTTTCGTCTATGACGAAAACGGAAAGCTCGTCGGGCAAAAATTAATTTGTGGAGGTAGATTCTACGACGATTCAGATGATGCACAGTTATACCGGGAGCATGATCAAAAAGAGTTCGACTTTCAGTATGCATCTCTCCGCAAAATCGGCATTGCATTCCCTATGCCGGAATTGGTTTCGGATGAAGTGCTCGATCTTTCCACGATATTGCATTTCTTTCAGTCGCACCAAGCAGCTGAGTCGTTGCCGGGATCGGATGGTAGCCAATTTGAGTTAAAGCTAATAGATCTCAACGAAGATATCATGTTTAGATCTGCACGAATTAACTCGATGCTCGGCGAAGATAGCGTATTTGTTAAAGGCTTGGAAGTCTATGTGAAAGACTCTTTGCCACGCCGAGAAACTATCAAGGCCGAAAATGGATCCCTAAGTATAGAGTTCATCTACTCTGAAGGAAATCTAAAAAGAATCGAATATCATTTCAAGGCAAATGACGGAAAGGTATCGAGATTAGTAAAAGAATTCGTTTACAAACCTATCCGAGTGGTAGGGTTGTTAAGAACGTTCTGGACAACACCGGCGATCTTTCGATGGTCGAATCCAAGAAGAATTCCAGTCAGGGCTTCTGGTCATACGCAAACAGCTTCACCTACAACGCCGCCGGGGCCGTGACCTCGATGCAGCTTGGAAACGGTAAATGGGAATCGACTACGTTCAATTCAAGGCTGCAGCCTACGCAGATAGCTTTAGGAACCACACCGGGAGCGACGGACAAACTCAATCTGGATTTCACATACGGAACATCGGACAATAACGGGAACGTATTGACACAAACGATCAGTGTTCCGACGGTTGGAGGCAATACGGGGTTTTCGGCGGTGCAGACATATACTTATGACAGCTTGAACCGCATTCATGATGCGGTTGAGAATGTCACGCCGATTGGCGGTTCCGCCACGCAATCGTGGAAACAGACTTTTACGTATGACCGTTACGGAAATCGGAGATTTGACTTTACAAGTGGAAACACGACATTCCCGGCATCAAACTGCACCGAAGCCATATGCAATCCGACGATCAGCACCTCAAATAATCGCCTGACCTCAAGCGGTTGGACTTACGACACAGCAGGCAACACGCTGACCGATGCAAATGGTCAAAAATTCACTTACGATGGTGAGAATAAACAAACGGAGGTCAAGAATTCATCGAATGCGACGGTCGGACAATACGTCTATGACGGTGACGGCCGCAGGGTGAAGAAAGTCGTCCCCGGCACCGGCGAAGTTACGATCTTCGTCTATGATGCGGGCGGGAAGGAGATAGCAGAATATTCGACTGTCATAGCGTCGGTCGAGGACGCGAAAGTGTCTTATTTGACCTCCGACCATTTAGGAAGTCCGAGAATAAACACTGATAGGGACGGAAATGTCGTTTCAAGACATGATTACCATCCATTTGGTGAGGAAATCTTCAGTTCACAACGAACTTAAGGCTTAGGCTATGAAGCCGACACCGTAAGAAAACAATTCACCGGATATGAACGGGATAATGAAACTTCGTTAGACTTCGCTCAGGCTAGGATTTATGCAAGAAGTTTGGGGCGTTTTACAACGCCTGACCCGTTAATGGCGTCCGCGATGCGCGGAATACCCCAAACATGGAATCGATACGCTTATGTAACTAATTGCCCGCTTACTTGTATCGATCCTACGGGGATGTTTATGGAATGGGTAAAAGATAAGGATGGAGCGCCGCTCTGGGTGCCGCACGGCGAGTATGTTAAAAAGGAAACCGAACGCAGCAAGCTAGCGTTGTGGGCTGATTCGAACGAACTTAAGTATAAATCGACTGAAGGTGTAGTTGAACTCGATCCGGCTGGGCCGAGTGAAACCTTACCACAAGGCTGGACGCTTGACGGGGTACCCGTTGGTGATCTGGCCGAGCCAGGACTTCAGCCTGCGCCAGCGGGAGAAAATAATGGAGAAAGTACGGCAACTGATACTCCGCCTTTGGCTATGAGTTCAAGCGGAGACCCTAGACGAAACTGGTTTGCTATGTACTCTGACGCCCAATCTCGGCGTTCAAGAGGACAAGCGTTATTTCCAGATTCTCGCGGGTTGGATGCAGAACGTCATCGCTGGGCGACTCGCCAAACTGCCTTGCGATGGGGAACGGGGACAGCAAGAACCTTTGGCGTGCTGAACGAGGTGCAAGGTTTTCTCCGTTGGGATTTAGGACCTCTAGTCGAGGATGCTGCACGATCCTTTCCCACAGGAATATTTATTTCTACGCGGCAGAATTGGGCTTTTCAATGGTCAGATTTGCAACATAATGAGCGAGGAATTAGTGAGGCTAATATAATTATGAACCAGCCTAAGAACAACATTCCGAAATAAAGTAATGCGAAATATATTGAAGAATAGAGGCCACAATACTCACATTTGTATTTCAATATTTCTCATAATTGCTTTCGTTTCGACTTCATGTGGAAATCTAAGTCAAGAAAGTGCAAATAGTGCCTTTTTGAAGGAACACCCGACTTACACTATTGTGCACTCAGCGACTGGAGAAGGCTGGGAAGGAGTAGTTAATTATCATTTCGACTACAAAAAGCCAAATGATGAAAATGTTTACAAAGAGGTCTGGACCTTTGTCCAACAAGATGATGGAACATGGAAGGTTACCGGTCGGTGGACTCCGAAAGAATGATCTAACGAAGCATAGAAATCCGTGCCAGGATTGCAAAATTGCGATTTCTCGCGGGTCGAATGTTAGCGAATACCGTCGGTGACAGGAACTGTGAATACTTTAGAAAGTGATGTTCAGCACGAGTAACGATTACACGTTTGATGTGGCGGGGAACACTCTGACTGACGCCAACGGACAGAAATTCACTTACGACGGCGAAAATAAGCAGGTCGAGGTAAAGGACGCTTCGAATGTGTCGATCGGGCAGTATTTTTATGACGGCGACGGGAAAAGGATCAGAAAGGTCGTGCCTTCGACGGGCGAAATTATGATCTTCGTTTACGACGCGGGCGGGAAGCAAATAGCGGAATATTCGACCATCGTCGCTTCTGTCGAAGACGCCAAGGCCGCTTCACCGCCGTTGATCCATTATTAGCATCCGGCAAATCTGCGAATCCTCAGACATTCAACCGGTATGTCTATGTACTAAACGGTCCCCTTACTTTTAGTGACCCTACGGGTTTGCAAGCTGGTCGGCAACAAAACGGCCCACAACCGGCGCCGACGATAATTACCGATATTTTCATCACAATTAGCGGGCAGGAAAGGAAAGACAACGGTTCACAAAAAGATTGGTACTCACTGGCAAGGTCGGCACCAGGCTATCAAACGGTAAATATCTATACTGTCGACGAAGGATCAGCTACCGTTGATCGGTTCAAATCATCTTTAGAAAGCGAAGGCCGAACCGTTGTCGTTTTCGGCCACGCAGTGGCTGACCCCGCTAAGATAAAGGAATCGAGGGAAACAGGCAGCAGACTAGAGGGAATGGGGCTATCATTCTCGAATGGTACATTTCAGGACAATGTCGCACTTCCGGATAATAACCCTATTGGCCAGATGGTTGACAAGGTCAAGGCAGATAATGTCTTACTTTTCACTTGCGACTCTGGGAAAGTTCCTACTGAAATTTTGTCCAGGATGGATGTTGGAGGGGAAGTTATTCAAAACGGAGGAGGTGCTAACGGTGCCTCAAGTGTGAAATATCAAGAAGAAGCGGCATATGCTGCAACAAGCAAAATTTTAAATGGCGGAACCATGAAGGAGGCTCAAACTGCTGCGCAAAATGCAATTAACAAATCAACGATCCCAAACGAAGATAAAGACGATAAGATTTTGCGCTCGTATCGGAGGTCCCCATGAAAATAGTAAATTTCAAATCTGTGAAATTATTCATCCTTGTCGCTTTAATCGCTATCGGAATCATCAGTTGCGGCTGTGACGATCCGATCTCGACGGGATCTGGCCCAAAGGCCAATGCCCGGAATACTCCAACCGTTAGTCCACAAGCGATCCAGCGCTCCGATGGCGGAGCGACATACTTGCGCTCGGACGGCTGGCCAATTCCACCTTTTGGTGAAGCGAAAAGGGAAGAGTTCAATATCTCGACAACGACAACCGATGGGAAGAGCGTAAAGGTGCACGTCACTATCATTCAAACGGATGATCTCTCACTGTATATCGACAATCCCCTCCACTTGATCGACATTGGTCTTGAGAAAGTTCGAGTAAACAAGGTAAAGGAATTTCGCACGCCCACAGGCATTTTTTGCTACCGGTTTTTGGTGAACGACGCTTACGTCAATGAGGGCACAAACAAACTTCAAACCCGTGGAGCATTATACCCCTACTCATATTACGATGATGCCGGCGACGGGGTGTTCGAGTCGCTAGTTATTAGCGAAAAGGATCGCAACGGGTCGAAAGGGTTCCAGAATGAACCCCACCTTCCCAAATGGGCCATTTTGTCTAGATGAAAAATCTGAAGAAATATGGGTCGGATACGGCGACCTGTCGCAAACAGATTGTGACATTTTCGAGCTTAGCGAATCCATTTATTCAGGGTTACAAATACGATCCGCTATATCGGCTGACCGAGGCAAAGGAAACCACCGGCTCGACGCAAAACTGGGAGCAGACGTTTGGTTATGACCAGTATGGAAATCGGACGAGCTTCAGTCAAACAATCGGTAGTACGACCATAACCACAACTCCAAGCATAGACGCGAGTTCAAACAGGTTTAGCGACAGTCAGGGATTCAGCTATGACAAAAACGGCAACATTACGAGCGATGTCGATCCGCTGACGGGCCATGCAAGGTCGTTCACATTCAACGGTGACAATAAGCAGACCCAGGTTACGGACACGACCATCAGCCAAACCGAAGGAACTTACTATTACGACGGAAACGGCGACGCCGACTCCGGGTGTCCGCAAGCCATTCGACTATGACGGAGACTGCAAGGCAGACAACGCCATCTTCCGACCTTCGAAAGGCAAATGGTGGATCGGCCGGACAGGATCAGGCCTGACCGTGGTCCAATACGGCTCGAACGGCCACAAGCCGACGCCGAGCGCGTTCAGCAACTAATGGTGACTGACAGTCGTCACGCAAAGAAGATCGGGAACCGGCTCGCTAAGCTATCAAGTTGAATAATTCGCTGAGTGGTATTCGGTAGAATGTGTAGATTATTTGGATGTAGCGAGAAATGTAGCGACCCCGTGCATATATGGAGTGTCACCGAGTGAAATGTAAATTTGCAAAGTGCAATAGGTATGGCCTCATAACACTCGGTGGCATTCAATACTCATTTGCCTTAAAGAATTTGTAATCATCAGGTCGTAAGTTCGAGTCTTATCACCGGCTCCAGTATTTAGGGGCGTTTTAGCGATCTCTGCTGAAACGCCCTTTCTCTTCGTCAACAACTTGCTGCCCCTACAAATCGACGCCAGGCGAAGTAATTCGACTACAGATTTCCAACCCGAATCTCATGAAACAAGGCAAATTTTGATACCGATCGGTTGACCGAGTATTGCAGGCTCACTCGCCTTCACCGTAGATCCCAGTGGGTCACCTTAGATCAAATTAACCGGGTAATGATCAGTGAGTGAATTTCGCCGGAGGGCTCGGTGACGGGGACGATGGTGTATTGATGTTTGCCGCCCGAGATGCGGATAGTTCGTGCGGAGCCGGTACCTTCGACGCGGGGAGCGGAGTCAACTCGGTCGCCGTAGGAGCGATAGATCACGTCACGGACCGCACCGTCGACGATCTCTTTGTCCCACGGAAGAAGCTTCGGGGCGAAAGTAGCGACGGTCTTTTCAGAGTCTTTTTTGAAAGAATACGAGAAGCCGCCGAACTCAGCTACCGTCGGTTTGTCTCCGCCTTCCGGGGGAAGGTTCCTCAAGCGGGAACCGGGCATCGCAGGTGTGTTTCCATCAGCCGGCGTAGCGGTCGGTGAAACAGGATTCAAATTACGCACCGCGGATCGCGTGGGAGCGGTATTCGGTTTGGGTGTCGCGTTTTCGTTTGGGGTCTGTGAGCATGAAATGTTGAGCGCAGCTGTAAGCGCCGAGCCAGTGATCAAGAATAAGGCCGACATCCTCATAACCAGCAGATCCTATTTGACCCAAGCGGGCACTGTGCAACTTTCGCCGAGGGTTTCAAATACACCGTCGCCGTCATCGTCGCGATAAGAAAGAAGGGTCGTAGAACCTGAATAAACGGGCGTATCAGCCTCGGCGAAGAACTGATAACAATAGGCTTTCTTGTTCTGATCGGTGAGCTCGAGGATCTGAGTGACCTTGTATTCGACGTCGCCATCCCCGGTCCATTTCGGAAATCTGACCATAAGTTTGTCAGGTGGAAAATAGGGCCGGTTAAGAACCTTGACGAGCCCTCGCCCATCGATCTGAACCGTCGTTGCGTGGTACTTCGTCTCCTCTTTTGGAAATGGGATCGGCAGCTCCCAGCCAGATGCTTTGATGAGCGTCCGGTTCTGAGGCGTTTCAGTAGCTGCAGGACTCGCGACGGCGGGCGACGGAACGTCCTTGTGGTCTTGCCAACATCCGAGACAGACCGAGCCGAAAAATAAGACCACTGAAATAAGTACAGGTTTCAAATATCTCGAATGTTGTAGTTCTTTTATTATCATTTAAAGTTCAACGTCAGCCGTGCTCCGAACATGCGGGGGTGGCCGAAGTGCGTACCTTCGAAAGGACTGCCGAAATTATATGCGAAGCGGTGGTTGAAGATGTTTTCAACGTTGGCTTCGAGCCGGACGGCATGCCTTTCCTTTCTGATAAGATGCAGGCCCGCCTGCAGGTTAAAGATCGTCCATGGACGAACACGGCTGCGGTCAAAGTTAACGAGGTCTGCCCCAGGGGTGTTCATTAACTGAAGGATGCGGTCATCGTCGGCTTCGAGCGGGACACCACTCTCGTGACGACCGCCGAAAGTGGAGAACCAACGCCCGCCCTTACTGTTATAGGAAACGGCAAACGAAACAACATTCCGCTGGTCATGATCGGGTATGAATTTTGTACCGGGCCCGATCTCGACAAATTCTTCGGTGAGAAAGAGGCCGCCGTTTATCGGCCCGGTCTGCAGTATGCCGCTGTTCGTCCAGCTTGCGTACCCTGAAAGGCCGCGGCGTTCGAGAATGTCGAGCCGAATGTCGGTTCCGCGTGCAAAGCCGGAAGCTACACTGTTCGGGAACACGATGGTCGTGTTGAAGAAAGTATTCGGGTCATCGTAGTTTCTGAAATTCCGGTACCAGTACGCGACGTCGAGGCGTGCAATGCCCGCGATGTTCTGCGTGGCCCCAACCTCATACGCCGAAACACGTTCGGCACGAACGCGCGCGCCGCCTTCGCCATCTTCCGCAAAGGGAGATAGGGCACGGGCCTGGTCGGAATCCGACAAAAGCAGATTCTCGATCTGCGGCGGCTGGAAGAGCCTGTTGAAGGAAGCCCGAAGTGTCGTGCCTGTCCGTGGTACGTAATAGGCGAGCCCCAAACGCGGGCTGACCTGGCTGTCAGACGACGGCAGGTTTGAATTTTCAAAACGGACTCCCAAGCTCAGCGACAAGGCCTTGAACGCCGTGAATTGATCTTGGACATATGCCGCCAAATATTGCCCGGTGCGTTTCCCTGCAAAAACAAAGGGATATTGAGCAGTAAATTCGCGTGCCTCGTCGCTCACGCCGCGGTCTTCGGCAAGTTCGTCATCCGTTACCGCGAACGAGAAATATTCGCGCAGACGGATGTTAGTCGCCTCAAAGCCGGCTTTGATCGCGTGCCCGCGTTTGAAAACGGAAACGCTGCCGAGAGCCCCGCTTCGGGTTTGCCGGCGGTCCTGTTTTGCGGTTATCGGCGTGTCGTATTCGCTCGGAAAGAGATTTGACTCGGCACGACGGCGAAAAAGAATGAGGTTTGACACCACTTCGCTGTTGAAGACATTCTGCCAGGAAAAGGCTTCGTTGTCGTCATCGAAATGCTGACGCTGCCGTTGCAGTGCGATCTGTTGGATCTCGTCGTTTGGGACATCGATCCGGGCAGCATTGGTACCAAAGTTGAAAAAGATCGCGTCCTTTTCACGGGGCTGCCAATCCAAGCGAAAAGCCAGGTTTCGCCTAAGCCCGTGGTTGTTAAAATTGCGCTCATCCACCGCGTCCAGATAGTGGTCCGAACCGGCGAGGGCTCCACCGGCGAAGATGCCGAATTTTTTGCCCGGCGCCGCAGCGAACTGCCCGGCGATATCATTTGATTTTAAGTTGCCGACGCTCCCGGTGATCTCGCCGCTGAGCTTTTCGTCAATACCGGAATTTGATTGCACGATGGCAACGGCACCGCTTCGCCCGCCGAACTCAGCGGGAAAATTTCCCGTGATCACTTGAACCGAACGAACCTCCCCGATGTCGCTGCCGCTGGCGGTCATTAGATCGACGCGGTCTGTGATCGGCACGCCGTCGACAACGTAAAGAATGCCATCGTCCACGCCGCGGAAGTGCATCAACCCGCCATTCTGAGTAGTGACACCGGAGGTCGTTGCGATGGCGTCCGGCAAGCCGCGAGTGCGGCGCGCGACGGGAAAGTTCTGCAGCCGTTCGGCGCTTATCTGTGTTTCGGTCTGTGTTTTGTCTTTACCCGCGAGGCTTTCAACGGTCACCTCTGCTGCAGCGCTGCCGACTGCCAGGCCGACACTGATGCGGATCGGAACGGTGGACCTAACGGCAACAGAGTTTTTGTGGTCGCCAAATCCGACCGACGAAACGCTGAGTTCGTAATCAGCGAAAGGCACGTTGTGGAACGCAAAACTCCCGTCCGATTCGGTCGCGATCTGAGCGCGATAGCCGGTGAGTCGATTCACAAGTTGGATATTCGCTGCCGGCACCGCCGCTCCGTTTTGATCCGCAACATTGCCCAAAAGCGTGCCCGTCTGAATTTGGCCGAGGCAAATCCCGGGTAAACAGAAAACACACAGTAATAGCAAATGCGGCGCTAAAGACGCGGTCTTTTCACTCATCGTGAAACCATTTTCGCCGAAAACAGGCTGAAATGTCGAAGGCTAATTAGCCAAATGTTAAAATGCGTTGTGGTTAAGTTGCGGCTCATATTAATTTTTGTGGTCACGGTTGTCATTACGGGCGTGACGATGGGGCAGGACGCGGTGACGGGGACGGTTACAGATGTTCACGGGGACGCCATCGCCGGTGCGGTTGTGCGTTGCAAGGGCAGTAAGACTGTGACAGATCGTACTGGCGTGTTTGTCCTTGCTGGATGCATCTCTAGCACTGACTTTGAGGGAGGTATCTTCGTAAGAACCGTTGTGACAGCAGACGGTTTCGAGCCAGTGACGGTTGACATCTTGCAAACGAAGTCGATCGTGCTTCATGCGTCGTCGGTTTCTGCAACAGTTAGCGTCAGCGGGGTTGAGACGACGCTTTCCAATTCACCTGCGAGCGTGGCGGTTGTTGACCGCCGCACTCTGAGCACGTCGGGAGCACTGACGCTTGACGACCGGCTTCGGCGTATTCCGGGATTCTCTTTGTTTCGCCGTTCTGGCAGCCGGACCGCTAATCCGACGACGCAGGGGGTCAGTCTGCGGGGTGCCGGCGCATCGGGCGCGAGCCGGGCAATTGTTCTCAAAGACGGCGTGCCGCTCAATGATCCGTTTGGGAGTTGGGTTTACTGGGGGCGTGTCCCGGCCGAGTCGATCGACGAGGTTGAGATCGTTCGCGGGCCCGCAAGCGATCTTTACGGCACAGCCGCGGTTGGCGGTGTAGTTTCGTTGAGAACCCGCGAGATCGCCGACGCCCCCGTTGCTTCATTCGATCTCGCTTACGGTACTCAAAAGACGCCGTTTGGGACGATGTACGCTTCGGCAATGCATAATAAATGGGGCGGCTCGATCGCAGCGGAATACTTGAAGACCGACGGTTACTTGGCCGTAGCACCGGAACAGCGCGGTCCGGTCGATACTCTCGCAAATGTTCGCCGCACTTCCGTAGTGCCGCTTATCGAATGGAAGATCGACGAAAGTAGGGTGTTTTTCGGCGGTGAGTTTTACCGCGAAAAACGCGCGAATGGCACGCCTCTCCAACGCAATGACACTCAGATCGATAACTATTCAGCCGGGGCCGATGTTTCGCTGCGATCTGCGGGAGAATTAACGTTTCGGAGCTTCGGCGGAACAGAGGATTATCATCAATCATTTTCGACCATCGCAGCCGATCGACAGAGCGAGTCGCTTAATCGGCTCCAGACGGTTCCATCTCAAAACTTCGGTGCGAGTGTGCGGTGGATGAAAAACTTTGGCTCGACCACCATTTTTGCGGGCGGTGAATACCGAAACATCCGAGGACGGAGCGATGAGACCGGAATCGCCAATAGTCAAGCGACCCTCGCGTCGAGTGCCGGTGGGCGAGAATCGTCCGCAGGCGTTTATCTCGGTGTACTCGTCCACCCATTTAGACGGCTCACGCTGAACGCAGGCGGCAGGTTTGACCGGTGGAGCGAAACGCACGGATTTTCAGCCTCGCGCATTTTTACTACAAATATTCTGACAAATACGAACTTCCCCGATAGCGAGGCATCAGCCTTTAGTCCCCGAGTTTCCGCCCTGTTTCGGTTGGGTGATCACATATCGCTCACCGGCAGCATAGCACGAGGGTTTCGCCAACCGACACTGAACGAGTTGTATCGATCATTTCGTGTCGGAAGTGTCCTGACGCTGTCGAATGAGAACCTTCGCCCGGAAAAGGCAACGAACGGAGAGGCCTCGGTGATCGTCAAGGCATTTGACGAACGCTTATACGTGCGTGCCGGCGCATTTTGCACAAAGCTTTCGGACACGGTCTCTAACGTCACCCT
The DNA here is from genome assembly GCA_044228165.1 of Pyrinomonadaceae bacterium. Classification (GTDB taxonomy): domain Bacteria; phylum Acidobacteriota; class Blastocatellia; order Pyrinomonadales; family Pyrinomonadaceae; genus OLB17. The sequence continues at coordinate 12,288 of JBGAVK010000041.1, read as the reverse complement.
CACGGTCACGCAAAACTTAATAACCAGGAAGCGGCAAAATCTGGGTACCACCCGAAGCTGCGGCTTCGAAACGGACGCGACCGTGAGAGTGACACGAGAGATCACCGTTAGCGGCAGTTACCTGCGTGTCGATGCTAAGGTCCGGGAAGGTATTCCGGCTCTCGTGGGACTAAGCCTTCCACAGATACCAAGAGACCAGGCGACGCTTGAGGCTCGGTACAGCCGGTCGAAAATTGGGGTATTCTCGATGCAGCTCCGGTCAATTAGCGGGCAATTTGAGGACGATCAGAACCAGTTCCGCTTGAAAGGATTCGTTACCGTCGACGCATTTGCTTCGCACGACATTTCGCGACGCATTTCGATCTATTTCGGAGGCGAAAACATCTCTAACACCCGCATCGAAGCCGGCTTAACGCCGGTGTTGACCCTCGCCCACCCGCGATCGATGCGCTTTGGCGTTCGGCTAAGGTTCGGCCGCGGAGAATAAGAGCAGGAAAGCGTTGACCGCCGAGTCTCTAATATGAAAAACTCTATTTTATGAAAAGTGTTCTCGCTAGGTCTCCGTTGTCGATCGTCTCAGTTTTGCTAATTGGATTTTTCATTATGGTGTCGGCTTTCGTTTTGGTGCGGCCGACATTTTCTGAATCGGCGACGGCATCCGAGCCGATGGCGGCGACCGGTACCGCGATCACTTCCGATGTTTCGGCAGAGGCACAGGGCGATCAGCCCGACGGCGCGTCCGTAAATGTTACTCAGCATCACAACGATGATTCGCGTGACGGGCTCTTCATTGATCCGGCATTTACCCTTTCAAATGCGGCGAACCTGACGCGCGATCTGAACTTCAGCGGCGTCATTTCAGGCAATGTTTACGCTCAGCCGCTCTATATTGAAAATGGGCCGGGCGGAGTGGCGATGGTGATCGTCGTAACAGAATCCAATAACGTTTACGCGCTGAACGCAACTGACGGATCCGTGATCTGGCAGCGAAATGTCGGTGCGCCGTCAACGTCCGGACAACCATGCGGAAACATTAACCCTCTCGGCATAACGGGCACTCCTGTCGTTGACCTGGCCACCCGATCGCTATTTTTTGACGCGATGACGACGCCGGACAATAACGTGACAAAGCGGCACCTCATCTTTTCTTTGAATGTAGATACGGGAGCGATCAATGCGGGCTGGCCGGCGAGTGTGGAAGGAATAACCTCCGGGGGAGTCGCTTTTTCGTCGATCGTGCAAAACGAGCGAGGAGCTCTGGCCATCATTGGCGACCGTGTTTATGTTCCTTATGGCGGACATTTCGGCGATTGCGGTTCTTATCACGGCTGGCTCATCGGCGTGAAGATCAATAATCCGGCAGATGTGGTCGGCTTTTCGACCCGAGCGACGAGAACTGCCGGCGCCACATCGTCAGCGGGCGGATCATGGGCGGTTGGCGGGGTCGCGAGCGACGGGGTCAATCCTTTCATCGCGACTGGCAACACCTTTAGCACGGGCGGAATTTGGAGCGGCGGCGAAGCGATCATTAAACTTCAACCCGGACCGGTCTTCAGCGGCTCGACGACCGACTATTGGGCACCGACAAATTGGGCGACTCTTGATAGCGGCGACACCGATCTCGGCGGCACCGGCGCATTGATGGTCGACGTTCCGGGTGCTACGCCTTCGCAATTGCTGGTTGCCTTTGGCAAGGACCGAAACGCTTACGTGCTCAACCGTAATAACCTAGGCGGCATCATCGCTCCTTTAGCGCAGGCTAATGCAGTTTCGAGTTCAGCGATCATTCAGGCTCCCGCGACATACCGGACAAGTTTGGGTACCTACGTTGCATTTCGCGGCAGCAGTTCGATCGGTGCACTTCGCATCAATCCGACCAGCCCGCCGACGATCACAAGTGTGTGGAGTGTTACGCAAAGCGGCCGCGGCTCGCCATTTGTTACCACGACGGACGGAACTAATAACGCCATCGTGTGGTCAGTAGGCGCCGAGGGTAGCCCTCAACGACTTATGGGCTATAACGGAGATACCGGCGCAGTAGTTTATAACGGCGGCGGTGCTAATGAATTGATGACCGGCACTCGTCGGTTCAACACGGGCATTGCCGCTCGCGGGCGTATCTACTTTGCCGCGGACAACCGCGTATATGCGTTTGCGGTGCCGGGAGGCGGAACACCAACCCCAACCGCGACCCCCACGGCAACAGCAACTGCCACCGCAACAGCTACGGCGACTGCAACTGCAACTGCAACCGCAACTGCCACTGCAACAGCCACGGCGACCGCAACAGCCACGGCGACCGCAACTTCAACAGCGACCGCTACGGTGACGCCTACTCCGTTTCCCGAATTTGATCTAACGATCACACAGGCCGATTCGCCCGATCCGGTTGTCGTAGGACAACCACTGACGTACACACTTGTGGTGACAAATAGTCCGGCGGCGCTTGGGGGAAACTCATGTCCTGAGGTCCGGTTTGGATTCCCTACCGGAGTACCGGTCGTCTTTGCCAGTGCGGCCGGAACTCGAGGATTTTCCGGTGCCGCCGATCGATCCGGAGTAACCTTTTCCGGCGGATGTATTTCGTCGCTAGGCGGCCAACCTGATTCAGCGACGTTGGTAGTGGTTGTGCTGCCACAGTCATCGGGCACCCTAACGAGTACCGGAACAAATGTCGAAGTTGACCCCAATCATCTTCAGAACGAGGTAACTCACGCCAATAACTTTGCACAGACCGTTCAAACAACGGTGACGCCTGTTCCGGTTAACCGGACGCCGTTTGATTATGACGGTGACGGAAAGACGGACGTTTCTCTCTACCGTCCCTCGAACGGTGTCTGGTTCGAGCGGCTCTCAAGCATGGGCGATTTCGCGATCCAATTCGGCAACGCGACCGATAAGCTCGCCCCGGCTGACTATGATGGCGACGGGAAGACCGATGAGGCAGTATTTCGTGCCGCAGACGGCGTCTGGTATATATTCAATAGTTCGACGTCGACGGCAAGCGTCGCCGTTTTTGGTGTTGCTACAGACATGCCGGCCCCGGGCGATTATGACGGCGACGGAAAGGCAGATGTGGCTATCTACCGGCCTTCGACCGGGACATGGTGGCTTAATCGATCTGCCGCGGGACTTATCGCAATACAATTTGGCATAACGGGCGACGTGCCGGTGCCGGGAGATTTCGATGGCGATGGCAAATCCGACCTCGTTGTCTATCGCCCGTCGAACGGCATTTGGTATATGCAGAGATCGACAGCCGGTGGATATGCGATACAGTTCGGTAATTCAACTGACAAGATCGCGCCCGCCGACTACGACGGAGACGGCAAAATGGACGTTGCCATATTCCGTCCATCGCAGGCGACATGGTATATCGTGAACAGCTCGAACGGAAACTATCCGGTCGAAGTATTCGGCCTTTCTACCGACATCCCTGCACCGGGCGACTATGACGGTGATGGCAAAGCAGATGTGGCTATCTATCGCGCGTCCAACGGTCAGTGGTGGCTCAACCGGTCGACGTCTGGTCTGACGGTGGTACAGTTCGGTATCGCCGGGGACAAGCCAACGCCAAGTGCGTTCGGGAACTAGTCAACGCATCAGCAGAACGTCTATATCATCGAGAAGCGGGCGCCATTTTGGTGCCCGTTGATCTTCGGGAGGGTATTTATTCTGAGAAAGCCCTCCGACTCGATCGCAAAAGCCATTCACACTCAAGCACCTACGCTATAAATATTCATTTACAACATTAATAAAATTGTGTAGTATCGCGGTTAAACAGCGCTTTGTGCTTATTTTGCAACTCGTTTCCGTTTATTGTCATCAATCTTCCGAATAAGTATTTTGCCGACGGCCGTGCAAATCTTCACCAACATCAATAATTAGTATGGTTCAGTTGTCTCGTGGAGGACCTATGTCTTTAAGATCCAAACTTGTAAAAGCTTTCGCATCGACTTTGATCCTGCTCAGTCTAGCAGCCGTGTCATTTGCTGACACGATCCGATTGAAAGACGGCAGCATTATAAAAGGCAGGATCACCGGTTTTGGTAGTGGTAAGTTCACGGTCGTTATCGGCGAGGGTTCTCGTCGAAAGGAACTGACTTTCTCCGCTGCGGAGGTCGAATCTATTCTTTTTGACGCGCCTACAGGTGCTCCGCAATTGAGATCGCCGTCGAATCAGAACGCCTCTTATAAAGAACCGGAACAGCCAGTCACAAAGGTGATCAGGAATGACGAAACGACCAAGCCCGATCCACCCAGAACCCCGGGCGAAAAGATGAAGCCGATCGAATGGCGGGTTCGAGTTTTAGCTGACAATACTGCTAATGGTTGGACGAACACCGGTTGGGTCGTGAAAAAAGGGCAGCGTATCCGCATAACGGGTGACGGGAAGGTCTCTCTCGGCGACGGAAAGACTTCGCCGCCTTCAGGGGTAGCGTCGATTCCTGATGAACAAAAGCTGCTTAAGAATGTCGCAACAGGTGCATTGATCGCCGTCATAGGCGATGACAATAATGATTTTATTTATGTGGGAGCCGAGCGAGAATTTACGGCAACACGCGACGGTGCTCTTTTCCTGGGTATAAACGAAGGTTATCTCGAAGACAACTCCGGCTCCTATAGTGTGAAGATCGAAATAATACCGGACGACGGTGATTAAGGCCCAAAATAGATAATGAAGGTAAGCCGCGGTAATTAAACCGCGGCTTTTTCAATTAGCAGCTACTACGGCTTAATTTCCATAGGCATTTTGGGTCGGCTTGTCACCGTTCAGCCCAAATGGAACAACGGTCCCTCCGGCAGTGGTTCTGTTAAGCCACCATTGACCGGTGGATGGTCGAAAGATACCGATGTCGGCCTTATTGTCACCGTCATAATCCGCCGGTATCGGTATGTCCGTCGACAAACCGTACACGACCACCGGGTATGTGTTGTTAGAGCTGTAGACCATAAACCAGGTTCCGTTCGAGGGCCTGTATATGGCGACATCCATTTTGCCGTCTCCGTCATAGTCTGCAGGCGCGACCTTATCGGTAGAATTGCCAAACTGGATCGCAAAATCACCAGCCGTTGATCGACGCATGTACCAGACGCCGTTCGATGGCCCACCGGAACGTCGCCATTGGCCCCGAATTGAAGAGCGATCAGGCCGAGCGTAGATCGCTGGATCCACCATGTCCCTGTGGAGGGCCGATAGATGGCTATATCGGCTTTGTTATCGCCGTCATAGTCTCCGGGGGCCGGAATATCGGTCGAAAGGCCGAAATTGAATGCATTCGAGCTCTGGGTCGAACTGTAGTAAATATACCAGGTCGCCTGTGAAGGCCTGAATATAGCTACATCGGTCTTGCCGTCACCGTCAAAGTCAGCGGGTGTGATCTTGTCACCATTCGCTCCGAATTGAATGGCGTAACCGCCTGCCTGCGAGCGGTCGATATACCATATGCCATTAGACGGCCGGAAAACAGACAGATCGGCGCGATTATCGCCGTCGTAGTCAAAACGCTTTCTATTCGTTGAACCGCACGGTGCGAAATAGTTAAAACTATCTATTCCAATGTAGTCCGAGTTGACACCAGCGGGACCGCCATTTTCCACAAAATATCTAAACGCAAGCCGGCCAGTGACCGGCGTGGGAACGCCGGATATCGTAAGCGTATAAAGCGTCCAACCATTTGGGTAGCCGGCCGTCGTGTAATTCGGGTTGATATCTACAAGAAGCGTCGTGAAGTCGCCGACATCCGTCGCAAGCGTTCCGACATTGCTGCTCGTGCCATTTGTACTCATCCTAACCTGCATTCGGTCGGGATATGCCGGCGTTGCGATCGTCCTGGTGTAGAAGGTGACTGATGCCCCATTTTGCAACGTAAGCGTTGGCGATATAAGCCAATTGCTTATGGTGTTTACAGCTGTCGTATTATTAAAATTAGCCCCGACGTAAGAAGTAGTGGCTCCGGAGGCCGCGGGAAATATTGTGTCGTTCCCCTGGAACCATCCTGAAGTTCCAACCGCCGCACTACGATTAGTCTGGATCCATCCGGCACCCGGGAGCGTAGTGATGTTATCAAATCCCTGCGTTACGGATGGTGGACAGGCCGGAGTCGGGGTCGGGGTAATAGTTCCTGTCGCGGTTGCTGTAGGGGTCGCGGTTGCTGTCGCAGTCGCGGTCGGCGTAGCCGTGGCAGTCGCTGTTGGCGTTGGCGTAGCGCAAGTGCTTCCCTGCAGCGTTAAAACTGCCGCCGATACTGATCCCGTATCGCCGCTGGCACCATCACGCACGGTAAGCGTCCAGGTGCCGTTGATCTGTCCTGTCGAAAGACCCGAAAACGCAGATGTAAGATTGGTCACCGGCGCAGGAACAACCTGACCGGCCCCGCCGCCTGCGGTCGAACGATAAGTTGCTGGCGGGATCGCCGTCACATCGTCCAGCGAGTTTGCGACGGTCCAAATATTTGTTGTGACCGCTGAATTTGAGAATACGTAGGTGCCTGCAAAATCAGAGCTATCCCCAAATCCTGAACCGGGTGCCAAGGTCAACCCGATACGGCTCGCCGTTATAATACTTGCTGTGCCGCCCGGCGAACGTAGCACCATATCGACATCACCGACCCAAGAATGGGCCAACGTTATGCTCGATACTACGTTAGTGAGCGGGCCGGTGATCCCGGAGACGTTAAAACTGATCGTCAACGGGGTTCCGTATTGCCCCGAAACCGTACTATCGGGTATCGCTCCGACGCCGGAACCGCCAAAGTTGGTCGGAGTTCCGCAAGGCGTCGGGGTTGCGGTCGCTGTTCCCGTAGCGGTCGGAGTGGGTGTTGCGGTTCCGCCGCCCGGGGTGTCGCGTTCGCGTCCCACGGAGTAGTTTCTCGTTATTGAGTTGGCATTTGCGGAACCACCGATCTGGTTGTGGCCCGAAAGCAGCCAGGTCCTTGGGTATTTTTCATGGGCTGCGGAGCCGTTGTAGTCGCCCCAACGCCCGCTTGCCCCATTTGTTCCGGTCGTGAGTATGTAATTCTCCCACCCGCTGACGGTAACATCAGGACTGAAATCATCGCGAATAAAGGCCATAGTCCCGGGAAGCAAGGTTCCACCGAGCCGGTCGATCGTTCCTGCAATATGGCCGCGTTCGTTTACCGAAACTGCCGGGTAAAGCCAGGCGTAAGAACCATGCCAAATATCAGGCTGTGAGATCACAGCAAGCGATGACGGATTCATGATCGCAACACGGGTATAAGGGTACGGCCGCGAACCGCCATTTTGAGCAGAGGCCCACATCACACCTAACTCACTATCCGTTACCCACCCGGTTTGAGCCCTCGTATTTGCACGGGTGCACGGGTCCAGCCCATCCGGACCTGAGCATGCAAAAGTAGTCGAAGTGGTCGTTGCCAGCCCGGTCACATCTGACGCCGTCGGTGCGAGATTTGCTTCCGGCCAAGTCAAGATCTTTAACGAAGTGAGCGTGGCAACAGATGCAAAGTACATCGTGGTCCTTCCCGGCCGGGTGCCTTCTGGATTAGAACCGTTGATCGCGGCGATGCTTCCAAATGAACCAATATAAGTTTGATATCTAAAATTTATCACTCCTCCGGCATTTAGCTCGTCGAGAGGAATTCTCACCACAACCGCACCATAAAAGGTGTCTGTCGTCGATTCAAAGATATTTGACGTGAAATATGCATAGTTCGCGCTCGTTTGCATATGCGGAAAATCGAGCCACTTGCCGGCCGGCAACCCGAACGACGCTGGAGTGAAATTCCAATACGTCCACGAGTTAGCGGCCAGTCCGGCCTGCCCGTGGGTTACCGCTATACGAACGCCGTTGGTCGACGTCGAGGTCGAGCCGTTCTTTAAATACTGCAAATACCAAAGCACGAGATCACGCGACGAATCCTGGGCGACCCGCTGATCACAGCAAAACCCTGAGCTGAATTCTGACGGCGAGTTTGGAAAAATAGTGTAAGGACTGACGTACGAGAAAGTGGAACCGTTGTTCACAGATATCTCAGCGTACCAATTGTGAGTCTGAAAGATACCGTCACCCTGGCTGCCGGCGCTTGGTTCATTGACCGTACTCGATGCCCCACCGGGGACTCCACTTAGCGCCGTGCTGCGAAAAAGGGTGAATGTTCCCGGTGCAAAAGAGGGTTGTAACTCCTGTCCAAAAGTCTCGACCAATTGGGTAGGCGGATTGTTAATTCCTTCGTCGGGAATCGGAGGCCCTAATTGCTCGTCCTCGTCCTCCTCACCGTCAGGATACCTCAAAGGGCGCGGAGGCGGCGTGTCATATAAAATGCCGTCCACCTTGATCCCCGGCCCAATGGTCCCGCTGCCGGAGGATCCTTGGTCAGGAGAGATACGCGTAGAAGTATTACCCTTCTGCAACATAAAGAAAGATGCCAGGCTCGAAACACTAGGCCCTTCGAAACCAAAGATCGACGGAGCCCCTGTCTGATCTTCGGGCACCCGTTCCCTGTCGAACCGTTGGGCATTAGCAGGACTGGTCCCGAGTTTGACGCCGATCACAATGATCATGATCGCAATTGCGATCAGTGCGATCGTTCTTCCTGATCTAACCCTGTATCCATTTTTCCGGCCGTTCGGTTCGTAATTAGCTCTTTCTGAATTTTTCGTATATTTCATGGGATCTTCCTTTCGATTTCAAGCAAAAACACAAGGCATTTTTTCGCACGATGATCCTACACGCTCAAATTAATTTGAGCGCGACTGAACTGCACTGAGCACTTCAATTCGGTTCGTTTTTCACGGTGGTAAAAAGATATACCCGTTCGTCAGAAAATGCAATCGGAAAAAGGCCGTGGCAATAACCACGGCCTTGCAAAATTTAGAATCGTCTTTTTGCGTCTACTGAGCTGTCTGAACTTCCCTTTGTTCCCGGCGGCGACGTTTTCGGGCTGCACGCCAGGTGCGAATGCCTTCGCCTGTCAGGCTAAGGATCGGCTTACGGTTATCGAAAAGAAGTTTGATCCACGCCATTTTGCTCATTTGGGGGAAATATATTCCGCGGAAAAAGAGACGCGCTACCAGGTGTCCGATGCGAATATCGATCGGGGCCTCGCGGATAGCATTTATCGCTTCCCAGTTCCTTTCGGGGCTATATGAGCGTGACCATGCGTCAAATGTTTCCTTCTTAGCGTCCTCGATTGTCATCTTGAGAGGGTTATGCGCCATTACAAACGGAGCGAAATCGAGCCAGTGTTTTGGCCGGTCGAGACGGCCCGCTTTTTCGAGGCGGTCGTAGAGCGGCGTCGACGGGAACGGCGTGAGCTGCCCAAAAACCGGAAGGCCGGGTGCCCAACTTTCTATCTCAGAAACGGTTCGGTTCGCCACGCCCGGCGTGTCATTATCCATCCCGAAAATAAACGATGTTATCGCGTAGATATTGCGTTTACGCAGGCCTTCGAGCACGGCCTGATAATTCTCGGGCTTTGAAAAGTTCTTATTGACGTCGGCCATATTCGCGGGGTCGATCGATTCCATACCGATGAACACCCAGCGTCCGCCTGCCTGTGCGATCAGATCCACAAGTTCCTCGTCAGCGAGAAGATTAGCACTGATCTGAGCGACCCACGGAAGCGTTGCACCCGCTGCGATCATATCCCGTAGAAGCCCCTTTAGCCGCTTTTTGTTGATCGCCAGATTGTCGTCGATAAAGAATACGGCGATCTGCCCCTTTTCTTTCTTGGCGCGGGCTTTTAATCGAAGTAGTTCTTCAACCACGCTCTCATTCGTCCGAAATCGGATCGAATCGCCAAAAAAACCCGTGACAGTACAAAACTCGCATCCATACGGGCATCCACGGCCCGTCTCGATCGGGACTACAAAGAACTTGCCCCAACCTTCGCCCATTTTTGACATCATCGGCTGAAGGAATTTGGGTACCAGGGAAAATTGATCGAGATCAAGCGTTTCCCAAGGAATATGCGGATAAGGCTGAAGACTGGGTTTGAAATCGTTCCCTTTATCGTCGATCTTTGGTTGATAAGTCTCTTTGAGTTCGCCACGCGCAGCGTCCTCGACTATTTGTGCCCAATATTCGTCGGCTTCACCGAGGGCAACTGCATCTGCATGACGAGGGCCGCCGTCTTTTCCTAAGGCTTCGTCGGGGCACTCTGTCACATGAGGTCCGCCCATCACGACCTTGAACCCGGCTTCGCGTAAGGCGTCAGCCACTTTGTACGCACGGGCCACCATTCGCGTCATTGCTCCAATACCTATGAGACCAATATCGTTATCCTTACAAAATTGGACAAGCTCGGGCCGCGTCATCGCTTTGGCGTTACCGTCGATCAGTATCACTTCGTGTTCGGGCGGCGTCAAAGACTGCAGCAAAAACATCCAAAGGTGCGGCATAAAATTCCGCGTGATTCCGTTATCCGGATTGTATAAAAGGATCTTCATTACTATCTTGTGATCAATGCGAAACGACCGGCATGGGTCTCGAAACCCGGAATCGCCTTACGGGAAAGCCCATTTTTCGCGATTAAAGTTCTACGATTCTATATCGTATAGTCGCACGTTTCCCACAATTTGACTACCTAAGAATGACCTTTCTGATGACCGCAAAAAAGGCGCTGTCTGGCAGCAAGCGTCTAAGCCTGAGTATTCCTTTGGTGTTAGCTCCATAACGCATTTTTTTCGTCCCGTCCGAAACGGCCTCGTATATCGTTTGCGCGACGATCGAACCATCGGGGGCATTGGCTCCGCCTTTATCCATATTCGGCATAGCTCTATTCATTATCTCGTCGTAGTCTGTGAGGCCTTCCTTTGAAGCGATGTCTTTCGATCGATCGTAAAAATCCGTTCGGATCGGTCCCGGCTCGATGATCTTAATTCGAATGTTAAATTTCTCCAGTTCATATTGAAGCGACTCCGAAAAACCTTCGACCGCCCATTTTGTCGCGTGATAAAGACTGGATATCGGAAAGGTCATACGGCCGCCGACAGAAGCAACATTTACAATAAAACCCCGCTTTTGCTCGCGAAAATACGGCAGTATTTCCCTGCAGACATTCATCAAGCCAAAGACATTTGTCTCAAATTGCTTCTCGATCTGCTCCTGAGATGCCGCTTCGAATGGCCCGAGCAATCCGTAGCCGGCATTATTGACCACCGCATCGATCCGGCCAAACTTCTCAAGCGCGTCAGCGATCGCCGATTTGATCGAGTCAACGTCGGTAACATCTAGTCGAAAACACTCGATATCCACGATCTTCTGTAGTTCGGTTGCGTTTTCAGGGTTTCGCATCGTTGCGGCGACCTTCCAGTTCTTAGCCTGAAACAGCTTAGCGGTATGTAAACCGATCCCACTTGACGCACCGGTGATCAGGACGACTTTGTTCATGATTAGAAATCTATCACATTGAATTAGATCGGAGCAGGAGATCGAGCGTCAATTGTCGGCGAGGCCTTAGTGATCTATATGGTAAAATCACTCTATGAAGTTTCTCCATATCGCAGATGTGCATCTCGGCTGCACCCGGTACCAGCTTGCTGAGAGTCCCCGTGACTTCTTTGACGCGTGGATCGATGTCTTGCGGCGTTATGGGATCGAGGAAAATGTCGATTTCGTTATCATGTGCGGCGATTTCTTCCATAAGCGGTCGGTGCCGCCCGAGACGATGAACTATGCCGTCGAGGGCCTCAAAATGGTCAAGGACGCCGGCATTCCGGTCGTCGCGATCGAGGGAAATCACGACCAGAAGTACAACGACAGTGCATTCAGCTGGCTGCGGTCGCTGGCGGCCTGGGACCTTCTGATACTACTGGATCCGCAAAACGCCGACGGACGGGCCGTTTACGAAAAGTGGGACGCTGAAACTCGGGCCGGCGGTTACATCGACATCGGGCGAGCGAGGATATTCGGATCTGAATGGTACGGGGCATCGGGCAACTGGGCGATCCCGATGCTTACCGAGGCGATCGGGGAAAACCGCCGCGAAGGAGCCTTTCACCTGTTGATGCTGCACACCGATGTTGAGGGCCATCAAGCCCACCCGATACCGGCCTTGTCGATCGACGCACTTAAACAGCTCAAAAGCGTCACCGATTACGTCGGGCTCGGCCACACGCACAAGCACTATGAGATAGACAACTGGGCCTTTAATCCCGGTTCGATCGAGATCACAAATATCAGCGAGTTTCGCGAGACCCGAGGAGCGTTCATTGTCGAGGTCGGCGATGATAATTCGGTCGCGGCACGTCACGTCGAGGATTATCATTACCGGCCGTTCCAGCAACTGCAGTTTAACGTCACCGGCT
>JBGAVK010000040.1:0-25801 GCA_044228165.1 Pyrinomonadaceae bacterium | reverse complement strand
GCCGAACGACTCTCTTTAACTACGATTGGAAGCAGCTTGCCGATGTCTGCCTCACGGATCTTGCGCGGGCGCATGCTGATATTTACGAGCTAACGACAAGGATCGACATTATGCGTTGGGGCCACGCGATGATCTCCCCGAGGCCAAACTTTATCTGGAGCGGCATCCGTGAAACGGCAATGAAACCGTATAGAAACATTCATTTCGCTCACACCGACCTAAGCGGCGTCGCGTTGTTTGAAGAAGCGTTTTATCATGGCTTACGGGCTGTGGGCGAGATCTTTGGCCATGGACGTTAGCTTATCAAAACCAAATAGCTGGCTTTTTTCCCGATCGATCGATCTGTCGGTCTTTTTGGGGAGCGCGGTTGTGTCGCTGCTGCTGTTGGCGGTCGGGGCTCAGCTTGGTGTATTGAACGGCGAGTCGCCGGAATGGACTTGGATAGCGGCGGTGCTGATGATAGATGTCGCCCATGTGTGGTCGACGTCATTTAGGGTCTATTTTGATACGGCGGAGTTTAAACGGCGGTTTTGGCTTTATTTGCTCGTGCCGGTTTTTGGTTATGCGATAGGTGTCGCTTTGTATTCCGAGGGTGAGCTTGTTTTTTGGAAGGCTCTGGCGGCGGTCGCCGTATTTCATTTTATCCGCCAGCAATACGGCTGGGTTGCGTTGTACCGCCGCAAAATGGGCGAAACGGCGCGTTGGTCGTGGTGGATCGATGCGTTTGCGATCTATCTGGCGAGCATTTATCCGCTTGCATTTTGGATGACGCGATTGCCGCGCAATTTTGAGTGGTTCGTGCAGAACGATTTTATTTCGCTGCCGGTGATGGTCGAGACGGTGTTGCTTCCGGTTTATGTGCTCGCTCTGACCGCGTATTTTGCCAAATCGGTCTACCAATATTTCACGGCCGGCTTTCTCAATATCGGCAAAGACATTGTCGTCGTGACGACCGCGATCTGCTGGTATGTGGGCATCGTTTACTTTAATTCGGATTATGCGTTTACGGTGACGAATGTCATCATCCACGGCGTGCCTTACTTTGCGTTGATATACGTATATGCCCGGGTGCGCCGAGAAACGACCGGCAAAGTTTATAGAGCCCTCTCGTCACATTGGCTTGTATTCCTCGCAACACTGTGGGCACTCGCATATTTCGAAGAGCTTTTCTGGCACCGCGGAGTTTGGCACGAAAAGCAATGGCTGTTTGGCGCCGACTGGGAATGGTCACGCGATCTGAGGACGATCTTGGTCCCGCTGTTGGCATTGCCCCAAATGACTCATTATGTGCTCGACGGGTTTATCTGGCGACGAAAGAACAACCCTGATTTTCGCCTTTTGTAAGAGGTCTCTTCGTTTTCGGCAAAAAGCACAAAGAGCACAATGTTGAAAACCGCCCTATGTGCTCTTCGCGCTCTTCGTTGTCAGTTCGTTAAATGACCCGACCGGTACGCACAACCGAAATTGGTGCCGGAGCGGCCAACGGAGTCGGTACCATCGGCATTGCCGGTGCAGTTACACGAAACTGACCCGGCCGCGGGGGCATCAACCCGGTCTCATCGTCCGAACGCAACATAAATCCGCCATCTTTAGATGTTTCGGGGGTGACTGAGATCGTCTGACGCTTACGGTCACGAACTATTGTGATCTGCACATCACCATCTTTCTTGCTGTTGATCGCCCGGATGAGGTCGAAATCGCCTTTGACCGCCTTACCGTCGATTTCAACGATAATGTCACCGGCCTTTAGTCCTGCTTGAGCTGCGGGTGAATCTTCACGAACGTTATTGATCATTACACCGCTTTCGACGCCAAACCTTTCGGCGAGCTGTTTGGTCATGGGGTATCCGGCAATACCGATCTGACGCCCTTCTCCAGTTCGCCAAACAAAGGCCTTTCCATTGCCGTCGGGGGTTGTAAATACCTTTGGCATATCGCCTTTCGGGAATTCTTTCATTTCCGGGATCGTTGCCAGCGGGGCCATTTCACGAAGCTTTTCGATATCGAACTTGCCCATCGGAGTTGTAAAAGTGAAATTTCCATTTTCGAATTTGGGCGTCGGACGTTTGCCGATCGTCGCGGTTATTTCCTGCTCATTACCATTACGGACGATCGCGAGCCGGACCTGATGATCCGGAGCGATCTCAGAGATCAGTCGAGTCAGTTTGCGTCCGCTGGTTATCGCCTCGCCGTCGAGCTTTACGATGACGTCGCCATCTTTGAGCCCGGCAGAAGCCGCCGGTGAATTCTCAACAACCTTTTCGACAGCAACGCCGCGAACGTCGCGAAGGCCAAATTTAGCAAAATTCTCGTTACTTACTTCGGTCAACTGAACCCCGAGGTATCCGCCGTCGCTGTCAAATGAGAATGCAAACGCTTGAGCAGCCTTCTCTTTTTCTTTCTTAGCATCCGGTGTTTGCCCGATCGCGAACGAGACTGCTGAAGCCATTATCACAACAAATAAGAACGATCTATTGAACATAAAAAAACCTCCAATTTACGTTTAATATCGATAGGAATTAAGTTGTCTGCAAGCGTTTTACGCTGTAGATATGATTTTTGTTGCGTTTAGAGCGGGAAAAGGTTGCTTTTTGTCAGAACCGCGAGCGACATGGTCGTTGTTAGACCAAAGAGGCGGTAACACACTCGAGATCGGTCGTGTTCCTAGCCGCGCGATAGTTTAGTCAGTCTCTCCGCAGCTGCCTCGAGCGTTTCGTCCTTTTTACAAAAACAGAACCGCACCATCTGCGAGCCGAGCCTTGAGTCGTGGTAGAACGACGAGCCGGGGACGACGGCGACGCCGATCTCTCTGATCAGGTGTTTCGTAAATTCAATATCATCGGTAAATCCAAACTCGGAAATATCGCACATCACGTAATACGCACCTTCCGGGGTGTCGCATTTGAAACCGGCGTTTTGGAGAACGGGAACGATAAAGTCCCGCTTCTTTTGATATTCACGCTGCAGCTCGTCGTAATAGCTTTGCGGCAAGCTCAGTGCGTATGCACCGGCGTGTTGTAGCGGATTGGCGGCCCCGACGGTCAAAAAGTCGTGGACCTTGCGGATAGCCGAGGTGATGTCAGGCGGGGCGATACAATACCCGACGCGCCAACCGGTGACCGAATAGGTTTTCGAAAGTGAATTTACAACCACGGTACGCTCGCGCATGCCTTCGATATTTGCCATGCAGACGTGTGTGAGCGGATCGATGTCCGGCGTTGTGTCATAGATAATGTGCTCATAGATCTCGTCGGTAAAGCAGAGCGCATCAAATTCTTTGCAGAGATCGGCGATGAACTCGAGTTCGTCTTTAGTAAATACCTTACCCGTTGGATTGTTCGGATTGCAGATTATGATCGCCTTGGTTCGCGCGTTAAAGGCAGCACGGAGCTCGTCCCGGTCAAACACAAAGCCGTTGTCGGTTCGATAGAGCGGAACGTGCCGCGGCGTTGCGTCAGATAGGATAGCGTCGGGAGCGTAGTTCTCGTAAAACGGTTCGAAAACGATGACCTCATCGGTCGGATCGACCGTCGCCATCATTGCCGCGATCATTCCTTCGGTCGAGCCGCATGTGACTGTGATCTCTGTCTCGGGGTCAAGATCCATCCCAAGAAACCACATCGTCTTTTTTGCTATTGCATCGCGAAAACTCTTCACGCCCCACGTGATCGCGTACTGGTTATTGTCCGCTACGATCGCCTCTATTGCCTTTTGCTTTATGTCTTCAGGTGCAGCAAAGTCGGGGAAGCCCTGACCGAGATTTACGGCACCATATTTCACGGCCTCGCGGGTCATTTCGCGGATGACTGATTCGGTGAAAGATGCGGCTTTTCGGGAGATTCGGCTTTTATTTGATCCGGTCTGGGTCATGATCTCTTCTTCCTATAATGTGTGACGTTACATCGGCAAAAGCGGGAATGTCAAAAACAGCGCTGTCCGCACGCAGCCAACTCATAGGTTCAACTGGCTCATCAAAGCCAAGTTGGCCGCTATCGATCTTCGAAAAAGGTTGTTTCGCGTCCGTAGGTGCGATAAACTCAGAAGTTACGGTCAATCGTGAGGTTTTGCAAATGAATATCAGGTTTCTATTTTCGACAGTGATTTCAATAGTCCTTGTCAGTTTTGCCTTCGGGCAGAATTTGCCGGTTGACGTTTCTCAGGCAAAGGGCTATATGCTGGGCCCGGGTGACGAAGTTACAGGCAAAGTGCTCGGTGAGAAGGACTTCGATTTTGTTGCAACGGTAAACGAAGACGGGATGATCGAGGTCCCTTTCTTTGATAAACCGATAGTTGCAAAATGCCGCACCGAACGACAGTTGAGATCTGATGTAACAGAAATTTTGGCGAAATATCTCAGATCGCCGCAATTGAGTCTTCGCGTTACCGAACGCAAGAGCCGTCCGCCGGCGACCATTTATGGTGAGGTTCGAAATGCGCAGCAAGTTATCCTGATGCGTAAGGCAACGCTGGTCGAGCTTTTGGCATTTGCCGGCGGCGTCACAGAAGAAGCGGGCGGAATGATACAAGTTTTCCGTACGCAGCCTCCTATCTGTGCCGAAGATGTCGAAGATAGCAATTGGAAAAACACGACTGGCGACGCTACCGAAGTGCCGTCGAGGCTCTACAGCCTGGCAAGCGTAAAGATGGGTAAGGAAGAAGCGAACCCGATCATATATCCCGGCGACGTGATCGTGGTTCAGCGAGCTGCACCGGTCTATATCACGGGTGAGGTCATTGCTCCGCAGGGGCTTTATCTTAAGGAAGGCGGCCTTTCGCTTTCGGAAGCGATCGCAAAGATCGGCGGCGTTAATCGCGAAGCAAAAACTAAGGATATTAAGATCTATCGTCTTAAGGCGAACTCAAAGGACCGAGAGATCATTAGCGCCAATTACGACCAGATCAAAAAGGGATTGCAGAAGGATATTATTCTTGAGCCTTACGATATCGTTGAGGTAGATAAGGCGAAGGAAAGTATTGCTCAGATGATCTTGCGCTTTGCAATTGGTACCGGCAAAGCTGCAATCACAGCCGCCGCGAATAGCAGCGGATATCGAGTGATCTATTGATCAACCCGGGCATATATATCATCGATCACTTCTTTATACTGTTCATCAATGACCCGGCGCTTGACCTTGAGCGTCGGAGTTAATTCTCCATTTTCGACAGACAGTTCTTTTTCGAGCAAGGCGAATCTTTTCACCTTTTCATATTGCCCTAGGCCGAGCGTGTGGCTCTCGATCTGACGCGAATATAGGTCGAGAATTCGAGGATGGGTGCAATATTCGGAGTGGGAGCTTATGTCAAGTTCTTTTAGCTTGGCATAGGACTCTAGCATTTCGAAATTTGGAACGATCAACGCCGCCGGGAATTTCCTCCCGTTTCCGACGAGAACGGCCTGATTAACAAACCGCGAACCTCGGATCATCTGCTCGATTGGTGACGGCGCAATATATTTACCGCCGGATGTTTTGAAAAGCTCCTTTTTTCGGTCGGTGATGCAAAGGAAACCGTCGTCGTCGAGATGGCCGATGTCACCTGTTCGAAACCAGCGGTCTGAGGTAAATGCCTCGTTTGTAGCTTCGTCCTTGTGATAATAGCCGAGCATGACACCCGGTCCACGGACCTCGATCTCACCGTCTTCGGCAATTCGAACTTCAACATTCCTTATCGGCCTGCCAACCGTTCCGACTCGCACTGCAGTAGGATTGTTTGACGAAATAACAGGGGATGTTTCAGTAAGGCCGTATCCCTGCATGATCGAAATTCCCGCCCCGGTGAAGATCAGATATATCTCGTCAGGCAGTGCTGCTCCGCCCGTAATACAAAATCGAAGTCGGCCGCCAAAAAACGCGCGCAGCTTGGAAAAAACGATCTTGTCGGCAATGCCGTGCTTTGCCGTCAAAGCCATCGGGACCGGTTCGCCATTCTCTAAATGTCTTGCGTATTCTTTTGCTACATCGATCGCCCAGTCAAAGATCATTTCATTGACCCGGCCGGATAGCGCCGCTTTGGTCCTGGCCCGCTCAAAGACCTTCTCAAATATCCTCGGTACGCCAATAAAGATGGTCGGTCGCACCTCTTTGAGGTTATCCGGAACCTTCTCGATTGATTCAGCAAAATGTACACGCATTCCGTAACGCAAATAGACGTACATACCGGTCCGTTCAAAAACGTGCGATAGCGGCAATACAGAAAGAGAGATGTCATTTCCCGCAAAACCATACTTTTCACTTGCGTCATGAACATTCGATACAAGGTTTGCCTGCGTCAGCATGACACCCTTTGGTTCGCCGGTTGTTCCACTCGTATAGATCAAGGTCGAAAGGTCGTCGGGCCCTGTTTCACGTCGAAGTTCTTCGATCAATCCGGGCTGCTTTCGTCTGAGTTCCGCCCCTGCGTCTTCTAAAGCCTGAAAAGAAAGAAGTTCATCATCGCGATCGTTCAGTAGAACGATCTTGGCTATCGATCGACAATCCGCCAACGCCGGTAATAGACGTTCATAGGTAGTGCGGTCCTGAACAAAAAGCACCTTTGCCTCAGAATCGTCAATTATGTACTTTACCGATTCGAGGGCGAGCGTGGTATAGATAGGTACGTCAACGACGCCCGCAAATTGGCAGCCCGCATCTGCGATCGTCCATTCAGGCGAGTTTGCGGCGAGGATCGCTGCGCGGTCACCTTTTCGAAGCCCTAACGAGTACAGTCCGAGAGCGACATTCTCGGAACGCTCGACGAACAAAGCTGTCGATATTGGTTTCCATACTCCGTTCTCTTTATAGTTGAGCGCATTGGGGAGACCAAATTCGGTCAACGACCGCAAAAAAAGTTCAGGAAGTGTAGCTGGGTCAGGCCTTTCGGTCACTTATTGGAAATGCCTCCGAAAAATATCTTGAGTACCATACCCGCCATTGGTGCGAGCGGATATGATCTTTTTGAAAGGATCCAGTTGGTGACCATTTCATCCAGGCTGCCATATAGTATTTTTGCAGCAACGATCGGTTTGATATTACGCTTAAATCGACCGGTTTCCTGACCATCGGCGATGGATTGCCGGATCAGGTCGAGGTACTCGCCGAAACCCGCTGCCGAAAATTCCTGCATGAATTTTGTCGAGCCGCGTAGTTCGACCTGAAATACTATCGCCAGATCGCGGTCAGCCCCGAGCCGCTCAAGATGGAGCTCGGCGATCCGTGTAAGCCTGGCCACTGGATCCGAAAGGTCCTCGATCTCCTTCTTACCCTCGGAAATGAATTCGGCCATAGCACGATCGAAAATCGAGTGCAGGATCTCATCCTTACTTTTGAAGTAAAGATAGACAGTGCCGTCCGCAATTCCCGCTTCTCGTGCAATATCCGAGACCTTTGAATTAAAATAGCCAAAATTCGCGAATACCTTTATCGCGGCGCGTAAAATGGCCTCTCGTTTGTCTGTGACCACGGTACGTGCGGCTGAACCATTTCGAAAGGGCCTAGGCATAATATAAGATTATGAATGAATCTTCATTCAGTATGCATCTAGGCTATACCAATTGCGAAATTGAAATCAAGACAAAAAAGACAAATGCGAAAAACCGCGATCAGAAAAACACAGCGGCAAAGGAACAAAATATCTTCGTCGTTAATTGGATCAAAGGTGGCGGAGAGGACAGGACTCGAACCTGCAAGCGATCACTCGCGGTAGTTTTCAAGACTACTGCCTTACCAATTAGGCTACCTCTCCGCACGAGGTGAATTCAAAATATACCGCAAACCGACTGATTTAGACAAACGGAAGTTCAACTGTCGGGCCTAGCTTTGGCCGCAAACTGCTTTTTAAGTTCGGCTTTGACTATGTCAATCCCCTTTATCCCTTGACCTTGAGCAGTGATCCGGCCCTCGCGATCAAGTACATAGTGCATGGGAAAAGGCAGCCCCAGTTCTCCGTTCTTTCCCGGTGAACCAAACTTGCTCACAATGATCATTTGGGTATCCGGAAGTACCTTGTATTTGAATGGGTTCTTGACCAGGAATTGCTCAAGCTGCCGCCTCGGGCTTGCTGCGAGGCCCAGAAAGACAACGTCCTGATTGTCACCATACTCTTCAACTAAGATGTTAAGTGCTTTGATCTCTTCGACACAGTTCGGACAGTTGATGAACCACAGATTGAGAACTACAATCTTGCCGCGGAGTTCGGCGGTATCGATCTTTGTACCGTCCATTGCGATGGCAGCAAACGACGGGTGGTCTGACGAACTTTGCGCGGCCGCTAACGCGGCGGACAGAAACAAAATCGCTGTCGCGATCGAGATCTTCATTCCCCCTTTTTAGAAGGATTGAGAACCAATGTCAACCAATTATGTAGAAAACACTATTTTGGGGTCAGGCGGATTAAGGTGTTGTTGATCAGATCGGTCTTGTCATAACCGCTCGCTTTTAACTGTACGACCCCCTGCTGGTCGATCACAAAAAACGAAGGAAATCCCATATCGATATAGCCGGCACGATCGCGGTCAGCGTATTGATACAGCACGCCAAAGCTGTTGGGAAGTATTTGAAATTTGAACGGGTTTGTTCGAAGGTAAGGTACGACCTTATCTTCATTTTCCATTGTGAGGGCAAGAAACGAAACCTTTTGCCTATCAAATCGTNNCGGCATATCTCACATTTCGTTGACCAAAATGTGATTACTACAATCGATCCTTTAAGGTCTTCCAGACTGACCTGAGAACCATCGAGCGTTGTTGCGGAAAACTGCGGTGCAAAAGCGCCGACCTTGACGCTGTTCTGCGCAAAGGAAGCTATCGACAATATCAGAATAAAGAATAAAAGTTCGGAAGTCCGTTTCATCTCGCAATCACATCAGACAGGCCTATATGTTTAAACATGTATAACCCACCTTATTAAGTAAATAGATAATACAACGACAATCCGAATTACAACTAATCTTTTTTTGTTAAACCACTAAAGGGTGGCCCTAAAAAGAAAATGATAAAATCGCAAAATGCTCCTAGAATCGCTTCGGATCAACAATTTCAGAAATTTGCGAGGCGAAATTGTTTTCCGCGAAGGCCTAAACATACTCTATGGCGAAAACGGTCAGGGCAAGACAAACTGGCTTGAAGCGATCGCTGTGTTAGCGGCGACACGCTCTTTCCGGACGGTGAGGCTTCAGGACACGGTCAATTTTGGAAGCGATGAGGCGAGTATCGCTGGCATGGTTCGCGAGTCGCCGGAAATTGTGCGGGAACTAAGGATCGTGATAGATGGCAATACGAAAACTGCACTGATCAATGGCAAAAAAGAGATTGTTCCGCGATATCTGGGCCAACTTCACGCCGTAGTCTTTAATTCTGACGAACTTGATATCGTTCGGGGCCAACCCGAGCCGCGGCGGCGGTTTCTCGATGCCGGGATCGTCTCACTACATCCGCCATTTATACAGGTCTTTGCCGACTATAACCGCGTAATTAAACAAAAAAATTCCCTTCTGGGCTCAGCCAGAGACGGGCAGTTTAGTCCGGCGAAGCTTAGAGAGATGCTGGAACCATGGAACGCCCAGCTAGCGACACTCGCGGCTAAGATCCATCGAGCAAGAGTACGTTTTGTCCAGCGGATCAATGAGGTTCTGGAAAAGGGGCTCTTCGGACGCGAAGAGCTCTCAGTTCGATATGTTTCATCGCTTGAAGGCAGGGGCGACCTTTCCGGTTATGAGGACCTCATAACGGAACGCCTTTCTATGCGAATGGAAGCTGAATCTGCGGCCGGACACGCCTTGATAGGAACCCACCGTGATGATATGGAATTGCTATTTGACGGGCACGACATCCGCAAGTTCGGCTCTGCGGGACAACAGCGAAGCGCGTTGCTACTGCTGCAGCTTGCAAATATCTCGGTCTTTTACGCAACCCGCGGCGAATATCCGCTTTTCTTGATCGATGACATTGATGCCGAACTTGACTATCGCAGGATCGGCAAGTTGCTCGAATTTCTTGACGGTAAATGTCAGACGATAGTTTCGACGTCAAAAGATAGCTTTCTGGCAAAATTTGGCTCGAAAGCAAGGATCTTCGTTGTAGATGATGGTTCGGCAAAGATGCAAAGTGACCTTGGGGCAACGCCCTAAGGTGTCTTCTTTTTCTGGATCGCCTTTACTGCGCTAATCGCCCTGTCAGCTACTTGTTCGCCCACACGGATAAGAGCGTCGATATCAAACGTCTTTGGTCCGTTAGTCGAACTGCCGTCGGGCAGGCTGGTTGCCGCACGGGCGTTTACCACCCTGCCCGAATTGTCACGCATTACCTTCTGATTATTTGCCGTTCCGAATTGCGAATCAGGGATCCTCTCCTGCTCGACTTCGCCCTGGCCGATTATCTGATTACTCGCGGGAGCAAAGACAATATACTTTGCCGCCAAACGCTCCGATGAAGCGATACCTTTTCGAGAATTCTCTTGAGATTCTGTGAGTGCAGAGAACTGGAGCCAGATAGTAAACTTTGCTTGCTCGGCCGCAGCTAATTCAAAAGCTCGAGAGCGGTCGGCCCCATCGTTTATCGCAACCTCATTGATAACCTCGAGAGCATTAACTTTTTTCTTCTTGAGGCGTTCAATAAATGCTTTCCAAACGGCCCCTTGAGCCGCAGTCCGGTTCGATGTGTCGACTTCGGGCGAAAAGATGACGATCAAAAAGCCCGGTTGATCATTCATCCGAAGGGCAGACACATCCTTAATGTCGCCTTGTGACCAAATGGTCACAGTAAAGGCAAGTACAAAAATGACCGGCATTAAGGCAGGCTTCCAAAAGATCTTTGCGATGAATAAACCGAGGATATTTTGATAATTTCTCAGATCAGATCTCATGCGATCGAACCTCCCAAAGCCACAATTTTTGAATAGGCCGGATTATAGTTAAATAAACCGATTTAAGCAAGAAATTATTGAGTCGCTAAGACCTCGCGGACTACAAATGACCGCTGAAAAATGGTAAAATATGGGTTTAGGATGAGCAGCAGCAACTCGGCATTTTCACATCTTATTATCGAGTTTGATTATCGTTCGAAAGTAAACAACACAAAAGGTTAAATTCACACACGAGGAATTCAAAATTGGCTAAAGCAAAGACAGAGTACAGTGCAGATTCGATCACAGTTTTAGAGGGTCGCGACGCCGTTCGAAAGCGGCCGGCGATGTATATCGGTTCGACAAGTGACATAGGTTTACACCATCTTGTTTACGAAGTGGTAGATAACTCGGTGGATGAGGCTCTGGCAGGATATTGTGACACGATCGAGGTGTCGATCCACATGGATAATTCGATCACGGTGGTTGATAATGGCCGCGGCATCCCGACAGATATTCATAAACAGGAAGGCCGTAGTGCCGCCGAGGTTGTAATGACCGTTCTGCACGCAGGAGGGAAGTTTGACTCAAATTCTTACAAGGTTTCAGGCGGGTTACACGGCGTCGGCGTCAGCTGCGTTAACTTTCTTAGCGAATATCTGCGCCTCGAGATCTGGCGCGACGGCAAGACTCATGAAATGGAGTTTGAAGCAGGTATTCCGGTCGGGCCGCTCAAGCAAACCGGCACCACGTCAAAGCGCGGGACCAAAATCACTTTCCGCCCCGATTCGAGCATTTTTGAGACGACGGTTTACAGCTTTGAAAAGCTCTCGGAGCGACTGCGTGAGAAAGCGTTTCTTAACAAAGGCATCCGAATAAATATAAAAGACGAACGCGAAGACCCGGAAAAGGCACACGAATTTTATTATAAAGGAGGTATCGCGGAATTTGTTAAACATCTCAACCGCAACAAGGCTCCGCTTCACGACGAACCCCTTTATTTTGAGACGGTTAGCGACGATCTGTCGATCGAGGTGTCGATGCAATACAACGACAGCTACGATGAAAAGATCTTTTCGTTTGCCAACAATATCAACACTGTGGATGGCGGGACACACCTTTCTGGCTTTCGCGGGGCGATCACTCGCACGATCAATAATTATGCTGAGAGTTCGGGCATGGTCAAAAATGCCAAAGTCACATTAACCGGCGACGATGTGCGGGAAGGTTTGGTCGCGGTGATATCGGTCAAGATACCCCAGCCCCAATTCGAAGGGCAAACTAAAGGTAAGCTCAACTCGCCTGTCAAAGGGCCGGTCGAATCGTTCCTGAATGAAAAGCTCGGTGAGTTTTTTGAACAAAATCCGGCGGTAGCGAAAAAGATCGTCGGCAAGGCTGTCGATGCGGCCCGTGCCCGCGACGCCGCGCGCAAGGCCCGCGAGATCGTCCGTAAGTCGGCTTTGGGAACCTCCACCTTGCCCGGAAAACTGGCTGATTGCCAGGAAAAAGATCCGGCATTGTCAGAGATCTACATCGTTGAGGGAGATTCGGCAGGCGGGTCGGCAAAGCAAGGCCGCGACCGTAAGAATCAAGCCGTTTTGCCGCTTAAGGGTAAGATCCTAAATGTCGAAAAAGCTCGATTTGACAAAATGCTTGGCCACGGCGAGATCAAAGCTCTGATAACGGCGCTCGGCACCGGTATCGGCAAAGAAGATTTTGATGTTTCAAAGCTTCGCTATCACAAGATCTGTCTCATGACCGACGCCGATGTTGACGGCAGCCACATCCGTACGCTTTTGCTGACGTTCTTTTATCGCCAGATGCCTGAGTTGCTTGAGAACGGTTTTGTGTACATCGCCCAACCTCCGCTTTACAAGGTAAAGCGCGGAAAAAAGGAAGAGTATATCAAGGACGAAAAGGCAATGTTTCGCTACCTGATGAGGATGGCAACAGGCGACTCACAGATCAGTTCCAACGGCGAACAGTTGGAAGGCCGCTTTCTGTCAAAAGCGCTCGAACAAACCACAGAACTTAAAAACTACGCCGAGCGCATTGCCCGCCGTGTGTTAAGCGATTCACGTCTCGTCGAACTCCTGCTCGACGCGTTTGCCGGACAAGATGGCGTCATTACTAAAAACCCGATGCGGATTCGAAAGGTCTTTGGCGAGCAGGAACTGATGGCTGAGATCGAAGGCAAACTTGCTGACGCGGGTTATAACACGGAGCTTACAAATGACGAAGAGCACGGCCTTTGGGAAATAGACATTTCATATCCGAACGGTCAACGGCTTAAGGTCGACTGGAACCTGGCAAGCTATGTTGAATTTCAGAAGGCGATCGAGCTGAAAAAATCTCTGGAGATCGATTTCCCGGGCCCGTTCGTCCTTGGCGAAAATGGCAGAAGTGAAAGGCTCGAAACCCGCGAAGAGCTACTTGAAAAAGTGATGGCGATGGCGAAAAAGGACCTCACCATTCAGCGATACAAAGGCTTGGGTGAAATGAACCCTGAGCAACTCTGGGAAACAACGATGGATCCCGAAAAGCGGACCATGCTGCAGGTGCGGATCGAAGATGCCATTGAGACTGACGGCATATTTACCGTCCTAATGGGCGACCAGGTCGAACCTCGCCGCCGATTCATTGAGGACAATGCTCTGGATGTTAAGAATCTGGACGTATAGGTCTCGATCGTAGATCAAAAGCCGGAGGGGACGCGCTGATGAAAAGTTGGACGCAAATCGTCGTTTCACTAGCTTTCGCACTTTTACTGTTTTCGGTTCCCATGTTAGCTCAGGTTCAGCCGCAAGCTTCGCCGTCCGGCGATGATGCCGTCGTCAAGATCACTTCAAAGCTCGTCCAGCTCGACATGATCGTTGTCGATAAGGATGGCAAACAGGTTCGCGATCTGGCGTCGTCGGATTTTGACATCCTGCAGGACGGCAAGCCGCAGAGGATCACTGCATTTTCATACGTCAATAAAGAGAACAAACCGTCCCCAGCCTCCGTAGTGACAAAGGCGGCAGAAAAGTCTGGAGCAATACCACCGCCTGTCAAGATCACAGCGTCAAATGCCGGCCGGATCATTACGTTTATTGTTGATGACGGCAATTGTGCAGCGTCGATGGTGGGAATGACCGCTGCACGCGAAGGGATCCAAAAATTCGTGCGCGAGCAGATGGAACCAACGGATATGGTCGCCGTCTACCAGACTCGCTCGGGAAGCAGTGTCTTTCAGCAGTACACAAATGACAAAGAGAGACTGTTAAAGGCCGCATCAAAGGTAAAATGGACCCCGCAGGGCGGCTGCTCCGGCGACGGTTCTTTTTACGATGCTGCGAGGTCCAACACCTTCATCAAGATCGGCCCCCAAGGGACATCGACCGTTACTATAGAGACTCCCGAAGAAAAGAAGATCCGCGAAAGCCGCGAGGATCTGACCAAAAATAATGCTGTCGTTGGCGCACTTGGCGTGATCCGCTATGTCGTGCAAGGGCTGCAAAAAATTCCAGGCCGTAAAGTCGTATTCCTGATGTCAGACGGAATGTCGGTCAGGTCGCGAAGCGGCGAACGTTTGACCGCCGCTGACATAATGCGCGATCTCACAGACCTCTCGAACCGCGCGTCGGTCGTATTTAACACCATTGACGTTCGCGGGCTATTTGATCCACGGATGATCGAGGCACGCGACGAGGTCTATGCCGACGACGACACGATGATGGCGACCACGAATATCGGTAACGACCGAGAAGATCAAGTCAGAAATTCACAGGTCGGGCTCGATTTCATCGCCCGCGAAACCGGCGGGAGATTTTATCAGGGCAGCAACTTTCTCGATGTTCCGATCAAAAAGGCGATGAGCTACGAAACGGGCTATTATTTGCTTGCCTATGAGCCGGACGATGACACTTTTAAGAGTAAAAAATTTAACAAAATAGAGGTCAAAGTGAAACGCGAAGGCCTCAAGGTAGTCTCCCGAACAGGATTTCTCGGTTTTATAACAGAGAGCGCAAAGCCAAAACGCCGCAGCGAAAACAGTGAACTTTACGAAGCGATCGCATCGCCACTTCCTGTTCCCGGGCTCGATGTCGAACTAACGGCATACTTTGGCAATTCGCAGGAGGCCGGTAATTTCGTCCGCTCGTTCTTTCATCTGGACGGCAGCGAATTGAAGTTTGTCGATGATGCCGCCGGTATGAAAAAGGCGGTCTTTGACGTGGTCGCTGTGACCATGAACGAAAAGAACGACGTCGTTGACGAATTTAACCGCACTCACACGCTGAGGCTGCCGGCCGCTGCGATGCCCTTCATCGTGCAGAATGGGCTTGTCTATTCGGCAGATGTGCCGATCAAAAAGCCCGGCACCTATAACTTCCGGGTCGCCGTACGCGACGGGACAACCAAGGTGCTCGGCTCGGCCGGACAGATGGTGACCATTCCCGATCTTAAGAAATCGGGTCTCTATGTCTCGGGGCTCACGATCGCCGAGGTGGACAGCGCCGGGAAATTCGAACTGCCCGCCACGCCGACAGCGTTAACCGCCTTTGTGCTGCCACGGACAATGAGCGTTCCGGCGATAAGAAAATTTCGCCGGGGCTCAACACTTGCCTACGCTTATACCGTCTATAACGCGAAGCTTGACACAGGTGCCGCCGCGCCGCGGCTGACTGTTCAGATGAACCTATACAAAGATGGAAATCCGGTCATCGAGGGTACGGCTCAACCGGCAGAACTGCGAAATCAAACAGACTGGTCTCGTATCAATGACTTCGCGTATGTTCGGTTGCGGCCCGATATCGAAGCCGGCGAATATACGATGCAGATCATCGTCCGAGACTCTTCACCCGGTGCAAAAAACGCGGTGTCGAGCCAATGGGTCGATTTTCAAATAGTTGATTGACCCAGGCAATAATTCCGACCGGCATGGCGGACGTAGCGCCGATTCTAAACGTCCTGACGTCCGACGGCGCCGATCTCGAGGACGAGGTCGGCGCCGTATGCCTTTGCAGGCGTCTGATAACCGGCGGTGAATTTGCCGGCGAGGATCTTTTCGGCGATGTTTAAAGCGCCGATGGCGGTGAGGGTGTAGCCTTCCGGGCCCTGTTGGCGAGACTCGACAATGTTGCCGTTTGCATCCGACGCCATGCCCCACATCAAAGTCCTACCTTTTGCCCGCTCGTCGTCAGACGGGCCGCCGGCGGGGATCTTACTCTGTAAATATTTTTGTGCCGGCCCGGTCGCCAGAAGCCAGCCGATGTAGCGGCTCATCTTTAGCATCTTTAGGTTTGATGGCGGAACGATCGTATAGACCTCGATGTTCGGGATGCCGGTCGAGTAAAATGCGGTCGAAACGTCGCCCCAGGGGATGGTCACGCCAGTCTTAATAACACCCTCGCCAAAATCGATCTCGCGTGATTTCCATGCCGCCGGAACGGGCGTGATCTGGCCGTCTTTGCGGATCGCACCGCCGCGGCCGACGTTCATGGTCATAGTCGCTTGTGTGCCGTGCGAGATTCGGCCCATACCGTAAAAGGCTAAGGACAGGTGAGTTGCTGACGGCAGGCGGTCCTTCAAATGCCGTGCGAGACAGTCGCTTGGGACTACATCGAAACCAACGCCCGGCATGACCATTATCCCGGCTTCCTCAGCTTTCTTATCCATCGAGGCGCACGTTTCAAAAACGCTGATCTCGCCAGTGATATCAGTGTAATGCTTTTTGTTTCGGAGACAAGCTTTGACCATCGGTAGGCTCGTGATCGAGAACGGGCCCGCACAATGCAGCACCATATCAACTTCCTGCAACGCCGCGTCGAGCTTTGCCGTGTCATCAAGCGAAAACGCTCGATGCTCGAATCCGTACTTTGCTGCGATCTCAGCGACCTTTGCCTCGTTGCGTCCCGCAACGATCGGCTTGAGCCCACGTTCTGCGGCCATCCGGGTGATCAATTCTCCTGTGTAGCCATTCGCTCCGTAAATAAGGATCTTGTTTGTCATGATTGTAAGAATTCTCACGCAACGCCGCGCAGTACGCAAAGGCGCTCAAGAGTTTATTCGAGGATCTTTTGAACGCGGCCGACCTGGCCATCATACAGCCGCACCTTGATCCCTTGTGGATGATCTGCAGAATTTGCTAACAGGTCTTTGACGATGCCGGTGGACTGTTTGCCTGTCCGCTGGTCCTGCTTAAGGACGATGGCGGACTTGGTTCCTAGCGAAGTGTTTTTGCGGAGGCGATGCGGCATTTCAAAAGAGATCGAGTTCCAAATTTTGTGTCACCTTGAGTTTATCCAAAAACACATTGCGGTCAATCTCTTTCGCCCCAAAAGCCTCGAAATGCGGAGTCATCACTTGTGTGTCAAGCCACGTCGAACCACGAGACTTTAGATGATCGATCAGAAAAAGAAGAGCGAGCTTTGAGGCGTTCGGAGCCTTGTAAAACATCGATTCGCCGCAGAAAACGCCGCCGGCGTCGATGCCATAGAGCCCGCCTACGAGATTACCACCCTTATCCCAGGCCTCAACGCTGTGTGCCATACCTCGAATATGCAGTTCGGTAAACATTTCTTCAAATTGCGGCGTGATCCACGTCCCTCTCTGGCCCGGCCGGTAGGCAAGTGCACATTCGTGCATTACGGTGCGAAATTCCTTGTCGATGGAGAATTCGAAAGAGCCCTTTCGCTGCTCTTTTACAAGACTGCGGGGGACGCGAAGGTCGGCAAATTCTAAGATCGCTCGCGATTCCGGACAGTGCCAGGGCAGCGGCAGGCCTTCGGTAAACCATGGAAAAATGCCTTTAAGATAGGCTTCGCGAACAGTCTCGACGGTCAAAGGTGTGCCAAATGAAATAACGTCTTGCGAACGATAGAGAAACTGCCCGATCGCAGTCCATTCCGGATAGTCGTAGGTGCGCGGATCGGGAAATTCCTGGGAAGCCATAGTTGAATTTTACCGCAGAGACTCAAAGACGGGGAGTAAGAAAAACGAATTCCCTTTTCGCTACATTACCGGTGCCTTCGTAGTGAGATTGATCTAAACGGTCTTGAGTTTCCACGTTCCGCGCTTGAATAGCAGTCCGCTGGCGACCGCAAGTAGCGAGAATGCGAGCGTGATGGCCCAAAAGACGCCGTCAGGGCCAAATTCGAACCTATAGGCGAGTGCATAGGCCAATGGGATTTCGAAGATCCAGAAGATCAGCAGATTGAGATACGTCGGCGTCCAAGTGTCGCCGGCCCCGTTAAAGGCGGTTTCAAGTACCATTCCGAGCCCGTAAAATGCAAACCCAAACGCAATTATATGCAG
This sequence comes from Pyrinomonadaceae bacterium, assembly GCA_044228165.1. Classification (GTDB taxonomy): domain Bacteria; phylum Acidobacteriota; class Blastocatellia; order Pyrinomonadales; family Pyrinomonadaceae; genus OLB17. The sequence goes on along the minus strand of JBGAVK010000040.1, from coordinate 7,691 downwards.
GGCAGATGTGCCGTATCGTACGACTTCAGGTTCAGCCGTAAAGAGGCCGATGATCGGATGCGAAAAAAACAAAAAGACGAGCCCGATAAGAAAATAGAATCCAGCATTGAACCATGCGGCTTTCCAAACGGCAGCCTCAGAGCGTTCGGGTTTACCGGCACCGAGATTCTGTCCGACCAACGTCGCGGCCGCATTACTAAGGCCCAACGCCGGTAAAAGGGCAAACATCACAACTCGAAGAGCGATCACATATCCGGCGATCGCGACCTCGCCAAAGCCGGCCATTATCGGCATAAGGGCGGTCCAACTCGCAGTTGCAACCAACAATTGAAAGACCGCCGTCGATGACAACTTGACCAGCTTCCACAAAAGGAACAGGTCAAACCGCCAGCTTTCACGATTGACATGGATTCGTCCGCCGGGCCTGAACAAACACCATGCCGCATACATAACGCCGATACCGCGCCCGATCGTGGTACCAACCGCGGCACCCGTTACACCTAGCTCAGGGAAAAAGGCGACCCCGAAAATGAAACACGGAGAGAGGATCATGTTCAGACCGTTCGCGAGGATCAGCACACGCATAGCGATCGCTGCGTCACCCGCTCCTCGAAAGATCGCGTTAAGCAAGAATATGAACAGCACAACACCGTTACCGCCGACCATGATACGCATGAATCGGGAGCCTTCGTTGAGGATATGCTGTTTTGCGCCGAGGATCGTGAGGATCTGTGGGGCAAAATTGATGCCGACGGCGCTGATCAGCAGAGAGACGATAATGCCTAGATATATTACGTGCGAAGCTGACTTTGCTGCACCCGCCGCATCTTTTTCACCGGTTCGGCGGGCAACGGTTGCGGTCGCCCCTATGGCGAAACCAAACGCGCAGGCGTAGATCAGTGCCATCACAGATTCCGTCAGGCCTACGATCGCGACCGCATCGGCGCCAAGTTTGGCAACGAAAAAGATATCGACCACGGCGAACAAACTCTCCATGCTCATTTCCAGGATCATCGGCACGGCGAGCAAAAATATCGCTAGTCCGATCGGACCCTCTGTAAAATCGCGATCGGTTCCACGAACGGCCTCACGAAGGACCGACCAGAAAGTGTTGTCATTGGCACCCGATTGGGATCTTGAAACTAAAGACATAAAAGCAAACCTCAGTAATATAAAAAGCAAAAATGAAAAGGGCTATGTTTGCGACGCGAAAAGCGATCGTCGGTCGACTAACCAAGTAGGGAACACTAGTTTTGAGGTTGAGTTATCGGACGGCGGGCTTCATAGTTTTATGAATATAACACACAGATTTGAGACCGCGCAATCTTGTATTATCGCTGGTTGAAATCTATAATTCCTTGAAAACAATCCATGGAAACAATGAAACCCAAATCTAGGCGAGATTTTCTAAAGTTGTTAGGAGCGACGACCGCAGCATTTTTTGTCGGAAAGGCGAGCCTACCGATCCTGGCATCGGGTGGAAGTCGACCCTTTGAACTCCTCGTAGTTGGTGACTCACTTATTTGGGGCCAGGGCCTGGCGGAAAAGGAGAAATTCTATTCCCTAACTGCCGACTGGCTGCGAAACGCAGCCTTTGGAGGGCCTCGAACCGTGAACGTGAAGGTCAAAGCTCACTCAGGCTCAACTCTCAAATTTCACAAGGACGAAGCTGAGAAGTATCAAAAAGCCGGTCGTGACGAAACTTATCCGTATAATCCCGAGGTGAACATCGGGTTTCCGAGCAGTTGGAAACAGATCGAAGTTGCGGCCGATGAATATAAGAAGCTAGGCGTGGCGGGGGCCGATCTAGTGATGATCTCGGGCGGCATTACTGATATTACTTCGTCAAAAGTATTTGACCCGAAAGGCAATGACGACGAACTACGAGCCGCTGTAAAGAAGTATTGTCGTGACGACATGTACGATGTGCTCGAATACGCTATCGCGAAAAATCCGGAAGCAAAACTCGCTGTTATTGGTTACTTTCCGGCGATCTCTCCGAAAAGTTCGAGTTCAAAGTTGCTGAACGCCTGGCTCGAAGCTCTCAGCTTTCCCCGTCCGCTTAAATTCGTAGCCAATAATTCCCTGGGACGAAAGATGTTTTTTGACAAGCTAAAGAAGCGCGGAATTGAGCGTTCGCGCATCTGGTTAGAGGAATCGAACAAGAACTTGGGCTTGACAGTCGATGCTATTAATGCAAAATACGGCGTCAGGCGGGCGGTTTTTGTGAGATCGCCGCTGACCGAAGACAACGCGGTCGAAGCCCCCGATACCAAGTTGTTTCGGATGGGGAAAGGCGGCGTAGTCAAAGATTCGGTTTCGTCGAGCCGTATCAAAGAATGTCGCGAATCTTTACCTGAACTCAAACGCTCGACCGGGATCGACTACCCGGTCAGACTTTGTGAAATTGCGTCGATCGGCCACCCTGACCCCAACGGTGCTCGGCTTTACGCTGAAGCGATAAGTTCAGCGGTGCTAACGATCATAAAGTGACCTCTTCATCAATTTGTTTTCCAACGAGTTCGTGAGTCGCTATACTCTAAGTTTGGGTGTGCGATGAAAATAGCAGTAGCCATGAGTGGCGGTGTCGATAGCAGTGCCGCTGCGGCATTATTAAAAGATCAGGGGCACGAACTCGTTGGTTTCACGATGCAGCTTTGGAACCAGCGACGCGGTATTAGTGTCGATGAGAACGGTGAACCACTCCCGTCCCGCTGCTGTTCCCTCGACGATGTGTATGATGCCCGCCGTGTAGCAGAATCGCTCGGTTTTCCATTCTACGTACTGAATTTGGAAAATGACTTTGAGCGGGACGTTGTCGAACCGTTTGTCCAGAGCTATCTTGATGGCGAAACGCCGATCCCGTGCGTCGCATGCAACTCGCGTTTGAAATTTGCCTCGCTTGATCGCATGGCTCTTTCTCTAGGTTGTGAAAAGGTCGCGACCGGACATTACGCCCGTGTATTTTACGACAAAGCGGCTGACCGCTATCGGCTTTTTCGCTCAACGAATATTTGGAAAGATCAGACTTACTTTCTCTGGGAACTTACACAGGAACAGCTTTCACGTTCATATTTTCCGCTCGGAGAAATGGAGAAAGAAGAGGTCAGGGACATCGCCCGCGGAGCCAAACTCTACACGGCCGAAAAACAAGAGTCACAAGAGATATGTTTTGTGCCCGATGGAAAGTACTCTGAATTTATTGACCGTTATCTCGAACACGAGGACCGTTCTGATGACCTGCCCTCCGGTGGCGAGATCGTAAATACAGCCGGAGAAAAAATTGGGCAGCACACCGGAATTCATCGCTATACTATCGGGCAGCGGCGCGGGCTAGGTATCGCTCACGAAAAGCCGCTTTATGTAGTTCAGATCGAAAGAGCACGTAATCAGATAATCGTCGGCGAAGAATATGAGCTTGACTCGATCGAATTCACTGCGACTGGGGTTAATTGGGTCGCTTTTGACGAGCCGGCCGATGCCGTTCGTGCAAATGTGAGGATCCGGTACCGTCACGATCCCGCGCCCGCAACGATCTTTCCGCTGGCAGGTGCGGGGGCTCGCATTGTTTTTGATAAGCCGCAGCGGGCGATAACACCGGGGCAGGCAACCGTGTTTTATGATGGAGACGAGGTTGTCGGCGGCGGCTGGATCGTCAAACAGCAAAAAGATCAATATGACAAATACAAAGAAAAGGCCAAATAAAGCTGCCAAAGCAGCACAAAAAGCAATAAGCGAATCGAAACTTCTGGCTGCCACAAAAGCGGCTCATGGTGCAGCCCAGGGGCCAGAGTTCAGGTCGGCTCAGGTTACGCCGCGGACGACGGGTGCCAATAAATTGAGGCCGGAAAAGAAACGCGGCTAGTATGGGCAAGCATCGATGAAAAAAGCTGAACTACGAGATCTTTACCTCAAAAAGCGGGCATCCCTTTCGTTGGGCGAGGTTTCGAAGATGAGTGGACAGATCGCGGATAGGTTTTTTGCGAGCGTCGATCTGGCGCCGGTTACGTATCTGCACATCTTTATCCGAATCAAAAAATTCAATGAGATCGATACATCCATGATCTATTTCCGGCTCTGGCGCGACGTACCAAATGTGGTTACGCTGGCACCAAAGACGGAACTTTCGACCGGGACGATCGAAAGTCTCCCTTTTGACCGATCGACGAACTGGGATGAAAACTCGTGGGGAATTCGCGAACCCGCGAACGGCGACCTCGTTGATCCGCGAAAGCTGGACCTTGTTATCGTGCCGCTTCTTTGCGTTGACGAACGCGGACATCGCGTCGGCTATGGCAAAGGCATGTACGACAGATTTCTTTCTAAGTGCCGGCCTGACTGCAAAAAGGTCGGTGTGAGCCTATTCTCACCGGTTGTGGCGATCTCGGACATAGGCAAAAACGACGTCAGGCTCGACGCTTGTATATCACCCGACGCCGCGTATTCCTTCTGAGCGTGTTCCGGCTATTTCGCCTTTAGCAGATCACGAATTTCAGCCAGAAGCGCCTCTTGCGGCGGAGGCGGTGTCGCGGCTGCCAAGCGAGTAAAGTAGCCCATTGCCGCCTTGGCGATTAGAAACATCACAAATCCAATGATAAAAAAAGTAATAATATCGCTGACTAGCTGGCCGTAACGAACGAGCGGTGCTCCCACTTTGACCGCGGCATCGATTTGTTCAGGACTTGCTCCGGCGGCGAGCTTCCCGCTAAGGTCGTAGAATTTCGTTTTAAAATCGGCACCTCCGGTGACGAGTCCAACGAACGGCATAATTATTCCTTCGGTAAATGTCGTTACTATTTTGCCGAAAGCGGCACCGATGATAACACCGATAGCCAGATCGAGGACGTTTCCGCGGGCTATGAAAGCCTTGAACTCATTCAACATGGTTGTTCTCCTATTGAGTGGCGTGTTTTTTTATCAGCGGTACTAATGTACGCTCTTCTTAGAAATTCACCAAATAAAAAGGCGGGTCGCCCCGCCTTTAATGATAAATGATCGCCCGATCTAGATTGCCGCCGCTTCGGCTGATTCACCATCGGGATCTTCTTCGTCGGAAAGATAGGCGTCCGGTTCGTCATCGATTGCAGGAGGAACGGGCGCAATGACCTCCGGGATAGACGGCTGCTCATACTGAGCGGCCGCAGCTACGGCTTCTTCTTCTTGCGTCTCACGTGCCTTTAGCATACTGCAGCTGCCTTCGAGGATCGCGCCTTCTTCGACGATCAATCGCGGAGAGTGGATATTGCCCAGCACACGTGCGGTGCGGCCGAGTTGGAGCTTCTCGCTGGCAACTATGTCGCCGTTTACGGTTCCATTGATCATCGCCGCCGCGACCATTATATTTGCATCCACTTGGCCATTGGTTCCTATTATCAGAGTCCCGGATTCCGAAGAGACCGTCCCGATGAGGTGGCCATCAACGCGAAGCATCGCGTGAAATTCCGTCTCGCCCGTGAGCGTCGTGCCGTGGCCGACAAAGCCGCTGAGCCGGCCTTCTTTGATGTCGCGGGCCATCGAATCGCTCTCTGAGATCGCCACACGCGAGGCGGCGGTCTGTGTCTCGGCGGCGTATCGATACGGTTCGGCGGGTGCCTGCGGCTCGTTGGCGGCGGTGTCTTCGTTCCTGTTTCCACGTCCCATTCTGATCATAATATTAATCCTCGCTCAAAAAAATTCGTTGTCCGGGAGAAAAGAACGCAAATCTCGCCAATGGGTTTCGGCGATACGGGCACCGGCACGCGACCACAAACTTATCTGTTTTTCCCTGCAATTAGATAATAGATGAGTTTTCGGACGTGTGTCTAGTCAAATTTTGAGTTGTCAAACACCCACAGGCGTGTCAAAATCAATGTTTTTCGAGTTGCGAGGATAAACATTGCAGGCTGAGACAAAAACCAAAGGCAAATTGCTCAAGAAGATCGGACGCGCGATCGCAGATTTTTCTATGATCGAAGAGGGCGACAAGGTGATGGTCTGCCTGTCTGGCGGCAAAGACAGTTACGCCATGCTCGATCTGCTGCTCGACGTGCAAAAGCGGGCGCCGGTCGATTTCGAAATACTTGCCGTAAATCTCGATCAAAAGCAGCCCGATTTTCCTGAACATGTGCTGCCCGAATATCTCGAGGGCCGCGGGGTGCCGTACCGCATCGTCGAGGAAGACACCTATTCGATCGTCACGGCGCACATCCCTGAGGGTAAAACGTATTGCTCGCTGTGCTCAAGGCTCAGACGCGGGATCTTGTACAACGTCGCAGTTGAGGAAAAGTGCACTAAGATCGCGCTTGGCCATCACGGCGACGATATCATCGCGACCTTTTTGATGAACCTGTTTTACGTCGACCAGCTCAAGGCGATGCCGCCGATCCTGCGCTCAGATGACGGGCGAAACACCATCATCCGCCCGCTCGCTTATTGTCAGGAAGCCGAGATCGTAAAATACGCCGAAGAGCAGCAATTCCCGATCATCCCCTGCAATCTGTGCGGCGCCCAGCCAAACCTGAAGCGTGCCCGTATCAAACGCCTCATCACCGAGCTCGAACGCGAAACCCCCTACATCCGCCAGACGATGATGACCGCGCTGACTAACGTCACGGGCTCGCACCTGCTCGATAATAAGCTCTACGATTTTCGCAATTTCGAGCCGATGATCAAGGCCATCCCCGCCGGCCACGGCTCTGTGATGCGCGAACTAGATGACGTTTTCGACCACAGCGAAGCTGAATTCGTTGATCAAAATACGGACCTAAGGACCGCCGCCGCCGAGCTGATCGGATAGGAGTGACTGGTGAACGGTGAACAGTGAACAGTGAACAGTGGACTGGAATTTCGGATCCTGTTCTCAGTTCTCAGTTACCCGTTTTCAGTTCCATGGTCTCCGCACGCTGCACCCCACATTTCTGCGACTTCACACTTAAACCTCAACACTCAAGACCTTTGTTTCCTCACTTTAGCTCAGGAACGAAAAACGCCCCTCAGGAAACGAAAAATCCCGCTTCTGTAAACGAAAAATACCCGATTGGTAAAGCGTTTTTCCCCGGCCGTAAACGCTCGCTGATCCCGCCGTTCATCATTTGCCTGCACGCCGTTACTGCACCTCTTGATAGCGGTGTTTGACCCGCAAAATACCGCAGTAAAAAAATTCCCTGCAAAATCCGCAAAACACGTCAAAGCCTGCAAAGCGCGCTTTATCTCGATACCTCAAATTTGCTAGATTGCCTTCAGCCAAAAAGGAGGGCATTTGAGATGAAAGCAGACTGGATCGAAATAAAACGCGGTGACGTGATGCCGCAGTACGCGGGGATATATGTGACGATGAACCCGGCGGGCGATATCGTTATGAGCCGCGTTACCTATGAGATGCTCGGCAGCCCAAAGGCATTTAACATACTCTACGACCGGGTCAATAACCGCATCGGGCTCAAATGCGCGGCGCTCACGACCCGCAACGCCTATCCGGCACGCGTTTCGAACCGCTGCGGGGCAAAGCTCGTGCGCGGCCACCGGCTGACTCGCGAACAGGGCATCGACCTGCCGCAGACGGTCCAATTCCACGACGCCCGCATCGACGAAGACGGCATCCTCGTCCTCGACCTGCGTACCGCAAAGATCTCTCGCCGCGCCGCCGCCCACCCCCGCAACCGCTCGACGAGTCAGAACCGCGAGCAATAGCGACCGGGTGGAGTTGGATCTAT
>JBGAVK010000039.1:4984-35019 GCA_044228165.1 Pyrinomonadaceae bacterium | reverse complement strand
TGATCGGCGAGTCGCCGAAATTCACTCATATTCGCTTTCGAGACAAGCGCCTATTATTGACAATATGTGGGCACTGATCGCCGACACAGCAATGAATCCATTGGGGCTCAGGGCGATCATCGTTGTTACATATACCGAGAAGGCATTTGACGATGATCATGTTCCCATCATGAATTACTTCTTAAAGAAGAACGGCCCATCGATAGACGGTACACCCATTATCAAATCGCTTGACGATATCAGATATCTTGATAAGAGAGGATTGATCGTATTAGAAAGCCTCGCATCCGACAGGGTCATCGGCCCGATGGGCCAATTTGCCATCAGTCCGGTTATCGCCGATCCGACGAATGGGGTTATTGCCCGCGACGCCTATCTTTGGATGGTCACGGACAACGGCAATTCGTTATTTGATGAGAATCTATTCGAACAGCAATTCAACTGTCTGAAAAAGATGCAGAAATGGTGCGAATTCTAGTTAGTTCAAATTTCTAACAACTTTGATTGAAGAGAAGAGGGCTGCCGGCAACGGCGGCCTTTTTTTATTGTTTAAGCAGGCCGGCGAGCACCGTCAGGAGAGATTCAGCCGTGTAGGGCTTAGAAAGGAATGAATTGACGCCCAGGCTTTTCAGTTCGGCCGATTGCTCATCGCTGATAAGGCCGCTCATTGCGATCACCCTGATCCCAGGGTTCATCTTTCTAAGTGCTCGTATCAATGCTGCACCGTCCATGTATGGCATAGCCAGATCGGTCAATACGGCGGCGATCTCATTTGGGTTCTGGGAATAGACGGCTAGAGCATCCGTGCCATCGACTGCTGTAGCCGTCGTGTATCCGAATTTATTCAAAGTTGCCTCGGCAACGCTGCGGATATTTTCCTCGTCGTCAACGATCAATATCAATTCGCCATTTCCATGCGGCAGGGTGTCTGCCACCGGCGGTGCGGCCGCCACAGTACCAGTTTCTGCCGACGGGAAATAGATCGAGAACCGGGTACCCTTTCTCGGTTCGCTGTAAACATTGATAAAGCCGCCATGGCTTTTCACTATGGTCATTGTTGTTGCAAGCCCGAGCCCTGTACCCTTGCCGATGTCCTTTGTAGTAAAGAACGGGTCAAAAATGCGGTTGACGACATCGGGTGCCATTCCGGTTCCGGTATCGGTGACCGTCAGCAAGACATAACTGCCCGGATCTGCCTCTATATTCATCCGAGCATAGTTCTCGTCGATCGAGACGTTTTTCGCGGTGACCGTCAAAGAGCCGCCTGAGGCTATCGCGTCGCGCATTGATACAAATGTTCATCAGAACTTGATGGATCTGTGTTGGGTCAGCCGTAATGGTCCAGAGTTCGGTTCCGATATCGGTACGGACAGTTATCGACTTTGGAAGAGTCTCTTTCAAAACGCCGATCAGATCCTTAATGATGTGCTTAACTGACAGTGATATGCTCGCCGCACATGCGGGCAAAGGTAAGCACTTGCTTGACCATATCGGCACCGCGTTCTGAATTCTCCTTTGATCATATCGAGCTTCATCGTTTTGACTCGGCATCAGGCCCGCCATGCGGAGCACGTCGGCAGCCATCATGATGGGCGAGAGGATATTGTTCAGATCGTGAGCGATACCACCGGCGAGGGTCCTCATCGATTCCATCCAGGCACGGAGCAGGTGCTGCTCGACGTGTTTTGTTCAGTGACGTCGGTGTTTGTTATCAGGGTAATAGTCCGGCTGGTTTGTTCGTTTCGACGAGCGTCCAGCGGCTCACGACATAGATCGTTTCACCTGAACGCTTGGTGTGTTTGACTTCGGTCTCCATTCACAACCTCACAAAGTGCAGATTTTGCTCTGTCGGTGTGTTCGTGATCGCCGCCGCAGAGCAGATCGGAGATACTGCGGGCCAAGCATCGTCCGCCTGCCAGCCGTAAATTGTCGCTGTCATCTCTTTGTTCCAGAATAGATCTGAAAATTTAGGTCACAAACGAGAATCGCGTCCTGGGCTTTGTTCAGCAGGGAGTCAAGTTGGCGGATGCGTTCCTCAATCGAGTTTCCGCCTTGTGACTTCGTACCTGATGGCGACATACTGGAACGGCTTTTTGTCATGGTCCAAGAAGGGTCGGCTCACCCAACAGATCGAACCATCCTTTGCCCGATTGCGTAGTTCGCCGCGCCATACCTTGCCGTTGGCGATAGTTGTCCAGATGTCGCGGATGGATTCCTTAGTGTGATAGCCGGAATTGATGATGCGGTGGTCCTGGCCGATCAATTCCTCGCGGGTATATTTCGAAAACTTCGCAGAATTTGTCGCCGCTAACATAAGTGATCCTTGGCGTCGTTGATCGGTCATCGCGACGATAGCCGATCTGTCGAGTGCCCGTTTAAGATCGGCCAGCTCTTTCAGAGGATCTTGCCGCTTTGCGGGTTCGGCTCACTGCTACCTATTGGGTGTCAGGTTCCGGGTCGTAACCGGCCTTGCGGAGTTTGTAACGAAGCTGGTCGCGTGAGATGTCGAGCAGCTCGCCGCCCGTGTGAGATTACCGCTCAGGTGCGTTCTATAGCTTGTTTGGCAAGCTCAAATTCCACCGTATCGAGCCCCACTCCGTCAGCCGGCAGCACAAAATGCGAGTTCGCCGCTCCCGTATGCCCGCCTTGTCCGCCGAGCATGTCGGCCGGCAGATGCGTAGCGGTGACGATCTCGCCATCCTCGAGTATCGACGCACGCTCGACGTTCCTCAGCTCGCGAACGCGTTCCCGCTCCAACCGTAATTCTTGAATATCCGCTCGACCTCAGGTGCGAGTCCCGTTAGTTGTTTGCCGCGGCGTTTCAGATTGACCTTGTCGATATAGTATTTGGCGAGCTGGATAATGTCGTCACCGCGGTCGCGAAGCGGCGGTATATCGACCTGTATGACCGACAGCCTGAAGTAAAGGTCGAGGCGAAAATTTCCCGCTTCGCTCTCCTGCTTGAGGTTGCGGTTCGAAGCGGCAATGATGCGTGCGTTAAGATGGATATCCTTGAGGCCCCCAACGCGTCTGAACGTCCCTTCCTCGAGCACGCGGAGCAGTTTCGCCTGCAGCGAAAGCTCCATCTCACCGATCTCGTCGAGAAAGATCGTCCCGCCGTGGGCTTGTTCAAAGAGGCCTTCTTTCTTTTGTTTGGCGTCGGTAAAGGCACCTTTCTCGTAGCCAAAAAGCTCTGATTCTATTAGGTTTGCGGGCAGGGCGGCACAGTTGATCGCGAGATACGGGGCGTCCGAGCGTTCTGACGCGTAATGAATCGCCCGTGCAAAAAGGTCTTTCCCCGTCCCGGTCTCGCCATTGAGCAAGATCGAGCCGACGTCAGAAACAGCGACCCGGCGGGCAAGTTCCATCGCCCGCTTCATCGGTTCCGAGGTGCCGATGATCTCGTCGAAACTAAATCCTTTTTTCCGCTCGATCCGGGTCCGTTTTACTTCGCGCCGCAGCTCGCGCGTCTCCGTCGCGTTGCGGAGCGTGACACGCAATTCCTCGAGCCGGACAGGCTTGCCGATAAAATCGTGAGCGCCGCCGCGAAGCGCCGCGACCGTATTTTCTACATCGACGTTGCCGGTTATCATTACAGCGATCGTTTCGGGGCTTTGTTCTTTGATCGCGTTGAGTACATCGATTCCCGAGCCATCCGGCAGATCGATATCCAGCAGGACGATCGCCGGTTCATTCTCGGCAAAAGCCTTCTTTGCGGCCGACACACTTTCTGCCTCGACGATCTCGTACTCCCACGAACGCAGGGCCTCGCTGAGAGCCATCCGCACAAAACGGTCGTCGTCAACGATCAGAACTTTTCCGGGTGCAGCGGTCATAAAAAACTTTGCCTTCCCGAATAGAATTAACACAATCGCCGTTGTTCCGACAAACCAAAGCGCGGAAAATTTCGCGATTTGCTAATTGGTTTGCACCATAATGGAAAAATGGGTGCCCTGAGGCACCCATTTGAATCGTGAAATTGTCAGGCAGCTCTAAAGAGCCTTTCCGCTTTTTTCGATCTCGGTTTTGAGGTTCGGGATCGCTTCGTTTGTCGGCTCGACCGATTCGAGTTTGGCGAGCGATGCTTTTGCCTTAGCGATGTCACCCTTTTTTGTATAGGCGACGGTCAGGTTTTGCAGCGTCTGCACGTGGTTCGGGTCGATCGCGAGGGATTTGTTAAATTCGGCGATCGCCCGGTCATAGTTTGCCGGTTCGCGAAACACAAATGTCAGGCCGAGATCGGTGCGGACACTGACCGCGTCGGGCTTTTTGGCGAGAGCGAGCGTGTACCAACGCTCGGCTTCGTCATAATGGTCGCCGTCGAAATTGGCATTGCCGAGGTGGACCATTATCTCGACATCGTCCGGCTTGAGTTTGTTGGCGATCGTCAGGAATTTGATCGCATCGTCAAACCGGCCGATCTGATAATATAGATCCGCGGCCTTTGTCTGAGCCGCAACATCGTCAGGTGCTGCTTTTGCTTTTTCGATGGCCGCCATGGGCCCAGCACTGGTTGGCTGTCGGGACCCGTCACCGCCGCCGATGTCCGGGTGGGCCGGGCGGGATGTTAGAGTCGTTTTGACGGTGCCGAGCTTGTGCCGTGGAGCACTGGCGGCTGAACTTTCCTGGCTGATCGAGTCGGCAAATTACAAACCCGATCACCAGCCCGGTAAGCAGAGCAAGAGACCTGAATTCTTTATTCATGGCTTATGCGTATGAGTGCAATCCTGGCAGCAGGTAGCTGACGCCGAGATAGGTAAATATTACAAATAAGAAGGCTACGACCGCAAAGTATGCCGAGCGGCGTCCGCGCCAGCCGTAAGCGATCCGCGAATGCAGGAAGCCCGCGTAGGTCAGCCAGGCGACCAAAGCACCGACCTCTTTTGCGTCCCAGCCCCAGTAGCGGCCCCATGATTCGTTAGCCCAGACGGCACCCGTGATGAGAAGCAACGCGAGCCCGGCAAACGTCACTCCGGCGAGCTTATACATCAGGCCGTCGAGTGTATCGGACGAAGGCAGCAGTGCGCGGATCTTTTCTGTGTTTATGCTGAAAAGCACGATAAAGAATGTGCCCGTAAATGCTGTGATCAGAGCGGCAAGTTCTACCGGATTAGCATTGAGGCTGAGGTGCAGATTCGCACCGTTCTCGCCGATCCATTTGGTCGCGATGCCGTTTAACTGTGTAGCCCCGAGCGACGCGATCTGTGCCTGCGGCATTTCTTGCTGCTGGAGCATCCAAACCGCGAACTTCTGATATTGTGTGGTGCCTATATGCGAGACAACGTCCGAAAGATTCTTAAGCTGGTAAACCAGCATCGCAACGCCTGCTCCTTGCACTGCCATCGCCGCCCAGAGAAGACGTGTGCCCCAGCTTCTGGCCGATTCATTTTCCTTAGAAAGGTGAACCGCGTAGAGGGCAACTGCAGCAATAAGAAGCACTGCGGCCGCGACGATCATCCAACCAACGTAGGGAATGTCTGCACGCAGGCCGAGGGGGGCTCGGGACGTGCCCATAAAGGTCGTAGCGGTGTAGGTGCCGAAGGTCGCCGGGGCGAAGACGCTGAATTTGCTGATGGTCGCAAAGACCGAGAGCGAAAAGAGGCTCGTCCAGAACGCCATTTTCTCGATCTTGAGCCCGTCTTTTAGAAGATAAAGGACGGCGACGGCGAAACACACGAGTGCTATACCATAGCTCAGGCTGGCGATACCGACGTGGATCGGTCGCCAATACGAATCGAGCACGGGCGGCAGATCCATGATCTCGCTGCCGATAAAGCGGGCAAGCACGAGAATGATGGCCGCAAGCGGCAGGGAAATGGTGGCGACGATCCGAAAATGTTGTCGACGCATTACAAGCAGGGTCGTGATACCGGCCCCGAACGCAAACGCCAGACTCAGGTCATAAAGGTTTGCGAATGGCACATAGCGAAACATCCACGGCATATCCGCGGCGCTTTGGCCTTGGCTCTGAAAGATCGCAAGTTCCCGGTCGTATGCAGTCACCCACCGGACGAGCCAGCTGGCGAGGTTAAAGAAGACGCCGAGCGTCGCCGCCCAGAGGCCGAGCTTCTCGGCTAGGCGGAACGGTGCGTAGAGATTTGTTAGATGAAAGACCGCGGCGATCAGATATGAAGCCAGAGCTAGCATCATCAGAGCTCCGTCGCTGATGAAGCGTTCGCCGCCAAATTCGATGCGGGCAGCTGTTAGCAGTAGCGAACCGAAGATCGCCAGCATCGCCGGAATATAGGTTAAAAACGAAGCGAGCCGTGACGGGGCATCGGGCCTGTCCGCAGAAATAATTAGGGGTTGTTTGAGTACTTCTTGATTCATGATCTTGGGTTTCTCCGGTTTATGTCCGGGCCCGAAGGCCCGGAGCTTTTGAAAAACAGAAAAGTTACTTGACGAATGCTGCCGGAACGGGCCGGTCGGTACTATTACCGAAGTTCTGGACGCTAACGCTTCCCGAACTGCTCTGCCTGACCCACCACGTGCCGCCGCGATAGATCGCAACATCGGTCTTGCCGTCACCGTCGTAATCAGCCGGTGCGAGCGAGTCTGTGTCGAGGCCCCATTGATAATACAGGGGCGTTCCCGTGGAACTCTGCTTGATATACCATGTGCCGCCGCGGAAGACGGCGACGTCTGTCTTCGAATCACCGTCATAATCGGCCGGGACGAATTTATCACTCGCCAGGCCCCAGTTTTCGTAACGCATCGACTGGTTCGAGCTTTGCAGGATATACCAGACGGAGTTCGCCGGGCGGAAAACAGCGAGATCAAGCTTGCCGTCGCCATCGAAGTCGCCGCGTTGGGCTTTGTCACCGGTCGATCCGAACGGCACATAAGTAGTTCCGCCGGAGGGATTGTTAAGTGAGCCTCGGTAAAAGAAATAGCTCTGCGAGCCAAACGCCGAATCGTGATAAACTGCCGGGTCGGCTTTGCCGTCGCCATCCCAATCGCCGACAACCGTCGGGTCATCGCCGGTTTGGCCAAAGAGTTCGGTGCGGACAGTATTGTTCGAGCTCTGGAAAATGTAGAAGGCTGCGCGGGTTGCTGCATCCTCACGCCAAACCGCGATGTCTGCTTTGTCATCGCCGTCGAAATCAGCGGGGGCAAGTCTGTCGGTCGAGATGCCCCACTGGACACCCGTCATGCCGCCCGACGAACGATTTATGTACCAAAGTCCAGTCGAAGGCCGAAATACACTGGCATCGGCTTTGCCGTCGCCATCAAAGTCCGAGAAACCGTGATGGATAACAACAGCAGCAGCCGGCTGCAAAGTGAAGGATTTCAAGTAAGTTTGATCGCCGTCTTCGCTGCCGTCGTTATCTGCCTGGAGCCCTGCGGCATACATCGTGATAGCACCAACGGCACTTGCCGGGGCGGTCCAGCTAAACGACCAGGTTGCTCCTCCGGTTTGTCCGCCAAAGGTGCCCGCCGTAGTGTGGGTAACGTAGCTCTTTGTCCCTGAAACGCGGATACGGGTGTTTGCATTAAGATTGGCAACCGTGCCCGCCATTGCATTAGCCGAAGTGACTGGGATCAACTCGAATCCCCATGCCCGCCTGGTTGTGTCCGTTGTGGTGTTCTGCACCTGGATCGTATAGGTCTGGCCCGGGGTGTAGGTTGCCGGGGCAATTATAGTTAACTGGCCCGTTTGGGAATTGTTTGCGTGGCACGAAGTGCATGCACTTTCCCCCGGGGCTCCGGTGCGGCCGGTCGGGGCACCGCCGATCGAAGCGTGGGTCGTCGTTACTGCCGAATTTCCAAATATGAAGATCAGAACTGCAGCCAATGTGAACGATGCGATGGTCGCAACCTTTATACTATTAAAACTTAATTTCATTGAGCTATTCCTCCATCCAAAATTACTCGGAGTGAGCCGCTTCCCCTACAAACCGCTTGAATCTTTCATCAAACGAATTCAAATTGCGGTTAGAATTACCGCCAAAAATAATATTTACAGAGCTGTCGCCTGCCGGTTCGATCGCAGCCCAGACGCGCTGATGCGAAAAGAAGAAAACTGCCACGAGCGTCAGAAACAAAAGGATAAAGCCTATATATACGACCGTTGCGCCCGGGTCTCGCTGGACGGAGAGGACGTGCTGGTCGCCGACCTTTTCAAAATCGGCGAGCCGATAGGTGTAGCCCGCGACCGGCTTGTTTGCCACGGGCATTTTTGCCATCTGCTCGCCGAATGCGTATGCGGTCAATGGGGCCGCACCCGGTTGTGTTACCTCGAGAACCGCGCCGGGGTTCTGATAATCCGAGGTGTCTTCGTTAGGGTCTTCGGCTCCGACAGTAAAGTTGCCGCGGAATTCTGCAAATTTGATCTTTGTTCCATCGGCAAGTTCGCCGGAGCCATTGCGTGCGATCACGATCTGCTGCGGTTCGCCTCCGCCGGCCGGAATCGCATTAACTGTAATGGTGCGAGCCCGTCCAATGGGAATAAAGCTCGCCTGAAAGAACCGGTAACCGCGATAGTCGAACGGGCGGTTCATCTGCACCATGGCATCGTGGGTTCCGGTTTCGTCCGTGATCGTGAAACGCGTGACCCAGTCGATTGTGTTCATTGCATTGATCGGACCTTCTTTCTTTATCAGTTTTTGCTGCAGATCGGTGCAATAGATCTCAAAGGGAAGCCGTTTTGTAACCTGATTTGTTTTGTCGAGTTCGACCACTGTGTCCTGCATCAGGTTTGTCCTTTGACCAAGCCCGAGTGGCATCTGGCCGGTCGAACCCATCTGAGCCGTCATGAAACCGCCGGCAAAGATCGTAAGCAAAGCTACGTGAACAGCATACGCACCGAACCTGTTCCAAAGCCCGCTCTGCCCGAGAACGAATGTGCGGCCGCCCTTTTCAGCGGTCAGTATTTTCTTCCAACCGGCCGCTTTCATCTCCTTGGTCACTCGGCTGACCGCCGCGTCGACTGTCCCCGCGACTTTTGCTTCTGCATTTTGCTGTTGGTCGCGAAGCCATCTGACGGGGACAGTGACATTGGGTTTCGACGCAAAGAGCCACGTCTTCGGAAACCGGTCGATCGACGCCAGGACAATATTTAGAGACAAGAGGCCGAGCAGGGCATTGAAATACCATGCGTGATAAATGTTAAAGAGATCGAGCTTGCCGTAAACGAGCCGCTGAGCGGGGTGAGTTCCGCGAAATAGCGTTCAAAACCGTCGACGTTCTGCTGCATTATCACCATGCCCAGAAAGCATGCAAGACCAAGCAGAATCAGCAAAATAACGCCGAGACGGACTGAACATAAGAACTTCAGTATCCGGGAAAGAATGGGTTCGTTTTTTTTAATTCTCTCTGCCGCAAGAGTTGTATCGTTATTTACTGCGTGTTCGATGGTTGACATAGTTCACTATCCCTCGTGGTTTAGCTTGGCAAGCGGTGTGCCGAGTGTCCCGATATCAAAAAAAACGTAGATTTATCCCCAAAATCAGCGTTTTCGGTTACAATATGCGTCAGATAGCTTTGGACCAATTATACGAAGGGTGCGGATAATTTCCCGTTGCGGCGTGAATGACACCGCGAGACAAATAATTTTTGTATAAGTGTGACCAAGGTCACAGTCTTTTTGCTTTCAGCATATTACACTTGAGTAGATGCCGGTTTCTGTTAACAATAAAATTCCCGCGATCGTCGTTCGTATAATGATATGCCGCCGGGAGCAGTCGTTTTCTGTGCGGGTACATTTTATAAATGGTCCTTCACTGAAAACGTCAGTGCCCAGGCCGCGAAGAAAGTGGCAAAGCCCTCTGCAAAACCGACACCGCGGAAAGTAAAATATTCTGAATTCCCTCACGACGCTAAGGCTCACAAGATCGAATGCGGCAGTTGTCACAAATTTCCTTCGGATAACTGGAACAAGGTCCGCACCGGCGACGCCGCGTTTCCGATATCACCGAATACCTAAACACGAATCTTGCCTTAAATGTCATGCAGCAGTTCTTTAAAGGTGCGACCCCAGATCTGCTCCGTTTGTCATGAAGCTCCTTCGCCCAGAAACAGCGTTAGACACCCATACCCCAATCCGCGAGATCTTTGACAAGTCAAAAAAGGGGGCAACGGCGACCTCTGATTTTGTTGTCGGGTTTCCCCACGATAAACATATCGAGATCGTCTCTGCGACCGAGACCCCGCAGAACGCCATTTGTAAATGCGGCGTTCATAAAGTCGCCGAGAAGAGCGGCGGGCGAAGCGAGTTGTGCGGTTTGTCACCAGACAATGGCGCCGCAGGGGACATCGGACGATGAATTTTTGACAAAGCCGCCTGCGACTAACGGCGATGCTTATTGGATAAAAAAAGGGGACCTTCAAATCGACGCCGATCGGCCATACGACCTGCTTTACATGTCACAGTGCCGACTCTGGTATGTCGCCGGCCCCGAGTGATTGTGCGGCGTGCCATCATTCAAAGCCGCCGCAGCCGGTACCGGATCTCGATCGGTGGCAGCCGCAACGATGAAGATCGAAAGCAAGCCGATGATGGATCTATGGAGACGTCGGGATTCGTCTAGTGTATTTCGCCACGAATTTTTTGCCCATGTAGATCTTGAGTGTGCGACGTGTCACAATGTCGCGACGATGGGCATACGGCAGACCCGGCAACCAAACGCGTGAGTATCGCTTCGTATGTGCGACCTGTCATGCGACAGCAACCTCAGACGATGGCGGGGCTCTAAATTACGAAGCCGATATGCGAGAAAGGCTAATCCGGCTTTTCAGTGTGTTAAAGTGTCACCTCACATTTGGCAAACAACCGATTCCTGAGTCGCACATTGCGGCCTTGAATGCTGCAGCAGGGAAATGAGACTGAAACTGAACGAAAACTCAAAAAGTTTCGGATCCGGCGTTGGGCGGCTCAAGGCCGGCGTGTTGCTTTTGGAGCGACTGCGTTCGTTTATGCGATCTTCTTCTGCCGAGTTCATCGTCAGCGGGTTCACCCCTCGAAGAAACGGAAGTAAGTGAGAACGAAAATGTGATCGAGCCCGGCGAACCGGCAGGGTGATTATTCGCGATTTACTCATAATAATGATGCTCATTCGCGGCTACCGTGCCTCTTATGTCATAAGAGAGATGATAATTCGCCGCGGCCCAAACGGTCAGGTCATCTGCCGTGCGCCGGTTGTCATGTCCAGCAGTTCTCGGAATCGGCCGGCCCGATGTGCAACATTTGTCACACAGCGACCGGGGTCAAAGCATTTCCGCCGCTTCGCAGCTTTAATGTCAAGTTTGATCACGGGCGTCATATCAACCAGACGAATTGTGCCACGTGCCACAAACCTTCGCGACGCGGCGTAGCTCTCTCAGTTCCGTCAGGGGCGTCAGCTCACTCGACCTGTTATCAATGTCATACCCCGAGGGCGGAAGGGTTGAGTTCCTGCAGTGTTTGTCATCAACCAGGGCGGCCGGTGCGAGGCTCGGAATGGGCACGCTTTCAGATGAATTTCAACCACTCAGAGCACACACGCGGCGGCAAGATGAACTGCGCGAGTTGCCATACGGTTCTTCGAGGTGCTGCTCGCGGCCGCCAGGTAACATCTCCTCTGGCCGTGATGCATTTCCCAAAGCCCGGTACAGTGAGCTGCGGCAATTGCCATAACAGCAAACGCGCCTTTGGCATCAGTGATTTCAGTAACTGTAAACGATGTCATGAGGGTAAAAATTTCAAGTTTTGATCGAAGGCTCTGTGTAATATTTCGCACCGGTTGCGGATATTGACGCCGGCACGGTATAGAAGTCTAAAGCTCAAATCGTTATATTTCAATAACTTACTGGGTAGATGGCGGAATTGAGTTGTGGCACATTGCTTGCGATATGGATGGGCATGAGCCCGAGGCTGTTGGTTTGTGGGCTCCTTACAAAACCCAAGGAGTTTTAAGATGAAAACCAATCATATCAAGCTATTTTCCATTACTTTCTTTGCGATGCCACTTCTCGCTTTGGCTTTGTTCAACGTCTCGCCAGTTAAGGTAAAGGCGGTTGCTACGGATGATCCTGCTGCCCAGTTTAAGGCACAATGTATGATGTGCCATACGGCGACTGCGAGTAAATTTTTCGACCCGGCAAAATCGGACGACGAGCACGTTCAGACGATCCTAAAAGGCAAAAAAGGCGAGAAGCCGCCCTTTATGCCAGGATATGAAGCCAAGGGAATGACCGCCGAAGGAGCCCATGCTCTGGCAGTCTATATGAAATCACTGAGAACGCCGGCAAATTAATCGGGTGACTTTTGGTCCGGCGCGTTGTGAGACCAGGCCGTCCGTTATGTCGGAAGACAGATCTCGAGGATCGACATTCTGAAAACGGACGGCCTTGGTTCATTTTTAATTGTAGATATAATGGCTTCAGGAGCTTGAAACCCAATGAAAGACGAGAAAGTTACGAGCGGAGAACCGGAAACGACGCCATCAGTCGGAATGCGTCCGCCGAGTTTGATGCGCAATTATATCAGCTTCGTCGGTATGGCTATAGTGATCGCTAGTGTGACCAGCGATCTGCTTCTATTCGCTATAGAGATCACAGCGTCTGAGGAAAATGCATACATTGGAATCCTGACCTATGTCATCCTGCCGTCGATAATGATGTTTGGTTTGTTTGTCATTGCCGTCGGGATGTTCTTTGAACGCCGCCGCCGGCGCTCTGCCGCACCAGATGTGGTGATGGCGTATCCCAGGATCGATTTTAATGACACGCTCACTCGTCGGAGATTCGCGACCTTTGTGGTAGGTACTGCATTTTTTGCTTCGGCGAGTGCGTTCGGCAGTTACCGTGCATTTGAGTACACGGAATCGGTCGCATTTTGCGGCGAAACATGTCACGAGGTGATGAAGCCCGAATTTATGGCGTACAAAGCCGGTGCTCACGCGCGTGTCCGATGTGTCGATTGTCACGTCGGATCGGGTGCCGGATGGTACGCGAAATCTAAACTGTCCGGTGCTTACCAGTTGTATTCGGTCAGCTTTAACAAATATTCCCGGCCGATCACAACACCAGTTCATAATTTGCGTCCGGCGCCTGATACGTGCGAACAGTGCCACTGGCCGGAAAAATTCTTTGGTGCCCAAATGAAGGTCTTTAACCGTTACGGCACGGACGAAAATAATACGCTTCATCAGACGAAAATGCTTCTCAATGTCGGCGGTGGAAGCCCGTCTGCGGGACGAGTGGCGGGCATCCATTGGCACATGAACATTGCCAATGAGGTTAGCTACATCAATACCGACGAGCAGCGGCAGGTCATTCCCTGGGTGAGCATTAAGGATAAGGAAGGCAACGTCACCGAGTATTACGATCGCAATAAACCGCTTTCAAACGAAGAGATCGCTAAGGCGAGCAAAAGAAAGATGGACTGTGTCGATTGCCACAATCGCCCCGCTCACGTTTATTTGCCGCCGGATGTCGCGGTCGATCAGTCATTTGACTCAGGCGAACTTGACGCTTCACTGCCGTTCCTCAAGCAGAAAGCAGTCGAGGTAATGAGTGCGACATACGACACCACGCCCCAGGCACTATCCGCGATCGATCAGAATTTGCGAAGCTTTTATCAGACCAACTACAAAGACTTGCATGCTCAAAAGCAGTATCAGATCGCGACCGCGATCGCTGAGATACAGCGGATCTTTCAGAACTATGTGTTTCCGGAAATGAGGACCGACTGGAAGACACATCCGAATAACATCGGTCATCTAAACACCCCCGCCGGTTGTTTCCGCTGCCACGACGGCCAACATGTCAGCACCGGAAAGGTTATCAGTAATGACTGTAACATTTGTCACACCGTGATCTACGACTCTAACGGCCCGCCGGCAAAGAACTCAAAGACAGGGCCGTTTCAACATCCGGTCGATCTCGGCTCACTTGCCGACCGCAAATGCGCGTCGTGCCACACTCCTGATAAACCATTCAAACATCCGATCAATCTCGGCGACATTTCAATGTTTCAATGTGCTGAGTGTCATAAGAAAAACCTTTAACACGATCGATCCATCATCAGCCCCAATGACCATAACAGAAAGCCCGAGCTTTAGCTCGGGCTTTCTCACTTTGTATAAGTTAGGAAGTGAGCGGCTGTCCGTTATTCCTTACTTTTGTCTTCCGCTTCCTCATCGTCTTCAGAAGTGTCATCCGGCTCGGGCTCACTGAACATATCTTCGTAGGCCTGCTCGTGTTCTTCCTTGAAAGCTTCTTCAGAAACGCGTCCATCTATAAATGCAAAGTTGATAGGATAGACGTCCGGATCGAAGATCACCTGATAGAAATGCCAAACTATGATCGCGAGCGTTGCAAGTATGGCTTCATAATAGTGAACGGCAAGGGCTATCTCGATCCACCAACGTGGGACAAAGCTGAAGACATCGATCTTGAACCATAACATCAGGCCGGTGAGCCCCATGATTATCGTTCCCCAAACGACCGCCCAATACTCAGCTTTTTCGGCATAGCCGAACCTGGCGATCTTAGGACGCTCATTTCTAATGCCGAGGTAATATGCAAAATTGCCGATAAGGTCAGTAGCGTCCTTAAATCGTGGCAGCATGTCCCACACCCACTGGCGGCCTTCTTTTGAAAACGCCAGATAAAGTATGTGATACGTCCCCATAACTAGCATTACTACAGCCGCAATGCGGTGAACGATGCGGCGGAGCGGTTCACTATTTCCCATCAGCCACCCAAGCCAAGACTCAGGGTATTGCAAAGCGAATCCGCTGAAAACAAGGGTGATAAAGCTCGTGAGCAAAAGCCAGTGCTGGACGCGTTGGTTTATGCTCAGCCGTATGATAGTCCTCTCCTCGTGTCGTTTTGCCGCGACTTTCTTTCTCCAGATCAGAGCGTTGTGTAGGATCATGCCTCCGATCACGAGAAAGATCAGTGGAACGTATATCCAGCGAACGATATTAGTGCCAAAGATGCCCATATCATTCGACGGGACCTCCGAAGCAAGGTTTGACGCGAGATGGATACGGCCGTTAATGAAGTTGGATCCTGCTCCAATATGGCATTGACTGCACGTTTGAGACAGATTATTAGAGTTGATCATCGATCGCGGATCTGACGACGGCAGAATGTTATGAATGCCGTGACAACTCGCGCAGTTCGCGACAACCTTTGAACCCATATCCGATGCCATGCCGTGATAGCTGTCTTTGTAGCTGTTCACTCGCCCGCTGGCAACACCGAACTCATTAGTAAGTGCGACGCCCTCGTGACATTTTGCGCAGCTGTCGGTTGCGATCGCCGCAGATGGATTTGCTTTCGACGGATCGGCCGGCTTCTGTATATCGTGGATGCCGTGGCAATCAGTGCATGACGGCGATCGAGAGACGCCGCGGGACACCGCCACGCCATGTACGCTCTCAACGAATTGGCCGGACTCAGTAGAATGACATCGGCCGCATGTAGCGGCAATGTTGGTCTTTGCGATCGTCGATTGCGGATTTGATGCCGGCTGAATGTTGTGTGCACTGTGACAGTCAGTGCAGACTGCGGCCTGAGTGTTGCCTCGGGCGATAGCCCTGGCGTGGACACTCTCGCGATAGGCCAAGATGGGCCGGTCGCTAATGCCCGTACCCTGCATTACGCTCTTGTCGCTGTGACATTTGCCGCACGTCGTTGCTATCAACGCCCGATTAACTGTCGATCTCGGGTTTTCAGCCGGCAGTGCAGTTGTCATATCGCCGTTGACCGTGTGGCAATCTTTACAACTGGCTATAGGCTTCCCATTAGGTGCCAGCTTGGCGTGAATACTCGTATCCAAGGCGCTATGTGTGTCTTTGTGAAAGAGTTCCCCCGCGAGATAGGGCAGCGTTTTGCCCGCACCGTGGCATCCTGCGCAATCCAAATTCACATTTGTCGGAAATTGAGATTGCTGCTGATTAGGCGAAACAGGCGAAGGTTGCGGATTTTGAGCTTCTGTCGCCGGTGAGCGGAAAAAGAGAAACGCCGCTCCGACCAGTACGAAGCAAATGATGACTCCGGTCTTAAGGTAAGGTCTCATCGATCTGTCCCCCAAATATTATTGCTCTACGATGTCTATTTTATAGCGTTATTGGTTTCAAATCTGTGAGAGAGGTCACAATTCTAAGAAAGAATTTATTAACTTCGCAACTTAAATAAGGAAAGCCTGTGATCTTATCATCACAGGCTTTCCTCTACCCTTCATTATTTTACGACCTAGCGGTCGGCCGCTCGTCCGCCGAAGTAGATCCTCAGCGAGGTGAACGGCAGGTGAGCCTTGTAGCTCTGCGACGGAGTCTGAATATCATCGAATTTGTAATACTGGTATCCAATATTCCAATCGACGTTTCGTGTGATGCGGATAGCAGCACGGATCTCCGGGGTGGTCATTTTCATCGGATATGATGTAAGTATGTTCTGAACACCCGGGGCCGCAACGCGACTGCCCTGTCCGTTATCTTTGTTGTACCGGTAGGTAGCAAAGAAGGATAACCGTTTATGCGGTTTTGCGGCGACCTCGGCGTAGTAGTAATTATCTCTGATAAAGAAATCACTAACTCCCTGCACCGTTGGTGTACCACCTATGACTCTGATAACCGCAGTGCTGTCCTGTTTTCGGTAGGAATAGCCTCCGCTAAACCGGAATTTGTCAGACGCATCCCAGTCTGCTGTAGCTGAATAGACCTGACTCTTTGTCTCCGCTCCAAACGGAAGCGGCGGGTCGTCAAAGGTCTTGCCCGGGTTCTTATTGTTTTTCGAGATGGCTGAGAAATTCAACACCACCTGCTTAAGGGTGACACGGCTGCGGACGCGATAATTTGTAAATTTGTAATTCTCGAGGCGAGAAAATACATTATCGGCAGAGCCGTGCTCGACATCCCAAAACAATACCCACTTATCAACGGGTTTGAATTTTCCGCCAACAAATACCGAGTTGGTCGAATTCTGTTCTGTCTCGCCGATCACTGCTGAGCTTATCGACGGGGTGGGCAGTACAGATGGTGCGGGATTGATCTGGTTCGTTGTTACTGAGCCTTCGAGCCCGGTAACGTTGATCTCACGGTTCGTGTAGCGGTAACCGATGTGGAAGGCCGCACGATTGCCGATCTGATAATCGCCTTCGACCGTGTTCGAATATCGACGATACCAATTGACGCGATATGCATATGAATTCACGTTTCTGGTGGTCGAAGTCGTGCCGGCGTTGTTAACGAAAAGGAAATTCTCAAATAGACTTTCACCGCCGTTGACGGTGAATTTGTCATAAGAGAGAGTATCTGAGATCCGGAACTTGTTCGACACATTATAAGTGACACCGACATCGCCGCGGGTCTGCGGACGTTTTGCGTCACCCTTGATGGTGAATTGATCGAGGATCACCTTATTATTCGAGTTGTCGCGGCCGGTCGCAGTTTCCAGAAATGACGATTCAGTATCGGTGCTCGTATAAATTATGCGGCCCGTGAAATCGAGTTTCTTAGCAAAGGTGCGATGCAGATTGAACTGCGTCGAATAGCCATGTCCGTCAACCGGGAATTGACGGTCATAAGTCGTCAGAGCCGCCGTATTTGCGGTGTTGTTACCGGCATTCGGTACAGCCGTCATATATGAGGTCCGGTCCTTAAAGACCCTGAATCCCTGGTTCAGACCCCAATCAAATCCCCATAATTTACCCTCGGCCCCAAATCGAAAATCATTCGAACCGGTATCCGTATTTGACGAAATTCCGTATTCGTCACTGTAGGCACGAACCGTCCACATTCCCGGTCCGGTATTCCGGTCGAATGAAACTCCAAAATTTAACCTGAGCTTTTCACTCTGCGGCAAAAGCGTGAAATCAAAATCACCAAATGTGTGTTTAGTATTTTGTGTATGCTCGCCGAGAGAGTGGTTGATGAGGTTATTGAAATAGGAAACCCGTCGGACCGTTCCATTAAATTTATAGGCTCCCATCTTTTCCATGTTGAATCGGGTGTAGCCGGTTGGATCAGCTCCCCAGCCCGTGTTCGTAAAAAGGAACGAGTCGAAGTATTTGCCTTCGCCGTTCGTTGTGTCCATGAAAATATTAGTGTCGAAGGTCCTGAACCCCTGTTTATAGTTCAGGTCACTGCGGTACTTGAATTCGTTACCGTCGAGCGAACGCCAACGCCAGCCGAATTCAATGGCTGAGGAAAGGCGGTAGCCGTTATATAGAGTTTCCTCCGTTTCCGGAGATGGCGTGGTCACCTGTCCGAGGCCGATACTCGCGAAAGTACCGATCACGAACGCCGCGATGAAAAAGAGGCTAACCTTTCGCCGACTCTTATTTGATCTAGTCTTGTACGTAAACATTATCTTCCTCCCATTCATCACTATCTAAAGTAGTATTTGCTGGCATTCGAGCCATGGATCCGATTGTGGCAGACGGTGCAGCTCAGATAGCGTGTGCTGGTCTGATTATGCGGTGCCTGCGGTGCACCTGATTCCGCATCGGACAGGCTCGTATGGCATTCCATACAAAGCTGACGGACCGAATTTCGGTTGAGCATTTTCGGATTGCTCGAGCCGTGCGGTGTGTGGCACGAGGCACAACCCTCGGTCTTGAGTGGGGCATGTTCGAACACGAACGGGCCTTGCTTATCGCCATGGCACTTGATGCACGATGCGTCGGCACCCTGCGAAAGTTTGGTCTGCTTTGACTCAAAACCACCATGCGCGTTATGACAGCTGCTGCAGGTCATCGCGCCCTCCATCACTTTGTGGTGGAAAGGTTTGCTGAACAGTGCTTTGGTCTCAGTGTGGCAGCTCATACAAAGCTGCGGTTCGTTGCTCTTGAGCATTCCCTTGTTGGCGTAGCCTGGATTTTGCTTTGTAGCATCCGCGGGGAAAGAGGCTGAGGCCGGGAAGGAATTACCCATCGGTGAGCCGTGTGAACTGTGGCAGTCGGTACAGCCGACATCATTTCGCCAGTGCTCACCGCGTCGGAAATTGTTGTGACTTTCTTTGCCTGCGTGGCATGCCAGACAGGTCTCTGAGATCTCTTTTGAGTTCTTACCGACAAAAGTTATGATCTTGGTCTTGTCACCGGCTCCCTCGACGTGTTGTTTACCCGGGCCATGACAAGATTCACAACCTTGCGCCTTGTCTTTCCAGCCGGCCACGTCCTTGAGCTTTGCGTGTTTTGTATAAGCAAATTTCTTAAATTGATCTTCGTGACAGGCCTTGCATGTTTCAGCTCCGACATAATCGTCGGGTGAGCCTGAAAATCGCCGAGGGCAACCCTGTCTCCGATTCTATCGGCGTATCACCCAGAACCCTTGTAAAAGAGCCGGAGATCGCCCATGTTGTTACGAGCAATGAAAAGATCGTTAAAAGCCCGATCTTAAATTTAGTAATTGAAGCCATATTGTTGCCTCCGATAAGGTTCGAATAAGTCAAAATGCTTATCCGCAAAGAAATCATAGCGGACGTGGGTAATCTTGTATGTGAGCTACATCACAAATTACACATTTTTTTTCGATTGTCAAAAAAAGCTATTGCCCGCTTTTAACCGCCCCTAACAGTGTCATCCAAATGTCTGCGTACATCGTAGCGAGTTCAAAGCAGATCTCAGGATCATTTCTAAGCAGTTCGACAAACTTGGAATGCTCAATAATATAGAATTCGCATTCAGAAATGGACATGAGTTCGTCCGAGAACCCCCTTTCGGCCAACAGTTCGATAACGCCATAGATCGCACCGGGATTTGCCGGCTTTGAATAGGTAAAGATCCAACGAGCTGTCGAATTCATTTAATTTCGCCGTCCCGCTCAAGTGAACAAATATTCAGGTCACTGCGTGGCCCCGGGATCGAAGACCCTCGTGTCAGGTGGTATCGTAATCCGCGTGGCTATTTTGAGAATTTCCGGACGTCCGCTGACCGCCAAGCGGTTCAGCAATTTGACGGCAGGAATGAAGGCGGGGGGCCTGTTGTGGCCTGAAGATGTCATATGACGCATTGGAACCCTCCTTTTACAGTTCCAATAGTCGCCGATAATTCAAATTGAAAATAGATGCAGGTCACAGTGGGTTGTGACGGGTGTCACATATCCAGATGCGAACTGTAATGTGACATGACCACAGAGCTCAGACGTTTTTCAGTCATGAATAACCAGATCGGAACCCTTTACGGTAACGAGGCCCGTTTCGCGGAAATACCTAAGTGCTCTGGTTACTGTTTCGCGTGAGGTCCCGATCATCTCGGCCATTTCTTCGTGCGTGAAATGATTTTCATTTCTACACGGCCTTCTACCCCGGAGCCGTTCCCGCTCCAGCCCAGGAATAACTTAGCGAGTTTTTTCGGTGACGGATTCTGAAAGTCCTAGAAGCAAACCTGCCGGTAAGCGGCGTGATAATTTCGGCTTAATTGCCGTGCGGCGTTGAGGCAGGCGGACGGGTTCTCTTGCAAAAATTGGATCAGATCTTCGGATTTGATGAAATTGACCTGACAAAGATCAAGAACCTCTGCGGTCGTTTCGTATTCGCGGTTGTTGATCGCGGCGCTGAGGCCGAGCATTTCACCCGGGCGGGCAACGCCAATTATTATGATCTTGCCGTCCTTAGAACAACTCGAAAGCTTGACCATTCCCTGACAGAGCATAAAGACACCGTCAGAGGACTGGCCTTCCCGAAAAAGCGTGGTGCCCTTTGGATATGCTTTGGTTATCATTATCTCTTCCAGTGATTGCAGATCGCTTTCGGGGAGTTGGCAAAAGGCATTTGCCCCCTGTAGTGAACAATCGTGACATTTGTGTTGGATCTGTAGATCGTGAACGCTTTTCATATTGATAACAATGGTATTAATCGGGTACCACGACAGTTCATTGTGCAAATGATATTCCGCAAAATATTTGCGGTAAAATGCTGAAAACAAAGGATTATAAGGTCAAACCCCAGGTGGATGTGTGCAACCGGCGTGTCATTTTGCGGTATGCCGTGAAAAAATCCGCGCGAGATTGATTTCAATGCCCATCGACCGCAGACTCAAAACGCAGAACTGTCATTCGGCCATCGGCTCCGCATATGTCGATACCATCCTCATCGCCCGCATCGTTGAATTTGAACGCTAGTTTAACAGCATCCTTAATTTCATGTGTAAACGAACCGAGGGTTATATGGATCGAGGGCTGACTGCTCTTGGGATCGAGGTCGATCGCTGACAGCGGCAGCCCACTTTCGAGCCAATAATCGGTAACGACGCCTTCGTTTCGTTCAAATACACCGAGGCGCGTAGGCCGTCCGTGATTTTGTTCATTAAAGAACCTCAAATATTTTTCCCATTCATGATGATGAATTGACTTCATTTTCGTTACCTCAGTATTTTTGTGAGTGTTAATTAACATCTTTCAATCTCTCCTCGAAAAGTTTGGCCGAGACCGTGAGAAAGTCGAATGCCGTCACTAGTCCGACCAGTTTTTCGTCCTTGACAACCGGAAGGCAGCCGATGCGGTGTTCACGCATAAGGTCGAGTGCTTCGAGAGTCGGTGTGCAAGGATCAATAGTGATCAATTCGGTTTTCATTACATCTCTGATCACTATCTGCTGTTTGCCGGTTAGTTTACCCATTGCGAATAATTCCAGTAGATCGCGATGCGACACGATGCCGATCAATTGGCCGGTGTCATCCTCGACGGGCACATGCCGTACATGTTTCCAGTGCATCAAGCTTGCCGCCAGATCAAGTATGTCCTCGGGCCTGACCGTATAGAGATCGACCGCCATAAATTGCTCGACGGTCTTGTAATTGTCTATCCATTCGGAACTTACGGGTATCTCAGCGAGCTTCCAGGTATGCATCGGACCCCCCTCTTCCTGATTTACTTTCATCACTGCCGTAAGCGTTCGCATCTTCACGTTAGGCTTGGCTCTTTTGTCCATCGTCGCAATCGAATCGATCATCCACGAAGCTCCCGACTTTTCCGCTTTTACACGTTCCTCGATGATCGCGAGCAGCCGTTCTGAGTCGGCCTCGTCGATCCCAGCCCGGTCGAGCCCTCGTCGGGCACGGGGGAGCAGTTCCTCAAGGATGAGCCTGCCGACGCGTCGGCTTTTGCCGTCGAGACCGCGATTTTGGCCGTTGAGGCCGTAGCGGGCCGCATTATAGAAATTGTTCTTTGCGTCATCGAACGACATGAATTTTGTGATGTCGCCAAACTCCTCCGGCAGCTCGGTCATGAGCCCGAGGAAAAACGCGGAATTTGCCATCTCATCGACCACTGACGGGCCCGAGGGCAAATATCTCGCTTCGATCCGAAGGCCCGGGACGTCATTCATGATCCCGTAACAAGGCCGGTTCCAACGCCAAATAGTGCCGTTATGGAGCCGCCAGGCGGCGAGCTTTGGGATCATTCCTTTTTCGAGTATCTCGCAGGAATCTTCCTCGATGGATTGCGTGAGCAGTATGCGGAATCGGATAGCGTCCTCGCGCAGAACTTCAATTATCGAGTCGTTGACCCACCTTTCGCCAAAATTGACCCTGGGCGGCTGGTTCCGTTCACGATGGACCTGTGAACGCGTATCTGTCGCGTGTTGGAACAATGCCAACCGCGTCTCGTGCCACAAGCGATGATTCAGTAGCACCGGTGAATTCACAGCAGATGCAAGAACGGGAGCTGAGATCGCTTGAGCCCAGTTGTAATACCGGACAAAATCTTTAGCACCGACCTGCAAGTGGATCTGAAAGCTCGTATTGCAAAACTCGATGAATGTGTCGTGAAGCGTGATCTGCAGTTCATCCAGCCCCTTGATCTGGATGACGCGATCAACGCCGTGCAGCATCGTCACGACCCGGTCGATCTCGTGGTATCGAGGGTTAGGCGTCAGGTTGTCATGGGTCAGATCCGATAGTTGGATCGTCGGCAGAATGCCCGCGAGAACAACGCCTGTTCCGAACGACGTACCCGCCCTTTTTACCACTCCGATGATCTCGTTGAGTTCATCTTCCATCTGGCGGAGGCTATTACCGGTAAAATCGCGAGTCGTCAGGTTTGCCTCAAGATTGAACTTTCCGATCTCAGTAGTCAGCCGACCGTCTTTTGCCGCTTCGATGATCTCGACCGCATAGGGCGCCGGACGCATTGCCGAATTGACCAGAAACATCTCCTGTTCGGCGCCGATCCGCCTTACGTCTTCCTCGAACATGCCTCCGTCTAACATCTGCTGCAGCGCTTTGAGATCATTGAGGACGCTAAGGGTAAATTCCCTCATTCGAGCATCGTCGTAACCACTGTCGATATTTTTTTCTCCCATCGGCACTACCTCGACTTTCGAAATGGGCTTTGGAAATCGTGTTTCCGCCGGCTTACTATCAATTTACCGTCGCTCCAACGCCGTCGGCGATAACCGAGCAAGTGAAATATCTGAAGCGGAAATAAACGAGCGATCTGTGTATTGACTATCAGCGTCTCGACGTCATCGGGGTCCTGGGTAACACCCGGCAGGATGCGAACGAGTTTCTGAATGCGCATCCGCCTGAGAACCGCGGAG
Organism: Pyrinomonadaceae bacterium; assembly: GCA_044228165.1. Lineage (GTDB taxonomy): Bacteria > Acidobacteriota > Blastocatellia > Pyrinomonadales > Pyrinomonadaceae > OLB17. The sequence goes on along the minus strand of JBGAVK010000039.1, from coordinate 11,547 downwards.
AGCCAGAGCCAAAAACCTGCAACATTTCGGCCGATGAAAAAGCCATCCTCGCCTAGCTTTTGATATAGCGGCATTAATAACAATCCCGATTCGGGGGCAGAGATCTTTCCATCTTTGTCATGAGCAAGAAATTGTCCACGCCTTATCGGGTCGAAATTATTAAATCCCCGTCGCATCTCAAACTCATCGTTTGGTCTGATCGCGTGACGATGTCGAACCTCGAATATCCCGGGGCGGCGGTTGACCTCGTTGAGATGCCGCCGGTAGGCCTCATATTTGGATATGTCCGTGCCTTTGAGGATCCCTGAGTTGACGAGAGCGATCCAAACGAGGGCTTCGTGATTCGCGACAGTCTTTTCAGAACGATGCTGCCCGCCTTCAAAACCGAGCGTCACGGTGCCGGCATTGTTAAGATATTCGAGCATTGTGCCGTCCAACTGCTCTTCGATCCCGAGTAAGATCGTAACCGGGAATTTTCTCGCAAATTCCCGGTTCCTTAGCGTGTCGCCTACGGTCGCAAACGGAATACCGTCAGCCGAGGTCGAGTGGAGGTCAAGTACATAAACCTCGTCTTGCGCTGTGATCAACACGCTGTCAAAGATCCGGTCGAGTTCGGAAAGTTCGAGTCCTTCTGAGATGCCCGTTGTCGCAGGGTTGCCGATACGCGACATATTTTTTCGCGGTCCAATGCCGGTTCAGATCGGCATCGATACCCGTTCCCGCTTGATCGCTCGAGTGTTACCGGCAAGGAAATAGACCCGACCATTCATCTTGTCCGTCATTTGCGAAAGTGCCTTCGCCACATTAGAAAGGGCGATCGCACCGCCGGGTTCGTTCCCATGCACGCTGCCAACGGCGATCAACGTTGGGCCGTCAGCCTTTCCGATGAACGCTCCAATTACGTGTTCACCCTCCACGATATCTTCGATCATCCTCGTATCGATGGACAGATTGTCTTCCTTGGTGGTCTTTGTCTGGGTTTTCATTTTTGTGCCTTTTGCCGCCTTAGTTATGCAACCTCTGTTCCTCTGACGATCTCGATATGAAATTCAGGGTTTCTTAACAAATATGTGATTTCGCAGAGCCTGGCTACGTTTCTGCGAGAAGATTTCATCGGTTTCTGCGAAAAAATACGCACCGGACAAGCTTCATGACGTCGTCCGCCTACAAAATACAAGTGGCATATTTATTGCTTAAGGTAGTCTGCAGCCGGATGGAAATGGCCTCGGTCACCGGCAACTCGGTCATTTTTGCGATAGGAGAATACAAAAATGAAGATATTGATCGGTTACAACGGCACGGAGCCATCGACGGCGGCTCTCTATGACCTCAGGTACGCGGGATTGCAAGACGATGTCGAATTGGTACTATTGACCGTCGCAGAAGCTTGGATCTCGCCGAAGTCGGAAGACGAGGCACGTGAGATCTCCGATGCCGGCAAAGCCGTGATAGAGGCAAAGTTTCCTAAGTGGAAGGTCAAGGCCGAGACGGCATCAGGTTCGCCTGCACGCGAACTGCTTGCCCGTGCAGAGTCGTTCCATCCGGATCTGATCGTCGTCGGCGAACGCCGTCAACACGTCGTCGACGGCAACCTCTTTGTTGGCCAAACATCGCAATCGATATTAACGGACGCTGATTGTTCGGTCCGGATCGCCCGGGGGCTTTCGGGACAAAAGGAACATCCGGAAAAGATACTGGTCGGCTTTGACGGCTCGGCTGGATCGGTCCATTCGATCGACACCATCATAGCCAGAAAATGGCCGGCAAATACCGAGGTCAGACTGCTGGCTGTCGCTGATTCGTCAGTGCTTGGCTCGATCGGACGATTCTCCCCGCAGATAACTGACGCGGCGGTCGAGGCAAAATTTGCGTCTCAATGGGCTGAGACCCTAGCAGCCGAATCGCTCGAAAGGCTCGAAAAAGCGGGCATCACCGCCTCGGTCACGGTCTCATTTGGTAATCCTAAATTAAAGATAATCGAAGAAGCGGAAAAATGGGATGCCGATGCGATCTACGTCGGACCGCACTGTGCACCAAATTCGTTTGAAAGATTTCTGCTCGGCAGCGTCTCAGCCGCCGTTGCGGCACGTGCGCATTGTTCGGTAGAAGTAGTTAGAAGTTGTTGACGTTATTATCTCCTGAAAGAACTGCGGCCTGAGCAGCAGCAGTTTTCACTTTGCGGCCCCGGGGGTTCTCATGGCTTCCGAGGCCTTCTTTTTTTTGGAAAACGGGTCATCCCTGGCCACTATTTAAAAATCCAGTCGTTTTGTGTTAATCTTCGGCACACACCGAATAAGGAGGCTCGCACAAATGGCAGCACGAAAATGCGCGGCATGTCAGGCTGAAATGGACGCCGATGCGATATTTTGTAACGAATGCGGCTTAGCACAACCCGTGCCGCAGGTCGATGTGCCGCCGCCCACGATCCAGGTACCGTCGAGGTCGGAACCGGCAAACCCATTCACGCCTGCCGCGACGATCCATGCATCTCCACCGGTGGACTTTACGACCAAGGAATGCCCGCAGTGCGGGACGATAGTCGCGAGAAATTTCAAATTCTGTTCAAAATGCGCTTTCAATTTCGAACAGGTAACTATCGAACCCGAACCGGTTACCCAGCCTAAGCTGTCTGCACGATCAACTCCGAGCCGTTTCAAATCTCTTGAACGAATCTGACGGCTGGTTTTCCCGGCATTGACGGCATCGGTCAAAAAACGATACCGCGAAGGCTATCTCTACGCCCGCTTTCTCAATGGCTTCGGCGGTTTTGTGATCCTCGTCGGGATCATGTTCGTCGTTCTTGGTGGTTTTCTTGCGCTATTTGTGGCTGGGGCATCAATGAGTATTGGGGCATCGGTAGGGGCCGGCGGTATCCTAGCGGGTGCAGTGGTGTTTAGCATCGGCCTGTTTTTTGGAGGGATTTTTGTTATTTTCGGGATATTGATCAGAGCCGGAGCTCAAGGTTTGATAGCCTCCTTGATGGAGTTGTGAACACTTCGCCATTCCTGGCGGATAGTGACCGGGCTGGAGATGATGTCGCTGCCTACGTTTGGTGCTTGACATCATCCGGAAGTGTCGCAAAATTTAATTGATATCAGGCACTAACTCTCATGAAATACTGCCCGCAATGCAGCACCGCCTACGACGACGACTCATGTTTTGCCTGGCTGACGGCAATTCGTTGTCAGATTCGGACGGTGAGCAGGAAACGGTCGTAAATCAAAGGTTTTCAATGTCGCCGCCGACGTCGGGCGAGGTGCCCCGTATTTTGTCCGGAAATGCGGTTACGAAAACCGCCAATTCGAAATTTTGCAAAAAATGTGGACAGGATGTAACGGCTGCAGGCATTCCAACTGATCAGCCGGCTGAAACGGTCTTTGGTTTTGGCGGTATGGACTCGAAGGCTCAGCCTGTTGGTTTTCATCCGCCTGACAAGACGGTGACATTTCAACCACCAAATTATGCGACTCCGCAAAACGCTGACCAAAGCAGCAATTCAAGCAAGCTCTTAGTAGTTGCACTCGGCGTAGTTGCAGGGATCCTGCTGTCGGTGGTCGTGGTGGTCCTGCTTATGGGCAGCGGCGATAAGCCCCCGGCCAATAACAATAACGTCAAGAAGACAAATGTTAATAACGAATCGCCGACAAAGGCCACACTGCCGCAAACATTTGAGCGAAATTATTCCGGCACGATCGGGGGACAGCCGATGACAATGACGCTAAAACGTGACGGAGCCACATTGAAGGGCTCCGTCAGTACAAAACGATACGATACGCTCGAGGGAACTATTCAGGACGACGGCCGATTTAGTGCTGATGGTTTTGAGGACGATACACAGCGGACCGGCATATATTCCGGGCGAATAAATGATGACGGAACCGTTTCAGGTGATTGGACCACGACGAAAGGAACCCAGGGAAGGAAAATATACGCAAGGGAACAATAATCATAATTCCATGAAAACGTGCCCGCAATGCAATGTGGCCTACACTGACGATTATTTGTTCTGCCTGGGGGACGGTAACTCGCTCATTGACGAAAGCGGCGAACAGGAAACGATCGCTGCGGGACGGGTGATGTTTTCGGATATGCAGCCGCCCGCCGGTTCGGCCGCCGTCGTTGGCTGTAGGACATGCGGCCTCGAAAACCGTTCAAATTCGAAATTTTGTAAGAAATGCGGTTCTCCGATGTCGGGGGTCAGCCCATCCGTTGGGATGCCGCCATTTTCTGCGTCGCCACCCGAACCAACAATTGTATTTCAGTCAAGCCGTTTCACGCCGCCGCATTCGGGAGCTGTCGCGAAAACTGCGGAAAACGGCAACCGGACAACTGTCATCATTATGTTGGCGCTGCTCGCGGCATTGGTTGTGATAATCGTTGCGGTCGTCGCCGTGTCTAAGTCCGGCAGTTCAGCGGCGAATAGCAACGTCGATCAGGTTTCCAGAAAAGTTGCGAGTTCCGACTCGCCAAATATCGGTCGAAAAGGTACGCTCACTACGAACCAACATATCCGAACTGATGCTAATCGTTACGCGCAAAGTTTGGGAGTCCATTATCAGGATGCGACGATGGAACGCGGGCGACATGGTATCGTGTTCGGATCCTTGAGAACGGCTGCGACAGGGAAGAGGGCCTCGGCTGCGGAAATGACCGCGACCGCGTCCCCGGAGCCGCGTCGTTGGAAGGCTGGATGAATGCCAAGAATATAAATTTAAATTGAACCTATGAAAAAATGTCTTTTTGTTATTGCGCTGTTCTCGACGCTAATTTCGGCGATCTATGCCCAGGCGGGCGACACTCCTGATTTCCGTGTGGTTGCAAATGCCCAGCTTAAGAAGATCTACGGCGTTGAACTCGCAAAGGTCTGTCCGATCGAAAGCGATACTGTCGCGGAAAGGGTGTTTCGCGATTACGGGGCCATCTTTATTTCGAACAACAACGGCGTTGTTTCGGACAGGTGCATTTTCGAAGATGAGGCAACGGTTAAAGCGTTTCAGGCGGGTGCAGGCCTCGAATCTACACAGATCGGCGGCGTAAACGTAACCCTTCAAAAAGCGGCCATGAAAGCCCTGCTCGACGCTCGTGCCGAAGGTGCCAAGCTTGGGCTCAGCATTACACCGCGGGGCGGAGCGACCGCATCGACCCGCTCATATACAAAGACGGCTGACCTGTGGGCCAGCCGTTTTTTGCCGGGATTGAATCGTTGGGTCGCCAGGGGCAAGATCAAACCTGCCGAAGCCGCCGCAGCTCGAAATGCCTCGATCCGAAAGCAGGTTGAAGCGGTGCTGGCATGGGAAGCGAAAGGTTGGTGGTTTAATACCGACTTTACTAAATCGATATTGTATTCGGTCGCGGCCCCTGGTGCGTCGCAGCATATTTTTGGCCTCGCACTCGATGTGGAACAATTTGGCAGCCCAAGAGTTCGACAATTGCTCGCACGTCATGGGTGGATTCAAACGGTTAAGAGCGATCTGCCGGATTTCACGGTCCTGTGGATCAAGGATGAAAGCGGGTTAAAAGCCGCGGGACTGGTTAAAGTTGTGGTCGGCGGCCAGGATTTTTGGATACCTAATATGTAAGTAGAGAGTGAGTTATGATCTGTACACATTGCAACACTCCAAATGACACTGACAACGTATTTTGTGTGAATTGCGGCAATGCGGTCGCCGGAGCCGGGCCGCAGTCGATGCCGCCCATGCCTGAGCAGCAACGGGCACATCATGGCTTTTCGGTACCGATCTCGACCGAGACCGAAGTGGTCAATATGGGGCAGCAGAACCATGGTTCTCAGCCGTTTACGCCGAATTTTTACCCTTCGGGACAACAGCAGCAGCAAACTCCTCGCAAGACGAATCCGCTCATTTGGGTGGCCGTTGCATTGCTTGCTTTGATAGTGCTGATCGGCGGCGGACTTTTGATCTTCCTGACCCAGATCGGCGGCAGCAGCGAAGTTTTGCCCGATCATCTAGGAATGTTCTTTCAGTCAAAGGCTAAGGACCGGGTCGAAGAGATCCGTAAGCAGGATCTAACGAGCGTTCTCGAAGCAAAGACTACTTTTATGAAGAGCGACTCGCTCCCTGTGGTAGATTCGCAGCCAAATCTTATCCTTTACGCCGACGGCAACGACATCCCTATAAACGATGTTCGCCTAATCCAGATTGACACGATCAAAGATGACGGGACGATGAAAAAACTGGACGTTCAGGTCGCCCCGGTCGATGGGAAACCTGCGATGAAGAGGCTTCGGGTTCCTCAGGAACTAGCGAGCGGGAAATACGCTTTCGCGGTGTTTGGTGAGTATTTTAACGAAGGCAAGCACAAATTCTGGCCGTTTCAGGTTACGAGTTCTTCAAAAGGCGAAAACGGCGATGGGTTACTTGCGATGTCCTTGCAACTAAAGCCTGCACCTCCGAAACAGCCTCCCGCTCCTGCGATTCGGGCCCCGATGCCGGTTCAGCAGCAGCCCTTGCCGCCAGGTGGAAATTATGCGAGGAGCAATACTTCCAATTTGATCCTACGATCCGGGCCCAGCCAGACTTACCCAAAGATCCGCAACCTCGGAG
>JBGAVK010000039.1:0-4964 GCA_044228165.1 Pyrinomonadaceae bacterium | reverse complement strand
GAGGTGCTGGGTTATTCGAATAATTATGAATATTTTAAGGGACGGACCGCTCGATTTGTTCAGGTTCGTACGATGAACGGACAAGTGGGTTGGGCATTCGAGCCCTATTTGTCGCGGTAATGAGGATGGAAGTTATGAATCGATCCGTACCTAATTTCAAATTCGATCAGTTCCGAATCCTAGCCGCGTGCCTGATCGTAACGATCGGACTTTTGATTTGTGGATGTGGGGTGAAGGTCGCAGATAATAAATGGTCGACTATCGGTGCGACACCAACACCGACCGATCTCAAAAAAAAGGAAACCGACGGCGTGAGAAGCGGCAATTTTAACTCAAGTCTTCCTGAAGGCTTTGAGCAGCCGACGGACAGTGTCGGACGAAAGATGTTAAGGGAGTACGGTGCGGTGTATATCGCAAGAGGCGGAGCTGTGCCGCCGACAAAGGTTGTTTTTAAGGACGAGGCGGATGTAGCGGCGTACCAGGCGAAAGCAGGTGCGGTTCGCGAGACAGTGGGCGGTGTTTCGATCGAACTTCAAGCAGCCGCGATGAAAGCCCTTCAGGAAGCCGCTTCAGAAGCCGGGCAGAAGGGCATGACCATAACTCCCCGCGGCAGCGACGCTGCAAAACGCGATTATCAGGGCACGGTCGATCTATGGAAAAGCCGTGTCGATCCTGGGCTCGATCATTGGTCTCAACAGGGTAGAATAACCGCCGCTGATGCCGACCGAATTCGAAGATTATCACCATTTGAGCAGGTGCCTGAGATCTTTAAGCTCGAAGAAAAGGGCATCTACTTTGCCAAAGACCTGTCGAAATCCATTATCTATTCAGTCGCACCGCCCGGGACGTCGCAGCATCTTTCGATGCTCGCCCTGGATGTGACAGAAAATGAGAATGTCAAAATTCGCGAAACACTCGCCCGGCACGGTTGGTTCCAAACAGTTCCTACAGATCTGCCGCATTTTACATTTCTCGGCGTTCCTGAATCCGAATTGACGAAACTCGGGCTAAAGCAAGTGAGGACCGGCGGGCGAATCTTCTATGTTCCGAATCTGTAAACGCCGGCATCTACAAAAATTGGGTTGCTTATCGATTGGAGATAGGCCTTAAACTAGGTATTAGAACGACTTCCTGCCCTAGAAAGCCGAGTGTTGCGGTATATTCGGCGGTGGCAAATCCTTTCTTTTCAACTGTTACCCGATATGTTCCCGGCGGGAGCTGGAACCGGCGTAATTCCCCTTTAAATGTTCCGTGGCCCTCGATCGTTATTACGGCACCTGCGAGTTTCCCGGACACAGTTAGAAAGGCCGTGGTAGCAATAAGCCCGACATTCACATAGTTTGGCTTGCCGGCCGAGACCGTCAATACCTGTCGATGCTCAGCGTACCCCGGTTTTCGCACAACTAACGTGTAAACGCCGCTTCGGATGTTATCGAGCACGATCGGAGCTTTGTCTGCGCCGGTCACGCTGGAACCGGTTTCGAACACGCTCTTCCCGGAACGATCGGAAAGAAAGACCTCAGCTTCCGGTTCGCTGACGGAAATGCTGACCGTAGCCGGGCCCGATACGGCATTGCCGCGAATTCCCGATCCTCTGCTTACTTTTGCGGACTTCGAGCCCGAAGTCCCCTTTTGACCTTTGTTCACTAACGGCTTTCTAACGGGCGGGTTTTGCGTCGGTCCCATTGTCGATTGTCCTCGCCCGTCCTGAAACGCATCGACATTTACCGCAAACAGAAGTCCGGCCGTTATGGTCAAAAAGTAAGTTAAGAATCGTCGCATTATCACCCTAATTGGCTTTTTTCTGTTTTGCGATCTTTCGATCGGCATCTGCTAGGTCCGCCTTTCCCATTTTGTCATAGACGGTCGATCTGATGCGATAGGTGTCAGAATTTCCGGAGTTAAAAACTTCGATATACTTTGTCAGATCGCTGAGGGCAGCTTCCATGTCGCCTTTAAGGATATATGCCTGTCCGCGTTTGAGATAAGCGTCGCCAAATTTTGCATTAGCATCGATCGCTTTTGAAAATTCCGCGATCGCTGCGTCGATATCGCCTTTGGCCTGAAAGGCGAGCCCGCGTTTGGCAATTGCATCGGCAAACGCCGGATTTAAAGCGATCGCCGAAGTCTGATCCTGTATGGCCCGGTCAAAATCTCCCTTGTGAAAATATGCCATTCCGCGATTTGAGAACGCGAATGCGCTTTTCGGATTAAGTTCGAGCGCACGGTCGTAATCGGCAATCGCATTCTCCAGATCCCGATATTCGAGGTAAACGTTTCCGCGATAAAAGTAACCTGTATGATCATCCGGCGTTTCGCGGACGGGGTTCGAAAGCTCGATGATCCTCGCCATGAACTTGGCCTTTGCATCTGAAGCCTCGGTACGGCATTTTTGTGCCGCACCGCTTGTCACCTCGATCTCTAATGCCTTTTCGCAATCTCGAATAGCGGCGTCAAAATTCTTAAGTTCGAGATATGTGCGTCCACGTCGAGTGTAAGCCCCCGCATACTCCGGGTCGGCGACTATTGCCCGGTCGAGATCATTCATAGCTGCCGCCATGTCGCCGATAAGGTAAAACACGCCTCCACGCAGCGTTAAGATCCGGGCCAAACCGTTCTTTTGTATCACTACCGATGGATCGATATCCATTTTGTTCACATACGACGTTCCTTTGTCTGTAAAGATCACCGCGATCCCGTTCGGGTGCAGGTTAATGGCAGCCGTTAGATCGCTTATCGCAGCGTCGAAGTTTAGCTTGCTAATATAGGCATCGGCTCGATTGAAATAGGCCTCGGTGTATTCAGGATCATATTCGATCGCGCTCGAATAGTCCGCAATTGCAGTATCCGTATCGCCTTTTCTACGGTAGGTCAAAGCCCGATTGTAGTATGCCTCGGCAAATTTAGGGTTAAACTCGATCGACTTTGAAAAGGCATCGATCGCCGGGTCGTTTTCAAAATCGTCGTAATATGCCTTTCCGCGGCTGAGGAAATTTTCTGCTTTTGCCTGCGGTGAGCCCGGAGCAGGTTTGGCTTTTTTGGTCAAGCGGTGGTAGAAAACCGGCGGGGAATTTGTTGGCCGGGAAACGGGCTTCGGAATTATTTTTGAACCTGCTTTCGGGGCTTCGGTCCGTCCTCGTCCGTCCTGAAGAGCGAGCGCAGAACTACAACAGGTTATTACGATCACACAAAAAGCTACGCAAAGCTTCATTGTCGGTCAGGTCCTATTGCCAAATGATTACACTGCGTTTTGGCTCCCCCTCTCCAAACGCTTATTTAATTTCCTTAACACATCTAAAACCCGTGGTGTTAAATTTTTCACCCCGTGCCGGATAGCCGACGCGGAAGACAGTTGTTGCCGCACCCGGATCGCTCTTAAAATTTCCGCCGCGGATCACTTTCATATTTCCGGGGTTTTTCGACGCGAGTTTGCCGCCGGGATATGCAGCAAAATCGCTTGCCGTCCACTCCCATGCGTTTCCGACCATGTCCAACATTCCAAATGGCGACTTTCCCTCGCCGATTCCGACTTCACGAAAGTCCTGCATTTGCTCGTTAGCGTTAGCCAGATCATTTTTCCATTCTGAGCCCCACGGATAAAGCCGGCCATCGGTTCCGCGAGCCGCAAATTCCCACTCTTCCTCTGTTGGAAGCCGCTTGCCTGCCCATTTTGCATAGGCCGTAGCATCGTCCCAATTTACATAAACAACAGGAAATTTTGCAGTGCCTTCCGCGTAAGTGCCGTTTTTCCAATTTTCGGGCCTTTTGTGTTTAGTCTCATCAACAAAGGTTTTATATGCCTCATTGGTGACCTCGGTAATATCCATGAAAAAGGGCTTTACTATGACCTTATGAGCCGGCCTTGAGTCTTGTTCGCCGGTGTCCGAACCCATTATGAATTCACCGCCCGGTACGTAAGCCATGCCGTCGGGTGCTGACGGAATGTTAGTCGCAGGCTGTTTATCGGCCGGGTTGTTTGTCACGATTTCGTCGGCGGTAAAATACCTATAGCCGATCATCACTATTCCGGCTACAACAACGAGGACAAAGATCGCAGCGATGCCGCCGACAATGAGAATTTTCGGAAAGTCATTACGTTGAATGTCGAAAGACGGGGCCTTTGACTCGGCGTTCTCGACCTTTTCCTCGCTCGATACAGTGCTAGCGGGTTGCGGCATTTCGACGACGATCGGCTCGGACGTCACTTCCGGCTCAGGATCCGCCCCATCAACGGTTTCGAAAGCGATCGTCTTTTCGGGCGCTTTCTTCGCCGTTGATATCGTGTCAAATGCGACAGTGGGTTCCGGCCCCGTTCCAGGTTCGGACTTGGATTCGGGCTCGGGCTCAGGTTCTGAACCTGCGATCACATCCTCTTCGACGGGTTCCGGATCGTTTTGTGATCCATCAGCGGCTAAATTGGCTGTTACTATCGGTATAACTTCGGTGATCGCCGGCATCGACGATTCATCAGGCTTGGGCCTGATCACCGTCTCGGTCTCGTCAGGAAATATTTCGTCGAGGCGGCTTTCTGCTTCGTCCGCAATCGCCGCCCGGTCCATGGGATCCTCGACCTTGGCCGGCTCGTTGATCGGAGGAGGAATTGCCTCGTTCTCCTCAGTTTCGAGCGGCGGCGGCGTGATGGCAATAAGCGGTTCTGTTTCGACCGGAAACGGATCTTCGACGGGCTCTGCCTTGTCGTTTTCCATTTCGTCGTCCACAATGACGGGTTCTTCCTCGGGGAGCGGCTCCTCCGGGAGCGGGATCATCGTTGGCATGTCTGCCTCTACAACGGGATCTTCGGCCGTTGGCTGTTCAACTTCGTCGGGTTCCGCGACTTCGGTCTCTGATGCTAATTCTTCTGCCGAAAAAGCAACCGTCGGTTCGTCAGCGATGTTCTCTTCTGAGTCCGGAGCGTCAGAGGTAGACGTAACTTTATCGCTCAGGTCGGGTGTGATCGGTGTTTC
>JBGAVK010000038.1:0-27520 GCA_044228165.1 Pyrinomonadaceae bacterium | reverse complement strand
AACGAGTTCATAGGGCCGGAAAAGTACCATGATCGAAAAAGCAAAAAGCCCGACGTAAGTCAGGGAATGTCCGTTTCGAACCAGCCACCTATCTTTTTTTAGAAGTTCCTTGTCTTCGACAAATTTCTTGTCTTTTCTTTTGTCTGATGCCGGCCTATCGCTTGATGCTCTATGATCATACGCAACAGACGGCGGTGTAGCCTCCGGCTCTTCCGAACCAACATAATGACCCGGCGTGCTGTCTTCCGCCGCGTAGTTGTAGCTGAGATTGATCAGGCTGCGAGGTTCACCGGTCGGAGCATCGTTAGTCGCCCCGTTCGGACGCAAGGTGGGGATATCACCGACAGGCGGTTCTCCGCCATGGGACGCCCTCGACAGGGGCCTGTAATCATTTGCTTTTTGTCGTTCGTTGGGCATTTGTTGCGGGAAACCTCATACGTTCGTTCAATATGTCGAACTTCATCTAAGCCGCAACTCCCTCTTTCTCCATGGTGATCATTTCACGGACCTTCGCCTTGAGCGCTTTTTCGAATTGCCGCGCCTCGTTGACCCCGCTAAACGTTAATTCCTGCAAATTTGCTTCGATCCGTTTACGGTAATCAGATACTAAAGAGTCCGAAACACCCAACATTTCCGCAACTTCCAACTGAGTTCCACTGTCGGAGATCAGGTAACAATGCCATAGGACATTGATCATCCGATCATATTGTTTTGCCTTACCCCGGACTGACTTACTTAGGGTCTGTAGAAACCCTTCGACAAAGCCTATCGCGGCCGCTTCGGCCTCGTTTCGGAGCAGATCCTGTTCCGGCGTTTCGCGTGTGTCGGTAAACTCGAAAGGCATTCTGTCATCGTCGTCGCTGTCCGTTCCGCTGCCGACGGGCACCAGATGAATGTCCATGATCGGAAGACGCGACATCACAAATCCTCTCAGCGACCTGACATCGACCGGCGAATCGATCGCCTTAAAAACTCGAACGATGAGCTTTTCGAGCTCGGGGTTCGAGATCACGATCTGAGCATCTCCGGTGCAGCCGACCATTCTCGTGTCTCGGCCGTAAAAAGCAACCGCCTTTACGCGTTCATCCATTTCCTGGACGTCGCGCCTGGTTTTTTTGTAGGTCCAATCGGCCAAGCCGTAGAGTCTGTCTGCCAAACGCCGGTGTGCCTCAGGATGGTCGATGTTATCAAACCGCTTAAAAACGGCGCTCGTCTGGATAAGGGTAGAGATACGGCGGGCCAGCCGGTACGATTCCGGATAACGCTTGCGGAGCTCCGCCGTAAGCATATTTGTCAGTTCGATCTGACTTATCTCTGCCTCTATCTCAGAGTCGGACATTTCCGTATCGATATAATGCTGGAAGCGTTCCTTGCTAAGAAGAGCAACAAACAATTCTTGCGTCAGGTCTGTGTAAGCGTTCTGCTTACCCTCTTCGACAAGAAAGCCTGCACGTTTCGATGCCCTGACAAGGGGTGTGACGAAACTATACGGTGGAGTTCGATCCAGATGGTTGACATCAGATGTCTTTGGACTATCGTTCCATTTCCCAACCTTGATCTGACGGTGGTGAGCCGGGCGGGGCCCGCGTTCCTTTTGTTTAACTTCGTTCATATTCAGCCTTTCCGATCGAGTGTCCTGTTCCGGCAAATTGGATCTGAGGGTTCCGCTGGATCGTCGAGCTAACGATCCGGTTTTCGATGCGCGTGGGGGCGATCCGGTTGCGGGTCAAATTCAAACTTCGCTGGTGTTTTTTGGTAGAAAGATTTGGCTAGATCAGCGGCCGAGCGGCTTTGCCGATCCGATAGTGGCATGTGAGATTTTCGCCTCTCACTACCTGCAATTAAGATAGTAACAATTATTAGCAGTTTGCACAACCATTTTTTGTTATGTTGTATATTGTTTATACACTCTCTGTAAATACAGTAAATACGCCACTTGCGGCTCGCTATTCGGAGAATTTGGCCGTTTTCAGCCATTTTTAGGGATTTTTATTCTGTAAGTTATGGAAGCAAACGGCCATTATGGCTTTACTTTTGATGTAACAAAGCGACGATCTTTCTGCGGCCTCGCGATAGTTTTGCGAGTATTCTAGCGGCCAATTGTGTGTTCTATGTTCTCTACAAAGGTTTCAGGCTTTTATAAAAGTGAAGACTGTCCATACTCGACGGAATTGCTCGAATTCCAGCGCGACGAGCTTTCTGTCATACGGTCCCGCGAGATCACCCGCCATCTGGCAGGCTGCGAATTTTGTTCGGCAGAAGTCGAGTTTTATTCGTTCTTTCCACAGGATGACTCGACGATCGAGTCGAACGAGGCGGTTGGAATACCCGCCCCTCTATTCCAATTGGCAGAGGCTTTACTCAAAAATCGGCATGCCGATTCGACTTCATTGGATTCGCTGCTGCAAGAAAAGGGTGGGGTCGTCGTTGACCAGGTATGATCGCTCGATCAGGATCCACAGATCTCATCAATTGCTTCGCCGTATTTTTCATCGATCACATTACGCTTAATTTTCAGCGTAGGTGTCATTTCGCCTTTGTCGATAGAGAATTCTCGCGGAAGCAAATAGACCCGTTTCACCCGTTCATAGTCAGAAAGTTCGCGTGTTAATTCGACAGCATCCTGTTGAACCCGTTTTATGAAATGTGGATTCTCGCACATTTCTTCCCGCGTACCCTCGACCGAGTGGCCCTCATCTTTCATCACTTCGCGAAGAGCTTCCCAATCCGGAACGATCAGCGCCCCGACCTGTTTTCGTCCTGAGCCGACAACCACGGGCTGCGAAACAAGAGGGCTTTGCTTCAGCAGGCTCTCGACCTGGAGCGGCGCGACGTACTTTCCATTAGAGAGCTTAAACAGGTCCTTTAGCCTGTCAGTGATATAAAAATGACCGTCGTGATCGACGTATCCGACGTCGCCGGTATGGTAGTAACCTTCTTCGTCGATCGCTGCGGCGGTAGCTTCCGGGTTATTGTAATAGCCCTTCATCACATTTCGGCCGCGGATCAGGACCTCGCCATCTTTTTCAGCGATCCTCATTTCGATCCCTTCGAATGGCGTCCCGATCGATCCGACCTTGTTGTCCTCAGGACGGTTGGCACAGGTAACACACCCCTCGGTCATGCCATAACCCTGGAGGATCGGAATGCCTGCGGCCCAAAATGCGTAACTCAATTTCTTTGAGAGCGGAGCCCCGCCAGACACGAAAAATCTCAATTGGCCGCCTACGCCATCCCGCCACTTAGAAAATACAAGGCGATTGGCCAAGGCCTGTTTGGCGGCAAGGGCTGCCGACACCTTGCCGTGATTGTCCTTTGCCGACCAATAATCCTGCCCGACGACGAGTGCCCATTCAAACAGTCTGGTCTTCCATCCTCCTGCAGCTTTACCCTTCTTAACGATCTTGTGATAAACCTGCTCGAACAGCCGCGGTACCGCAGTCATTATAGTGGGCTTGACCTCTTGTAAATGTGACGCGATCTGGTCAAAAGCCGAGCAATAATGTATCGACACCCCATTTGCGCACAAAACATAAAAGACTGTCCTTTCAAATATGTGCGATAGCGGCAACACCGCGAGGCTGCGATCTGACGACCTTATGGGCAGTCCTTTTGAGATCGCGGCAATATTGGACACAAAGTTATCATGCGTGAGTATCACGCCCTTGGGTTCGCCCGTTGTTCCCGACGTATATATTATTGTCGCGAGGTCATTCGGTTCGATCTGAGCGAGCGATCGCTCAACAATTTCCGCGTCGATCTTAGAATAAGCAATGCCGCCCGCTTCGACATCATCGAGCGTCATCACCCGGCTGTTACCCTCCGGCTTCCCTTCCGCGTCAAAGAAGATCAATTTCTCAAGCCGTTCAACGCTCTGAATCGCATTTTCAGCATGTTTCCACAGCTTCTTTCCCGATACAAAAAGCATCTTGGCTCCTGAGTTTTCGAGAATGAAGCGGATCTGTTCGACAGCCTGAGTCGTGTAGATAGGAACATTAACAGCTCTCAAGCTAAGTATCGCAAGATCTACGAACGACCACTCCGGCCGGTTTTCCGAAATTATCGCAACACGGTCGCCGGCCTGAACTCCGAGTGCAGCCAGCCCCATGGCAATACGTTTTACCTTTTCGACCACTTCAATGCCGTTCAGATATTGCCATGCATTGTCGATCTTATATGCAAGTGCATCGTCCTTGTTATGACGCGTGAACGACTGAAAACAATAATGCGGGATCGTCTGCGGGATATTTTCAAAGCCTATGAGATTCGCTGCGATCATTCTTATTTAATATGCGGACAAATCGAAAAATGCGCATCTATAAGTGATGCGCGAGTTTCATTTTTGCAAATGTGCCGTTTCAAGTCCAATGGGCGCCAAAAGCAAAAAGGCCGAGGGTATTGAATTTACCCGGCCATAGTTATTATTACAGGATCATCACAGCTGCCTCGCCCTTGACCAGGGTTTCGCCATCCTGGTTTGTGCAAACCGTTTCTAGTGTGACGATCCCTCTTTCTTCACGTATGTTTACAACCGTCCCTTTTGCCGTTACTGTATCGCCAATAAATACCGGCGCCACAAACTTCATTGTCTGCGACAGATAAACTATCTTTCGCTCACTAAACTCGTTACCCAATACAGCCGAGATGAACGCCCCGGCCAACATTCCATGAGCGATGCGTTTGCCAAATCGCGTGGTTTTCGCGAATTCTTCGTCTAAATGTATGGGATTATAATCACCGGATAGCTCGGCAAATTTGCGGATCACGTCATCAGTCACCACACGTGTGGTAGAAAATTCATCGCCTATTTTGACATCCATATGAACCGCAGTTCTCCCATCCAATTGTTATGGTTGCGATCATTCAGCCGACGTTACCGCCGCATTCTGCCCGATGATCATGTCCAATAATTTCTGTCGAGCGAGCGATAATTAATGGCTTCACTGATATGGGCAGCCTGGATATTTTCACTTCCCTCGAGATCAGCGATCGTTCGCGAGACTTTCAAGATGCGGTCATGTGCCCGCGCTGACAAACCTTGCCGGAGCATCGCCTTTTCAAGCAGTTCTTCGCTCTGTCTGTCCAATTCGCAAAAGGTTCGGATCTGCTTTGCGCTCATAGCCGAGTTAGAATATGCCCCATCGCGGCCGAGCCGTGCGAGCTGTATTTCGCGAGCCTTTGTAACTCGCTCACGAATAACGTCACTACTGTCTCCATCCGCCGTACCGCGGCCCCTCAGTTCATTGAATTTGACCGCCGGAACGTCTATGTGGATATCTATTCTGTCCATCAGCGGCCCGGATATCTTGCCGACATACCGCTGGATCTGCATTGGCGAGCATTTACATTCGCGCGACGACCCAAAATAACCGCAAGGGCAAGGATTCATTGAAGCAACAAGTGTAAAACTCGACGGAAATGTCAGTGACGTTGCCGCCCTGGAGATCGTTACCGTTTTGTCTTCCATTGGCTGCCGCAAGACCTCAAGCACGCTTCGATCGAACTCGGGCAATTCGTCGAGAAACAAAACTCCAAGATGAGCGAGCGAAACGTCGCCCGGTTTCGGGATCGACCCGCCGCCGATGAGGCCTGCTTGTGAAACGGTATGGTGCGGTGACTTGAAGGGCCGTTCTAGTATCAGACCCGCCTTATCCGTCAGTCCGGCGACCGAATGAATTTTTGTTATTTCGATAGCTTCGTTGAATTCAAGCGGCGGCAAGATCGTCGGAAGGCGTTTTGCGAGCATCGTTTTTCCCGATCCGGGCGGCCCGATGAAGAGAATGTTGTGGCCGCCGGCGCTTGCGACCTCGAGGGCTCGCTTGGCGGTCTGTTGGCCGCGGACCTCATTAAAATCAACGCGATATTTATTCTCTCTTGATTTTAGTTCCGATATATCGAGCCGCATTGGATCGATATGTGGCGGAGCACCCGACTGGAGTTCCTGCGAGAGCATCGCCGCCGATCTCAGATCCCTTACGGGAAAAACGTTGACGCCCTCGACGACCGCTGCCTCAGATGCGTTTTCTTCAGGAATGAGTAGATTCTTAATGCCGATCTCCCTTGCCTTAAGGGCGATCGATAACGCACCACGAATAGGCCGGACGCGTCCGTCAAGTGAAAGCTCGCCGACGCTCAGCGTCTGATCCAGATTGTCCACGCCGAGGTCGCCATTTGCTCCGAGTATGCCGAGAGCGATCGGCAGATCGAAAGCGGCTCCCTCTTTTCTAACATCCGCAGGCGCCAAGTTGATCGTTGTCTTATGAAATGGAAAGAAATACCGGCTGTTCGTGATAGCTGCTTTTACTCTTTCCTTTGACTCGCGGATCGCCGTATCGGGCAGCCCGACAATAATAAATGGCGGCGTTGTGTCAACCTCTTTTGAAACGGGCTGGAGATTGACCTCGATATCGACGATCAGCGCATCGATGCCGAAAACTGTCGCGGACTGCGAAAGGAAGATCATAAGAATTTTTGGGTGCGAAATTCACCGCAAAGTGTAACATCAGCACCCAAAAATCAGAAATCACAAATCAGTTTCCGAACGCGTTCATAGTCGGAATATCACTGTCAGCGCCAAATTGCACTACCGTTAGTCCCGATGTAGTGCGGTTGAGCCACCACTGGCCGTTCGACGGGCGGAATATTGCGATGTCAGCCTTGCCGTCACCGTCGTAGTCACCGGGTGTAGGCACATCGGTCGAGAGCCCGAAGACCGTGACTGGGTAGGTGCTGTTTGACGAATTGAAGCTGTACCAGGTTCCCTGCGAAGGCCTGTAAATTCCGACGTCCATCTTGCCGTCGCCGTCGTAATCCGCAGGTGCGATCTTATCAGTAGCGTTGCCGAACTGGATCGCGTAGCCGCCGGCACTCGAGCGCTCCATGTACCAGATGCCGTTCGACGGACGAAAGACCACCAGATCGCTCTTGCCGTCGCCGTCAAAATCACCAGGTACCGGTACATCGCCCGTCAAGCCGAATTGGATAGCTATCAGCCCGAGCGTGCTTCGGTTGAGCCACCATTGGCCCGTCGATGGACGATAAATGGCGATATCAGCCTTGCCGTCTCCGTCGTAATCGCCCGGTGCCGGGATGTCCTGTGCGATGCCGAAATTCGTTGTCAGATAGGTGCCAGTCGCACTGTTGTAGATATACCAGGTTCCAGTCGCTTGGCGATACACCGCGATGTCCGTCTTGCCGTCACCGTCAAAATCAGCCGGTGCGATCTTGTCAGTCGCGTTCCCCAACTGCAGAACAAATCCCCCCGCTTGCGAACGATCAAGATACCAAAGCCCGTTCGACGGCCGATAGACCGACACGTCCGTCTTGTTGTCTCCGTCGTAATCGTATCCTGCTCGAACACCCGGTGTCGCAGTAGGGGTTGCCGTTGGTGTCGCCGTTGCGGTCGGCGTTGAGGTTGCCGTCGCGGTCGGCGTTGCTGTTGCGGTAGCAGTTGCGGTCGCCGTTGCGGTCGGCGTTGCGGTTGCCGTCGCGGTTGCAGTTGCGGTAGGTGTTGCGGTCGCAGTTGGCGTTGCAGTCGCAGTTGCAGTTGCCGTCTCCGTCGGCGTTGCCGTTGCGGTCGCTGTCGCCGTAGCAGTCGGCGTAGGGGTTACCGTCGCAGTTGGTGTTGCGGTTCCGGTCGGTGTCGGGGTCGGCGGGCCGCCGACAAGAGTTATTTGTCCGTTTACAACGGTCGTTGCCACCGGACCCATGCTGTTAAAGAAAAGAGGGTCAACGATCGTCAGAGGTGAAACGCTGCCGCCTCCGGCATTCGGGTCGGTCGTAAAGGTGACATTCAGTATCGGCCCCGAACCTGACATTCCATTGACGCCGGACACCGATACTCGAAGGGTACCATCCGGCGAAACGTTACAAAGTGCAGAAAGCCCGGCCGCACCTGCGATCGTTCCCGATGTCGTACACCCAAAGTTGGGTCCAGACGGATCGATCACTGCCGGGTTGTATAAAATATTGAATTGAAATGCGAAGACCCCCTCCGTCGTTACATCATTTACCGTTATCGGCACAACAAATGTAGACGGTACCGGCTTCGAATCTGTCGGAGCTGTTACGATCACCGGGAGACCCGCCACGGCTTCCGTTCCCTGCGGCAGAATAAAATATCCCGCTAAAGCGATCATCAAAAATACTGCCAAAACGTTTAACCGTCGAAAATAGTTCATTACCTTACATAATAGAACGTGGGCCACGTTCGGGTCGAGCCTTTTTTTTCCGGAAATCAAATTGGTCGTATATGCCACACGAGGCCGGCTCGATCCTGAGACATCTAAACCGCCATTTGTTTTTGAAGGCGGTCGCAGGCATTCTGGTGAACTTTGTCGCGATTTTGTATGATATTTGGGACGATCGACAAATGAGATGAGAGAATTATTTACAAACTTGGCGATATTTGCAGTATTCACCATTGCCTTCTCAGGGCTTACGGCATGCGATGGGAAAAAGACCGGCGGAAATAACTCGACTTCAAAGTCAGGCATAACCGGCGGCCAGGCAGACCCAAAATCTGTGAACTACCCGGCCCTCGACTCAAACCTTTATGAAGCGGATCTCGAACGCCTCGACGGCAGTCTTTTCAAGGCTTCTGACAAAAAGGGCAAAGTAATTTTGTTAAATCTGTGGGCTATCTGGTGCGGCCCTTGCCGTGGTGAGATGCCGCACCTCGTCGAACTTCAGACAATGTATGGCGATAAAGGACTCGAAGTGATCGGCCTGAACGTCGGAGATCATGACGGTAATTTTGAGCCCGTGCCGAATATTAAGAAGTTTGGCGATGCGATGAAGCTCAACTACACCCTCGCCCGAATTCCTGTATCTCTCGCGGCACAGTTCTACAAAAAGACGAATCAGAACTATATACCTCAGACATTCATTCTCGACCGTGAAGGAAAGCTTCGCGGCATCTCGGTCGGTGGAGGCCCTGACAAGATCCGTGAGATCAAAGAAACGGTCGCAAAAATCATGGCCGAAGGCTAAGAACGCTGCGGCGGCGGAGCTTCGAACTCAATATCCGGAACGCCCGGCTCGACAAGCAAAGTCTTGAATTCAGATAAACTTACCAGCCCCGGTGCCGATCGCCGGGGCTTATTAACATACTTTTTCAGTGAGTAATTGACCGCAGCCTTTGGAACTTCACGCGCATCGCTGTAGTAAGCGGCTAATCTGGCCGCCTCGACCAATGTTCGGTTCGGGATCTCTTTTTTACCGGCATTTCTAACTATCACGTGCGACCCCGGGTAATCTGCCGCATGCAGCCACGTGTCGAGCGAGCGGGCGAGACGAAATGTGAGAAAGTCGTTGTCTGCGGCTTTTTTACCAACGAGTATTTCGAATCCGTCAGATGACGTGAACTTGCGTGCTCCCTTAAATGACGCTTCTGCCTTTTTTTTGCGTGAGATCTGTGGAGATTTTTTCTTTAACGGCTCCAACGCGGCCAAAAAAACTTCGTCGCCCTCAGCGATCGCCGCGTCGATCTTTGCCAACTGTTCCATCGCATTATTTTCTGCGGCTTCAGCCGTGGCCATCCGTTCGCCAATGATACGGATCGCATTTCGGGCCTTCGCGTACCGTCTAAAATATTCGTCAGCCGCCTCGGTCACATTCCGGTTCGGGTCCGCGGGGATCACGATCTCAGGAGCAGTCTCGTCAAAGTAATCTATAACTACGAAATGATCACCATCCCGTCTGGCGGTCGCGATATTCGCGAGCAGCAGGTCCCCATATCGTTTCCATAGGTCAGGTGCTCCATGTTTCTCGAGATCGCCCTTAAGATTTGCGATCAGTTTGCGATGCCGGGCGAGCGCCGCGGTCGCCTTCCGTCGCAAGGGGGCAAACCGAGCGGCAATGTCGGCTGCAGGGGCTTTGTCCTGCATCCCGGTCTGAAATTCGACTTTTGCCGGTACGTCAGCCATTGCGTCAATCGTAGCCTACACAAGAAAAAGCCCCAAGGTTCGATATACGCAAACCTTCGGGCTCTCGATACTGATCCGCTAACTTAAAATTCGCGAACTAAGATCGTCCCGGACAGCAGATCATGGGCTGCCCGCTTTTCTTCATTAAAGAAAACGGTGGCAAAACCGGCCCCGGCAAAAACAAGCGAGATCAGATAGATCGCTGAGCTCACAGCCGCCTGATGCATCGTCGGATATTCATTCTCGACGGCGTCCACCAGTTCAAGCGAGAAAAGGCGCATGCCGAGCGTTTTGCCGAAAAATCCGAGACAAGCCGTCATATAGATAAAGGTCACTATGGCGACCGTGGCCCCAAAGGTCAATAGGCCTGCCGTCGAGAACCAATCTCCCCGCGTAAATGCCAACGGCGAGATCAAGATCATGCTCGCGAAAGCGGCAATTATCAGGTCGAACAGGCCTGAGCAGAACCGCATCGAAAGCGGCGCGAGGTCTTCGATCTCATCGGTCTCCGCCGTTATCGGGTCAATATATTCAGACTCATAGAGGTCCGCTTTAATGTGTATGCGTTTGATCTCAGCGAATTCGCCTATAAGTGAGCCGCTCGTTAGACGCTCGACGCGCTCGATGACCGGCTTTGTCTCGGGTTCGATCTCGACCGGCATGGGCGGCAGTTTGTTTGTGTCGCGTTTTAATACTATCGGCGGCGGCGAAACGAGCTTTGGCTTTTCAGTAATAGGTGCCTTAGCGAGTGCTGGTGTATCGGCCTTGTTCGGCGACGGTGCGACGACGCCGAAAGGATGTGGATTTTCCCGCTTCACAGGGGGCGCGGGTGTGATCTCTTGGAACGCTTTCCTCGATTCCTCGATGCGGCGAAGTGCATTTTCAACCCGTTTGTCAGCGATCTCCAGTTTCGGAGCGGGAGCCGGCGGCGGTACGATCTCAGCGTTTAGCGCGGCTCCGCCGTTTACGGGAAAGCGTTTGGGGTCCCCGGCCGATCTATCTGAAACAGCATCAACGCTAGCCCCGCGGCGCTGCTGGACGGAATTTTGCAGTTTTATCCGCCAGTCAGGCAAGGTCGAATTTGGACTTTGAAAACCTACAAGCGTAGGACTTGTTTTCTGTGCTGCGAGACCAGCTGTTTCCGGTCTCCTCATCGGCGGAGGTGCGATCGGCTGGCGTACGTTCAGCGGGCGTTCAGGCGGCCTTATCGACGGAGCCGGGATCACAGGCTCAGCTACGGGCTTGTTTTGCTCGCTCGCGACAATTTCGGGCTCAGCGACCGTCGGCCTTAGGCGGCCTGAGGTGATCTTCGTTTGCAGTTCCTCACGGACACTGTCGAACATCATCGCACCGCAACTGGGGCATATTGATAGGGTTGGGGCTAAACTCCGATCACATACCGGGCAATTCATAGGCTTTTTATCGAACGTGGCTTGGTTTACAAGAGAGTTACAAAAACGAGGTGATAATATCAAGAATTACTTTAATGCGTCAAGAGTAAAGCGCACAAAACTTTAAACTTTTTTAAATACTTTGCGCAGGGTCCGCCTTGTGGAAACTTCTGTGGAAAACATTGTGGAAAACCTGACGCGCTAAAGTCGCTGCCGCCCGGCAAAACCCGCATCGGTTTCATGCCACCATTCTATCTCGTCACCCTCGCCTAGTTGCCAGCACAGCAGAACAACTCGACCCGCGCGCATACAAGGAAAATCGATCAATCCTCGAGTATGATCTTTCAGTTCGACACCCATTTCGTGGATCTCAGTCGTAAGCTTCCCTACCTTGTAAAGCGTATTGACATACGTTGACCCGCCTTCCATGCCGCCGCCGAAATCAGATGCTGACGCCGCCGCTCTGGCCTCTGTCCGCATTTCCTCGACCGTCGAATAAAGCCGGCGGATCGACTCGAGCCGCGGTGCCATCTCGGGCAGCAATGCGTTGGCCTCTGATACGGTAAAAAGCTTCATCGTTCGTCCCTTACTCTTATGAAATCGGGTACATCATCACTCTCCAATTCGGTTAGATCGTTGTCGAATGGCACCGCAGTTCGGCTCACACGGCGCGCATCCGGCGGATCCGAAGCTTCGCCGGGCGGCACAAATGAGGGGATCGCAAATTCGCCGCTCTGATCGCCGTCCTTTCTGATGAGATCAGCGATATCACCGAGATCGATGAAAAAGTCGCCAACATCTATCAGCCGTGGTGCTGTATTTGAGCGAAACCCGGCGATCTCGACCCGGCATCCTTTGTATGCGACCGCGTTTATCGCATAGACAAAATCTTCGTCTCCCGATACAAGCACCGCCGTGTCGTATCGCCCGGCAAGACTTAGCATATCCACGGCGATCTCGACGTCGAGATTTGCCTTACGTGTGCCGTCATAAACGGTCTTGAGCTCCTTTTGAACGACCCGAAATCCGTTACGCCGCATCCACAACAAAAAACCCTGTTGGCGTTCGGCACCGACATCGACCCCGGTGTAAAAGAAAGCACGCAACAAACGTCCGTCACCTAAAAGCACGCGGAGAAGCTTGTTGTAATCAATGTCAATATTATGAAATCGAGCCGCGTGGAAAAGGTTGTTGCCATCAATAAAGACGGCGACACGGCCCCGATGCCCAAACTGCCAAGAGGAAGTGGTCGTCGTGTCGAACTGCATTGTTTTGTACCTCAAACTACGAGAATATTGAGGCTTTTCGATCTGTATTGGGCGACGTTGCCTGCATCCGGCGGTCTCGGCACGTGGTTCTCAAAAAACGTTGATATGGTCAAAAGGTTTGAAAATTTCTGTCTAAAATAAAATCAGTCTGAATTAGCAAAGATCTAAAATCCGCTTCGCCGCAAAATGGATATCCCTTCGGGTCGCCACCCGATCTCAAAATAGCCTATCTACAGTTTGCATCGCAGGCTCGACAGGGTCAAGCATTTTCGTGGTAAAAGTGGTAAAATCCAAGTTTCAGAGCGACCGATATGGCCGATAATGCCGAACCGCAACAGGACACGACAACATTTTTTGACCCGTTGATCCAGACGGAGAATATTGCGTTCGACACGTCCGAGCTCGTACCATGTGAAGGTTGTGGACGGTCAAATGCTCCGACACGGTCAACCTGCATTTACTGCGGCCGCGATATCAATTCCGCACATGTGGCCACTCTGCCTGCGAGAGGCGTCTCCCGAAAGCTTGAGACTTGGGAACGCGGGATCAACGTAATATTTTGTGGTGGCAGCATAAGCGATCACGGCAGGGCAGCGGCTCTCCTCGGTCTCGAAAGCGATGAGGTCGATGCGATCGTAAATGCCGGTTCTCCTTTACCGGTTGCTCGTAGTGCAACGCTGGCCGAGGCAAATGCTATCGCTCGCGAACTCAATTCTCTAGGCTGCACCACTAAGATCATCTCCGATGAAGAGCTGGCGGTCGGGGAACCTGCAGTAAGGCTTTCACGGATCGATATCGATACGAGCGGATTCGAATTCGTCGACTTTAACCGTGGCGACGTTATTCGGCTGAAACGGGAAGAATTGCGGCTGATCGTTCCGGGACTGATAGTCATAAGCAAGGTCGACGCTATGGAAAAGAAACGGCGGCGGGGCAAGACCGGCCTGATCGACGAAGTCACGACCGTCTCAGACGAATTGGTGCTTGACCTTTATAGCTCGGCGGGATTGCCCGGCTTTCGGGTGCATTTGGCAGGATTTGATTTTTCCTGTCTCGGGAGCGAAAAAGGGTTTCTGGCAGCAGAAAACTTGCGGCTATTGACCGCGAGGCTTCACGAGGCGGCGGCGAATGCGAAATTTGTCGGCAATTATCGCGAACTGCGTGCGGCACTTGGGGCGGTCTGGGAGATCGAAGACCGTAACGATCCGAAGGGACTGCGGCGAACCGGTTTTGGGCGAAAGGAATTCGGCAGTGTCGCCACAACCAGCAACCTCGGCCAATTTACAAGATTTTCGCGGCTTCAGTGGCATCTATTATGAAGAAGAAGGCCCCGCAGAGGGTTCCAAATAATCGCGGTGGCCGACGTCCACATGCGGAAGGAATGCCGGAGCGGACGCCGCCGCGAGATCGGCCGTCGTCAATTATTTTCGGCGCTCTTCCTGTGTTAGAGGCTCTTCGTGCGGCGAACCGGCGGATCGACAAGGTCCTGATCGCCGACGGAGCAAAAGAACATCGCCTGTCCGAGATCCTCGACCTTTGCCGCGAAAGATCGATCGCATGGAACCGCGTCCCTCGCGACACGATTGCAAAATATATCGACCCGAATTCAAATCATCAGGGCGTAATTGCGTTGACTGCCTCTGCGGACTATGTGGACGTCGACGCGATCCTCGAACAATCCGGCGAAGTGCCTTTGATCGTGGTGCTCGACGGGGTCGAAGACCCGCGAAACCTCGGAGCAATTCTTCGTGTCGCTGAATGTGCCGCCGTTGACGGGGTCATTATCCCTGAACGCCGAGCCGTCGGCCTGACTGACACAGTCGCGAAATCCTCAGCCGGAGCGATCGAATACGTCAAGGTCGCGAAAGCCTCAAATCTTAATCGCCTGATCGAAAAATTAAAAGAAAAAGACATCTGGGTCGTCGGCACTAGCGTTGACACTAAAACCAATTACACCGACTGGGACTGGACCCGGCCATCGGCGATCGTGTTGGGCGGCGAGGGCGGCGGACTGCACCGTCTGGTTGCCGAGAATTGTGATGTGTTGGTAAAAATTCCGATGTATGGAAAAATAGATTCCCTGAACGTTTCGGTCGCGGCCGGCGTAATACTTTTCGAAGCACGACGACAAAGATCAAAGGAAGAATAAGTTTATGTTTTGCCCAAAATGCGGCGGTCAAAATCCGGAAGAAGGTAAATTCTGCAGAAGCTGCGGCACAGATCTTGGCAATGTTTCTCAAGCGTTGACGGGAGCTACACCTGCGGCGAGGCAACCGCTTGTTAGTCATAAAGGCAAGCCGATCCATCTCGAAGGTGCGATTGCAAAGATGTTCTCCGGCCTCGCCTTCCTGATCGTCGCTTGCATCCTCGGCTATACGGGAGCGGCGGGTGGAAAGGCTTGGTGGTTTTGGCTTTTGATCCCGGCCTTCGGGTCCCTCGGCACCGGCGTCGCCCAATATATGCAGATACGCCGGGCGGAGAAAGGGCAGCCCGTTTATCAGCCAAACGTTGAGATCCCTGCCGGAAATAACAACACCGCACTTCCCTCACCGCAGACCGAATGGGTGTCACCCGAATCTCGGTACAAGACCGGCGACCTCGTTCCGCCGAGCGTCACTGACGGCACTACACGTCATCTGGAAATGGACAGTGAAGGCAAGACGATGACCCTTCCAAAAAAATAGCTACTTTTTACGAAGACTCATTTTGTGTCCGCTGATCCTCTCGATCACCTTAAGGTACCGTGCCGGAAAGAGGCGCGAAAATGTGCTGATCGCATAGGCATCCTTTCCGATCAGAATTCGAGGGTTGCCCTCTTTGATTCCCTTGACGATCACGTCGGCGGCGGTTTCGGGCGACGTTTTCGCGACCTTATCAAAGAACTTGGCACCTTGCTGCTTCCATTCTTCGGGAGTGTTTTCTCCAATTCGTGAGTTGCGGGCGATGTTCGTCTTAATGCCACCCGGGTGGACGCACGAGACGGTTACGTTAGTGCCTGCAAGCTCGTGTCTGAGGCTTTCAGTAAAACCTCGAACGGCAAATTTCGACGAGCAATAGGCGGTCTGTTCCTCGGGTGCAATGAAGCCAAAAACACTGGAAACATTGACGATATGGGCGGTGGGCTGTTCCTTCAGTATCGGCAAAAAGACTTTGCAGCCATAGATGACGCCCCAGAAGTTAATGCCCATCAACCACTCAAAATCGGCGAGCGAGATCTGTTCGAAAGTTCCTAAAACGCCAACGCCAGCGTTATTTATCAGATGAGTTACGCGGCCATGTTTTGCGACAGCCTCGTCGGCGAGCCGCTGCACTTGCTCAAGCTTTGACACATCGACGATATGGGTTGAGATCGGGACACCGTGCGAAGCCGCCAATTCGGCGGTCTCAGTTAGTCCATCCTCGTTCACATCCGAGATCGCAAGTCCGGCGATCTTTTCAGACGCAAGTTTCACGGCAAGTGCCCTGCCGATGCCTGACGCCGCTCCGGTTACAACTGCAACACTTCTATTTTCCAACATATTTCATCAAAGAAATTAACGGTCATTGGTCCGGTTCGGGTGGGCCAAACAGGCCAGCGTCAACGCCTAAGGACAACCCGCGCATTACCGGAATTGGAATTGACGTCGTAAACACGGATCGTGACCGAATATTCACCCGGCTCTCTTACAGGGATCTCGATGACATATCTTTCTTTCGAGCTGTCAGAGATGCCATCTACCGCATAAACGGGCAGCCAGTCACCGCCATTGACGCTGTATTCTGCTCGAGTCAAATAACTCGAGTTTTCTGCTGCATCAAAGATCAGTCGAGCCTTTTCCCCCATCATCTGCGCCGCTCCAACGGGCGTCACAGCCGGCGGCGTGTTATCGATGTCGATCGGCTCTGACAACTTTTCTCCCGCGAGGGCAAGAGCAACCGGATTGGAAGGCGTGTCGCGGGCGACCACCTTAAAAACATACCGGCCGTCCGCGAATGACTGGCCATCGATCGTTAAAAAATTATCGGTCATCCCGCCGCGTAAAAGTTTGAACGTTGATTCGCTAACCTCTTTGTAATAGACGTCATATACGAGTTTGTCGCCATTGCGATCATCAGCAGTCCACTGCAGCGATGACGCGCTGCGTTGATAGACCTTTCGCGGGGGGACGACAACAACCGGAATGCCAAAACTAGCCGGATCCATCCCGGACAATTCTATGTTTGGATCGATCTGAACGGCAGGATTTGCCGCAAGCCCGACATTTGTGGGCAGGACATTCAGAGTCAAGACCTCGGGAGCGATATTGCGTGCGAGAAAGGCAAGGCTGACCTCGCTGAGCGAAGCCGGTGCGGCGGCTGCCTTGAGTACAGCCCGCCATTGAATGAATCTCGCCTTCGGACTCGATATCCGGGTTCCCTTCTGACCGGCAGCCGGGACGCTCCAGCTGCTCCACGTCTCGTCGGGCCTTTCGGTGTTCCCGGTCCGCGTTTGGATAGACACGCTCCCACTCGATCGCCACCAAATGCGTCCCCATGACGCCGTCCCTTTTGCATCCAAAACGGCAGACTCGTACGTGCCTTCGGCGACCGTTTCCGGCCCAAACTTGAATAACGAGCCTTGATTGCTCGATGTAGCGATCATGCTCTGCCCCGCCTGACCGATCGTCGAGATCTGACCGGCGTCGGTCTGAAATGCCAAGGTTTCTCGGCCATCGTTTGAAATGCTGTAAACCCGCCCTTTGTCCGATGTGCCGAGCAATACCCCGCTTCCGTTCGGCTGAGCGTATATTGAAAATCCGGTGACCGTTGCCGATGCCCAGATCAGATCCGTGCTGCCATCCGTGAGAATGCGATAAACAGCAGATTTGGCACCCGTGAGATCGTAGCGGCTCTTGGCAGCCGGTTCAGGATTAGTCACACTTGGTCTTTCGACCGAGACCGTCCTATTTTCAGGAG
The DNA here is from genome assembly GCA_044228165.1 of Pyrinomonadaceae bacterium. GTDB lineage: Bacteria > Acidobacteriota > Blastocatellia > Pyrinomonadales > Pyrinomonadaceae > OLB17. The sequence continues at coordinate 10,000 of JBGAVK010000038.1, read as the reverse complement.
TTGCGGCGGTCGCGGCGGCATCAGCGGGCTTCGGCGCGGAAGCCGATTCTCCGAGCGCGAGAACATAGACCGAGCCGTCAGGGCCGATCGCGATCTCGTGGATCTCTCGAAGAGGTGAATCAAGCAGGCCAAACGGCTTTCCATCGGGTCCGAATTTCATTACGATCCCGTTAGAATCACTGCCCGCGTACAAATTGCCGGCATTATCAGTGGCTAAAGAGATGACATGAGTCTCGCTGGTATCGTAGTACAAAGATGATTCGGAAGCAGCATTCGCGGCCGAAACCCTATGGATCTTTCCGGTATCACCGGTCGCAACCGCGAGGCTGCCATCGGCTAGGACTGCGAGTGACCATATATATTTATCTTTCGGCGAAAAGTAAACGTCTGCCTTTCCGGCCGCATCGATGCGATAAACCTTGCCGTCGGGTGATGTTGCGGCAAATATCTCGCCCGCACGGCCCATCGCGAGGGCCGTCACATTCATCTCAGCGAGATCGCAAAACAAAGCCCCCTTTCCGCTAGCATCGAACTTAAAAACCTTGCCGTCGCTGCCTGATCCAAGGTAAATGTTACCTGATTTATCGACCACGCTTGACCAGATGTAAGATTGATCGCTCTTGAAGACTTCAGAGACCTTTGGAGCAAGCGAGATAGTCCCGTCATGGGCGATCGAAACGCCGCGAGCGTCGCCTTTTAGAACCTCTGCGCGGCTATTGACCGACCACACTAATGGTTCGGCGGCAAATGTATTCAAAGATATTAAAGAGAGTAAGATGACCGCAAAAAAGATATTTTTCATTGAGACAATACGACCGGGTAATGATCTCAGTTATGATAACAAATTCGCGGCTAAATCATCCCGTACGGTCACGCCATTGTGCGGCGTTTTGCTTTCGCCTTTAGGTCAACTCCGCCCCGATCTGCCGCCGGTTCGTGGCCGGCGTCCTGCAGTTCGTCCGCGTCGCCGGTAATCAGGCGGGCACTGCGTTCGCGGGTCAGATATGCCCAGAACCACGAGAACATCACCGCCATTCGGTTGCGAAACCCGATCAGAAAGAAAACATGCAGGAATAGCCACATCAGCCACGCAACAAAGCCCTTGAACTTCATCCCTGCGGCCTCGGCTATGGCCTTGCTGCGGCCGATGGTCGCCATTGTCCCCTTGTCCCAATAGGTGAACTTCTCTCTCGGTTTTCCACTATTATCCGCGAGTATATTATTTGCGGTTGCCGTCCCCATCTGCATCGCGGCAGGCGACACGCCCGGAACCGGTTCTCCATTTTCCTGAGGAAGCGAAACCATATCACCGATCACAAAAATCTCGGAGTTACCTCGTATCGAAAGATCCGGCTCCACTAGTACCCTTCCGGCCCTATCAGTTTCGACACCGAGAGCCTTGCCAAGAGGCGACGCAGCGACACCGGTCGCCCACAGCACGACATCGCATTCGATCCAGTCTTCGCCGACCTTAACCTTGCCGGGTTCGATCTCGCTGACAAGGCTATTGAGCCGCACCTCAACGCCGATCTGCTCGAGTTGCCTCTTTGCACTTTCGGATAACTCCCTAGCAAATGAACCCAAGACTCGATCCGATCCCTCGAAAAGCGTCACGTGAGTCTTGCGTGTATCGATCGCCTTGAAGTCATTCGCCAGCGCCTGTCTCGCGATATCGGCGATGGCGCCGGCGAGTTCGACACCGGTCGGGCCGCCGCCGATCACGACAAAATTTAGCTGCTTTTGCTCGCCGGTAAGATAAGCTTCGCGTTCGGCAAGTTCGAACGCCATCAAAACACGCCGTCGTATCTCGAGCGCATCCTCCAGTGTTTTGAGGCCCGGCGCATGATCTTCCCAATCGTCATGGCCAAAATAGGCATGCCTCGCTCCGGCGGCAACGATCAAGTAGTCATAACCGATCGCAGAACCGTCTGAAAGGATGACCTTTTTTTCGTCTCTATCGAATTGCGTCGCCTCGCCGAGAATGACCTCGATGTTCTTTGCGTTTGCCAATATTCGACGGATCGGCTGTGCGATCTCGCCCGGCGATAGCACAGCCGTTGCGACCTGATAAAGCAATGGCTGGAAGACATGGTGGTTCTTTCGATCGATGAGAATGACCTCGACCGGTTTATTCGCCAGAGCCTTTGCTGCCCACAGCCCGCCGAATCCGCCGCCGATGATCACAATTTTGGGTTTGATTGTCATAATTATCGCCTCTATTTCGAGAGGCGTTATCGATGAGGGAAAAGTATCAATACTAATTTCCAATAAATCTCGAATAAAGAGAGCGAGCGGCCGCAATATCGTCGATCCCCTTAATTATCGCCCGGCCGTCGGCAAAGACCGTGAGTTCATTTTCGCCGGACATAAAACGCACAAGGTATTCGTTTTGTTTGACTTGCGCATGTTGCCCAAGCCTTTCCGCAAGACGCGGGAGATCGAGTGTGACGGGTCTCGGCGGCGCGATCTGAACGGCGTTTCGGCCGCACAGGACGGCAGAAAATTCTTGAGCGTCGGCGTCGAGGAACTCAAATTGACGCATTCCGCAGCATTTGCAATCAGGGTTCGGCTGACCGAGTTTGATCATCTGGCGGTCGTTTGCCCAAACGTCAAACTGAAGCAGCGAACGATGGAGTGCATCGTTGTCGCCCACGAGGATCTTCATTGTTTCGGCCACTTGCGTCGCCGAAACCGTAGCGATTATCGGCATGATCACCCCGGCTGTGTCGCAGGTCGGCGATGACCCGGCATCGGGCATTTCGTCAAAAATACACCTCAAACACGGCGTCCGGCCCGGAATGATCGTCATTGTCGTGCCATAACTGGACACGACGGCACCATAGATCCATGTCACGCCGAATTTCACGCAGGCGTCATTCAAAAGGTAGCGGATCTGAAAATTATCGGTGCCGTCGATAACGACATCGCATCCTTTTATGAGCGATTCGATGTTGGAATTATTGACGTCCGCAACGACCGCCTCGACATCAATATCCGAGTTTATCGCCGAGATTCTACTTTTGGCTGCAACGGCCTTTGGTAGGCGCTCAGCAGCATCGGATTCGGTAAACAGCGTTTGCCGCTGCAGATTGGTGAGTTCCACAAAATCGCGGTCAACGATCCGCAATTTTCCAACGCCTGCTCGCGCGAGCATCTCGGCATGCGAGCAACCGAGGGCACCGCAACCAACCAGCAGCACACGGGATCGCAGGAGTTTTTGCTGCCCGGCTTTACCGATCTCCGGAAACAAGATCTGTCGGCTATATCTTTCGTTCATTTATTCGAACAGATTTCTAATAAACCCTCTGATACCGTCTGTCTCGGTTCGAGCAAAGAGGTTTCCGGTTCCGTATCGCTGATCTTGTCGCAACTGCTCTCGAGCCTCATCGCGCAAACGGGCTCGTTCGTCCTGAATTTCATTCTTTCTCGCTGGCGAGCTACTTCCATTCCGCCTTTGATAATAAAATCGATTATGGCCGGCAACTCGTCGGCATCGAACCAGACGCCGTGCCGTTTGCAAATATCGACGATCACGCCGCGATGCCCGTGCAAAATTGTTTCGGTTCATCAACTGGCCGCAATCGGGGCAAGGCACATAAGCGACCTTGGTTTTTGTGTCGGGGATGGTCGAGCGGCCTTTGTAATATCCAAGCACGGCTGACTGGCGTTCGCGGTCGGCACATACATTTTCAAATGTTTCGGTATCCATCCATACGCCGTCGCACTTTGTACAGCCGCGAAGCACCGCGTCATTTATTTGTAGATGCTCGAGCGAGGTCCGGCAACGTGGACATTCACCGGCATCGGCTTCCAATTTCACCTCGACCGGTGCAGCTATCGCCCCGCAATGCCCGCAAAAGCGGCTTCCTTCGAACATTAGGCCAAAGCATTTTGTGCAGCCGACGGTCTTGAGCCGTGTTTTGCAGAACTGACAAACTGTGCGGTCACTCTCAACGCCGGCGCCGCAGTTGGGGCAATTTAGAGCCTCGACTTTCATTACATTTGCTGGTGCATTCTGGCGAGCACCGCCGCCCTTGTGACTTCTTCCGGAGCCTCGCAACCCGTCCAGATCTCAAACTGTTTCATGCCCTGCGCGATCAACATTTCAAGGCCACCTAATACCGAAATTCCAGCCTTTTTTGCCTCTAGCATCAAAGGGGTGTCAGAGGCTTTTGTCACCAGGTCGTAGACGAATTTTACACCCGTTAGCTGGTCAGCCAAAAACAAAGTAGTGTTTTCGAGATCGCCTTTCATACCGATCGGTGTCGCATCGACGAGAATATCTGTCCCAACAAGCAAGCCGGTCCGGCCGTCAGGTATCAGTTTCACTTCGACTGCTAGATCATCGGAAAACGCGGCAGCCTTGGCAGGATCACGAACAAAGACCGTGACCCCCGCACCTTCTTTTTTCAGCGCATAAACGCACGCCCGCGCCGCGCCGCCCGCTCCGAAGACCGCGACCCTCGCATCTTTCACATCGCTGAATTTTGCCTTGAGAGGCGTGATAAATCCATGTGCGTCGGTGTTGTAACCGATCAATTTTCCGTCGTTCAGTATATTAACGGTATTGACCGCCCCGATCTCAGAAGCGGCCTCGTCAAGGTGATCGAGGTGGTCCATGATCGCCTGCTTGTGCGGCATTGTGACGGAAAATCCGCCAAAATTAAGATCTACCTCTCTCGTTTCAATTCTAACCATCCGACGCATAAATCCGCCGAGATCTTTGACCAATAACGGGAGGAATACTGCATTGACTCCAGTGGAAACAAATGCGGCATTTTGAAAGTAAGGTGAGAAAGATTGCGAGACCGGATCACCCACTATTCCATAGACCCTTGTGTTGCGATCGATCTCCTTTACCCGAAAGGTCGTGATCAGGTCGCTAACGCTGATCTGTCCCGGGGCCGTTTCCAAACCCTGCTCTAGCGGCGCATATGTCATGTATGCACCATGGGCAGGCCCCAGTATGCGTGTCCATTTTCCGGCATCGCCCATCCCGACCGGAACGCATGGTTTGCCGTTTGATCTGGCGATCTCTAAGACCTTCCAAACCGGCAACGCGTCGGTTATATCATTCGTCGCCGTCGCGAATTTTATGACATCCGCAGGGGACGCAACAAACCTTTCAGCGATCGGAACGATGTCGGGATTTTCGTCAGTATAATCATGAAACGAAAGAATTCGCCTCGGCCACCTCTCGGCATCTGTAAAAACATCCTCCTCGACATCTGCGGCCCAATATCCGTCACTCGACCCTCTCCAGATCGCGCGTCGCTCATCGATGCTTGCTGAACCCGCTCCTCCCTGCTCGGGCGAACGAAAAGTGGCAATTATCGGCACGAGTACTTTTCGTTTTGATATCTCGTCTCTCACAATTGCGATCTGCGCGGGGTCCATTCCGTCTAAACGCAATTCAATAATATCGGCGAGACGCTCGGCCCGTTCGATATGCTCGAGCATTTGACCGGCTGTTTCACCAGTGACCGACACGCATAGCTTACCTTCGTTCATGTGGTCGAACTCTTCATATCCATTACAAAACTCACCGCCATAACGAGACAGACAATGACGCAAACAGAGGCCGCAACAACGATCCCGGTGTTGCCGCTTTGTTTGACCGCGATCGCCGTTGCCGCCCAAGCTATCGCAAGTGAATACAAATAGTTGCTAAATCGGAGCCGGACAAGAATAGCCAGGCCGGCTGCGAGCAGAAGCGCGAATGCGCCGACAACATTCCACATCAGAGGTGAAAATGCGATGCCGAAATATTTCAATGCGATCGCAAAGTTAACTAACGTGGCAGCGGTGACCCATCCGCCATATACCCCAAATGCGGCCCGTGTAAATAGCGGCCCGGACTCTTGTCCCGGTCGTTTGAATGCGGCAATTATAAAGATCAGCGAGCAGAGAAGCGCTGCAATAAGCACCAGACACAGGCCGATCTGGTCCCGGTGCCAGAAATAGATCCATGCACAGTTAAGAACGCAGCTTATTATGTACAACGACCTAACGGGGCGAAACCGCCCTAATTGAGACGGTAGCAATTGATAAACGCTGAATGCGATGATACCCAGATAGATCACACTCCAGATCGTGAATGCATAGCCGGCCGGTGTCAGAACTGTCGGATATTTATCCGAGATAACCTCCGGGGTCACCCCGTTCACAAAACCGGTCGCGGCCAGGGCGTTAAAAGCTATCGTGGCGGCCGTGGCAACCAAAACGAGGATCGACCGTATCCGGTCGCCCGAATTAACATTATTTGTCATTGCGTGATTATCTCATTTCGATAGCCGAAATCGCCCCTCAAATCATTGCCGAATTCACGTTTTCGTATGAAAATAACGGAAAACGTAAAGATTTGTAAATGTGCCGTCGCCACTAAAGATATTGTTTCCAACTAAACTACTGTGCAATGCGTCTTAACCACGTCTTTGGCATTGATATTGCCTAAGAGAATACCGGACGCTGCTTTCCCTCTTTCCCCGCGAGGCGTGACGAAAGTTGAAAGAGGAAGAAAATAAGGCTATGAGATCTATACAGAAATTTTTATTTACGATGTTGATGGTGACTGGCTTGACGCTGGCCGTATCGGCTCAAAAGAATGACGATCAGAAAAAGCCGCCGCCGAAGGGCGATCCGCCTGTCGTTACACCGCAGCCGAAAAACCCGCCGCCGCAAAAGCCGCCGTCAAACACGCCGAACAAACCCGGCATGTATGCCTGGATCATCAAAACATCAAGCGAAGGCTAACAGACATCGATCTAGCTGATTTCAAAAGGACAGTTTCAAGTGAGACTGTCCTTTTTCTGTTGATATTCGAGCAAATTTTTCTTTTCAGCCCGTTCTAAGATATATTTGTCCAAAGCCACCGTCCGCACACAACCGCAAAAGGAGACCGACCATGCATACTGCGATCCGCTTTGTTACACCCGTTTGGACTAGATCTATCATTCTCTCGATATTGTTTTTACTGGCTGTCACACCTTGTCACGTCCCGGCGCAGGCTGTGGACGCGTCTTTGACTCAGAGCATGAGATGGCGGATGATCGGTCCCTTTCGCGGCGGCAGAACGGTCGGTGCGGTCGGGATACCATCACAGCCAAATGTTTTCTATATCGGCGTCAATAACGGCGGCGTTTGGAAAACCACCGACTCGGGACGCACCTGGAAGGCCATCTTCGATGACCAGCCAACGGGTTCGATCGGCGATATCGCGATCGCGCCCTCAAACCCAGATGTCATATATGTCGGCAGCGGCGAAGGGCTCCAGCGGCCCGATCTCTCGACGGGCGACGGGATGTACCGTTCGAATGACGGCGGCAAAACCTGGACACATCTGGGACTTCGCGAAGGCCAGCAGATCGCCTCGATTGCGGTGGATCCGAAGGACGAAAATCGCCTTTTCGTCGCCGTCCTGGGCCATCCATACGGGCCAAATACTGAGAGAGGCATCTATCGCTCGACAGACGGCGGCAAGTCGTTCGAACGGGTGCTTTATAAAGACGAGAATACGGGCGCGATGCAGGTCGAATTTGATCCGTCAAATTCGCAGATCGTTTACGCCGATCTTTGGGCCGGACGTCAAGGCCCTTGGGAAAACGGTGCGTGGCAGGGCAAGGAAAGCGGGCTTTTCAAATCGACCGACGGCGGTACGACATGGAAAAAATTAACAAACGGGCTGCCGACTATCGAGCAAGGCCTGGGCCGCATAGGATTTACAATTTCACGAAGCGACCCGAAAAGGCTCTACGCCACGGTCGATGCCCAACCGAAATTTGCCGGCATTTACGCCTCATCCGACGCCGGCGAAACGTGGACGCTTTTGAACGGCGATCCGCGTTTATGGGGACGCGGCAGTGATTTTGCCGAACTGCGGGTCCACCCCACCGACGCGAATACGATCTTTGTCGCGAACGTCGCGTCGCATAAATCGGTCGATGGCGGCAAGACATTCAAAAGCTTTAAAGGTGCGCCGGGCGGTGATGATTACCATCGTATCTGGATCAATCCGGAGCATCCCGACATCATGCTATTCGCCACCGACCAAGGCGCGACGATCACCGTAAATGGCGGCGAGACATGGTCGAGTTGGTACAACCAGCCGACGGCGCAGTTTTACCATGTGATCACCGATAACGCGTTTCCATATCGCGTCTGCGGCGGCCAGCAAGAGAGTGGTTCGGCATGCGTTTCGTCAAGGGGCAGAACGGGTGCGATAGGCGCGTGGGATTGGGAAACCGTCGGTGTTGAGGAATATGGCTATGTCGCACCGGACCCGCTCGACCCGGACATCATCTATGGCGGAAAGCTCACCCGTTTTGACCGCCGGACGCGCCACGTTCAAAACATCATGCCTGAGGCGATCCGCTCCGGCAAATACCGCTATTTGCGCACGGCACCGGTGATCTTTTCGCCGGTTGATAATAAGACTCTATATTTTGCGGGAAATGTCGTTTTCAAAACGATCACGGGCGGACAAAGCTGGGATGTTATCAGCCCCGATCTGTCGCGAGAGAAATGGGACATTCCCGAGAATGTCGGCATCTATCGATCGAACGATATGGCAACGATGCCCCGCCGAGGCGTCGTTTACACAGTCGCTCCGTCATATAAGGAAATCGATACGATCTGGGCGGGGACAGACGACGGGCTGATACATGTGACCCGAAATGGCGGCAAAACCTGGGAGAATGTCACCCCGCCCGGGCTGCGGTCATGGGCAAAGGTCTCGCTGATCGACGCGGGGCGTTTCGATTCGAATACAGCCTACGCGGCGATCAATACGTTTCGCCTCGACGACCTGCGGCCGCATATTTACCGTACACATGACGGAGGCAAAGCCTGGAAAGAGATCACGAACGGAATTCCCAATGGCGGAATCGTTAACGCCGTCCGCGAAGACCCCGTCCGCAGAGGCCTCTTGTACTGCGGAACCGAACAAGCGGTCTATTTCTCTATCGACGACGGCGAAAATTGGCAGCCGCTCAGGCTGAATATGCCCGCAACATCGATCCGCGATCTCGTCATAAAGGACGATGACCTCGTCGTCGGCACACACGGCCGCAGCTTCTGGATACTCGATGACATCACACCGCTGCGGCAGATAGGTTCTGAAACAAAAGGCCAAAAGACGTGGCTATTCACGCCTCAGCAGGCGACTCGCATAAAACGGAGCCTGCACACCGATACGCCGTTTCCGCCGGAGGAACCAACCGGACAAAATCCGCCTGACGGGGCGGTAATAAATTATTACCTAAAAGAAAAAGCTATGTCGCCGATCGTTCTGGAGATCACCGATACGGCGGGAAATTTGATCCGCCGATTTTCGAGCGATGACAAACCGCCGGGCCCGCCGGCGTATGACACCAACCGCATCAACCCGCCCGACTATTGGGCCAGGCCGTTCCAGCCGCTCAAGAACGAGGCCGGGATGCAGCGGTTCGTCTGGGATCTGCTGTATCCGGACCCGCCGTCGGATGGCTACGACCTGCCGATATCGGCGATCTACAAAGACACGCCGTGGACACCGCAGGGCCCCGCCGTGATGCCCGGACTTTATATGGTGAAATTGACGGTTGACGGCAGATCGTTCAACCAATCGCTAAATGTTCGTATGGACCCGCGCGTGAAGACAAGCCTGACGGGGCTGTTTGCTCAATACACCCTTTCGATGCAGGCTTACAACGGCATCGCTCGTGCACGCAGCCTCGCTGCCGGGGTGCGAAAGACAATTGCAGACCTGGAAAAGAGCGAGCCCTCTAACCCAGCGATCGGAAAACTGAAAATGTTGCTCGACGGCGGCCCGCCGCGTCCCGGCGCGGCGACCGCGGCGGCCGATCTGCCGTTGAGCCGGCTTTCGGGTGCTTTTACTCAATTGCTCGATCTGCTGCAGGACGCTGATGTAGCCCCGAGCTCGCAAGCCGCCGCTGCCGCAGACGGCCTGCAAATGGCGCTGGCAAAAGCTGAAAAAGAATGGGCCGAATTTCAAAAGACCAAT
>JBGAVK010000037.1:0-29102 GCA_044228165.1 Pyrinomonadaceae bacterium | reverse complement strand
TCTGACAATATTTCCCCGATCCATCTGATGGACATTAAAAGGGTGGCATTTGAAACTAAGCCCGTTTCTTCGGTTGCCGCGACAAAGACGAAAATAATTTCGAACGCGACCGCCGCTCGAAAGCCGGATCGCGCAAGTATTGCGGCGATCGTCGATAGCTTTTTGAGCAAGAAGCTGGCCGAGACGCCTGTCACTGAACCGATCGCTTCGACACCGGTGCCCGAACAAAAAGCGATCGTGCACGAGATAACGCCTGAAAACGCCGTCCAGAAACCTGTTCCTATTGCCTCTGCTGACTTTGTCAGCGAAGACGATGTTCGCCGCGCGGTCGAAAATGGCGAGAAGATCTATATTTCGAAGAAGACTATTTTGACGCCATCGGCTCGAGATCTCGGCGAAGAGAAAGAGGTCTTTGCAAGAGTTTAGCGATGGTTAAAGATCCGGTCGAAAGGGATACATGTTCGAATTGCGGTGTCGACGTCCGCGAGAACACCCAATTTTGTTATAACTGTGGTAGTCCTGTAGACGCATCAGGCATCGCGGTAGCGGCTGGGCCACAGGACGTAAATCGATCTGATGCAGAGACCAAAGCTGCATTGGATGAACTGGCAGAAAAGCTCAGCAACATAGATGAAAGCGATAAACTAGCAAAAGCGGCAGCCGAACGGAAACAGGCGAGAGTATCGCGAAAGAAGACGAAAGAGTTTGTCTGGGAAGAAAATAGCAACAATTCCGGGACTTTGATAGTACTAATTTCGTTGCTAATAGCGGCGTTTACCGCGTTCGCGGTTTATTTTTCCATTTTCTGGAGATAGACAGACACGACATGTTCATCTCAATGGCGATCTTTTTTGCAGCGATCTTTGTTGGGATCGCCCTATTCGCAGTCGGATTGTTAATTTTTTTAGAAGCGAAGAAAAGACACGTCGTAGATTCAGGCACTTAGTTTGAGGTAAGTTATGGAAGCACTTGGAATGGTCGAATGTTTCGGCATGGTTGCAATGATCGAAGCGGCTGACGCGATGGTGAAATCGGCAAATGTAAAGCTCGTCGGATACGAAAAGATCGACGCCGGCCTTGTAACGGCGATCGTTCGCGGCGAAGTCGGGGCCGTAAAGGCAGCCGTCGACGCCGGTGCTGCAGCCGCCCGTCGCATCGGCACTGTTACCGCTACCCACGTTATTCCGAGGCCGCATGGCGAGGTCGACGAAGGGATACCGGTACTCAGGACCGGCGAAACGACCAAAAAGAAGATTTCCGGAAGCGTACCGGAAAAATAATACCCCGATCGCGGGAACTTTCTCTCGAATTGTTATATTAGCTGTTCGAGATCAATTCGCAGATTTTCTCACCACAATATTACAAAGCGGTCTTGATTTTTTGCTACTTCGGCTGAGGTTTCGACGGAGAAGGTGCCGGAGTTGCGCCACCGCCTTCGGCGGTACGGCCTGCTCGAGAGATCGCGATCCGCTTTTGGGCATTCGGGCCGTCAGCCACCTGTACTTTTATACTACGATAGGTCCCGTCTCGTTTGTCATTTGACGGAATGTAGCCGATCGAATATTGCGTTCTTAGCTCAGAAGATATCTCTTTGGCGAGTCCGGGAAGTTCAGCAGCGCTGCCCGGAAAGTATGCTTTGCCGCCCGATTCTGTTGCGAGCCGCTCAAGAAATGCCTTTGATTTCGCCTGCGGGCTTTTGCTGATAAAACCGCCGTCTTTGCTCAGTTCATCGACAAAACCGATGACATAGATCTGAACCTCGGATTCCCGAAGCAATTCGAAAAGCTGTTTTTCATTGTAATAGCTGTTACGATCTTCACCATCAGTGACCAGGATCAGAGCGCGGCGTTTGCCCGTCTCATTTTTCTTTGTCCTTTCGTACTCGTCGACATTTTCTACCGCCAAATAAACGGCATCGATAACAGCGGTTTGGCCGCCCTCGACATAGAGATTTTCGAGAGCGTCGATCAGATCCGCCTTATTGGGTGTGAATGGCTGCTCGATCTCTATCTTGTCGCGGCCGACAAAGCGGATGATCATCGTTTCGTCGTCGGGACGGTTATTGTTGACAAAAACCTTTCCGGCTTCGACGACTTTGTCCAACTGCTGACGCAGTGAACCCGAATTGTCGATAACAAGAGCATAATTTGTCGGTACTTCCGATTTCGAAAAGAAATCAATTTGCTGGACATTACCATCTTCGAGGATCTTGAAATCCTTTTCCGACAAATTATTCACCGGTCTGTTATTTCGGTCTATGACGCGAACATTCAGATTAACGAGCTCGGTATCTACGCGAATGATCTCATCCGGATCGTCGATCTTTGGAGGCGTGGGCGTCGGGGTCTGGAGCACGGTCGCGGGACTAGGTGTAGGCGAAGGCGTGGCTTTGGCCGGTTCCGTTTTTTGGGCTGAGACCGTTGCCGAAACCGCACAGAACAAGATTGAGGCTACTGAAACCGCAACGAGAAGGAAAAATAGATTCTTTTTCATTATTTACGCAAAGTTATTAACGAAAACTAGTATTCGGCGTCGCATAGTAACCTTCGCGGCCGCGAACCGTTAGACGCGGTAAACCTCTAGGAGGTTTGACCTTAACTTTGACTTTACGCCATTTTCCGTCTAGTTGGAAGTCTTTTGGAATATAGCCGATCGAGTACTGGTGTCGGAGTTCAAGCGCGATGCGCTCAAAGATCTCATCCATTTCGACATTGGTTTCCGGATAGAACGATTTACCGCCGGTCACTGAGCTGATCTCATCAAGGAATGCCTGGCCCTGCATGCCGAGCGAACTATTGTTGTCGCTCTTGTCCATGATACCGACCGAGTAAGTAACAACGTCAGATTCCTTCATTAGCCTTCGAACCTCACCGAAGTTGTATCGTGATGCGTTGTCCTGGCCGTCGCTTATAATAAGCAGTGCCCGCTTTTGATGACTACCGCGGGTAACTCTTTCGATACCCAAATACACAGCATCATAGAGCGCCGTGTTCTCCTTGGGTTGGACAAGTGTCAGCTGTCGAACGACAGCGTCCCCATCTCGGGTTCGGTCCATCAACAACTGAGCTCGGTTATTGAATGCGATCAAAAAATATTCGTCATTTGGATGACTGGTCGAAATGAATCTCTCGAGGGCGTTTCTCGCTTTGACTATCTTTTCTTTACTCATCGACCCCGAAACGTCAAAAAGGATTCCAATTGAAACCGGCGCATCGCTATCGCTGAAAAAGCTGATCTCCTGTTCCTTGTTGTTGTCTTGTATGGTGAAAGCGTTTTTGTTAAGCCCGGAAACGTAGCGGCCAAATTGATCGGTCACGGTAAGAGTCAGGGTAACGAGGTCAGTCTTGATCCGTACAGGTCCGTCAGGATCATCCGGCGGGGTTGAAGCGGGCTTTTGCGCAAATAACAATGAGCCAAGCACGGTCAAAAGGACCGTCAAAGTGGAGAGCCGGACAATACGATCAATTACGATAGACCGACGACGTTGGATAAAGAGCTTTCTAAACACCGTTAAATAACCTTCATTCTATGGATTACACGCATTTTCCGCAAGACAGATTTAGGATGTTCGTTCGAGATATATGGTTGTTCGCACCACTGCAAATTCCCGTTGTGATCTGGACGCAACAATTTGGCCCGGTTTGCGTGTTATAATTTCGGTAATTGATCGCCGCCGCGTTTAGAACTTATTTGATTCGGCCCTTATTGGTTATGGGTCTTTTGTCTTTTTTATGACGGAATTTATTTGCCGGCTGGGAACCCCTTCTGGCGAGATAGTAACTCGTGTAGTTGAGGCAAATGCAGCTTCAGAAGCCCGATCGCGGCTTGAGAGCGAGGGCTTTCGTGTTTTCGCGGTTTCGTCTGCGGAAGAAGGTCTCTCATCAGTACTCTCGCTCGGCGGGTCAAAAAAGGGAAAAGTAAAGCAAGCGGACTTCCTGCTATTTAATCAGCAATTGTCGGCATTACTGCGGGCCGGAATTCCGGTTCTGCAGGCTATTGGATTGCTAAAGACGCGCTCGGCGTCTGCAAATTTGCGGATAGTCCTGGGCGATGTCGAAGACAAGATCAAGAGCGGCGTTCCGCTATCCGAGGCGTTTGAGGCACAGGGGCTTTTCCCGAGAATTTACACAGCTTCGATTCTAGCCGGAGAAAAAAGCGGTGCGCTTGATGAGGTGCTCGCCCGTTTTGTCACATATTTGAAACGCAGTGTCGGGGTTTCACGCAAACTGCGCGGAGCATTAGCATATCCCGCGTTTCTTTTGGTTGCCGCGACGATGATGGTGGGTTTTCTTACACTTTATATTGTTCCGAGAATGTCAGACTTGTTTAAGAGTCTCAGCGCGAACCGGACGCTCCCGACCGTAACCCTAGTTGTCCTGTGGTTCTCGAACGGGATCATTAATAATATTTATTGGATGCTTCCGCTCGCTCTGATCGTGGGGCTCGCATTATTCGCGTGGCTTCGAACTCAGAGCGGTAAATTGTTGCTGCATAAGTTCTTACTACGCGTGCCGATCGGCGGGCAGCTTATTCGAAATATGTCGATTGCCCAGCTCACGAGGTCCCTTTCCACGCTGATTTCGGGTGGTATTACAGTGCCGGAGGCGTGGGACATCTCGTCTCAATCGATAAACAATCTTGAACTTCGCAGGCGCAGCCAGAACGTTTTGCCGATGATACGTGAGGGGCGTGCCTTTACCGAAGCTCTCGAAAAAGCAAACTGGGTACCGGAATTGGCACTCGATATGATCGGTATCGGCGAAGGTTCGGGTAGCCTGCGCGAGATGCTTGATGAAGTCGCTACGTTTTATGATGCTGAGGCGGAAGTAAGGCTTGAGCAGTTTACGACCTTGCTGGAACCGTTGATACTGTTGGTGATGGCCGGGATAGTTGTAACGATCTTGCTCGCGATCTATTTGCCGATCATTCAAATGATCTCAGCCGGTCCGGTAGGCGGAAAGAAATAAAGAGTTTTTATGAGTGAACAAACCATTGCGGAAACAACAACGGTTTCGGCCCCGACAGTCGATGTTTCGGAGTTTCTTGATAAGGAACCGCCTGAAGTCGCTGAAGCTAAACAACTTGCCAACCGTTACCGGCTGCCGTTCATCGACCTGCTTCCGCCGGAAGAGGCCTCGCCGGTCGATGTGGACGAATTGGCGAAGATCCCCGTAGATCTGATGCTCAGGAATCAATTCGTTCCGCTCAGACGCGATGGCAACAATCTTCATGCTGCGATGGCAGACCCGACCAATCTGGAAAGGCTCGACGAACTCGAGAACGTACTTAATGTCCGTATTGTGCCGTATGTCGCAACGGCTGGTGCGATCGATGTTGTGCTTAGAAAAGGCGATTCGACCCAAAGGGTTCTGCAGGAGGCCGCGTCAGGTTTTAAGATCTCGATCCTGAAAGAAACAGATCAGGGCGAAGAGGTCCTGGATCTCGACCGACTTGCGTCAGATACCGATATGTCGCCGATCATCAAGCTCGTCGATACGATCCTTTATAACGCGATGGAATCGCGAGCTTCGGATATTCATATCGAGACGCGCGAACGCGACGTGCAAGTGAAATTTCGCATCGACGGAGCGCTTTATGCCAAGGTCGATCCGATCGATATTTCCTTTCACCAGACTTTGCTTTCGCGTATCAAGGTCATGTCAGAACTCGATATCGCAGAACGGCGTATTCCGCAGGACGGTCGATTTAGGGTTCGATATAAAGGGCGAACGGTCGATTTCCGTGTTTCGATCATGCCTACTATTTACGGCGAAGACGCGGTCATTCGAATCCTCGATAAAGAGCAGATCAACGAGAGTTTCAAAAGTCTTGACCTTGATGTTGTGGGGTTTGACCCCGAGGACGTGTCGCGGTTTCGGCTCTACATCAAAGAGCCGTACGGAATGGTGTTAGTCACAGGGCCGACTGGTTCGGGTAAGACGACAACGCTCTATGCCGCCTTGAACGAGATACGGGCTGACGAAGACAAGATCATTACGATCGAGGATCCGGTCGAATACCAGCTCAACGGCATTGTGCAGATCCCGGTCAATGAAAAGAAGGGGCTCACGTTTGCCCGCGGGCTTCGATCTATACTTCGTCACGACCCTGATAAGATCATGGTCGGCGAAATTCGTGACGAAGAGACCGCTCAGATCGCCATTCAATCGGCCTTAACAGGCCACTTGGTTTTCACCACGGTTCACGCGAATAATGTTATTGACGTCATCGGGCGATTCCTGAATATGGGAGTCGAGGCGTACAACTTTGTATCGTCGCTCAACTGCGTTTTGGCGCAGCGCCTTGTGAGACTCCTTTGTCCAACGTGCAAACGGTCGTACTCTCCTGCGATCGAGGAACTGACCGAATCTGGAATGCGGCCTGAAGACCTGCCTGACGGCCAGTTATTTTTCCGCGCTGTTGGGTGTGACGCTTGTAACCATACGGGATATCGCGGGCGAACCGCGATCCATGAATTGCTCGATATGACAGACACGATCCGCGAGATGATCATCGAGCGGCGGCCGGGATCAGAGATACGGCGTCAGGCCGAAAAGGAAGGGCTTTCATCGCTGAGAGAATCGGCTGTTAGAAAGGTCTTTCTTGGTATGACAACGCTTCATGAGATCAACCGGGTGACTTTCGTCGAGGATGTAAGATCATAGTGAAATATTTCTTTCATATCGCGATCTTAACAGCGTTTTTTGCGACCCCACTCTTTGCCCAAATGGAGGGTAATCCTGAAAACTGGTGTCGGCAGGGATTCTTTACGCGAGATACTAAAGAATTTGGTATCGGTTTTGTTAAGGGGAAAAAGGGAACCCGCACCTATTTTTATGATGATGACGATCAAAAGAAATGTCCGTCCGGTAAGGGCTGTAAGCTCCGTGCTTATGTGACTGCCGGGGATGACGTAATAACTAATCGAAAATTTGGTGACTATGTTTGTGCCTGGTTTACGCCGGTCAAGGGGGCTCCGACTGTGGGCTGGCTTCGTGAAAGCGATCTTGAGTTTCCGTCGATGCTTTCAGATGCGAGTTCAGGCGTTTGGTCCGGCGAATGGAGATATTTTCAAAATTCCATCAAGATCAATCCCGCAAAAAGCGATGATCAACTTTCTATCAAAGGAACTGCAATTTGGCAAGGCTTTGGTGACAATGTCCACATTGGCGAACTCGACGGTGTGTTCAAACACAATAATGGCGTTGTAGAATACTCAGACGGCACCGGAGAATACGATTGCCGGGCAAAGCTTCAACTGGCAACCGGGAATCAGAAGTACCTCATCGTAGCGGACAATATGAATTGTGGCGGAGTAAATGTGTCATTTTCAGGTATTTACCGAAAGATTCGCGATCCTAAGAAAAAGTGATCGGCGAAACGGTCAGGCAGCGGTCAATTTTGCATAAAGTTCCGGATCGACATTCCCGCCGCTAACGACGAGGCACACCTTTTTTTCCGCGAATCGGGAGCCATCGGTCAACACTGCCCCTAAACTCAACGCGCCCGTCGGCTCGCATTTTAGATTTACCAGGCCGAAATACAACTTGACCGCCTCAGCTATCTTGTCTTCGGGAACTTCTACGATCGCTTTCAAACCATTCTTGATTATCGCCCAGTTTAGATTGCCAAGCGATAACGTTCTTGTTCCGTCCGCGATAGTCTGGGGTTCAGATTGGTTCGCGATGAGGTATCCGGCATCTAAAGAACGTGCTGCATCGTTTGCGAGGGTTGGTTCCGCACCGATGATCTCGATATTACTGCCGTTTCGGGCAAAACTCTGGATCGTGCCAGATATCAGTCCGCCGCCGCCGACGGGGATGATGACCGCGTCGAAATCGAACCGTGCCAGTTCATCGCCTAGCGTTGAGTTGCCGTCGATCACAAATTGATCGTCGTAGGCGCTCGCAAGATACGCATCCGGACGCTCATCAGCTAGTTGTTTCAACCGTTCAGCACGGCTGACCACATTTACATCGATCAGGTCGGCGGTAGCACCATAAGCACGCACGGCGTCGATCTTTACCTGCTGAATTGGCCGGCATTATCACCGTGCATTTTTACCGAGTAGTTTCGCAGAATACGCGAGAGCCTGACCAAAATTGCCTGACGATACGCCGATAAGCTCATCATTTGGTACATTTAGAGCGACATTATAGGCCGCCCGAAATTTAAAGCTGCCGGTATGCTGGAAAGTTTCTGATGCAATTGTTACATCGAGGCCAAGATGGTCGCAGAGTTTTGAGGACCTGATAATAGTGGTGGGCCTGATAGCGTCTAGTAAGCGTTGCATTTGTTTAGCATCTATTAGACACGCTAGACTCGTCAAGAAGTATGAACAAAGAATTTCGGGCGTCCCTTCCAAAAAATTCGTTGAAAATACGATATCGCTTTGCGGGGAACGCGGTGATCGCTGGCTCAACGATTTGCCCGCGACGATCGAAGCTCTCGGCAGGAAATGGGCGTTCGATGCCGGCTCCAGCTTTCGAGATCTTTCATTCAATTTCGTTACGAATGTAATCTTGGCGAATGGTTCGGAAGCAGTGCTCAAGATCGGCCTGCCGCTTACCGACGTTGAGATATATGGTGAAGCCGCCTATTTGAGATCGCTCGATGGCTACGGCGCGGTTCGGTTGCTGGAATTCGACCGCGAGTTTCAGGCGATTTTGCTCGAACGAATAAAGCCCGGTGAAAATCTCAAATCTATTTGTAAACGAGACCAAGCAGAAGCAGTTTCGATAGCGATCCGCATACTCAAACGTGTAATCCGGCCCGTTCCGGCCGATAAAACAGAGTTCATTATCCTCGATGATTGGTTCGACGGACTAAGACGTGCGTCCGGGACCACATTTCCTCAGGAGTATGCCGAACGGGCTCTCGAATTTTATTCCGAGTTGTGTGAGAACAGCGAGAAGAAATTTCTACTCCACGGCGATCTGCACCACGATAACATTTTGTCGTCCGATCGCGAGCCGTTTTTTCTTATTGACCCAAAGGGGATCATTGGCCACAATGGCTATGACATTGGCGTGTTTTTGAACAACCATCGTGATTGGCTGGAATGGGATACCCGACTTGACGGTAAACTCGACCAGGCGGTCGCTGCTTTCGCGCTTGCGTTCGAACTCGACGAAAGGATCATCGGAAAATGGGCTTATTGCCAAATGGTATTGTCGTGGTGGTGGATGTTCGACGAAATGCCTGAGATCTTCGGCGACGAACTTGGGCTGACCGACATTTGGAAAGTTTGAAAGAGGGGCTTAGAATCTTGGAGGATAACTATGAAAGCGCATTTCGGAATGATCGGCCTTGGCACAATGGGCCGCAATTTTCTCTTGAACATCGCCGAACACGGCATCAGCGGCGTTGGTTACGACCTCGACGCGGGCAAGAGGCAACTATTACTCGATGAGGGCAAAGGAATGCCTCTCGATGTCGGCAATGATCTTGCCGATTTTATCTCCAAACTCGAATCTCCACGCAATATCATGTTGCTTGTGCCCGCGGGGCCGATCGTTGACAGCGTGATCGCGGACCTTTTGCCGCACCTTGATCAGGACGACCTCATCATCGATGGCGGCAACTCGCATTTCACCGACACCGACCGCCGGATCGCCGAACTCGACGCCAAAGGTGTTGGTTTTATGGGCATCGGCGTCAGCGGCGGCGAAGAAGGTGCTCGACACGGGGCCTCGATCATGCCCGGCGGCCGCAAAGATTTCTACGACCGTATCGAAACCACGCTCCAAGCCGTCTCCGCCAAGGTAAACAACGAACCGTGCGTCGCCTACATGGGCTCGGGCTCCGCGGGGCACTTCGTCAAGATGGTGCATAACGGCATCGAGTACGGCATGATGCAATTGCTCGCCGAGACCTACGATTTCATGCAGCGTGTTTTAAGAATGCAAAGCACCGAGCTGCATCGAACGTTTACCGAATGGAACAGCGGCGACCTAAATTCATTTCTCGTCGAGATCACCTCCGAGGTTCTGCGAAAGAGCGATCCCGATACAGGCAATCCGCTCGTCTCCATGATCCTAGACACCGCCGGGCAAAAGGGAACAGGCAAATGGACGTCGCAGGCAGCCATGGATCATGGCGTTCCTATCCCGACGATCGATGCTGCTGTCTCGATGCGTCAGATCTCATCGCAGAAAGCCGTGCGAAAGATCATCGCCGCCGAATATGACGAGATGAGTGCCAGCGCCGATCAAAGCCGTTCACGGACTTCGACGGGCGAACTCGAAGACGCATTATTTTGCGCGTTTATCCTCACCTACGCTCAAGGAATGTCTTTGCTCCAACGTGCTTCCGCCGAAAGCAATTACGGCCTCGATCTCGCAGAGATCGCCCGTATATGGCGCGGCGGTTGTATCATTCGCTCAAAACTGCTCGAATCGATCCGCAAAGCATATGCCACGAACCCGGCACTCGAAAGCCTGTTGCTCGACAAAGATATCGCTAGGTTGCTCCATTCCCGCGTCAGTTCACTACGAAAAGCTGTTGTCGCATTCAACGAAAACGGCATCCCCGCCGCATGTTTCTCGTCCGCCCTTGCTTACTTCGACGCTTTCCGCACCGAGCGTTTGCCGGCGAATCTTATTCAGGCGCAACGCGATTACTTTGGAGCACATACCTATCAGAGGATAGACAAAGAGGGAACATTTCATACACCAGACTGGGAGAAATAATTTGTCATTAGGATCACAACGTGAATTGGATCGAGGGCCGTTGAAACTGGCCGCGGCATTTCTTATTGCTCTCGCGTTGATTCAGATGCTGAACCTTGTTGTGTTGTGGTCGACTGGATTTAGCGGGAACACTGCTTACTTCTATGTTCAAGCAATATTGGCTGGCATATTGGCGATTTTTGTATTTTTTGGATTTAGGTGGGCATGGGGCGTGGCATTTGTGATATTCGGTTATTACGTTTATCGGGATATTTCAACATTGGTTGTTCTTTGGAAGGAGAATGACTTTTGGCGGTTGATATCCCCCATGGTGTTGGCATTCGCATTGGTAAAGTTATTGCTAGAATGCCTTATTATTTTTTATTGTTTCTAAGTAGTTACCGTAAGATCCGCTCAAATGTCTAAGAAGGAGATCTATTCATAGGAGAAAACCATGCCATATCCAAACATTTTCGACAAACAAGTTTCCGACGGGATCATCGCAAGACTAAACACTCTGACACCTGAGTCGCAGCGGCAGTGGGGCAAGATGTCGGTGGATCAGATGCTCGCGCATTGCAACGTCGCTTACGAATGCATCTACGAGCCCGACAAACATCCTAAACCAAAGTTCCCAATGAGTTTGATCTTAAAGTACATCGTTGCTCCGATGGTTGTCGGTGAGAAACCGCCTAAAAAGAACAGCCCGACCGGCCCGCAGTTCATCATCACCGACGAACGCGAGTTTGAACGCGAACGCACACGCCTGGTCGAATACATAAACCGCACGACCGACCTTGGCGAAGCCCATTTCGACGGAAAAGAGTCACATTCCTTTGGCGTTCTTAATAAAACCCAGTGGAGCAACATGCTATACAAACACCTTGACCATCATTTGCAACAGTTCGGAGCTTAGGCCTTTATTACGAATAGTAAAAGGCGGCGAGTTATACTCGCCGCCTTTTATCAATTGTTGCTGTTGAATTCTAGCTTTTCGGCATAAGGCCGACCCAACCGGTGTCATTAGGATACGACATATTGTTTTGGATCACATACAGCCAGCGGAGGTAAACAAAAGCATTTTCAAAGGCCATCACATAGCCCGAATACGCCGGTATGCCGTTGTAAAAATGGGTGAATGAACACTGATAGCCTTTAACGCCGTTATTTACTTCGTAACATGAATTCGGCCAGGTTTTGATGACGCTGCCGTCGTTTACATAGAGTTCAAAGTGCGAACCGTTGAAAGCCGTTACTTTACCATACGACTGTCCACCATTCTGGAACACGAGTTCTGCGGTTGAGCTTCCCGGACCACCAACGCCAAGCAAGCCGCCCATCGGGCCCGGTGTCGGACGCTGTGCAAAAGAACTGATGCTGAGGGTTATGATCGCGATCGAGATGATGATGATATTTTTTAACATTGATTTTCTCCTTTCCGTCTGATTTTTTTAGCGGCATTTCGCTCGCTTCACTGTGTTAATGTCGAAAAACAAAATACATTTCAGAAAAAGTTTCGATCTTTCCTTTCGTAAATTTTGGAGCCGCGTGAAGCGGCTCGATCCTGACAAAGTTATTGGCGCATCGAATACTGCCACCATTGATCGTTCATCGGCCGCGTCTCATAAGGGGAAGCAAAATACTCTGTGTATCGAATGTACAGTTTGCCGTCTTGTGTCGTGATCGATTGGCCACGATATGTTGCGGTACCTTGGTACGTTTCGGTGAAATTGGCAATGGTATTGCCGCTGTTGTCACGCCGCTCGGGGATAAGTGTCATAACTCGCCCGCCGTCCATCCAGATCCGGCCCCAGCATCCGCAGACCTTTTCACCCGCCCACGGGTAGGTCGCGATCGAGCCGACACGTCGGTTTTGCGGCGTGTATAAGCTTGCTTGCCAAAGAGCTGATTGCGCAAATGTCGCCGATGCGAAAATGATCGTGAAGACGATCGCCGCTAAGGTTGTTCCGGTTTTGCAAGTAATTGTACTAGTATTCATGATGCTCCTTTCGTATCTGTTAGTTTCCATGACCGGCTAGTTCGCCGGCCTTTGATTCTCACCTTGTTAATGTCAGATCGCGGAAAACATTTCGATGTTTCCACAAAAAAACGGCTTAGGATATTCATCCTAAGCCGTTACATAAGAGTGTTGAGCTTTTCTCAGCGAACCTGATAGCCGAGCCAACCGCTGTCAATGCTGCGTTGCTGGCCGTTGGTCACATCGTTCGTGTAGCGAAGTAGAACAGCACCGCTCTGGAAAATCTGCGACTGACCCGAATATGCCGAACGGCCGCTGTTGTCGAATTGCGTGAACGAGCAGAGAATGCCGGTCGCACTTATTGGGCTGCACCGGTATATCTTGATCTCGCCGCCGCCGTTGAGGTTGTTGATAACCCAGGTCGAACCAAACGATGTGATGGTCCCAAAGCGTGCGTTGCCCTGTGCTTCAAACAAGTTGCCGCTCTGTGCGTAAGAAGCAACCGTCATAACCATTGCGAAGAATGCCATTGCCAAGGTCTTTCCAAAGATGCTGCGAAGTGTTGTGTTGATCGTCATTGTTTTAGTCTCCTTAATTATTCCTTTTGTTTTTTGATTTTCGGCTGGGCATTTCTGCCCTTCGCAGTGTTAATGTCGAAACCTAAAAAACATTTCAAAATAATTTAGCGGATTATTTCCATTCGCCTTGCAGAGTGAATGCCGACCAGTAATACGGGGCCCTAAACTGCTTGCTTTTCATTAGCGAAAGTTGGGCTTCGCGTAATGCGGCTGCCGGCCTCAGTTTCTTGGGTCCCAGCATTCCCTGATAAAATACCCGCATCAGTTCAGACGTCGCTTCGTCATCGACGGCCCATTGGCTCGCCACCACGCGGCGAGCACCAGCGTACATGAAACCGCGTGTGAGCCCCACTAATCCTTCGCCCTTTACCTCTTTTCCGAGTGCGGTTTTGCAGGCGCTAAGCACCACGAGTTCGGCGGGGAGTTTTAGATTATAGATCTCATTAAGCCTAAGAAACCCGTCCTGGGCTACACCATTCTTATCCACCAGTGACAATACAATCCCGGAAAGTTCCGGATGAACACTATTCAGCAAGCCATGGGTGGCGAAATGAATTATCTTATATTCGGATATCTCAGGGAGATTCACCGTTGTCATACTTGCATCAAAATCTATAGCCTGCTTCCTATTCGAACCACCTACAAATGAAAGTATTGTTTTAGCTTCGCGCCGAGTACCGGGCAATCTCGGCAAAATGTCGCTCAATTCAGAATCGCGGGTTGCCCGGGCCAGATATGTTTGAGATCGGTCGACCCTTTCTGGGGCCGGCTTTTTTGCAACGCGAGTGTCGTTGGGGTCAAATACAGGATCGGCGAAAACCGCCAAAGTCCGTGACGGCGGCCGACGGGTTTCAGAATCTAACTGTAGAGCGGACAGCGTTGATGCCGACGGCAAATACACTATCTCGTGATCCTCGACAAGGGCAGCTCCCGCCGGTGAGATCTTTAATGCCGCGAACGGGACAAAACCCAGAACACCATCGGCGACGATCGCAAGCCGTCTGTTTGCAATGAGTTCTTTAATCGGCCCTAGCAAAACGCTACCTAGGCCTGAACCGTCCCCCGACGCATTGTCCGCGTCAGGCCGGGTGCTGTTCGACCGGTAAAATGATCTCGCCATAGCGTCGATGTCTGATCGCTTTGCCAGACGAAAGCTCTTGATATCTGTCTTAGAAACAACCCACAGGTAACTTGATTCGTTGCCCAGGGAATACTCCAGCATCAAGGTTTCTTCGTCCAGCAATCGCTGAATATCAGCGATCGCGATCGGGCGGGGTTGGGTAATGGTCGCATATCGAGGGTTTTTCGTCCTGATCTCACCCTCGAGGTCCTGAAGTGCCGATACGAGGTCCTGTATTTCCTTGTCGAGTACCGCAGCCTTTGCAGCTCCGGCAGGACTGCGGCGTTCCCGGTCCTTTGCGCTTAGTTGCTTTTGCAGCGACCGCTCCCGATCAAGCAATGATATGTCGACACCCTGACGTATATCGGCCTTGGCTTCAGAAAGCAGGTCCAGTAGGCCTCGAGCACGCGAACGCTCACTAGTTTGAAACGCGAGAACGTCATACCCTTTTCCCGGCTGTTTATCATTCAATGCCATTAGAACATCGATCTCAATGCGATAAAATTCCTGGATAGATGCAAAGTAAGTAGCGCGCAATTCTGGGGAAGCGAGGGTGGCCCGAACAGATTCTACAATTGTGAGAGCACCCTGAATGTTCGTCAAAGCCTCGTTCAGATTGTTTCTCGATAATTCGATCGTGGCGAGACTCGACAGCGTCTTTGCCTCGCCAAATATGTCGCCGACCTCACGTCGGATCGGCAAGGCGAGGGAATAGTATTCGAAGGCTCTGGAGATGTCATTTTCGCTAAGGGACAACTTGCCGAGATTTGAAAGAGTTGATGCTTCGCGGCCGCGGATCTTTAGTTCCCGAGAGAGTGCAAGCTGTTCATAGGTAGCTCGTGCTGCAGTTTTCACCGAGGGCATCCTGCATTCCGGCGCATATTAAGACCGATAGCTTCTCCTACGCGATCACCGATCTTTTTCCGACTTCCATGAAGCCTTCTGATAGTGATCGAGTGCTGAGCGGTATTCTTCTTCCCGTCATAAACCGCACCGATATTGTTAATAATTATGGAAATGCTGTTCATCTTTTTCATTCGGGTATCTTAAGAGCCTCCTGGTAAAGCGGGAAGGGTGCGATCGATCTTCGCCGAGCGAAAGGTAAACGTCGCAAGGTTTTGTAGGAGGATTTCGCTGCTTGTCGTTGATCGAACGAACGACCGGCAACGATTGGTTATAGTAGTTTATGGCTCCGCTTTTCGCCGATCGTGTATCAGATGAGAAACTCCAAGTCCGACGGGTGGATATTGCCTCATATTGTTTATCTTTTATTTCCCGGGCACGATCTGCCCTGCTTGAGTAAAACTCTATCGCCTTTCGATGGTCGCCGAGGGTTCCATATCCCTGAGCCAAGGTCATAAGGGCGTCTGTCTCCAGAGTTTTATCGCCGATTTCTCTTGCGAGGGCGAGCGAGCGTTCGATAACGGGGATCGCACCCATTGAGTCCCCTAAGCGCCTGCATAACCTTACCTCTCTTAGAATTGACCAACTCTTTGTTGCGCGATCACCCAGTTCCTCCCAGATCGCCGCGGCGGCTTGTATTTGCCGATCGCCGCATCGTTGTCGTTCGTCTAGCCCGAGTTCATCCGCTTCTTTGACGAGTTTTTCAGCTTCGGCCTTTCGATCCTGGCAAAATCCCGGCTGCAAGCAGAAAGTTGCCATGAGTAAACCGGCTATGATCGACATCCTGATCGGTTGTTTCATTGGTCGATCTCCTTCGGGAGACAGTTGGTGAATTCGTTGATTGTATCAGAGGAATTCGAGTTAGAAATTACAATTGTCAGAAAGACCGAGCGTTCGTTGTCTTTCGACTCAAAACGCTCGGTCAGGGGTTTAGTGCTATTAGTTCCTGAGTTATCGAACCTGATAGGCTATCCAACCGCTGTCGATGCTGCGTTGGCCGTTCGTTACGTCGTTCGTATAGCGAAGGTAAACACCACCGTTCTGATAGATCTGAGACTGTCCAGAGTAGGCAGCACGTCCGCTTGCCTGGAACTGTGTAAATGAACAGAGCAGCCCGCCGTTGCCTATACCTGAGCAGTTGTAGATCTTGATCTCACCGCCGCCATTCATGTTATTTATCACCCAGGTCGAGCCGTAAGAAGTGATCGTTCCAAATCTATAGCTGCTGTTTGCTTCGTAAAGATTGCCGCTCTGTGCATAGGAAGCAACTGTCATAACCATTGCGAAGAATGCCATTGCCAAGGTATTTCCAAAGATGCTGCGAAGTGTTTGGTTGAATTTGTTATTCATTGTCGTGGTCTCCATTGTTTATTTATTTTTGCCGGGCAGTTTCGCCCTTCACGGTGCTAATGTCGCTATCCTGAAAACATTTCAGCGATGGTGGAAAATATTTTTAGTGTCCCTTCAAAACGTCGTGAATATGGGCATTACAGATCACAATATTTTCGCTGAACAGAAATAGCGTGCTATAGTGTTAGCCTCAAAGCACAGACACCAGATCGCGTCCTATGGAGAGTGAACGGTCACTAAAGAAGGATTGGGAAGTCACCCCGGAAGCATTCGAAAAGCTTCTTACTTGGCTCGACCCCGATCTGAATGCCGCAGCTGAAAAGTACGAACAGGTGCGTCAGAAGCTGATGAAGCTATTTAAGTGGCGAAACTGCATTCCCGAAGAGGAATATGCCGACGCTACGATAAACCGTGTGACCCGCCGAATCTATGAGAACACTCCGGTTGACGTGCGTGACCCTTACCTGTATTTCCACGGTACTGCGCTGAATGTGATCCGCGAATATTGGCGCCGTGAGCAAAAGCACAAACACGAAGACATCGACGATCACGAATACAATGTGCCGGCCGCAAAGAATGTCGAGCAGCTAATGGACGAGACCGCTGAACACAATACGACCGCACACAGATTCGGCTGTATGAAGGAATGCATCGGTTCACTCCCTGCCGACCAAAAAGAAATGATCATTTCCTATCACTACGGCGAAAATAAAAAAGAGGTCAGAAAGGCAATGGCCGACAAGATGAAGGTGCCTATCAATGTGCTTCGCATCAAAGCGTGCCGCATCAGGGAATCACTTCAAAAGTGTGTGACCGGGTGTTTGAAAGAATTGACGTGAGAAATTCAAAGATATTTATGAAATGATTTCAGATTTGTGACATTACAAAGGTGAGAGAGCCCGGCATAAGGAAACCGGCTTTCGATCACAATGAGAATAGACACGAAAAACAATGACATCTTGAAACGCTACCTGCTGGATGAGCTTGATGAGAACGAGCGGATCAAAGTAGAAGAAGCGTTTTTTACGAGCGGCGATATGTTCGAGGACCTAAACGCGCTCGAGGATGAACTATTTTACGAGTACAGCGGCAACGAATTGACGCAGGCACAGAAAACGGTTTTCGAAGCCAAGTTCCTCAGGAGTAGGACCGACCGCGATCGAGCGGCGTTCGCAACTGCATTTATTGAAACCGCAGCGGACCTAGTCGTGAAACAATCACCCGAAACAGAGGCCGTGGGATCAAAAGGATTCTTTTCCGCGATATCGACGTTCTTTAGGATGGGTTCGGTAATGCAGGCGGGAATGGCCGCTGCGTTGATCCTGGTCGCTATCGGCATAACGGTCATTCTTTTCAGTCGCTAAAGAGTTGAAAATAACGTCGCCGAAAACGCCGATCGGGAGGCGGAAATCCAGAAGCGCCAGACAGACGAACTCGCGAACGCTAGCGGGAGCAGCAGTTGATCGATGACCAGATCGCATCGGAAAAGGCACAGACGGCGGCAAACGAAGCCCGTATCAAGGAGCTTGAAACTGAAAAAGATAGGGATCGCAAAGGAAGTTGAAGCGAAACGCACGGCTGGAGAACAAAAGCCTCAAGTTTCTCAGCCGGGCGGGCCGCGAACTGTAGCAACGATGATCCTCTCACCGGGGCTATTTACCCGGGACGACGGCAAGCCGATGAATCGGATCACACTCAGCCCGAACGCAGCTTCCTTGAATCTCACTCTGCAACTTAAGAATGCGGGCGACTATGCGAAATATACTGTAAATGTTGTTTCAGTTGACAGCGGAGCCTCTATCAAGTCCGCGAGCGGACTGGTCCCGCGCGGGAATGGCGGGGCCCGGGCTCTGAATTTTGGACTTCCCGGTAAGTCAGTACGGAGAGGTGACTACGAGATAGAATTATCAGGAATTACCAAGACCGGCGAGACCGAAAGGGTCACAAGGTATTATTTCAGTGTTGACCGTTAGTCTGGTGGACTGACGGACAATCCAGCTCGACGATCTCCCAGGCATGTTCTTCTTTCAAGAGTTTCGACATTAATGAGGCGTGAACCGCGTGACCGCTTTTTACGGCGGTCACTTTTCCTTCGATCGGCATGCCAAGCAGCGCGAGGTCGCCAATGATATCTAATATTTTGTGGCGGACAAATTCATCTTGGAACCGGAGAGGGGTTTCATTGAGCATCCCGCTTTCAGTAAGAACAATTGCGTTATCAAGCGAGCCTCCGAGCGCCAAATTTGCCTTTCTGAGCATATCGATCTCGTGCGTAAAGCCAAAGGTTCTCGCGGAAGCGATCTCTTTTCCAAACGATCCGTTATTGAATACGAAATGACGGTGTTGCCGTTCAATGTACGGATGGGGGAAGTCGATAATGCAATCGATCTCAAAATTGTTTGATGGCTCGATCGACATTTTCCTGTCGCCGTTTTCATAAATGACAGGCTTGAGGATCCTCAGGGCATGACGGCGAGATCCCTGCTGAATGACAACGGCCGATTCGATCAGGTCGACAAAATCTTCGCTCGATCCGTCCATTATGGGTATCTCGATATTATCGAGTTCGATAAAGCAATTATCGACGCCGCTGCCGCGAAGGGCAGAAAGAAGGTGCTCGCACGTCGAAAGCACGACACCCCGCCGCATGAGCGTAGTGGCGTAAGAACAATGGGAAATATACTCGACCGATGCGGGTATTTCGAAATTATCGAGGTCCGTTCGAACAAAAATATAACCTGTGTTTTCCGGTGCGGGTCGAAGCGTCATGTTTACTTCGACGCCGGTGTGTAGGCCAATGTCGTTTACAGTTACAGATCTCGACAAGGTGGTCTGATTCATTAATTCCTCTCGAACGAAACTAGATACAAGAATCGTGCCATGGTGTTGAACTTTGTATTTGCCCAAAAAATACGTCGGTTAGGCGATCACGTCACCAAAAAATGTTACGTTTGTGGCGTTGCGGCAACAGGGGTGTGGCATAATTTACTATTCTGGGATTACCTATTACAATTTAGAGCAGATATGGCAATAGAAACCGCCGGTCAGAAGACCGCGAAAATGACCAAAGTTCGCATTGAAAATGCGTCAACCCTCACGCTCCCGAAAGATGTCGACGGTAGTATCAACAAGGTGCTTGATTTTCTCCCGATCGAGCAATATCGTGGGGTAGAAAAGATCAAGTTGGTGGACTTTATCAACGATCCTCGTCTCAAGAACATGGATGTTCCTCTGAAAGGTGATCTGCCGGGGCTCTATCATCCGCGGGCCGGCAACCAGGCTCCGTGGCTTGAAATGTCGATGGGAGCACTTCTGCAGCCGACTGAGGGATTTGTAAAGAAATTCATGGCTAAAAGTTCGTTTAAGGGCAATCTGGCCGGGCTGATCTTCTCTTTGGTGGGACAACATTATTACTTGACACAAAAGCATTCGGTAAAGCGGACCGCCCTGGAGCCTCAGATACGACAGTACGCCGAGAAGAATCTCAAAAGCTGGAGCGAAAAACAGGCTGAGGGAAGTTGGCGGGCGAAGCTATTCAAGCCGTTTCGCCCGATCCTCGAACGGTGGGCAAAATGGCTGAATAAGAAAGCTGCGGAATCAAAGAAGTAGTATTTCCCAAGTTAGCTTTTGAATTAAGGGGTTTTAGTTAAGAATCTTTTGTTTGGTTCACACATGATCCAATAGGGATAGAAACATATGAATTACTGGATGGTGAAACAAGAGCCTGATTCATACTCGTGGGACGATTTTGTCGCCGATGGGGAGACGGATTGGACCGGGGTACGTAATTATCAAGCTCGAAATAACCTCAAGGCAATGAAAAAGGGGGACAAGGTCCTCTTCTATCACTCGAATATCGGCAAAGAGATCGTTGGGATCGCGACCGTCTCAAAGCCTGAGTTTCCAGATCCGACTGATGAAAAGTGGGTAGCTGTGGAATTGAAGCCGGTTAAAGCTCTTAAGAAACCAGTGACGCTAGCACAGTTGAAAGGGAATCTGGCTCTCTCAAACCTTGGGCTTCTCCGACAGTCACAGCTTTCGGTTAGCCCGGTTACAAAAGATGAATTCGAAGAGATCCTAAGTATGTCGAAATAGGCGAAACCTATGCTAAAAGAAGCTGTTGCCCACTATCACGAACTCCTCGAGGATGCGGATCTTGCCGCCGCCTCTCAGAAGATGCTCGATGAGCAACTCGAAAGCTCAAAATTGATCTTTGGAGGGCGTCGGCTAACCCCATATTTGCGGCCTCATTTTGTAATGGAGAGTGACTGGCTCTTTATTAAAGAAACTTGTGAAACGATCTTTGGTGCGTTGCAAAAGGTAAAGGACGCTGCGATCGCGGACGACGACATACTTGATGAGCTAGGCGTGACCGAGGTAGAAAGGGAACTCGTTAAGATCGACCCCAAATACTCACACGTTTCGCCGACATCGCGACTCGATTCGTTTCTAACCCGAGATGCATATAGTTATGTCGAGTTAAACGGCGAAAGCCCTGCCGGAATTGCTTTTTCTGATTCGGCGACGGAGATCTTCATGGAATTGCCGGTAATGCAGAAATTCGCCGAACGTTATGAGATAACCGGCCTTTCCGGTGCCCCAAAACTACTCGACGTTTTGATCTCTTGCTACACCGAATTCTGCGGGGGCAAGGTGACGAACAACCCTGTTATCGCGATCGTTGACCTGGACGATCTGCCGACGATCAAGGAATTTGAGCTGTTCCGGGACTTTTTTGAAGCGAAAGGCTATAGATCGATCATTTGTTCGCCGGGCGAACTGGTTTTTAACGGCACACGCCTTTCATGTGCTGGTGTTGAGATTGATATCGTCTATAAGAGGCTTCTCGTAAATGAATATCTGCCCATAATGAAGTCGCAACCGGCATTGCTCGATGCATACCGCGCCGGTTCGATCTGTATGGTTAACAGCTTCCGCGGAAAGCTTGTCCACAAAAAGGCTGTCTTCGCGATACTCACGAACGAACGGCACAGGCACCTTTTCGACGAAAAGGAACTCGCGGCTATAGAAAAGCACATCCCCTGGACGCGAAAATTCAGGCACGAGATCACACAAAATAGTGGTGATTCCATCGATCTGGTTGAATGGACCCGAGCGAATTCGCATAAGCTTGTTCTTAAGCCGAACGACGATTATGGTGGCAACGGTATTTACATCGGTTGGAATTCGGACGCCAAGGAATGGGATGACGCCATCGAACTTGCCCTTAAGGACGGCGATTACCTCGTCCAGGAAAGAGTAAAAACGGCAAAGGAGCTTTTTCCGATGCTCACGGATGAGGAGGGTAACTGGGAAATGGTCGAGCAATTGGTCGACCTTGATCCGTTACTGTTTCTCGGCGTAGTTGGCTCGGCATTTACTCGACTTTCTTCAACAGAACTTGCAAACGTATCTTCCGGCGGCGGCATGGTCCCGACGTTTATCATCTCTGACAAATGAAATTGGATCGTAAACAATCCCGTCTTCGCACATTGACGGATGAATATAAGCGCCTCGAGGACAAGTTGATCCTTGGCGGTGGTTCGGACAAGATCGAGCGGATCCACAAACAGGGAAAGCTTACCGCCCGCGAACGCATAGAGATCTTGCTCGATAAAGACAGCTTCCGGCAAGAGATCGGTCTGCTGGTCGCCTACGACCAGTATGACGGAGCCGCTCCCGGGGCGGCTGTCGTGACAGTAGTGGGCAAGATACATGGCCGCGAATGTGTCGTTGTAGCAAATGATGCCACGATCAAAGCAGGTGCATGGTATCCCGAAACGATAAAAAAAATACTGCGTGCTCAGGAGATCGCCATGCGGAACCGCGTGCCGATAATTTATTTGGTCGATAGCGCGGGTGTTAATCTTCCATACCAAGGCGGCGTTTTTCCAGGCCAATACGGAGCGGCACGCATCTTTTATTACAACTCGATCATGCGGCGCTATCTAAAGGTGCCGCAGATATCGGCCGTTATGGGAATGTGCGTTGCTGGCGGAGCGTATCTGCCGGCGTTGTCGGACGTTATCCTTATGGTCGAGGGAACATCGTTCATGGGGCTCGGGGGAGCTAACCTCGTAAAAGGAGCAACCGGCCAAACGATCGACAATGAGACATTGGGCGGTGCTAACACACACAATGCGGTGTCAGGCGTCGCACACTTCAAAACGGCAAATGACGAGGAATGTCTTCAGAAGATAAGGACATTGGTCAGTGAATTACCGGTTCCCGAAACTACGCGCGTTTCTATTATTGCGAGCGAGCCGCCAAAAGCGGGGATCGATAACCTCTATGAAATCCTCCCGGATGACCACAGGGCTCCTTACGACATGTTCGCAGTGCTCGAAACCATTCTTGATGACGGCGGGATCGACGAATTCCAGGCAGATTTTGCTAAAGAAATGATCTGCGGAACCGCGCGGATCGGCGGAATACTCGTCGGTATTATTGCCAACTCACGCGGGATGTCCAAGGGCAAGCCTGGTGCCCCTCCACGTTTTGGAGGCATCGTTTATACCGAGTCGGCTGAAAAAACGGCATATTTTATCGAAAACTGCGATAGACATTCGACACCTTTGTTATTTGTTCAGGATGTTTCGGGCTTTATGGTCGGAGCTGAAGCAGAGCATAGCGGTATAATTCGTGCCGGTGCGCGATTTGTTGAAGCGATGGCGACAGCGTCGGTGCCGAAAATAGTGCTGACTATCAATCACGCAAGCGGTGCCGGATATTACGCTATGGCCGGACAGGGATTTGACCCTGATTTTATCTTCTCTCTGCCGACGGGCCGAATGGGGGTAATGGAGGGGGATAGCGCCGCGGTTGCGATCTACGGTACTCAGATCGAGAAACTCAAGAAGGAGGGCAAAGAACCTCCCGCTGAGATGCTTGGCGAAATGGAAAAGGTGCGAGAGACCTATGATAGGGAACTCGATGCCAAACACGCAGCGGCCCGCGGGCTGGTTGACGCGATCGTGACTCCCGAGAACATTCGAGATTCATTGATCCTTGCGTTGCAAACCTGCTTGAATACTAATCAGCCGCACATTGGTGCATTTGTCTTGGGTGATAGCTAAGTTGGTTTTCATGCGGCCGTCATATTCACTTAAATGCCTTTATTCGCTATTTCTGATCTCGATAGCGATAGCACCGCTGTTTGGTCAATCAACAGACGCGAACCAGCGTATCAAATGGAAACTCACCGTAGTTCTCCTTGACGGCGCGGATCGCGTCCAACATGCCGAAATACCGGTCAAAGAGGCGGTCGAGTTTATTCGTGCAAACTCTCGCATTGATATAGAGACCGAGTTTATCGAGTCTCCGTCAAAACACGATTACACTGTTTACGTTACGCCGGCAAATAAAAAGACCGGTACAAAGCGCGAAAACCGGTATCTAATGTTGAGCGGCGACCTACCGGTAAGATTGGTAAAGTCATTGCCTAAAAGTACCTCATACATTTTCCTTTATAAGCTATTCGGCAGGATTCCGGCACAGGCGGGGTCATCCCTCGGCCTTGATTTTGGTATACCTGTTGGCGGCAAACCCAGGCCGTGGGCGACAGTTCCGGTGGATCCGTGGTGGTATGTAAATACACCAAAACAAGGGTTTAAGAGCTGGGCGGCTCAGATCGTGGCACATGAGATGATCAATACGATACAGGCTATTGTCGAGGCCCGACCTTTCAAATGCGGAAAACTGAATGGGACTCCGAACCTCTTGGGTGACAAATGGGAGGCTTCTCGACTCGGAGTGCTGACAGAAAAGTGCTACAAAAAACTGGCGAAGATCTCTGATCTTTAAACATACCGGACAAAAAAATGCTTTCCAAATAGGCTTAAAGCAGATATCATCTAATTTGAAACGGCAAGTACGCCGACTACCCATTTCCCCCTTCCACCCCACGTCCCAAATGAAAAACAATCTAATCAAGATCCTAATGTTGTGCGCGCTTTTGTGCTTTTCGGCTTTTGGTGCGGGTGCACAAGATAAAAATCGTTCGACGAATCACGGTTCGAGTGTTGCAGGAAGCGTCCTAAAGGGCGTGGGCAAAGCTGCCGTGGTCGTCGTTGGCACCGCCGCGAAAGCCACGTGGGTCGTGGCAAAAGTGACGATAAAGCAGATCGCTTATCCGGTTGCGAAAGCAGTGCTGATCAAAGCCGCGCCAAAGGTAACCGTTTTTATGCTAAAGAATACGGGTAAGATCCTGAAAACGGCGTTCCCCGCAATGATCAAACTGGCGCTGCTTTGACCAATGCGATAGCCTGACAGTATGAAATTTACTGTCAGCGAAATGATGCCCAGGCTTCCCCTGCCGTCAACCGAGAAGTGGACGGAGGGCGTGTGGGATATAGAGACCTTTGAAAAGGCGGGCGTAAAGCTCGTCTTTTTTGCGCCCCAAGGAGTAGATCATCAGACCTATCACGACGAGGACGAATTCTATTTTATTGTGCAGGGAACAGGTGAGATCGTGATCGCCGGCGAACGCACGGCATTTGCCGCTGGTGATGCTTTTTTCGTCCCGGCAAATGTGGTGCACCGGTTTGAAAATTTCTCGGACGACTTTGCGACCTGGGCAGTGTTCTTCTGATCGACCGTAGGTCAAATCGAGGCAGTGAACAAGTGGGACTAATTCGCAACAGCCTGTGCGGCGACAAGCTCTCCGTAATCAGTGATCGCGGTCATGATCACAGATTTGGCCGTATCACGCCCGTAGGAATAGGCTATCTCGCAAACGTTTTCGCGACCGGGAAGTGTCTTGTAGGTTAGAAAGTAGTGAGCAAAGCGCTCGCGGATACCTTCAGGTAGTTCTTCGATCTCATTGTATTGGCCAAAGACCTTGTCGCCCTTGAGGACGGCAACGATCTTATCGTCTGCTTCGCCTCGATCGACGAGACAGAAGCCGCCAATAGGTTTTGCCTTTAGAATGATGTCGCCGCGCGGGATATGATGTTCGCTCAGCACAAGAATGTCCAGCGGATCACCGTCACCCTTGCTGATGTTTATAGCAGTTTGCGAACGTGCAAGCTGCGCGATCTTATCGCCGCAATAGGTACGCGGAATAAATCCATAGTTTGACGGCAGCACGTTAGAGTATTGTTGCGGCCGGTCGATCATAAGATAGCCCGAGGCCTTATCCACCTCGTATTTGACGGTGTCACCGGGAACGATCTCGATAAATACGGTTAATTCGTCGGGCGCGCCTTTGCCGATATCAATACCGTGCCACGGATGGGCTTTGTTTGTACGAAACATAGACACTATTATTTAATCCGCGGGAAGAAATGTCTACCTACATGAAATGCGAAAAAATTGGGGATTCTCTTATCGTGCGATTCGCGCGGCCCGAGGTCCGTAATCCATTGTCTCGGGTTGTCATTGAGCAACTGCATAGCATCGTCGATTCGATCGGCGATGGAGTAAAGAACCTTATATTCACCGGCACCGGTGAGGCGTTCGCGAGCGGTGCGAATTTGAACGAGATAGCCGCTTTGTCTGCGGATGACGCCCCGGAATTCGCGCTTCTCGGTCAGACGCTAATGCAGAAGATCGACGAGTTGCCTCTGCGTGTCATTGCTGCGATCAACGGCCACTGTTTTGGTGGTGCATTAGATCTGGCGTTGGCATGCGATAGGCGTATTGCCTCTCCGGCGGCTCGATTTGCGCACCCGGGTGCGGGACTTGGTATCATCACCGGATGGGGCGGAACTCAGCGATTGCCAAGGCTCGTTGGGACAGCAAATGCCAACGAAATGTTTTTCACCGCGTTCCCCATCAATGCAGAACGTGCGCTGAAGATCGGCCTGATCGATGAGATCGCGGATGATGTCATGGAAACCGCACTTCAAATTGTGCAGTGACTTTGCGTTCACTGTGACTTTGCTTGACGCTTCTTAGCTTGGTGTATAATCTCGATATGAAAGTTCAACTCGTAAATATCGCTCACGCCCGCAGCGGCGACAAAGGCGACACGGCAAACGTCGGCCTGATCGCACTCAAGCCCGAGATTTACCCGCTTCTTGTCAAATATGTCACGGCGGATGCCGTCAAACAGCATTTCGGTGGAATGGTCAAAGGCCAGGTCGAGCGGTTTGAATTGCCAAATCTCGGTGCTCTGAACTTCCTGCTCCACGGATCGCTGGGCGGCGGCGGAACGCTTAGCCTGATGACAGATGCCCAGGGCAAGACGTTTTCGACGGCTCTTCTAAGGATGTACATAGATCTGACCGATGAAGAAGCACCCCAGATCATTTGATCTTCAATAAATGGCTTTTTGTCGTTCGCAGAACCTTAGAGAATCATTGTCACAAGTTCATTATTAAAACATCACCTCCGGAGGCTCAATGCTTAGATCGTACTTTCAAACCCTAAAGATTTTCTTGCTCACAATCGCTTTACTCTCAACGTCGTTCGGGCAGGCCGGAGCTATTTTAGGGTTCGGAAACGATGGATCAAGGACTCAGCGTGAACTTGAGGCCAAGTTCGACACATATTTGAAAGCCGATAACCTTCGCGAATGGATGAAACGTATGTCGGCACAGCCGCACCATCTTGGCTCAAAGTATGACAAAGAAAATGCGAAGTTCATGGCGGATAAATTTAAGTCATGGGGCTACAAAACCGAGATCGAAGAGTACGAAGTGCTATTCCCAACACCTAAGACGAGACTGGTCGAAATGACCGGGCCTGAAAAATTCACGCTTAAGCTTAATGAGCCCGCTCTAAAAGAGGACGCGACTTCTGGGCAACAAAAAGACCAATTGCCGACCTATAACGCCTATTCGATCGACGGCGACGTCAAAGGTCCGCTTGTCTATGTGAATTATGGTACGCCGGCAGATTACGATGAACTCGAAAAGCGGGGGATCGACGTAAAGGGCAAGGTTGTGATATCGCGGTACGGAGGTTCGTGGCGGGGCATTAAGCCAAAAGTCGCCGCGGAACACGGTGCGATAGGATGTTTGATCTACTCCGATCCCAAAAACGACGGTTATTATCAGGGTGATGTTTACCCAAAAGGGGCCTGGCGAAATGAGAATGGCGTTCAACGCGGTTCGGTGATGGATATGCCTTTGCATCCGGGCGATCCCCTTACAAAAGGAATCGGTGCGACAAAAAATGCAAAGCGCATTGACCGCAAAGACGCTGCCACGCTGACCAAGGTCCCGGTACTGCCGATCTCATACGCCGATGCTTTGCCGCTGCTAAGGAACCTGGACGGAGCGGTGGTGCCCGAAGCTTGGCGCGGGGCATTGCCGGTCACTTATCATTTTGGCGGATCAACCCCGACGGTGAGAATGAAACTCGAGTTCAACTGGGAAATGAAGACGATCTACAATGTGATCGCAAAGATGCAGGGATCCGAGCGGCCTGATCAGTGGATAATCAGGGGTAATCACCACGACGCGTGGGTGAACGGAGCCGACGACCCCCTCAGCGGAATGGTTGCCGAAATGGAAGAGGCGCGTGCGATCGGCGAACTCGCAAAGACCGGTTGGAAACCAAAAAGGACGATAGTGTATTGTGCGTGGGAC
Organism: Pyrinomonadaceae bacterium; assembly: GCA_044228165.1. Lineage (GTDB taxonomy): Bacteria > Acidobacteriota > Blastocatellia > Pyrinomonadales > Pyrinomonadaceae > OLB17. The sequence continues at coordinate 969 of JBGAVK010000037.1, read as the reverse complement.
GCTGAAGAAGAGGGCCTGATCGGTTCGACCGAGTGGGTCGAGGATAATGCAGAAGAACTAGGAAAGAAAGCGGTCGTCTATATCAACACCGATTCTAACGGCCGTGGTTTTCTAGGCATCGGCGGTTCGCACACGCTTGAGAAATTCATCAACGAGGTCGGTCGCGATGTGCCCGATCCGCAAACCAAACTGTCGGTCTGGGAACGAGCAAGAGCAGAGCAATTGGTCAATGGAACCCCCTCACGCAGGACCGAGATCAGTTCGCGAAGCGATCTGCGGATCAGTGCGTTAGGTTCGGGTAGCGATTACACACCGTTCCTTCAGCATCTGGGGATCGGGTCGATGAATATCGGCTTTGGCGGCGAGGATGGCGGTGGATCGTATCATTCGATCTACGATTCATTCGATCATTATTCGCGGTTTGGCGATCCGGGATTCGCTTACGGCGTCGCTTTGTCTAAGGTGTGCGGACGAGCCGTTCTCCGACTAGCGAATGCAGATACGCTGCCGTTCGAATTCAGTAACTTTACAGATACCATTGGCAACTATGTCACCGAAGTGACCAAGCTCGCCGACACAATGCGTGACGATACGAAAGCAATGAACGAGATGGTCTCAAGCGGAATGTGGCAGGCTGTTCAGGACCCAAAAGAGGGACTGGCCGTTCCTAAGCTCAAGGACGAGGTTCCGCCGATCAATTTTGACCCCCTTAAGAATGCTCTGACAAGGCTTAAGGACAGTTCGGCGTTTTACGAAAGGGTCTCGACCGGAAAGCAGCCGAATAATAGCGCTCAAAAGACGCTGGACGAAATTCTCTTTAAGACCGAACGTTTCTTAACTCGGCCTGAAGGCCTGCCGCGTCGCGATTGGTTTCGACATCAGATCTATGCTCCCGGATTTTACACCGGCTATGGCGTAAAGACACTGCCCGGTGTCCGCGAAGCAATAGAGCAGCGCAATTGGAAAGAG
>JBGAVK010000036.1:0-28882 GCA_044228165.1 Pyrinomonadaceae bacterium | reverse complement strand
CCCGCAAAGGGAAACGTCGAGATAGTCAACACGGACGCCGGCCAATTCATAAGCGAACTGAAACAGCAGGAAGGCAAAGACATAATGGTGATGGGCGGCGGCGAGCTCGCGAGGTCGCTATTCGAGGCAGGTATGATCGACGAGATCGGTTTTAACATTCACCCGGTCCTGCTCGGCTCGGGAATACCACTTTTTCGCGAAATGTCCCGGCAGATCGATCTCGAACTGATCGAAACCCGGCCGATGAAACATGGCTGCGTATATGTCTATTATCGCGTTAAGAAATGATAAGTTGAGTATATGGCCACTGAAGATCTACAGACTGATCTGGCGGTTACCGCCGAGATCAAACTCTATTATGACGTTTACGTTCCTGAAAACATTTCGCGGCCGGCGCCGCTGCTGATCGCCGTTCATGGCTACGGTGCGCATAAGCGGTATATGATGCGCGAGGCAAAGCTGGTCGCCGGCGATAAATTTGTCATTGCCGCTATCCAGGCGCCGCACCCGCATTATCGACAGACGCCTGACGGCTATCGCATCGGCTACGGCTGGCTTTCGGATCAGAAACCGGAGGAGCATGTGCAACTGCACCACAAATTTGTGCTCGATGTGATCGAAAAGCTTGGCCGCGATGGTGCGATCGACCGCGAACGTGTGTTTATTTACGGCTTTTCGCAGGCGTGCGCGCTCGATTTTAGGTTTGCATTTACCTATCCGGAAATCTTGAAAGGCGTTATCGGCGTTTGCGGCGGCATACCGGGCGACCTCGACACGAACCCGATCTACAAGCCGTTTTCGGCTGAGACATTTTACCTTTTCGGGGATGACGATGAGTTTTACACGCAGGAACAGTTTGCCGGGTTCAACCGAAAGCTGGCCGCGACGCTGCCAAATTACCGCTCAAAGCATTACACGGCAAAACACGAGATCACGCAGGAAATGCGGGTTGATGTGAAGCAGTTCTTAGAAAAGGCAATTGCCTAATTAAAGGTGGTTATGTTCATGAAAAACAATGCATTCGCGGCGATCATATTTTTGATCTCGGTTTTGGCAGTTGCCGCACAGCAGACGATCGATCCGGGAATTCAACTATACAAAGACGGCCGGTACAAAGATGCCGTTAAATCGTTAAGCAACTCGGTCAAAACAAAAGAGAATGAAAAGAACGCCGAACTGTGGAATTACCTCGGCCTTGCCTCGATCAGGACAAACGATCTTAAGCAGGCAAAAAAGGCACTGGAAAAAAGCGATCAAATTCAAGCCGGCAAACTCATCATATCGTCTAAGTCTTGCATATATGTACCTGATCACAGGGCAATACGGAAAAGCGCGAGGCGAAGCAAAGCAGGTGATCGAAAACGATCCAAAGAACTTGACGGCCTACAATTTGAAAGGCTCAGCAAACCTGGCAGAAACCAGGCTAAATGAAGCCGGAAAAGATGCCGACCAGATGCTTGCGATCGACCCGTCATTTGCGCCGGGTTATATTCTGAAATCGAATATATTTGTAGCCCTGTTTGGCCAGAAGGTAACATCCGGCTCGAACACGAAAGCCGAGATCAAGTATTTTGAGGATGCAATAGATATTCTCAAAAAGGGCGCCGAGAACTGCGCCGGAAAATCCGCAAAAGAGCAGATCGCGTCTGAGCTTGAAGACATCGAACTCTTTTACGTGCATTTTTCGAAAGGGGTGCCTAACGCAAATGTAGTGCCTGAGCCGGACCCTTCGATCACCCCAATGAAGATGATCTCCAAACCCCGGCCCGGTTATACGGATTCGGCGCGACAATCGAATCTGCAGGGGACGATCGTCGCCTCAGTTCTGTTCGGAGCAAATGGGAAGGTCGTGCGAGTTCTTCTCTTGAAAAAGCTGGGCGGGGGATTGGACGAGCAGGCATTGAGGGCAGCGTACGGTATAAAATTTGAGCCGGTAAAGAAAGACGGAATTCCGATATCGGTTGTAAAAATGGTCGAATATAGTTTCTCGATCTATTAGGGCCTGATCGCTAACTTTTTGATCTCTGACAAATTCTGAAGCTCGACCGGCATTAAGACCCGCGGCTGTTCCTCGCCATTGTCATTAAGATACATCTCGACCTTAAAGTCTTCGTTCTTTGCTTTGGTGAGCAATGTGCGAGGGCCGTAAACCGTTAATGAAGCCGACTTGCCCGGCGTATTTGATACAGGCATTGTGAAATTGCGTTCGATGCGGCGCTCGCCGATCCGGAAATAGACATCGACAACGGTGTTGAGCACGGCCGTTTTCGGGTCAGGCGAGTTAACGGGGATCTGTTTTGCGGTAAAGTCGCCGGTCCTTCCGTTGATATCGATCTTTGAGGTTTGAACGAATTCGATACCATTCACTATACTGACCGGCCCGCGGATCATGATGCGTGGCGGCAGCGGCGACGAACTGTAGACCTCAGACTGCGTTCCGGGGCTGCCCTCAGTCACGACCTTTACCTCAACGTCCTTTTCGACGACAGATTCCAGATCGACGCCGATGCGTCCGGGTTGGACGGCGGTCAGCTTGATACCCTGCGGCAGGGCGACGTAAACGCTCTCGGGCGTAAGCAGAACTATGCGGCTGCCGGTCGGCGAATCTGTCAGATCGACCGAAGCGGAAAGCTCGCTGCGGTTGAGCTGTTCGATCTTACGTTTATCGCCGCTGATCTCGATCTCGACGTCCTGCTGCGGAACATTTGTGACCTGCGCATTGCTGGCGATATTGAGAACGAGCGGGACGGTCAGCCGTTTGGTTGTCGGCGTAGAGAGGCCGGTGACACCGAACCAGAGGGCAAACGTGATGATAAGCGCAACGAGTTTGAGCCCCCAATCCTCGAGGAAGACCTTTCGAACCAAGTGTTTTGCAAAGAGCCGGTTCGCCATACGCTCTAAATGATCTCAGTTCCCTCTGTGTTCTCTGCGGTGAAATTCTTTTCAGGCCGCGCGTCTATCAACGGTATCTCGAGCGCGTCGAGCAGCAGTTTGCGAAGCTGCGTCGGGTCGATATTTCGCCGGACCACACCGCCCTCAACATATGTGATCAGGCCGGTCTCCTCTGAAACGACGAGTGAAATGGCATCGGACCCTTCGGTAATGCCGATGGCCGCGCGATGGCGCGTACCCAATTCACGAGAGACCTCGGGGTTCTTGGTCAGCGGCAAAAAAACCGACGCAGCGGCAAGCCGTTCATTTTGAACAATTACAGCACCATCGTGCAGCGGGGTCGACGGGTTGAAAATGGTTACGAGCAGGTCGTAGCTGAGTTTCGCGTCCATCTGGACACCGGCGTCGATAAAATTGCGAAGCCCGACATTGCGCTCGATGACGATCAAAGCACCGGTCTTTTCCGAGGCTAGCGTCGTCACCGCGAGTACGATCTCGTCATAGACGCTGCCGCCAAATTGCCCGCGTTGCCGTTTCAATATCGGAAATCGAAAGCGGTTTGCAAAATAGATGAGTGCTTGACGGATCTCGGATTGAAACAGGACGATGATCGCGATACCGATAAACCCGACGGCGTAGCGAAGGACGAATTCGAGCGTCGAGAGTTCCTGCGCGATAGCCAGCCAATAAAGCAGCCCCAGGATGACCATACCTACGAGCGTCGGAACTGCCCGCGTACCGCGAAACAGCTTCAAAACGACATAAACGATCACAAAAACGAGCGCAATGTCGAGTACATTTCGCAGCGTGTTCATCGTCGGGATGTAGTCCAGAAATTGCATCTACGCCTCAGAGGTCAGTGGGCATAGAATAGCATAAACTCTGAAGGGAAATGTTGCCTTGATCCAAAGAAAGCGATGCTAGACCTCGAAGGGTATCTCTGCGTTTTGGAGCACGCTGAGCTCGTTGCGGGCTACGCGCTCGAGCAGTTTTTCGTCATCGAACATCTTGAGCAGGCCGTTGACGGTCGCGTAACGCGGTTCGTCTGCAATGGTGACCGGGAGATTGATAAATGATCTAAGGTACTGATCGATCCCCTCGAGCAGCGAACCCCCGCCGGTCAGGATAACGCCACGGTCGTAAATATCGGCGGCGACCTCGGGCCTGAGTTCGGTCAGCGTGTCTTTTATACGGATCGCAATGCGTCGGACGATGGCCTCAACGATCGGGTAAACTTCGCCTGCGGTTATCTCGACCGCGCCGGGGCCGCCGGTTTGAACGTCGCGTCCGCGTATTTCGATCGCCTTCGAAAGGTCGTCAGGCAGAAATGTCGATGAGAACTGGGTCTTGAGCAATTCGGTGGTCTCCTCGCCAACCTGAAGCCCACGATGACGCCGGACGTGAGTCGCCAGGCTCTCATTAATGGCGTTGCTTCCGTATCGCTCAGATGTCGAATGTACGATCGCGCCTTTTGCAATGATGGCAATATTGGTCGTACCGGCGCCGATATCGACGATGGCTGACGCGCGCTTATCGGTCGGTAAAACGCCGGCCCCGAAAGCAGCAGCAAGGCCCTCCTCCATCATAAACACTTTATTGATATGGGCATCTTCCGCAGCATTGAGCAGGGCCCGCTGTTCGACGTGCGTGACGTCAGAGACCATGCTCATTACGGCATGTATCGTGAGGTTTTGGCCGCCGGTTTTTGCCTTTTTGACAAAATGAGCGAGCATTTTTTTGGTCCGTTCGAAATCAGCAACAACACCGCCGATGAGCGGCGCGCGAACAGTTACATCGCGGCTCTCGCGGCCGGTCATTTCGGCGGCTTCGAAACCAAAGGCAACGATCTCGTCGTTCATTTCGTTGACGGCGACGAGTGACGGTTCATCGAGAACGATACCGCGGCCCTTCACAGCGATGATCGTACTCGCGGTGCCGAGGTCGATCGCCATCGAATCGGTAACAAGTTTTTTCAGAGATGAGATCTTTATCATAAAGACTGCTCCTCAAAAATGCGATGTTGCGATTATAGACCTATTCCGCTGTCGATAACAACAGACTTTAGTCCCACTTTACGTCAAACAGGTCGACCGGCTGCACGCGATTTTTTACAGTGAGAGGTTCGCGCCTGGTCATAGGAAAGATGCTTCCGGCCGCTTTGGCGGTTGCATCGCTAATTAGGATCTGGCCACCGACGGTATTCGATTCGAGACGCGAAGCGAGATTGACCGTGTCGCCGATCGCCGTATATTCAGACCGCCGTTCTGAGCCGATATAGCCGATGGTCGCAACGCCTGTGTGAAGCCCGATGCCGATCGATATTTTTGAAAATCCCTGTTCATCGAGTTCGTCCTTGAGCGTCAACAACCGCCGCTGCATGGCGACCGCTGCATTAAGGGCGTTGCTCGCATCATTCGGCGTCGCTGTCGGTGCACCAAAGAGAGCCATGAGGCCGTCGCCGATGTACTTATCGAGCGTTCCCCCATGCTCAAAGATGATCTCGGACATCGCCGTAAAATAGTGATTCAAAAGGCCCACGACCCGCTCAGGATTTTCATTTTCCGAGATGGACGTAAACCCTCTGATATCAGCAAAAAGTACGGTGATCGTCTGATTTGCACCGCCTAGGCGAAATGAATCGGGGTTTTCGAGCAGCTGCTGAACGACATACTCGGGCATGAACCGGCTGTAATTTGCCCGTGCCACTTCTTCTCGGGCGAGGCGTTTGTGAGCTTTGACGGTCTCGACAGTAACGGCGGTCAGAGCTGCGACCGCGCTGATGAGTTCGAGATGGTCAGCCGAAAAAGCCGCGAACGGGTCGAGCCGGTCGGCGTAGATCACACCGTGAACATTAGTTTGCGTGATAAGCGGGGCGCAGATGGTCGAGCGAACACCCTGCGATACGATCGATTCGGCGCCCTGAAACTGCTCATCGGTTTTTGCATCCTGTGACAAGATCGCGATCCGCTCGGTCATCACACGTTTTGTTATCGTGCGGCTGACGGTCAGTTTTTCTGTCAGGTGTTCGATGTTGGCCTCACGGGTTTTTGCGCCGACCTGATATAGTGTGTCCTCACTCGAATCGGCCTTGCCGGACTCGTCAGTGAGCAGAGCAACGACCCGGTCGGCCGGCGTGCCGCGAAATATAAGGTCCGTCGCTTTTTCAAAGATCTCTTCGAGCTCAAAGACCGTGCCGAGCGTTTTGCTCATTTCGAAAAGGAGTTCGAGTATCTTTGCCTTACGCCGCAGATCTTTGATCTCGCCTGGTGTCGCGACCGCCGATTCGAGCGAGAGTTTTGAACTGCCGCCGAGAATCTCGTTGACCGACATCTGAACCTGCGTGTGGCCCAACGGAAGATCGTCAAAGGCAACCGCGGTCTGGCGTTCAGACTTTGTTCCCGCGTCCATATCACCGGTCCGGGTCAGATCGAGATCCGGAACAGGCGGCTCTTTCACAAGCGATACCGTCAAAACGCTTTCGCCGATCGTTATGGAATCGCCATCGTTGAGGGCGGCTTCGAGATGTATGGCTCCGTTTATGAAAACGTGATTTACGCTTCGGAAAAGCTGGCCCTCTTCATAATATCCGTCAACGATCTTAAAACCGTCGCCGTCGGGTATAATAAATGCATGTTTGCGCGAAACGCGGCGGTCATTTAGGACGATCTCGTTGTCCTTTGCACGCCCGATGGTGATGGTTCCACCCTTAGAGAGCTCTGTCTGCCAAGTTCGGCCGGTCGGTTCTGTTATTTCGAGTTTCGCTTTCAATGTACTGGTAATTGTAAATGTTAATCGGCAAATGGTAAAAACGACGCCGCAAGTTCCGATCATAAAGACCATGATCTATTTCGACAATAATGCGACAACAAGGCTGGTGCCATCAGTATTTGATGCGATGCGGCCATTTTTAGAGGGCTCGTACGGCAATCCTTCGGGTGCCCATTCGCTTTCGGCAGAAGGAGCAAAAGCGGTCAAAGCAGCGGCTGAGAGCGTCTCCCGGCTGCTCGGTGCTTCGCCCTCTGAGATCGCTTTTAACTCGGGCGGGACCGAGAGTGACAATTGGGCTATTCGAGGAGCTCTTGAGGCGACCGGAAAGCGTCATATCGTCATTTCGGCTGTCGAACATGAGGCGGTGAGCAAACTTTGCGACAAGCTCGAAACCGAAAATTATCGCGTCACCCGCATCGGCGTCGATGAAAGCGGTTCACTGGATCTAGACGAACTAAGATCGTCGCTGTCGGCGGAAACGGCGGTGGTTTCGGTGATGATGGCGAACAACGAGACCGGTATCTTGTTTCCCGTCAGAGAGATAGCCGATATCGTCAAGGAACGGTCCGACGCTCTGTTTCACGTCGATGCCGTAAATGCAGCAGGCAAGATGCCGATAGACCTGAAGACGAGCGCCATCGACCTGCTTGCGATCTCAGCTCACAAATTTCACGGTCCAATGGGCATCGGAGCTTTGTACATTCGCGACGGTGTAAAGCTGCCTTCAATGATGATCGGCGGCGGCCAGCAACGCGGGCGGCGCGCAGGAACCGAAGCTGTTCATCAGATCGCCGGCATGGGAGCCGCGGCGGAATTTGTAATGGACCTGTCGGTGATGGATCAGGTGCGCGAGCTTCGCGACCGTCTGGAAGCCGGCATTCTCAAAAGAATACCAAGAGCCTACCTCAATGGCACCGCAGACAAAGACAAACGGCTGCCAAACACCAGCAGCATCTCGTTCGAAAATATCAATGGCGAAATGATAATGAATATGCTCGATCAACGCGGGATCTGTGTTTCGACTGGTTCGGCATGCAACTCGAAGGGACACAGGGCGTCGGCCGTGCTCGCGGCGATGGACGTGCCATATTCGCGGTCGATGGGTTCGATCCGCTTTTCTCTTGGACGGACAAATACTCAGGACGAAGTTGATACTGTTATCGCGGCACTCGAAGATATCACCGGCACTCTTTGCCGAGTGGCGGGGGTTTAGATCATATTTCAAGGAACGGCTAAGCAGCCTTTTCGATACCGTAGCGTGATAGCTTCAGATATAGTCCGCGGCGTGTGAGGCCGAGTTCGCCCGCAACGCGAGAGATGTTCCAGTTGTGACGGACAAGAGCGTTGCGGATCAACTGCATTTCGAGTTCGGAAACGGCCGATTCGAGCGTGCCGCCGGCGGGGATATTGGTAAACGGCGAGATGGTGCCGTCGTCGGACGCGATCGGACGGACATTTGACGACATATCGAACGGGGTTAGCGGCTTGGCGCTTCGTTTCAGGTCGGGCGAGAGATGATCCGGCGTGATGACCTCATTATCGACAGCACGAGCGACGACGCGCTGTATCTCATTGCAAAGCTGGCGCACGTTACCTTCCCAATTACAGACCATCAACATATCTACAGTCTGCGGTGTAATAGTGAGATTGTGTTTGTCGAACCGCTCGCTGTAATGATTGACATAGTAATTGACGATCGGCGGTATCTCGCTCCGGCGTTCGCGAAGCGGCGGTACGCGTAAGCGAATGACATTCAAACGGTAATAAAGGTCCTCGCGAAAGCTGCCGTCCGCGACCTTTTCCTCGAGCGGCATATTGGTCGCTGCGATGATTCGAACATCGACCTTTAACGGTTTTTTATCGCCGAGCGGCTGTATCTCACCTTCCTGCAAAAAGCGGAGCAATTTTGGCTGTACGTCGATCGGCAGGTCGCCGACCTCGTCGAGAAAGAGCGTGCCGCCATCGGCAGTTCGGATAACACCGGGTGAATCCTGAACGGCACCCGTAAAGGCTCCTTTTTTGTAGCCGAAAAGGTGGCCCTCTGCTAGTTCTTTTGGAACGGCGGTGCAATTAAAAGGCACAAAGATCTTGTCTTTCCGGTTCGACAAAGTGTGGATCGCACGCGAGACAAGCTCCTTACCGGTGCCCGATTCGCCGGTGACAAGCACCGTAACATCGGACGAGCGTATCTTATAGACCTCCTCGACGAGCGATGTCATCGCCGGCGATGAATGAATAAAGCCCGGCATTAGGCTGTTCGAAGTGTAGGGTGATGTCTCGCTCGCCGTTGGCAGCGACTTGTCGCGTTCGCGTAAAGCAACGACGTCCATACCGAGCTCGACGACGCGAAGCAGCGGTGCTAGTGAGCTCTCGTCATTGAGGACCGCACCCGATTGCGGATTTACCAGCAGCGTAGCCGGCGCGGCTGCCGACCCGCGTAAATGTATGACAGCAAGGTTCTTTGCTCGGGCAATCGATTTCTCATCGCCTGCCGCCTGAGCATCGTTTAACTTACTGACCAGCTCGTTGCTTTCCTGCGGCGAGTAACCGTGCGTGATGAATGGATAAAGGCGTTTCTGTTCGTTTAGCTGAGCGATGATCAGCTTTTTGGCATTGCTTTCCTGTTGCAGTACGGCGACGAGTTCGCGGAAGAGCAGTTCGCGCGAGGCGGTCGCTTCGGCGAGACGAACGGTCAAAAGTTGTGAAACTACGGAGTTTCTACGTTTTTCCGACTTGTTAGCCGGAGCCAAGGCGGCAGAGGTTTCGAGGACCTGTAGTTTTTTGGTGGTCGCATCGACGTACGAAGCAATACCCAATTTGCTAAAAATATCTAGCGCCGAACGAAGGTGCCTGATCGCCCTGGCTGAGTTACGTTCGTCCAGATTTGCCCCGAGCATTGAGTGCATCAGGCCGGTGTGATACAGATCTTCGGCAGATTCAAAGATGGTCAGGCCGCGGCTAAAGTGGTGTATCGCGAGCTCGACATCATTGACTTCGAGCGACGCCATACCGCGAATGCGCTGAATATTGCCGAGGACGAAAAAATCCGCTGACGGATCGCTTTCTTCGATCACCTGCAGCGCGGCCTCACAGTCATCCAGGCTGCCCTTCATCAAATATGCCTCGGCGAGTACGAGGCCGGCCATATTTGCATAGTGCTTATCGCCTATCTCACGGCAAAGATCGAGTGTCTCGCGTGCCTTTTCGATCGCTTTCTTAAACTGATCTTTGGCCAGGAAAACCCTTGCGAGGTTGCGCATCGACTGGACCGTGTACCATTGGTGATTTCGTTCGCGGGCGAATGAGACCGCCATCTCCAGGAAGCGTTCGGCCGCTTCCAGATCGCCGCGAAGGATGTTGAGTTCGCCGAGCGAATCGTAGATCCCGGCGACGTGAACATAGTTTTCCTTTTCGCCGATCACACGTGCGCGTTCGATCATCTCCTCTGCCTTTTTCCAGTCGCCGATGAGCATCAGATTGATGCCCAGATTGTTATATGCAATGACAGAATTGAGCGCGTGGGCGGTCTGGTCAAAGAACTCGATCGATTTCTCCAGGCACGCGATGCCGTCCTGCGGTTTGCGCAAGAACCAATAAGCGCCTGACATATCGGTGTACAACTTGCCGAGCATGAACGGAGCCGAATTGCCCCCAATGATGTTAATGCCCAGTTCAAAACTCTCGATCGAACGCTCGCTGTTGCCCTCCTGGTGATAACTGTTGGCGATCTCGCGATACGCTTCTGCCATGCCGAGCCAGTTGCCGTTCTCGCGAAAGCGGTCGAGTGCTTTTTGCGCATAATCGCGGCAGATGGGAAACTCGGCGAGCTTTCTATAAACGCGCGCCAGAGCGATGTCGATAGAACCGAAGAGGTGCCTTAGCTCGTTCTTTTCTGCCTTGTCGAGCGTCTCTTTTAGAAGAGTTACTGCTTTCGGAAGATCACCGAGATTGTTGTTAGCGATGGCGAGCTGGGTCGTGACCTTGACCTGTGTCTCGATATCGAGTTGCGAGAGGTTTTCTTCGTCGGCAAACGGGCTGATGGTTTCGAGCGACTCTTTGTATCGTCCGGCCGTCTCGAGCGTAAATGAAAGCAGCCGCTTTAGATTGGCAAGGTCATTAGGAGTATGCTCAAAGCCCTCAATTGTGTTGACGAGGATCGATTCGGCATCGGCTGACAGCCCTTCGCGCAGTTTTTGACCGACGCTTTTGAAGATCGCGTCGATACTTTCGTGCGAGATCGCCTGCGCGGCAGCGCCACCTGCGCGCGGTGAACGAGCACCCGCCAACCTTGAAGTTGTGCCTTGTCCTTTTTTCATTTCCCGTGTGCAGACAATACGACTAATCGAAGCCGGGTTTCAATTACCCAAAGCCGCAGATCTTGCCAAATTGAATACTAAGTAAACAGCGCATCTGAAATTTAGCAAAAATATTACCTTAAGTCCACATTTTTATTTCAAAAAGCGAGACAATAGTGGTGGAGGAAAACGCGCTTTCGTATTGGAACATCAAAGCACGAGTTGAATTTACGCCCGGGCTTCGATCCGTTTTGGAACCCTCTAAATATGGGGCTGAGAACTAAATGAGCGTTGATAAAGATTCGAATGTGACAAAGACCGTCTTTCGCGACGAAAAAGGGCGGCGCGGCAGAGTATTTCACTATATCGGTGTGACGGCTGCGGCGGTCGTCACTGTTTTTATTACATTTTTCGTGATCAGTGTGCTGATCAATCCGTTTCTGCCGCAGGTTAAGCTCAAGCCGGTCGCGACGCTGCCACAGGGGTCTGATGTTCTGCCGCACGCGCCGGAACTGCCGCTGACAAAGCGTGCCGCCACAGCACGGCAATTTGCCGATAAGGCGAATTTTGAAAAAAAGAAACGTGACGACGCCCGGCTTCAAAAACAGGCGGCGGCCGTCATGCTCTCAGCGAAACGAAAGGCCGGCGAATTGGCCCCGAATACCGGAAAGCCTCTCGCCGTCGGGTTTTATGTCAATTGGGACGATTCGAGCCTCGCTTCGCTCAAAGAAAATATCAACAACCTCGACTGGGTCGTGCCCGAATGGATCCGGCTCTCAGGCGATAAGAACGATCCGCTCACATTCGACATCAATGAACCGGCGATGGCGTTCATTAAAGACAACCGTCCTGACATGCCCGTGCTGCCGCTGCTGCAAAATTACAAGAACGAGCAGTGGAATTCTGAAATACTGGTCAACTCGATCTCGACGGATGCCGGGCGGCAAAAACTGACATCGTCGATACTCGCGGCGATCGATAAATACAAATTTGGCGGCATAACTATCGATATCGAGGAAGTTCCGGCATCGCTCCAGCCGGCTTTGTTCGTTTTTATGAGCGACCTGAGGAGCAAGTTTCGCGAGCGGGGCCTGATCCTCGCGCAGGCTGTTCCTTTTGATAATCCGGATTGGAATTACAAGGCATACGCCGATGTCACCGACTATCTGATGCTGATGGCATATGATCAGCACTGGTCCACTGGAAGTGCAGGTCCGGTTGCCGGCGAAGATTGGTACGAAAGTATCTTGAAAAAACGTATGGCGGAACTTTCGCCGGACAAAACGATCGTCTGCATCGGCAGCTACGGCTACAACTGGTCCGGGGATAAAAACGAAGCTGCGACCGTTTCGTTCCAAGAGGCTTTGCTCATCGCAAAAGAATCGCTCGACAGCCCGGGCGAGATCAAATTTGACTCGGCGTCCAGAAATCCCTATTTCGAATATACCGAGGAAGACGGTAAGGAACACTCGGTCTGGTTCCTCGATGCCGCGACTGCTTACAACGAGATCCAAAGTGCCGATGTCTATAAGCCGGCAGGGTTCGCTCTTTGGCGCCTTGGCAGCGAAGATCCGTCCGTTTGGAAGGTTTTTGGAAGCGGGGCAAATCGCAGCGTCGATGAACTCAGGACCATTAAGTATGGCTACGATGTAGATTTTCAGGGAACAGGCGAGATACTACAGGTGATCGCTCAGCCGCAGGATGGTGACCGCGACCTTGCCATCGCCGCCAACGGCGAGATCGGGAACGAAAGTTATAAGCAGATACCTTCGTCATACGTGATACAGCGGACGGGTGATAAGACCGGAAAGATCGTGCTCACATTCGACGACGGGCCTGACCCTGTTTGGACTGCGAAGGTGCTCGACATCTTGAAACAGGAAAATGTGCCGGGGACCTTTTTTATCGTCGGTGAGAATGGCCAGGCTAACCCTGACCTCGTCAAACGCATTGTTAACGAAGGCCATGAGATAGGCAATCATTCGTTCTCACATCCAAACCTCGGCGAAGTACCGCGGCAGGTCACTGATCTTGAACTGAACGCGACCCAACGGCTGATCGAATCTCTGACGGGACGCTCGACGCGGTTATTTCGTGCTCCCTATTTTGGGGATGCCGAACCGCGGACACCGGACGAGGTCGATCCGACCGTTCAGGCTCAAAACCTTGGCTATATATCCGTCGGACTGCACCTCGACCCGGACGACTGGAAGCTAAAGAACGATGACGGTTCGCCGCACACGGCCGATCAAATGGTTGACGAGATCGTAAAACAAGCCGCAATAAGCACTCCCGAGGAACGCGGTGAGATCGTGCTCATGCACGACAGCGGCGGTGACCGCTCGGCGACCATCGAAGCGCTGCCTAAGGTTATTCACGAACTGAGGGGCCGCGGATACGAATTCACCACGATAGCCGACCTGGCAAATATGACCCATGACGAGGCGATGCCCCCGGTGCCGCAGGATCAGTCGATCTATGCGAGGGCTGACGCTTACGTTTTTTACGGGATCTCGGTCGCGGGCTGGTTGATGCGGTGGATCTTTATGCTCGGTATCGTTTTGGGACTAGGCCGGATGATCTTTATCGGCGTCCTCGCATTTGCACAGTTTCTCAGGTCGCGTCGGCGTGAGGTCACACATTTCGGCGGCGAATATCAGCCGCTCGTTTCCATAGTTGTGCCGGCATATAACGAGGGCAAAGTGATCATTCGAACGATCGAGAGTTTGCTGGCGTCCGACCATACAAATTTTGAGATCATCGTTGTCGATGATGGTTCGACTGACGAAACCTTTAAGATCGCGGGTGATGCGTTCGGTTCTAGCGAAAGGGTCTCAGTTTTCACAAAGCCGAACGGCGGCAAGGCCGAGGCCCTTAATTTCGGATGGCGAAAGGCAAGGGGCGAGATCGTGGTCGCTCTCGACGCCGACACGATCTTTACACCACAGACGTTGTCGGCGCTTGTTCACCGGTTCGCTGACGAGCGGATCGGCGCCGTCGCCGGTAATGCAAAGGTCGGCAACCGCATCAATATCGTCACGAAATGGCAAGCGCTGGAATATGTAACCTCGCAAAATTTTGACCGGCGGGCTTTCGCATCTCTAAACTGCATCACGGTCGTGCCCGGTTCGGTCGGAGCCTGGCGCCGGAGCGTGCTCGAGGAAACCGGCGGCTTTTCGTCTGATACCTTAGCAGAGGATCAGGATCTGACCATCCAAGTAAGAAAGCTCGGCTACACGATCGGTTACGAAGAGGCAGCGATCGGACTCACCGAGGCGCCCGACAGCTTGCGCAATCTTGCCAAGCAGCGTTTCCGTTGGTCCTACGGCACGCTGCAGTGCATGTGGAAACACAAGGACGCGCTTCTAAATCCAAAATACGGTACATTGGGGTTTATCGCGATGCCGAACGTGTGGCTCTTCCAGGTATTTTTTCCACTGATATCGCCGGTGATGGATCTCATGTTCGTTTTTACGCTGGCGTCAGCAGCGGTCGGCTTTCTCGAACATCAGCAGGAATACGCTCATACGCCGACAAACCTTAACGAAGTTCTTTTCTATTACGCGCTATTTCTGGCGATCGACTGGTTTGGTGCTTTTGCCGCATTTTTGATGGAAAAGACCGAGGAAAAGCGATTGCTCGGGTGGCTTTTGATACAGCGGTTCGGCTATCGGCAGGTGATGTACTGGGTGATGGTCAAGTCGGTTTATACTGCGATCCGCGGAGCCTTTGTCGGGTGGGGAAAGCTCGAACGGAAAGCAACCGTCGAGGCCCCGATCTAACCGGGCCGCAAAAAGCAGAGAAGCCACAAATTAATTGTCAGGTTTTTTGTGCTTTCTGTGCTTTTTGTGGCTATATTTACTTATGCCTGACTTTCCTGATATTGACGGCGGCACCGGCGTTCTCGAAGAGACGGACGTAAGGCTCGAAAAGCCAAAGCTTTTTAAGGTGTTGCTCCACAACGACGATTTTACTACGATGGATTTCGTTGTTTTCGTCCTGCAGTACGTCTTTAACCGTGACGAGGCAGAGGCATTTACCATCATGTTAAAGATCCACAACGAGGGTATCGGCCTCGCGGGCATTTATCCGTACGAGATCGCGAATATGAAATGCCAAAAGGCCCTGAACTTGGCAAAAGCAAGGGAATATCCGCTGCTTTGCACTGTCGAGGAGGAATGATCTTTGCAATTATGGTAAAATGAAATGCATTATGCGGAGGCTATCGCCCATTATTATCGATATTGATGGACTTGCGTTCGACGTACGTTGAACGGCGGAAGAATACGCTATTACAAGTCCCAAGCTGAACAATGGCTTGGGGCTTTTTGATTTTATAGATGAGTGAAGAATTAGACCTAAAGAAAACAGTCAATCTGCCGCGGACCGATTTTTCGCAAAAGGGGAATCTCGGCCAGATGGAGCCTGCGCGTCTAAAGAAGTGGCAGGAAATGGGGCGCAGGAAATGGGGCTTTATGAAAAGGTGGCGGAGGCACGTGCGGGCCGCAAGAAATTTATCCTGCACGATGGCCCGCCATATGCTAACGCAGATATTCATATCGGTACGGCGCTCAATAAGATACTCAAAGATTTTGTGGTGAAGACGCGATCGATGATGGGTTTTGACGCGCCCTACGTGCCAGGATACGACTGTCACGGGCTTCCGATCGAGACGATCGTCGAGAAAAAGCTTTCCGAAAAAGGCAAGAACAAGGCTGATATTCCGGTGGCATCCTTCCGCCGGATATGCCGGGAACACGCATCGACGGCAATGAACAATCAGACCCGCGACTTTCAGCGGCTCGGCATCCTCGGCGAATGGGCTAACCCCTATCTAACAATGTCGCCAGAGTACGAATCGTCGACCGCGAGGCTCTTTGGCAAGTTTCTCGAACGCGGCTATGTTTACAAAGGGCTGCGGCCTGTATATTGGTGCATTCACGACCAGACCGCTCTAGCCGAGGCCGAAGTAGAGTACAAAGAACATACTTCGCCGTCGGTGTATGTAAAATTTCCTCTAGAGACCGATCCCGCTGAGATTGATCCCGCTCTCGCCGGTAAAACCGTTTTCGTTGTCATCTGGACAACAACGCCATGGACGCTGCCCGCAAATCTCGGTATCACGGTCCATCCCGATTTTGATTATTCTGCGATCGGATCAAATGGCGAGGTTTATATTGTTGCCAGCGAGCTCGCGGCTTCATTCGCTGAGACCTGCGGGCTTGAGAATACAATGGAGCTTGCCCGATTCAAGGGCTCACGGCTCGACCGGCTCGAAGCGAAACACGCATGGCTCGAACGCACTTCGCTGATCATGAACGGTGACCACGTCACACTCGGTGAGGCGGACGCCGAGGTCGAACTCGACGCAAAATACGAAAGCAAAGGCGGCGGTAAATCCGGGACCGGCTGTGTTCATACTGCTCCGGGCCACGGCGCGGACGACTTTGCCATAGGGCGTCGATATGGACTCGAAACTTATGCTCCGGTTGATGCTGCGGGTAGATTTACGGCTGAGGTAGAACATTTTGCAGGATTGAGTGTTTTCGAGGCAAACCCGAAGATCGTCGAGTTCTTAAAGGAAATCGGCGCACTGCTCAGTGTCGAGCATTACGCCCATCGGTATCCGCATTGCTGGCGGTGCAAAAATCCGGTGATCTTTCGGGCGACGCCGCAATGGTTCGTGTCGATGGACGAGGCCGTCGGAACGCAGG
Source organism: Pyrinomonadaceae bacterium (assembly GCA_044228165.1). Classification (GTDB taxonomy): domain Bacteria; phylum Acidobacteriota; class Blastocatellia; order Pyrinomonadales; family Pyrinomonadaceae; genus OLB17. Next base: position 12,213 of record JBGAVK010000036.1, on the reverse strand, counting down.
CTGCCAGCCTGCGTGGTTCCGCTCTTCGCGAGATCGCTAAAGTGAAATGGCACCCCGCATGGGGCGAGGGCCGGATGACGAACATGTTCAAGGGGCGGCCTGACTGGTGCGTTTCGCGTCAGCGTTCGTGGGGCGTGCCGATACCGGTATTTTATTGCAAAGGCTGTGATGAAGCTGTTGCCGACCCAAAGATCATCGAACATGTCGCCGATATCTTTGCTGTCGAAACATCTGACGCCTGGTATGCGAGACCGGAGAGCGAATTGTTGCCCGACGGATACAAATGCGTAAAATGCGGCGAAGGTGATTTTCGCAAAGAAACAGACATTCTTGACGTTTGGTTCGACTCGGGTTCGAGCTGCGTTGCCGTTTTGGAAACTCGCGGCGACACTCTTCATTTCCCTGCCGATGTCTATCTCGAAGGCGGCGACCAGTATCGCGGTTGGTTCAACTCGTCCCTGAGCTGCGGCATTGCGGCTCACGATCAGGCGCCGTATAAACAGATAATCACACATGGATGGGTTGTCGATGGTGAGGGTAAAAAGCAGTCGAAATCCCTCGGGAATGTCACCGCCCCACACGAGATCATAAATAAGTCAGGTGCTGAGATCCTGAGATTATGGGCAGCGGCGGTCGATTATACCGAAGATGTTCGCTGCTCAGACGAGATCCTGATGCGTGTCGTCGACGCGTATCGTAAGATGCGAAACACGCTTCGCTACGCGCTCGGCAACCTTGCTGAGTTTGACCCCATCGCAGATAGTGTGTCGCCAAATCACATGCTCGATATCGATCTGTGGGCGGTCGCAGGCCTAAATGACCTCAACGAAAAGGTGCTCGCGGCTTACGAGGCGTACGATTTTCAGGCGGCTTACAACGCACTTTACAATTTCTGCACGGTGACGTTATCGGCGCGCTATTTCGATATCATAAAAGATAGACTTTATATCTTCGCTCCAAGGTCTATCGAGCGGCGTTCGGCCCAGACGGCTCTTTACAAGATCGCTGATTCGCTTTGCCGTTTGCTTTCACCGATCCTCGTGTTTACATCAGACGAGGCGTGGGAAAATCTGCCGGGCGAACGTGCGGCGTCGGTACATGTTGCGGAATTTCCGGTCGTTGAGGACGCCGATAATTCGGGCCTTGCGGCGAATTGGGAAAAGATCTTTTCGATCCGCGATGAGGTTTTGCGTGCGCTCGAAACGGCCCGTAATGACAAGCAGATCGGCTCGTCGCTCGAGGCAAAGGTCGTCCTGACGACCGATGCTGCGACCACGCGGCTGATGCTTGACTACTACAAACAACTAAGATACATCTTCATCGTCTCGCAGGTAGAGGTTCACGAAGGAGCCTCGTTCGCCGTCGAGATACAACAGGCTGACGGCGAAAAATGCGAGAGGTGTTGGAATTACTCGACCCGTGTCGGCGAATTCGAAGCGTTCCCGACCGTTTGCGAACGCTGCAACGACGCACTGATCGAGATCGTTTAGGAGGCATTTATGCTAAAGAGATCATTGATCATATTAGGATTATTACTCTCATTAATTGCGTCGGCCGTCGCTCAGTCGGTATACACTCCGGAAAAAGGCTCGCCTGAGCGAAAGGGGATACTCGACGCACTTAGAATTCCTATAGAACGCGAGTTGAAGCAAAAGATAATCTTTGCTGCCGAGCATTTTAACATCGCCGGAAACTGGGCATTTGTCGGCGGTGACCCGCAATCGACGGACGGCGGGCGGCCTAATTATCGCGGAACGGCATATCAAGGCGCGATCGATGCGGATATGTTCGACAACAACTTTTTTGCTATCTTGAAAAAGACCGGCGGAAGATGGAAGGTGGTTCATTATGACATCGGCTGCACCGACGTTTGCTATGCTGACTGGTGGCGGCGTTACAAAGCCCCAAAGGCAATATTTCCTTATACTGAATAAAGAGTGACAAAACGAGACATTATTTGGAAAGTTGCCTACCTCGCGATCGCGGGCGGCGTCTTTATGATCGACCAGACGTCAAAGGCGTGGGCGACCCGCGTGCTTAGGTTTGGCGGCGACCGCAGCGTGATCGACGGCTTTTTAAATTTTGCATACGCTCAGAACACCGGCGTTGCATTTTCGATGCTCGACGAGCACGGCGACGCGGGCCGCTGGGGCCTGTCGATAGTTGCGATCATCGCCGCGACGCTGGTGCTGTTCTTTTTCTGGCGAACCCCGCGAACCGATGACCGCGTGCTCGGTGCCCTGGCATTGCTGCTCGCCGGCATCGCCGGCAATGTAACCGACCGGGTTCGACTGGGCTTTGTAGTTGATTTTATCGACGTTCAGTTCGGCAGCTGGCATTACCCGACGTTCAACGTGGCTGACGCAGCGATCTGTGTCGGAGCAGGGTTACTACTACTCGATATGGTGTTGAGTAAACGTAAGGTTGTGGATTCGGAGACCGATCCGAAATCAAAAATCCAAAATCCAAAATCCGCAAATGTACCCTGAATTATTCCGCATCGGAACTTTTCCTATAACGACCTACGGCATTTTTTTGGCGTTGGGGATGCTGCTCGCTCTTTTTACGGCATCGCGCCTTGCGGCCCGCGAGGGGCTCAAAAAGGAGCGGATCTACGACCTCGGCCTTTGGGTGCTCGTCGGCGGTCTCGTCGGGTCAAAGCTGTTGATGTATTTTGTCGAGCCTGACGTACAGGTCTTAACGCTTGATTTTCTGCGGAGCGGAGGCGTATTTTACGGCGGTCTGATCGGCGGATTTCTGGCAGTGGCGATACTGGTGCCGCTCTATAAGCTGCCGTTCTGGAAGATCGCCGACGCATTTGCTCCGGGCGTTGCTCTCGGCCAGGCATTTGGGCGGCAGGGCTGTTTTGCAGCGGGATGCTGCTGGGGAAAGCCGACCGACTCGATCTTTGGTGTGCATTTTACACAGCTCGGCCATGAATATACAGGTGTTCCGATCACAGGGATCGACGGCAGCGCGATACACCTGCACCCGACGCAGCTCTATGAATCGTTCATCATGTTCGCTGTTTTTGGCCTGCTGGTATTTCTGCATCGGCACAAAAAATTTGACGGTCAGATACTAATAATTTACGGCATCCTTTACTCGCTGATACGCTTTTCGATCGAATTCATACGCGATGATCCGCGCGGCGACCTCTTTGGATTTACTACGCTCACCGGCCTCTCGACATCACAGGGCGTGAGCCTGATCGTCGCGATCGCGTCAATAATATTTTTGATAACGCGTCTCAGAAAGGCGGCAAACACTCCGAACGAGATATCAAGTGAATGAAGAAACCACATCGCTCAATCTGACCCCGATGCCGGACGACGCCGGAAAGCGGCTCGACGCTTTTCTTGCCGAAAACATTGAGGGGTGGTCGCGTTCACGACTTCGGCGGCTCGTCGAAAATGAAGACATTCTCGTTAACGACAAGGCCGTCAAACCGTCTTACAAGCTGCGCGATGGAGACGAGATCGAGATCGACCTGGTCGAAGCCCCGGTCGCTAGATTTGAGCCTGAAAACATCCCGCTCGATATTGTTTATGAGGACGAACATCTGGCCGTTATTAACAAGCCAGCAGGCATGGTCGTCCATCCCGGCGCCGGTGTTCAGAGCGGTACGCTGGCGAACGCGATCGCTTATCACTTCGCCGAGTCGTTCAAAGAACAAAACCGCGACGACCCGGACAGCATGCGAATCGGCATCGTTCATCGTCTCGACAAAGACACCTCGGGCCTGATCGTCGTTGCAAAGACCGACGAGATGCACGAGGCTTTGTCCGAACAGTTTCGCGAGCGGCAGGTCTACAAATCGTACGTCGCTCTGGTGCACGGCGCTACCGAGCAGAATATGGGCAAGATCGACGCACCGATCGGCCGAAACAAACACAACCGCCTCAGGATGAAGGTCGCGACCTATGGCCGCACCGCACTTTCCGAGTGGAGGGTCCGTCAGCGATTTGAGAAATTCACACTGCTCGACGTCGAGATCAAGACCGGCCGCACCCACCAGATCCGCGTCCATATGGGTTACATCAACCACCCCGTGGTCGGCGACGAGATCTACAACGAAGGCCGCGACAACACGATCGCCGACATCACCGTCCGCAACGCCATAGCTACCATGCGCCGCTTTTTCCTCCACGCCGAAAAGCTATCTTTCACACACCCAAAAACGGGCGAGCGAATGGAATTCACACAAGAACTGCCGCCGGAATTGACTGAATTCTTAGGCTTGCTATAGCCGGGAACGCAGGCGCCCCCGCCTGCAAAGCGTCCTTCTTAGGACGCTGACGAACGTGGTGTTCGTTCGAGTTGAGAAATACCAATATAAGCCACGCCGGAAGAGCCGGCGTTTGAAGGGGAGGGCGCCTGCGATCCAGGCATAGAGCGCCTCGCGTTCCCGGCATTGATGTAAAATGTTTTCGATGAACAAAGACCCTCGATATTGGCATAGTCGCGGATTCTTACCTCATTTCGACGCCGAGGGATTTACTCAGTTCATAACATTTCGTCTAGCTGATTCAATGCCTCAAGAGGTGTTGACTAAATGGCGTGACGAGCTCGAAAGAAACGAAATTACTGACGCCGATCACAGGCGACGGATAGAGCACTATCTGGACCAAAATTATGGTGGCGGCCATCTGCGTGATCCGCGCATCGCAAACCTGCTTCAAGACACACTTTTGAAATGGGATGGCGAACGATATAACCTGATCTCGTGGATTATCATGCCGAATCACGGACATATCCTGCTCACGCCTATGGCTCCATTTGCGGTTGCAGATATAATGCATTCGATCAAATCCTACACAGCGCACAATGCTAACAAAATACTTGCCCGCTCTGGCCAGTTTTGGGCAAAGGAATATTTTGACCGCTACATTCGAGATCACAAGCATTTTGCTAATACTGTAAACTATATTGAAAATAATCCGGTCAAGGCAGGACTATGCCATTCACCCAAGAAATGGCCGTATAGCAGTGCGTTTTTCAAATAGCCGGGAATGTTTTCGCAGGGAACGCAGGCGCCCTCGCCTGCAAAGAGTCCTTCATAGGACGCTGACGAACGCGATTTTCGTTCGAGTTGAGAAATATAAAGATCGTCACGCCGGAGGCACCGGCGTTTGCAGGCGAGGGCGCCTGCGTTCCAGTCAATATGATCCACAAAATTATCTTCGCCGCCGCGTTTTGTCTTCTGTATGTTTCTTTTTCGTTTGCTCAGACAGACGAGATCAATATTGTTCCGAAGCCGCAAGTCGCAACGGCGACTCCGAATCTGGCGAAATTCACAATTACGCGGAAAACCAAGATACTCGCCGACACCGATGTTGGGCGCCAAACTGCCGACGATCTAAACGCGATTCTGAAGCGAGAATATGGTTTTACGCTCGGGTTTACGACCAAACGAAAAAACAACACGATAATTATCGATCTTACGAAAAGAGGATCGGGCGAATCATATTCAATTCATGTAGTTCCCGATGAGTTAATGATCAACGGCGAGGAACGGGGACTGTTTTATGCGATCCAGTCTTTACGGCAAGTGATTTCATCTGGTTCAGACGGTTCGATTAGCATTCCTAGCCTTGAGATTCGAGATCTTCCGCGTTTTGGTTATCGCGGCATGCACCTCGATGTGTCGCGGCATTTTATGCCGGTTGAGTTTGTTAAGAAATACATCGATCTGCTGGCGCAGTATAAATTTAACTATTTTCACTGGCACCTGACGGACGATCAGGGCTGGCGGATCGAGATCAAGGAGTATCCGAAATTGACGGAGATCGGGTCAAAACGAAGCGAGACCCATGTCGGGAATTATTCGCCGGTGTTCAATGGCGACGGCATTCCGGTCGAGGGTTTTTACACACAGCAGCAGATCAGGGATGTCGTGAAGTACGCGAGAGACCGCTACGTAACGGTCGTGCCTGAGATAGAGCTGCCGGGGCACGCGTCGGCGGCGCTTGCGGCGTATCCGCAGTTCGGCTGCAAGGCCGATCACAAATACGAGGTCAAAAAGACCTGGGGCATTTTTAAGGAGGTTTTCTGTCCTACCGACGAGACTTTCAAATTCCTCGAAGACGTTATCGATGAGACGATCAAGCTCTTCCCCGATTCGCCATACATCCATATCGGTGGCGACGAGGTGCTGAAAGACCATTGGAAAGAATCGGCGTTCGTTCAGGAACTCAAAAAACGTGAGAACCTCAAAGACGAACACGAGGTGCAGTCCTATTTTGTTCAGCGGATAGAGAAATTCGTCAACTCAAAGGGCAAGAAGATCATCGGCTGGGACGAGATACTCGAGGGCGGTCTCGCTCCAAATGCGACCGTAATGTCGTGGCGTGGTACTAAGGGCGGCATCGAGGCGGCGAAGTCGAAGCACGACGTGATAATGACACCGACCGACTTTTGTTATCTCGATTATGCACAGGGTGACCCGGCGACCGAGCCGCTCAATATTGGCGGCTGGCTGCCGCTCGAAAAGGTTTATCAGTTTGACCCGGTTCCGAAAGGCCTGACTGCGGACGAAGCCAAATACATCATCGGCGGCCAGGGCAACATCTGGACCGAATATCTCAAACAGCCTGAGAACGTCGAATATATGGGGTTCCCGCGAATGCTCGCTATTGCCGAGAGTGTTTGGTCGCGGCCCGAGGATAAGAACTATGCTGATTTTACGCGGCGCTTGACCGCGCAATTTGCCCGGCTTGATAGGCAAAATGTCAGCTACCGAATACCGCCGCCTGCCGGTTTAGTGAACAAGGTTCTCGCTGACGCCGAAAAGGCGGATCTCGATCTGAGTTCGTCGCTGCCGGGTGCCCGCGTATTTTATACCATCGACGGCTCGACACCGGATGAAAAAAGCATGCCGTACACCAAACCGCTGCAGGTCGACCTTACTGAAAAGGGCCGCGTCGATGTCAAATGTGTGGTCATCCTCGCCAACGGGCGAAAAAGCTCGGTATATACGGCGACGCTGCTGCGTTCGCTATGGCGAGGGCCCTCGCCCGACCCCGTGGAGAAGCGTCCGGGCGTTGCTTATTCGCTCTATGTGCCGAGCAATGAGTATGGCCAGGATACGCCGCCGATCACCGGCGAATCAAGATCGATCGGGCTCGCACAGTTTTCAAAACAGGTAGATCAGAAAGGGTCGTATGTTGTGACGTTTGACGGATATCTTAATGTTCCGATCGACGCGATCTATGAGTTTCAGTCTGACTACACGTGGGATACGACAATTCTCATCGCGGGCCAAAAATTGATCGACGAGGCCGGTGACGCAAACCGCGCGGTTCGCTCGGCCGTCATCCCGCTCAGGTCCGGCTGGCATAAGGTGTCGCTTCGCTACAACCATCGCGTCGGCGAGGCGTTTTGGCGAGTTCGTTGGGCGATCAAAGGGCAGAACTGGAGAAACATCGGCGGCGGGGAATTAGTGCATTAAGATAGGAGATTAGCCACAGATAAACACAGATAAAGAAGGATCAGAAATGAAAAGACAAAACGCAATTGGCAAAAATTTCAGGTTCCTTTTCTCTGCGTCTCTGCGTCTCTGCGGTTCAATTCTTCTCCTTACGGTTATTATCGCGGCACAAACTCCCGACTATGCACATTGGGTCAATCCTTTCATCGGCACCGGCGGGCACGGGCACACGTTTCCCGGGGCGACCGTGCCCTTCGGAATGGTCCAGCTTTCGCCCGACACCCGCATCGACAACTGGGACGGCTCGAGCGGTTATCACTACTCCGACGACACGATCTACGGCTTTTCGCACACGCATCTTTCAGGAACGGGCATTCCGGATGGGTGCGATATTTTGTTCATGCCGACGGTCGACTCGACTGTCGATTTCGGCGCTTCGATCGCATACAAATCCGGCACATATAAAGGCTTTTCATCAAAATTCTCGCATACCGACGAATCGGCCGAGCCCGGATATTATTCAGTAAAATTAGACGACCGCAGGCTGCTGGCCGAATTGTCCGCGTCCACGCGTGTCGGCTTTCATCGCTACACATTTCCGGCGAGTAAAAAGGCAGGTATCTACCTCGACCTAGATTGGCGAGACAAGCGTCTCGGCTCAGAACTGAATGTTGTTGGAGATCGCCGTATCGAAGGATCAAGGCGTTCGTCGTCGTGGGCAAAGGATCAGACAGTCTATTTTGTCGCGGAGTTTTCAAAGGCTTTCAAGGGCCACGGCAGTAATAACGATCAAAACGGGGGCGCGTTCTTCGGATTTGATACAAGGTCGGGCGAGCAGATATTGCTAAAGGTCGCCATCTCAAATGTCTCTGTAGAAGGTGCCCGTAAGAATCTCGCCGCCGAGCTTCCCGGCTGGGATTTCGACAAGGTGCGGGCGGATGCGCGAAGCGCGTGGAATAAGGAGCTTTCTAAGATCGAGGTTTCCGGCGGAACTGACGCTCAGACGACCAATTTTTACACCGCGCTGTATCACACGATGATCCAGCCGAATGTGTTTAATGATGTCGATGGGCAGTATCGCGGGATGGACGGGAAGGTGCATCAACTTCCGGGATATTTGAACCGCAGAGACGCCGAGAAGCAGAGAGGAAACCCAAGCAAAATCTCAGCGTCTCAGCGTCTCGGCGGTGAAAATACAGATCAATATACGGTTTTTTCGCTCTGGGACACGTTCCGGGCGGCGCATCCGCTATACACGATCATCGATCAGAAACGGACGGTTGATTTTATCAACACATTTATCCGTCAGTACGAGCAGGGCGGGCGGCTTCCGGTTTGGGAGCTGTGGGGCAACGAGACCGATTGTATGATCGGCTATCACGCCGTGTCGGTCATCGCGGATGCTATGGCAAAGGGGATAAAAGGCTTCGATTACGAAAAGGCGTATGCAGCAGCAAAGCACTCCGCCGAACTCGACCATTTCGGCCTCGCCGCCTATAAAAAACGCGGCTACATCTCGATGGAGGACGAGAACGAATCCGTCTCGCGCACGCTCGAATATGCTTATGACGACTGGTGTATCGCACAGATGGTTGAACCCCTCGCAGAGTTCGAAAGTGGTGATTACTGCCTTGTGGTTGGCGGACGCCAATGTGATAAGTGGAAATCCGAAAGAGAATATTTTTATCGCCGCTCTCACAGTTTTGAAAACCTGTTCGATCCCAAATCTCATTTCTTCCGTCCCAAAAAGAACGGCGGATTCGTCGAGCCGTTTGCGCCTAACGAGGTTACATTTGGTTTTACCGAGGGCAATTCGTGGCAGTATTCATTCTTTGTGCCGCAGGACGTCAGCCGGTTGATGGAACTGATGGGTGGCCGCGAAAAATTCGTAGCTAAACTCGACGAGCTTTTCACGACAGAACAGAAACTCGCCGGCCGCGAGCAAGCTGACCTTACGGGGCTGATCGGGCAATATGCTCACGGCAACGAGCCTTCACACCATATTGCCTATCTTTATGCGTATGCCGGCCAGCCGTGGAAGACGCAAAAGCTTGTCCGGCAGATCATGGACAATTTTTACAAACCGACGCCGGACGGACTGATCGGTAACGAAGACTGCGGCCAGATGTCGGCGTGGTATGTATTAAGTGCCGCTGGGTTTTATCAGGTCGCCCCCGGCAGTCCTGTTTATGTATTCGGCTCGCCATTATTCAAAGAGATCAAATTCAATCTCGAACATGGAAAGAAATTTGTCATTCGTGCTCCGAAGGTATCCGAAAAGAACATCTATATAAAGTCCGTAAAACATGATGACTTTTTCAAATGGGATAAAGCATATTTCACCCACCGTGACCTCATTTCGGCGAAAGGAACCGATCTGATGAACTTTGCTAAATTCGAGTTCGAAATGACTGATGCACCAGTAATGGACGCCTTTAAGGTGTTTCCGGGCGAGTCACGAGAAAGCAAATTTGTTGCTGTGCCGGTTATCGAAGGCGACCGCTCATTCAATGATAAGACCAATGTTTCGATGCGAAAGATAGATTCGGACGCGATGTTATTCTATACGACCGACGGCAGCACGCCGACGCGCAAATCCAGGGCATTTTCTGAACCTTTTGAATTAGCCGAATCGACCACTGTCAAGGCGATTTCTTACCTATTTCCTGAAACTGAGAGTCCGGTTGTTGAGGCTAAGTTTCAAAAACGCCCGAACGACTGGACGGTCAAGGTCATATCGCCCTACAGCACCCAATACACCGGCGGCGGTGATAATGCGATCGTCGACGGCATTCGCGGCACGACAAATTTTGCGAGCGGCGAGTGGCAGGGTGTTCAGGGCAAGCCGTATGAGGCGGTCATAGATCTCAAAAAAGAGACCGAGTTCCGCGAAGTGACGGGTAGCTTTTTGCAGGTAGCCTCGCCGTGGATCTGGGCTCCGTCGAGAGTGGAATTCGAAGCGTCGGACGACGGCGTAACATATAGAAAGTTGGGCGAGGCCGTCGCGACCCTGGCTCTGACCGACATGCGGCCGCAAACGCTCGAATTGTCGCTAAAAGCAAAAGATGAGCCTTTCAAAACTCGTTACCTGCGGATCCGTGCCTTCAATATCGGCAAGATCCCGGCGTGGCACCCCGGCGCCGGCGGCGACCCTTGGATCTTCATCGATGAAGTGATAATAAAATAACCGCTCACAGAAACGGTTATTTCGCGTCGTAAATATCCTCTTTTCCCTTTCCAAATCCGTCCTTCTTCACCTTTCTCAGTGCGGTGCGGATATCGCCGTCGATCTTGGTGAAGATGCGGCGGAGTTTCTGCTCTGGCCGTGCCATAAAGTAGGTGATATGGGTCGTCTCGTAGCCGTTCGGGCTATGCGGTGAGAAATAGTAGTTTGAGACGCACTGGCGAACGCCGTCCGCTTTGACCTCGTTCACAGAGTGAAAAGATTTATCATTTGTCGCCATCAGTACGAGGCGGTTATAGAGCGACGGTATCTCGACGGGTTTTGTGACCTTTTCGTCCCAGAGTTCGAGATTGCCGCCGTTTTCCACCCGCCAATCGGGCGTTATGTAATAGAGCAGATTGAGCACGCGGTAATTTTTCTGCTCGCCGTCATGCGAATTGTCGATGTGCGGGTTCAAAAAATGCCCCTTTGCCATCGCGCTCAGGCCGCCGGCGTAAAGGTGCGGATCACCCGCCGCGTCTTTGATACCCGTCAGTGCGGCGACCTTTTCGATGACCCTTTCGTCCTGAAAGGCAAACGTAATATCTGAAATGATCGGATCGAACTGATCCAGAGATTTTGAATTGAATTTCAGTTCGCGAAAGCTGTCGATGAGCCTCATTTTCGACGTGTCCGGAAAGGCGGCGGCGATCCGGCTGGCAATATCATCGGGAAGTAGGTTGTCGATAGCGCAATAATGGGTCGGAATGCCTTTATCAGCGGCAAAATCGGCTCTGATCGATTCAGCGTCGCGGTCGAGGCGTTCGAGTATCAATTGGACAAGTTGTTCTTTCATATTCGTCTCGATCTTTTTGGGTTAGATCAAGCATTTTCACGAACGGCCCCCTCCACATAGCAAAGCTACAGATATAATTTATGATGAATGGGCGCCAATTGCAAAAACAATAAAAACGACCATTGTTGAGGCCGGTGCGTCTAAACTCGCGGTTGAACGATTTCTTTGAGGAGTGCATTTATGGATAGGAGATATTTCCTAAAGACAAGCGGGATCACGCTCGGCAGCTTTGGCCTGATGGCCGCGGCCCCTGAGTTTTTACATCAGTTTGCAAACGCAGCGACGCTGACCGGCGGCCATGGCAAGAAAAAGGTGCTTGTCACGATCTTTCAACGCGGTGCGGTCGACGGGCTCAATATGCTCGTGCCGCACGGCGAGAGCGAATACTACAACCTGCGTCCGACGATCGCCGTCGCAAAACCGGGCAAGACGGACGGCGCGATCAACCTTGACGGCACGTTTGGCCTAAATCCTTCGATGACGGCGTTTGAGCCGCTTTGGAAGAGCGGACAGCTCGCGGCGATCACGTCGGTCGGTTCACCTGATAATACGCGTTCGCACTTTGATGCTCAGGATTATATGGAGAGCGGCACGCCCGGCAACAAAGGCACAAAGGATGGCTGGCTCAACCGATTATTGCAGTCCGAGGCCGGAAAAGACGCATCACCATTTCGAGCGGTCTCGATGACACAGCAACTGCCGCGCGCGTTGTATGGCAAGGCACCGTCGGTCGCGATGACGAACCGTTCGGATTTTTCGATCAAG
>JBGAVK010000035.1:0-30517 GCA_044228165.1 Pyrinomonadaceae bacterium | reverse complement strand
TCCTCAAAGGTCTCATAAGAAAACGACGCTCCGATCGTTTTGAGCTTTGCTGTAAGCTCGACGAGCTTTTTCTTGTCGATCCGGTATTTTTTTTCGATTTCAATTGCCATTTTATCGCTTCGAAGCTTGATTTTAGTTAATAAGCTTGCACGGGGCAACCCGGATATCAAATCGCTGCAGAACTTGACTATTAGTGCAATAAGCCTGATACTTGACAAAAAGGTCAGGTATTAACTGACGGCTTTAAAATTAGACGCAATTATAGATTTGAGAGGAAACCTTTATGCCATATCCAGAAATGATGATCTACGGGATGCGCGACGAACTCGCAAAACTCGGTATCGAAGAAACAAAAACACCAGAAGCGGTAGAAGAGGCTGTTAAGGGAACTAACGGCACTGTCATGGTAGTTGTTAATTCGGTTTGCGGTTGTGCCGCCGGCGGCGTCCGTCCCGGTATAGCAATGGCGCTTGCGAATTCTCAAAATAAGCCTGATCGGTCGATCACTGTTTTCGCCGGAGCCGATATCGACGCCACGGACACCGCTCGTGAATATTTTACTGGCTACATGCCGTCGTCTCCATCGATCGGATTTTTGAAGAATGGTGAATTGGTCCAGCTTTTTGAACGCAAAGATCTCGAGGGCCGTCCGCCGGCAACCATCGCTCATGCGTTGATCGAAGCATTTGACAAGCATTGTTCGAAAACTGAAGCTGCAAATAATTAGTCCCAATTCGAACTTCGAAATAGGCCGCCTCTTTCGGGGCGGCTTTTTTGTGAAGAAAATTTTATATTGCGCGTGCGGCACCGGTATCTGTAAGATAGAGAGAGTTCGTACCGTCTGCTTAGTCTTTGTCGCAAATGTCTATAAATCAGAGACAGCACATCCGATTCTCGCTGGACATACCTGCGCTTATTTATTCAAAATTCGGCGAACGCCAGGCGACAAGGCTACAGCAGATCAGTATCGGCGGATGTTTTACGGGCTGGGAAGAGAATATCTACGTCGGCGACGAATTTCGAATGGAGATCGAACTTCCAAACAAGAATTTTTTGCCGCTGCATTGCCGTGCTCTCTATCGCTTTAATCACACCGGTATCGGTGTCAAATTCCTGGATATTTGCGAATACGAGCAGGAGCTGATCTCATCGATCATCGCCCACAAACTCGAAATGGAAGGCGTGCCTCTACAGGTCGATCCATTTGTTGTACCGCCGACCTTTGTGGGCGATGACCCGAGCCCGCGCATAACAGATATCCGGCAGAAGCGCGACGCCGTGCTCCAGCATATAATGGCCGGCGACCTTTGATCGGCGTTCAATTCGCCTTCTGCGTCGGTTGACGAATTCCGGTATATTGGGCCGACGCGATCTTCCACGAGTTCTTTTCCTTTCTAAATATTATCGTGACTCGCATGCTTCGCGGAGCAAGCGGCTTCCCCGCGTTCATTACTGAGTAATTGAACCGAGCGATCACCACAGCAAACTTTCCATATGACCTGTTAGAGAATTCCGTTGCCTCGACTGTGGCAGACATATTGCCGGCTTCTGCTCTTGCTTGCGGAGTATAAAAGCTTAAAACTTTTTCACGCGGGTCAAACTCACCGGCAGGCGAGATCTCAATATAATCGGACGAAAAAATCCTATCCAACGCTGCCGCATCATAAGCCGTCTGCGCATCGGTCATCTGCTTGATGATCGACTTTAGGATTTGCTCGTCTTTTGCGTTCGTTTGGGCTGAAGAGACAACCGAAAGAGCTAAGAGGAAAACACCGATAAAGAAAGTCTTGGACATCATAAATTGAATAACCCCTGAACATTTTTGAGAAAACGGATCAGGAGTCTTTACGAGCAAAGACTAGAAATGGTTCTGACTAAAACAGTTCAGCCATCGCCTGTTCGAGGTTTTTAACACCGACAACCCGAATGCCGAGCAGCTTTTCGAGCCCTTTCTTATTAGATTCCGGAAGAATGAGTTTCTTAAAACCAAGCGTCTGAGCTTCGCGGGCGCGGGCCTGGGCTTGAAGAACGCCGCGGACCTCGCCTGTTAGCCCCACCTCGCCAAAGACCGCCGTGTCAGGCGGGACCTGGATATTCCTAAAACTCGAAGCAATTGCACAGGTGACGCCGAGATCCGCTGCCGGTTCGTCTATCTCCATTCCGCCGGCAACATTTACAAATACGTCGTCACCGGCGAGCTGCAGGCCCACCTGTTTTTCCAGTACGGCGATCAACAGCGAAGTCCGATTGTGGTCAAAACCCTGCGTCATTCGCCGGGCGGTGCCAAATTTTGTGCTGCTTACGAGTGCCTGTATCTCGACAAGCATGGGCCGCGTGCCTTCCATGCAAACAGTGACAACAGAGCCTGTTGCGTTCTCGGGCCGCTCCTGGAGGAACAATTCGGAAGGATTTGCCACGGGGATCAGCCCGGCGTTTGTCATTTCGAAAACACCTATCTCGTTTGCGGCCCCGAAACGGTTCTTTGTGGCCCGGATAATGCGGTGGTTGTGATGTCGGTCGCCTTCGAAATAGAGAACGGTGTCGACAATATGCTCGAGCGTTTTCGGTCCGGCGATCGAGCCTTCCTTGGTGACATGGCCGGTTAGGAAGACCGGTGTCCCTGTTTGCTTTGCAAACATCATGAACTGAGCGGCAACCTCTCGCACCTGCGAAACACTTCCCGGCGCAGATTCGATCTGGTCGCTAAAAACCGTCTGGATCGAATCGACGATCACAAATTCAGGCCGCAATTTGTCGGTTTCGACCAGGATCGATTGCAAATTCGTCTCCGGGAGTAGAAAAAGGTTCTCAGCTTCGACGCCGAGCCGTTCGCCCCGCATTTTGATCTGCTTTTCCGATTCTTCACCCGAGATATACAGCACTTTAGTGCCATTTTGGCCGAGTTTATCGGCCATCTGCATGACGATCGTTGACTTGCCGATTCCCGGGGCACCGCCGATCAGAACAAGCGAACCTGCCACGATCCCGCCGCCGAGTACACGGTCAAATTCTTCGATCCCGGACGCGGTACGGGCGTCATCCTGAGATTCGATCGTGGAAAACGCCATCGGCGAAGCTTGGCTGTAATGAATGTTGCGGGCTGCGGCTCCGACGGGACTAGTCGACGGCCGAAAACGTTCTTCGACCAGCGTATTCCATTCGCCGCAGTCGGGGCACTGGCCGAGCCATTTGCGGGATTGTGAGCCGCAGTTCTGGCAAACGAAAATTGTCGTGGGTTGTTTCGCCATTATGTTGAACCGACAGAATACATCAAAGCGGCCCCAACTCTGAAAACGGTGCGATCTAATAGGCCGGGTAAATGCAAAAGTTGTCTGAAGATCGCCTGTAAATCGGAGTTTATTTAACAGGTGAAGTCCGAATTAGCCTATGATCCGGGTTAGTAAAAAGTGTCTGCAAAGCCGCTAATTAAAAACGGTGATTTTAACCTCAGCGCTGAATTCGTGCTAAAATCTCGAAGAGATGAAATTGGACATTCTCATACTTAGGGTCGCATTTGTCGGTATGCTGATATTGCTCGGGTATCTGCTCAATCCATTTGAGCGGACACAGCGGTTCGGCCTGGGCAATATTGGCGACGAGAATACGCGCCGCATATTGTCCGCCGGGCTGGGAGCGGTGGTTGCGTTGATGATCATCGGTTTTGAAATGCGTGTCCGCCGCGCATCGCTCAAAACGCTGATCGGGGCCGCGGTTGGTTCGATCCTCGGTATCGTGGGTGCGTTTCTCATTGGTGTTCTCATCTCTATCCAAAAAGAAGCCGCTGTTTCGGCTGAGATGCAGACCTTTTTGACCATCTCGCTGGCTTTTTTTATGGGCTATGTCGGCCTGATGGTCGGTGCGGCGAAAGGCGACTATCTCGATCTTTCTGCCCTCGGCGGTATCTTCAGCGACAAGAACATTAAACGCGACTACAAGATCCTCGATACATCCGTGATCATTGATGGCCGTATCGCAGATGTTGCTGAGACCGGTTTTCTGGGCGGAACGCTCATCATACCGAATTTTATCCTGGCCGAGCTCCAGCAGGTCGCTGACTCGGCTGACTCGTCAAAACGTCAGCGTGGCCGCCGTGGCCTCGATATGCTCCAGCGGCTTCGCAACAATAGCAAGCTCGATGTCCAGATCGTCGAGACCGATTTTCCGGCTATCAAAGAGGTCGATCTCAAACTGATCGAACTCGGCCAGCAGCTCGACGCGGTGATCGTCACAAACGATTTTAACCTCAATAAGGTTTCGCAGCTTCGCGGAGTTGAGGTGCTCAATATTAATGAGCTTGCGAACGCTGTCAAGCCTGTCGTCCTGCCGGGCGAGGCGATGCGTGTCTTCGTTTTGAAAGAGGGTAAGGAATACAATCAGGGCGTCGCTTATCTCGATGACGGAACGATGGTAGTAGTTGATAACGCCCGAAAGCTTATCGGCAAGACCGCAGATATCGCCGTGACCAGCGTCCTGCAGACCACGGCCGGCAAGATGATCTTTGGCCGCCTGTGGGAAGAAAAAGAAGAGGGCAACGGCAACAACGAAAGCTCGTTTAACATCCACGATTCACGTTCACTCGGTTTTCGCAAGGCTACTCGTGAGCTTCGGCAAACGACCATTATTGAAGAAATCGAATAGCGAAAAGTGAACAGCGATTAGTTGAGGCCCGGGTTTACTCATTACTTTTCACTTTCCACGATCAATGAATATCGCCATTATCGTCGCCGCCGGGAGCGGTCAGAGATTTGCGGCTGTCAGGCCGAAACAGTTCATTGACCTGCTCGGCGTACCCCTCATAATCCACACTTTACAGCGATTCGAAACTTGTCCCTCGATCGATCAGATCGTACTTGTTTTATCGGAAGTAGGGATCACCGAATTCGATTATGTCGAGCAGCGAGCCTCGATCTCGAAACTTAAAAAAGTCGTCCGCGGTGGTGCAACGCGGGCTGAGTCGGTCAAGAAAGGGCTCGACGCGATCACCGGGAATGACGATGATATCGTTGCCGTTCATGACGGCGCGAGGCCATTGGTAACGGCTGACGAGATCGGACGCACGGTCGAGGCTGCTGTGCGGACCGGTGCGGCATGCCTCGTCGCCGAGGTCAATGACACGATAAAAAAGGTCGATGGCGGTATGGTGATGGCAACTATCGACCGCAGCCGGCTCAAACGGGCACTTACGCCGCAGGCCTTCCGATTAGGGCTGCTCAAACGGGCATTCGAAGGCGTCGAGCTTGACGATAGGGTGACCGATGAATGTTACCTCGTCGAAAAACTTGGTGCAGAGATCACTGCGGTCGAAGGCAGTTCGCGTAACATCAAGATAACGAGGCCTGACGATATAAGGATCGCCGAAGCATTTTTATGTTCAGAATAGGGTTTGGTACAGATATTCACAGGCTCGTTAGCGGGCTTCCGCTGATTATCGGCGGCGTGAGGATCGAGTCTGATCTGGGGGCTGACGGCCACTCGGATGCCGATGTGCTGATACACGCAGCGACGGATGCTCTGCTCGGGGCTCTGGCTCTCGGTGATATTGGGACCCATTTCCCTAATGACGAAGAAAGGTGGCGTGACGCTCCAAGCTCTCAATTTCTGCGATATGCTGCAGATCTTATCAAAGAAAAAGGCTACAGCGTTGCAAATATCGATGCCATAGTCGATCTCGAGCGGCCAAAACTCCGGCCGCATATCGAAGCGATGAGGGGCAATCTCGCTACCTCGTTAGGCATTTCGATCGATCAAGTAAGCGTTAAGGCTAAAACCGGTGAAGCGGTCGACGCTGTCGGCGAACGCCGTGCCGTAAGAGCCCAGGCCGTTGTTCTTCTCGTTAAAACTGATCAGGAATTTCAAGGAAGCGACGTTAGCGACAGCTAAAAGATCACAAATTTAGGCCACTATTAGTGCACCTATTCCGTTTTTCTCTGCGACCTTTTCGGCCTCTACGTTTAAAATGCCCCATTTGTGTGCGAAACTTAATATGTCTTGCTTTATTTTGATCCGCGAAGGCGAATGGTCACCCGGTCACTTCCGGTTCTAACGATATGCGTCCACAGGAAATCATCGCTACAAAACGCGACGGCAAAGCGCTTGCCGACGAACAGATCACTGCCTTTATCGACGGTGTCTGTGACGGCACTTGGGCCGATTATCAGATCACCGCACTCGTCATGGCGATCTTTATCCGCGGGCTCAATCGCCGCGAACAATATTCGATCACGAGTGCGATGCTGCATTCCGGGACGATCATGGATTTCTCCGACATCGATGCGCCAAAGGCCGATAAACACTCGACCGGCGGCGTCGGCGATAAGACCTCTTTGATCATCGCTCCGCTCGCGGCAGCTTGCGGCCTCGCGGTTCCGATGATCTCGGGACGCGGCTTGGGGCATACGGGCGGAACGCTCGACAAGCTCGAATCGATCCCCGGCTTTGACGTAAACCTCACCTTTCCGAATTTCAAAAAGGTGATGAAAAAATGCGGTTTTGCTCTGGGCGGCCAGACCAAGCAGATCGCCCCGGCGGACAAAACGCTCTACGCCCTGCGCGACGCGACGGCGACCGTGCCGTACATTCCACTGATCGTGGCGTCGATAATGTCCAAAAAGCTCGCTGAGGGGCTCGATGTGCTAGTGCTCGACGTTAAGACAGGTTCCGGCGCGTTTATCCAGAAATACGCCGATTCACTCAAACTCGCCAAAGCGCTGTGCGAAACCGGCAAGTCGTTCAGCGTGAACACGCAGGCGCTTATCACCGATATGAGCCAGCCGCTCGGTAAATATGTCGGCAACGCCCTGGAGGTTTACGAGTGTCTAAAGATAATGCGAGGCGAGGCCGAAGATTCGATGAAGGACACGCTCGAACTTTCGATCGAGTTGACCGCAACGATGCTGGTTCAGGCAAAGATCGCGAGTTCGATGGACAATGCGAGGTTCCGGGCACAAAAGGCTCTGGATTCAGGTGCGGCGCTTGACCGTTTTCGCCAGAATATCGAGCTGCAAGGCGGCAACGCGAAGGTTTGTGACAAGCCCGAAACGCTGCTGACAAAGGGCCTCGCCGAGGTTGTGATCACGTCTGAGTTTGGCGGCTATGTCGGCGAGATTGATACCTTTGCCGTCGGCCGTGCCATTTGCGACATTGGCGGCGGCCGCGTCAAGGCAGAGGACGGCGTCGATCACGCTGTCGGCTACGCCTGTACGAAAAAGATCGGCGACCGCGTCCAAAAAGGCGAGGAGGTCGGCATCATCTATTGCCGCAAGAAAAAACAGGGCGAAGCCGTTAGCGAAAAGCTCCGAAATGCGTATAAAATATCCAAAGATTTCCCCAGAACAAATAAATTGATAAGAGCGACGGTTTGATCTCTTATGAAAAATAGATACTTTGTTTTTGTCGTGGTTGTGTTGGCGGTGTTGATCTTTGCGACGGCCTGTACGCAGCGAACCGAGGCTCGCCGCGAGGGCTGCAAGATAAAGGTCGGGATCGTTTTTGATATCGGCGGTAAGAATGATCGTTCGTTCAACGCGGCGGCGTGGGAAGGTGTGCAGCGCGCGGAGAAAGACTTGCCGATCTGCCTCTATGACGTCGAGCCCGGCAATCCGACCTCGATCGAACCGGCAATGCGAGCCTTTGCCGAGAAGAATTTTGATATGATCATCGGCGTCGGCTTTGCTCAGGGGCCGATCATGCAAAAGGTCGCACTAGATTATCCGAACAACAAATTTGCGATCGTTGACGGCGTCATTTTTGAGGAAGACGGCAAGACGCCGCTCAAGAATGTGGCGTCGCTCATCTTTCGCGAACACGAGGGCTCGTACCTCGTCGGAATGATCGCCGCCGCTAAGTCTAAGACCGGCGTGCTCGGTTTCCTTGGCGGAATGGACATCCCGCTTATACATAAATTCAAGACCGGTTACGAAGAAGGCGCACGTTCCGTAAACCCGAATATCAAGTTTGTCGCGAATTTTGTTGGCGTAACCGACGGTGCCTGGAACAACCCGGGCAAGGGCAAAGAGCTCTCGCTCGCCCAGATCGAGAAAGGTGCCGATGTCATCTTCACGGCGGCAGGGAACTCCGGCCTCGGGGCGTTTGACGCGGTCGAGCAGTTCGGTAAGAACGACAAAGGCGAAGCGAACAGATTCGTCATCGGCGTTGATTCCAATCAGAACGGCGTCAAACCAGGTTTCGTGCTCACCTCAATGGTAAAACGTGTGGATAACGCGGTTTACGATGTTGTCAAAGAGGTGCTCGGCGGCAAATTCCAGGGCGGTTTCCATGTGTTCGGCCTCGACAAAGATGGCGTTGCCTACGCAATGGACTCCAACAACAAAGCCCTGATCCCAGCCGATGTCATCGAAAAGGTCGAACAATCAAAGTCAAAGATCGTCTCCGGTGAGATCAAAGTCACGGATGCAATGGCGAAATAGCCGATGAAAGATCTTTGGCTTATTCGCCACGCCGAGAGTTTAGCAAATTTAGGGGAATTGACCTCGGAACCGCGTGAGATACCTTTGTCTGAGAATGGCTTGCGGCAGGCGGACAAGCTCGCCTCGAGGATAATTGACAGGCCCGATCTGATCATTGTGTCGCCATATATCAGATCGCAGCAGACCGCCGAGCCTCTTTTCAGGCGGTTTTCGGGCGTTACGACCGAGACACTTCTAGTTCAGGAATTTACATATTTATCGGTTTCGCGTTGCCGAGGCACGAATTTCGAAAGCCGCAAACCTTGGGTTGCGGAATACTGGGAAAGAGCCGATCCGAATTACTTTGATGGTGACCAGGTCGAATCCTTTGCCGAGTTTATCGAACGATGTAAAGCCTTCGTCCGGCAGATGCATGTCCGGGAATTCGAACTCGCGTTTGCATTTACACACGAGTTATTCATCAAAGGCGTGCTCTGGAGTTCGTTACAGTTTGGCCACGAAATGAAATCGGACGCAATGATTTCTTTTCAGAAATTCATGACCTCATTCTCGATCCCGAATACCTCGATCGTTCGTATGAAATTCGATGTTGGCGGGGCCATATACTTCGGAAAAATAGATTCTGCAAATGTTAACAACCATGCTTGAATTAAAAAACATCACAAAGACCTTTGGCAATGTCACGGCAAACGACGATGTTTCGATCAAAGTCGAAAAGGGGACGATCCACGCGATCGTTGGCGAGAACGGGGCCGGAAAATCGACGATCATGCGTATCGCTTACGGCTTTTATAACGCCGATAAGGGCGAGATATTGGTCGATGGCAAGGTCGTTTCAATAAAGGGACCGCACGATGCTATCGCGCTCGGGATCGGAATGGTGCATCAGCATTTTATGCTGGTTGATACGATGACGGTCGCCGAGAACATCATTCTAGGTGCTGAGACCGGTTCGGCCGCAAGTCTCGATCTCGAAAAAGCAAATGCCGAAATAAAGGCACTCTCTGACGAACTAAAACTCGGCGTCGATCCCCGAGCGTATATCGAGGATCTATCGGTCGGCCAGCAGCAGCGGGTCGAGCTGCTCAAAGCTCTCTACCGAAATGCCGAGATCCTGATCCTCGATGAGCCCACGGCTGTGCTTTCGCCGCAAGAGGTTGAGGAATTTTTCGGGATCCTGCGGCGGATGAAGGAACAAGGCAAGACGATCATTATCATCACTCACAAGCTCGACGAGGTGCTCGCGATCTCAGACGAGGTGACCGTCATGCGAGACGGCAAAGCGGTCGGTCACACGATGACCGCGAATACGACCGCTAAAGATCTTGCGAGAATGATCGTCGGCCGTGATGTTTTGCTCCGCGTCGATAAGGCCGACGCCGCTCCCGACCGCGTTGTTCTGGAGGTCAAGAAACTTGAGGTCGGCGGAAAGAACGGTGCCGCGGTGAATGGAGTCTCGTTCTCGGTTCGAGCCGGCGAGATCGTCGGGATCGCGGGAATCGAGGGTAACGGACAAACCGAGTTGATCGAGGCCCTGACAGGGCTTTGCAGATCGACCGGCGGCAGCGTCGAGTTTGACGGTAAAGATATTACAAATTTCACTGCCCGCCAGATGAAAGAACTCCGTGTTGCCCATATTCCCGAAGATCGGCACAAACGCGGACTCCTTCTTAATTCCGACCTGGCTGAAAATTCGATCCTTGGCGTACATTACCGGGCTCCGGCGGTCGCCGCGGCCGGGTTTATGGACAACTCTGCGATCCAAAAACATGTCGGCGAGATCATCGAAAGGTTTGATGTTCGTCCGCCGGATGCTTCGCTCGCGGCAAGATCGCTTTCGGGTGGAAACCAACAGAAATTGATCATCGGCAGGGAATTTGATCTAAAGCCAAAACTCATTTTTGTCTCGCAGCCAACCCGTGGCGTCGATATCGGGGCGATCGAATTTATTCACCGCAAACTGATCGAACTGCGTGATGCAGGTTCCGCCGTTTTGCTTGTTTCCGCTGAACTTGAGGAAGTAACGGCCCTCGCCGACCGGCTGCTTGTCATCCGCGAAGGAAAGATCGTTGGTGAGGTCGATCCAAAAACTACATCGACCGAGGACATCGGCCTGCTGATGACGGGGGGCAATTAACTAGTTTAGCCACAAAATCTTGGGGAAAACCACGAAAAATGATTTCGTGGTTTTTTTGTGTTTTAGTGGTCACTTCGATGATCGGTTGATCAGGACTACATCGCTTGTTTCGACACCGCGAATGACCGCCAGCCGTTTGCCGTCACTATCCCAGTTAAAAGCAATTATGTTGTCCGACGGGAAATCGGTCAGCTGTTTTGGTTCGCCGCCGTCGAGCGGCTGCAGCCAAATGTTTGGAACGCCGTTGGGGCTGTTGAGAAAGGCTATGTATTTTCCATCAGGAGTCCATTTTACAAGCCTTTCAACGACCGTAGGTGAAAAATCAAATCGGTTCACGCGTGTTCCGTCCTCGGTGGTGCTGATCCCGATCCCCCATCGAGAGGGCTTAAAAGTTGAGTCCAGATAGTGATACGCAACCAATTTACCGTCGGGTGACAGCGATGGCCTGGAGGCGGTCGTTTTTGTGAGTTGTATCGCTTCACCGCCGCCGGTCGACAACTTCCAAAGAGTCGGGAAATTTCCCCCTGACTGATACACGATCCATTGGCCGTCCGGTGTGCATTGCGGATAATATTCGCCGTCGCCATTTGTGATCCGCGTCAGGCCTGAACCATCGATGCCGATCCTCCATAGGTTATATTTGCCGTCCCGCTCGGCGGAAAAAATAAGATGTTTTTCGTCCGTCGTTGCTGCAAGTCCCAGTCGCGCATTAGCGCCAACGGTGAGTTGTCTCAAATTAGTGCCGTCCGCGTTTACCGTCCATACGTCGGAGCTACCGCCTGCATTTGACGTGTAAGCGATCCGGCCGTCCGGCAGCCAGATTATTTCGTTGAACAGGCCGGCCTCGGATATGACCTGTTTTGCGGCCGAACCGTTCTCACCGACAGTCCAAATGTTTGAGACCGCGAGATTTTGAATGACGGCAAGTGTTTTCCCGTCGGACGTAATGCTGAGATTCTTGTAATTGTTTAGGTCTCGCGTCACGCGTGATGCGATTCCATCAGGCAGTGAAAGATGCCATAGCTGCTGAGGGCCGGTGGACGTTTCAGAAGCAGTGACGACAAGTCCGTCCGGGAGCCATTGCGGTTGGCCGACCTGCTGCCAACGCGTTTCCGTTAATTTGCGTTCGGCACCCGTATCGACGTCAACGGCAAGTACCGTTTCGTAGCGCCCCTTTTCGTCACCCTGAGCGACCGGAAATGCCAGACTTTTTCCGTCCGGCGACCACGCTGGTGAATACCAGAAAGCGTTCAGATAATCCGGCTCGCGTCGCGAAACCAGTTTGACCTCGCCCGGCATTAAGAAATCCGGAGCCTGTCGGGGAACTTGCAGCGTTTCGCCGAGGCCGTCAGCCCCGGTCACGATCAGCCGGGTCTCCTCTCCATTAATCATCCTGTACGCGACTGTGCCGCCGTCAGGCGAAAATGTCGGAGATCCGCCATTGTGAGCGACCTTGAGGGTGGGTCCGCCAAGGACCGGCACGCGAAACAATTCCGTATCCCCTTGTCTCTTTCTAACGCCAGGTAGTAAACGAAATTACCGTCAGGCGAGAATGTGACCCATACGAGATATCGTTGAGCCGCCGGTGCGATCTGCATGTCATTGGCCACTGCTACCTGTCGCACCCAGAGACTCTCGCCATACTCGCTGCCGACGATGTGCGCAACGTAGCGCCGTCCGGTGACATCGCGACGTACTTAGATTTGCCGGTTGTCGTGAGCCGCGTCAGAGCCGACCCAAGAAACGGAACGCTTCGGGTCTCGATCGTCTGGCCTCTGGCACCAATTTTGTAAGTGCCGAACACCACACCGATAGTCACGATCCCTAAGATCACGATCGCCGCGGGCAAGAGCCATTTGGGGCGGGTTGAACCGATAGGCGGCGGCGTATCGACAACGGGCTCGCGGACCCAGCCCGGAACCGAATATATATTGTCGGTACGTTCGACATCCAAACCAGTTTCGCGTTCAACTGCGACGTTTCCGATCCCGGACGTTGCCGCGAGGTGCAATATTCGTAATTGTCGGCTGTTCGGCATGAGATTCAGTAAGTTCCTTTGGGGCTTCGGCAGGCTTTACTGAGATGACCTCGTTCTTAACGACTCGTACCGTCCCATTAAAACGATAGCCGCGGCGTTTTAGGGTCTCGATGTACGGTTTTCCGTTGCTCGTCTCGCCGAGAGTTTTTCTCAGGACGTGCAAATACTGGGCGAGATTTGATTCTTCGACGACCGTGTCCGCCCGATCTTCTGCATAAGATCGTCCTTGCTGATGACTTTTCCGTCGCTTTCGACGAGTGCGATCAGCGTCTCAACTGCCTTTGGCGTAAGGTCGATCTGCTCGCCGTTGTGATAAAGAAGCCTCGTTGCGGCGTCGAGTCGAAAATCTTCGAACTCATAAACTATGTACCCGTTGGAGTTAGCCACTTTCAAGTTAAATTCACGATTTTTTAATGTTAAATCCAAAGACATTTCATCAGCCCCCGCCTAAAGTCTCTACCTGAGCGGACAGCTAATTGAGGATGCATTCTGGCTCCATATCCTTAGTAACGATACTGGAATCTTAGCGCCAAAAGGGCGAAATCCAAAGGTTTTTCCCTTGGCCTCAATGTCCGCTCGGATCTAGCAAAGGAAATAAGAACTTATGAAGCGAACTTTCATCCCTAGCTCCGTGATCGCGGTTTTTCTCTTTCTCGGTGCGACGATAGGATCGGCACAGATCGCGGGCACGATCGATAAGGTCTGGGTCGAGTCCGGAGTAAAAGTGAAGGGCGAGACCGGTCTTCGTATCCATGCAAAATTCTCCTTAACGAACGCTCTGAATGCGGAATGCGCTATCCTTGCGACCGTTCAACGTGCCGACGGCGGCTCGTTTGCTTTCGATCGACAAAGTGATCCTGGTGCGGGCTTTAGAGGAACTACTAAGGCCGGAGCTTCATACAACACGTACGCCACCAAAGACGGCAAGTCAATTCTCATGTTAAAACCCTTCACATCTCCATATGAACGGTCGAGTTATGCCGACACCACGATCTTTTTTCCATATTGGGCGTTACTGCTGCGTGGAGGTAACCCGAACAAGATGAAGGTTTTTGTAACGATCTCAAACGGCGGCAAGGAATTTGTGAGATCGGCCGTTGTCGAATTTAGTCTGCCGGCGGGATAGATCTGATATGCGGGCCGAAACGGAATTTCCGTATGCAGGTTTCAGGAGATATCAAGTGGCACACACATCAAGAACAGCTGTGATAGTCGGGATCATTGCCTTATTGCAGATGGTGGCTCAGGCCCAACGTGGTAAGACCGGGGAGCTCGTTCTGGATAAGAAGGGAAATTCATTCAAAGGAAAGATCGTTGCTGCTTCTGTTGCCGGAAATCTAGCAAACACCGTATCGAACGAGTGAAGAAATCATCAAAGAGGACTTTTATGAAGATCAACTACCGAACCATTAATCTTTGCTGTTTTGTTGCAGCCTGTTTTGTTCTGGGGCCGAGCTTTGCCAAGGCCCAGTGTGCTCAGTGGGATGCGAGCGGCAGATGGGATATAAAACAACCAAACGTCGAAACCCCGATCGAACTCACAATACAACAGAACGGACGGGTACTTACCGGGATAGCGAAAGGTACGTTTGTCAGGAAGGTTCCCTTCCACTCCGACATTGATTACAACACAGGTGCGGTTGACGGAACGATAGACGGCGACAGCCTTAGCATTCAAATTTATTGGTCAAAGAGCGAAATGATGGGTAACGGAAAGATCGGTGTATACACCGCTACAGTTCGCCCGTCGGGAAGATTGGAGGGTGAGGCATATGAGAAAAGCGCTCCGAAGGTTCGATATTCATGGTTCAGCCCCGGCGTCCTAAAATGCCTTCCTCCGTCACCACCGCCGGTTGCTCAGGGTCCGCCCAGATCAACAGGCAAGGCAAAAACGCCCGTCGTCGTTAAGCCGCCAAAAAGCACCGGTAAGGCAAGGCCCCAAACTTCGGCGCAAGAGCCTGCAAAAATGGCCGTGCCCGGTATTGTCGCGAGTCAGGTGATATATCCACAACTGTACGCCTCTATGGGATTTGTGGTGCTCACGTGGGACGCCGGACCGGATCATCCATATGCAGAGGTCTGGTACAAGGTGAATAACGGCGACGACACATTTCTCATGGAGCTTGGCAAAGGCTCGCGGCAGATGCCAGTCGAAAGGGGCAAATCCTACACATACATTTTGACGGATTCAGGCAAAACATTGGCCACCGTTAATGTGGTCGGCAACTAGGAGTTGATATGTCATCTATAGAAAAGATCATCTACAGATCTTTATTTTTCACGGCGTTGACGGCGGCGGCTCTAATTGCCCTGCCAACGGGTTTGTACGGGCAGTGCAATAACTGGGAGATGGACGAATTTTTTATTATCGAGCAACGCGGGGCGCAGTCGATTACCGTTCGTATGACGTCGACGGGAAAGACTTTCGCCGGGCCGGTCGAGATGGATGTTTTTGACGAACAGGTCTTTGGGAAGCTCATCAGGACCGTCACGGGCAACCTAGAAGGAACCATCACAGGTGACCGTATTGACTTCAAAATATTTTGGCAGGACGGTCTAACCGGTGTGTATACCGCTCGGATCAGGCAGTCAGGCAAGCTCGAAGGCGAGACGTATGACAAGGCGAAACCCAATATCATACAGACATGGCATAGCGCGGGCCCACTCACTTGCAAATCTTTGAAATCGGCCTCGACCGGCATTCTTAAACCGGATCCCAAAAAAACAAAACTGCCTTCGGGGCCGAAGACTTTAGATCCGCGTCCGGCGCCCGGTGGTTCGGTTGGCACATCGAAACCTTCCGGTCTACCTCCGGCGCCGATGAAGGTGCCGGGTATCATCGCGAGTCAGGTGATATATCCACAAGCGTACGCCTCTACGGGATTTGTGATCCTGTCGTGGGACGCAGGGCCCGATCATCCGTATGCAGAGGTTTGGTACAAGGTGAATAACGGTGACGATACGTTTCTCATTGAGCTTGGCAAAGGCTCGCGTCAGATGCCGGTCGAACGAGGCAAATACTACACATACATATTGACGGATGCGGGTAAGACATTGGCCACGATCAATGTAGTCGGCAATTAAGAACCAATATATGGAGAAGTTGGGAGGAAGAGATCATGTTTAATTCGATCAAATTAGCAGCGCTTTTGTTTTTTGTAGGCAGTATTTTGCTGCCGGTCCCTGCTGAAGGGCAGTGCTCAAAGACCTGGGATGCTAGCGGAGTGTGGGAGATCCGGCAAGGGAAAGGGGGTAAGAGGGTAATTCGGCTCGAGTTGAAGCAATCAGGCAGTGGGATTTCGGGAAAAGCTTCGCGTGACGGCATGACGGGTGATGTCGTCGGCGACACAGGGGGTGGCGACTTTTCCATAGCCATCTCTTGGAAAGGCTTTGACGAGATGAATGTCTATAGGGCTCAAGTTTCCGCGACAGGCAAATTAAGCGGGGAGACTTATATCGGCTCAGAGAAAAGGAGCCCCGACACGTGGTACAGCGACCAGCCGCTAACGTGCGGTTGGACCCCGGGGAAATCCAGAGGCAATTTGACCGGCAGACTTTCGGCAAATGACACAGCCAGGCCGGGGCAGGGCGTTGGCACGGGAACCCGCGTGGGAGCTCCATTCCTCGCAGCGGGCCAGGTTTACTACACTTTGCCTCAAAATCCCATTGGGCAGGCCGCACTGCAATGGGATGCCGGGACGGATCACCCAAACGCAGAAGTCTGGGTCTACCTCGGCGACAGCCGGGAACGGACGATGGTCGCAAAGCAGTCGAAAGGCGGACAACAAATACAAGTCATACGGGGCGTGATCTATAGATACGCACTAATTGACGGCCGGAACATTTTGGCTACCGCGGTGGTCGTTGGTCAGTAAAGTGGCTTAAGCCGCTATGTTCAAAATCATCTCTGGAGAAACTATGAAACGTAACACTCGATCGTTATTTATCGGAACGTTTACAGTTCTGTTGTTGACGTTTGTTTTGTTGACCACGGTCTCAGCCCAACGGGATGACGGCCCGCCGGCACATAATTTTGCGGGCACTTGGTCGCTGCGTCAAAGTAACGGTTATGTCGTTACGATGGTCTTGAGTCAGAACGGACGTGACATTTCCGGCACATCTTCGTACAACTCAGGAAAAAGGGGAATAGTCCGCTGCACGGTCAGCGGAAAAGCATGGCAGCAAAAAGGATCCGGCGGTTGGCAGACAAACGTCGATCATTTCCAGGTCGAGGTCACGTGTAACGGTTCGATCGCGATCTACAAGGCTGCCGCATCATGGGCCGAGGGCGTATTAAATGGTGAGACTTTTCCCAAAAATAACCCGTCGGGAAAGGCAAGCTGGTCCGCGGGGCCATTCGCTCGTCGCCGATAAAACCGTCTTAGAAAGAAAGGAGAAGTGTCGTGAAAATTAAACTGGTGCTCATAACGATCACAAGCGTATTGGTCTTGATCACCGCTACGGCTTCGGGTGTCGCAGCACAGAAAACGATCTCGAAGACGGTCGGAGCGTATTTCCCAATGCCCAACAAGAACGGCGGAGAGCCGCAAGAACTTACCGGCCTTATCCGGATTCCAAGGGAATTTGGCGTGGTCCCTTCCGGCCCGAACTCAAATATCGCGTCTCCCTCGCCGTGCATGCATTTTATTGTCGCGGTAATGGATCCCGATAAACAGAACAAAGTAGTTACGTACACCGACAAAGCGCTCGAGCCGGGACGCGATGACGCCACCTTTTACACGTGCAAATACTCAATAAGCTTTCCTAGGGACAAGCAATTTTATGTAGTTGCAAGTATGGGTGATCTGTCGCAGTTCAACAACATGAAGCGTTATGGGTGGTATTGGAGCGACCAGTGGGTCGGAGGCACCAATAATAAGCCCCGACGAGGTTACGAACGCAGCTTCACCGGAAAATACATTACATTGGGAAACAAACCGATGTATCTGAAATTTGATATGAGCTATGTTCAGGTTGATCCGAATTGATATAGAGGAGAGTCACCGAAATGCTAAAAGGCGTTAGAATAACTAACTTCTCAACGGCCCTTATCCTTCTCGTTTGGGCAGCCATGGGCGCTTCAGGCCAGGAAACATACAGCGGTTATGCCGGACCGACGCAGACCTTGAGCGGTGTGATCCGATGGAAGAAGGATCTGGGGACAGTTCCGTCCGGGCCAGGCAAAAATACCGCGGACCAGAATCCTTGTTCACCGTTTTCAATCCTTGTTTACGATTCCGCAGAGGAGAAACTGTTAGGATCTGTTAGCAAGTTGACCTGGCGTGACACTTCTACCGAGTTCTACGTATGTAAATATTCGCTGACCGTGCCTGCCGAAAGGCGCCTTCGCGTTTGGGCCGTCTTCGGAGCCGCAAACGGGATATCAAACGAACGATGGTTATTCTATGCAAAGAAGCCATGGGTCGGTGGTTCGAAGGAACCTCCGGGACCAGGGTTTGTACGTGGATTTGGGCCGCCGAGAAACGTAACACTCGGGAAAAAGGAGATGTATCTTGCCATAGAAATGATCTATGACCTTCTTCACGCATCGCTGCCCGGGCGTTGAGCTTGACCAGGATCTGTGCCGCGTTTGCCGAAGATCTCTCCCATCTTATCGACCGCACGCTTTAGATTTTCCAAAGAT
Organism: Pyrinomonadaceae bacterium; assembly: GCA_044228165.1. Classification (GTDB taxonomy): domain Bacteria; phylum Acidobacteriota; class Blastocatellia; order Pyrinomonadales; family Pyrinomonadaceae; genus OLB17. The sequence goes on along the minus strand of JBGAVK010000035.1, from coordinate 12,272 downwards.
GTTGCGTACGAGAAACGGACAAAGCCATCGGCTCCAAATCCGTCCCCGTCGGTCACGACGATGTGAGCTTCTTTTAGCAGATGGTCCACGATCGCGGCCGAATTTTCAAACCGGTCGCCGATCATATCCCTAACATCAACGAAGGCATAAAAGGCACCCTCGGGCATTTCGCATTTCAAACCTTCAATATTATTCAACGCCGGGATGAACCAATTTCGTCGCCGCTCGTATTCACTTGTCATTTGTTTGACGGCGGCCATGGTCTCGTCGAAACTTCTCAGGGCTTTAGCGCAGGCGTACTGGGCAAAAGATGTAGGGTGTGTCGCTGAATGGCTTTGCAGCTTGACCATCGCCTTTGTCCATTCAGGGTTTGCGATCGTGTAGCCGACCCGCCAGCCGGTCATCGCATAGGTTTTTGAAAAACTGCCCGCGACGCAGACATATTGCCGCAATTCGGCCGGTAGCGACGCGAGTGAAAACGGCGAAGCCGGCGGATATGCAAAAAATAGATAGCATTCGTCGGTCAATACAAATACGCCGCGTGCGACGCAAACCTCGACTATTCGACGCATCTCATCAGCCGGTATCACGCGGCCTGACGGATTGTTCGGCGAATTGATAATGATCAGCTTGGTCTTTGGCGTGATCGCGGCGGCAACCTGATCGGAAGTCAGAACAAATCCTGTCGAATCCGTTTCGATAAAAACGCTGTTCGCACGGGCAAATGTCACGATCTCAGGAAAAGTTACCCAGTACGGTTTTGGAATAAGAACATCGTCGCCCGGATCTAGTAGGGTGCAAGCAGCATTAAATAGTGCCTGTTTGCCCCCGCACGAAGCCGCGACCTCGGCTTGTGTGATCTCAGTGCCAAACCTCGCGGCGTAAAACTCGACGATCGCGTTTCGGAAATCCGCCATTCCCGCGGTTGCAGTGTATTTGGTTAGGCCTTTTTCGAGGCCCTCGATGGCAAGATCTTTGATGAATTGCGGCGTGTCAAAATCCGGTTCGCCGACCGAAAGGTCGATCACGTCGATACCTTGTGACCGCATATCGGCCGCTGCCTGAGCAGCGATCAGCGTTGACGAGCCTTTCATTTTTGAGACGTTTTCGGAAACGGGGAAAGAGGGCATACGAAGTTATATTTCCTTCTCCAAAAATTCTACACGATTGCCGAAGGGGTCGCGAAACTCAAACCGTCGAAATTGCGGTATTGGCACGCCGTCTGAAACCGTACAACCGTTTGACACGAGCTTAGCTTTCCAGTGTTCAAGATCTTCAACGAGGTATGCGACGTGGCCGCGCGTCTTTTCTCGATCGACACTGTCCTCGGCACCAAAATGGATCTGAAATCCGTCGAGTTCGAGCCAAAATCCTCCGCGACCGGCGAGGGATTCGGGCTTCGGGATCTCGGTGAGTCCCAAAATGCCGCAATAGAAACCGCGTGCCTCATCCTCGGCACCGACGGGAATGCTTACCTGGACGTGATGGACCGATGTGATCATTTACTTGCCAAGCTTGTCTCGCATTTTTTGTTCGACAAGTTCCGGGATCAAACCCTCGACCCGGCCGCCCAACTCAAACACCTGTTTCATGAGCGTTGACGAGACATATGAATATTCTTCGCCGGCCATCAGAAAGACAGTTTCTATGGTCGGTTCGAGCCGACGGTTCATTAGTGCCATTCGGAGTTCGTATTCGTAATCGCTGACAGCACGAATACCGCGAACGATCGCGGTCGCCCCTGATCGTTTGGCGAAATCGGCGGTCAAACCGGAAAAACTCTCGACGAGCATTTTGCAGCCATCATTTTCGACCGACGGGAGTATTTCTCGAAGCATCTGACAGCGTTCTTCGACCGAAAACATCGGATGTTTATCCGCATTGTTCAGAACCGCGACGATGATCTCATCAAATAAAGGTGAGGAACGCTTAATGATGTCGAGGTGCCCGTTGGTCAGCGGGTCAAATGAACCCGGGAAGATCGCTCGTCTCATAATTGATCACGATGTGTAAATACAATGTAATTACATTTTGTAATTAATTTGTAAGTTGTGGCCCGAGGCCTATCGAAAATCGATAATAAATGTTAATATTTGCTTCAAATTAAGAGCCCGATATTATCACAAAGCCCGAATGAATAAAACCGGACAGCCCGCAGCATTTTACGATCTCGAAGGGACGCTGGTCAGCACCAATCTAGTCCACACGCTCGCCTTTTACGCCAAACGACAGCAAGGCCTGTGGCAGACGGCCAAAAAGAGCGTCGGCACGATCGCCAAATTGCCGTTCTTTGGCCTTGCCGATCTGTATTCGCGAAACGTTTTTAACGAGGTCTTTTTCAAGAGCTACTCAGGGCTATCTCCGGGAACATTTGACTTAATCAAATCCGGGAAAAAGATCGGCCAGCGTCAGGTCGTGCTGACCGGTGCGTTAGATTTCACCATTGCGAAACTAATGGACCATCTTGGCATCGATGACTATGTAGCCAACCGCCTCGAATTTGTAAATGGCTATGCGACCGGACGCGTTCTGCCGCCCGTAATGGCATCGGCGACCAAAGCGCAATGGATCCGCGAATACGCCGAACGCGAAAATATCAATCTGTCAGATTCTTATGCATATTCCGACAGCATCTCGGATCTACCAATGCTCTCAATAGTCGGCCATCCGGTCGCGATCTGTCCGGATTTTAGGTTAAAACAAACGGCGTTGCAGCATGACTGGGCGATTTTAGATTTGAAGTGAGAGTTTCAGCCGACAAAGTCGGCGGCAGCATAAAGCCTAGGGCGTTAGCCCTAGGAAAAGGGGAGTGAATGATAAAAGCCCGCGAAGCGGGCGACAGAAATGGCACAATCATACACAAATCTGCTGTACCACATCGTGTTTTCGACGAAGGATCGGAAGCCGCTTATCACCGCAGACGTGAAACCGAGATTGTATGAATACATCGGCGGTACGATTCGCGGATTGGGCGGAGTTATTCTTGCGATAGGTGGAATGGAAGATCACGCACACGTCCTCACAAAACTCAGACCTGATAAATCGGTTTCTGATGTGCTACGAGATCTAAAGGCGAATTCGAGCGGTTGGATCCACGATGTTTTTCCGGAACTAAAAGATTTTTCGTGGCAGCGAGGCTATGGGGCGTTCACGGTGAGTGCCTCACAGGTCGATAAAGTTCGGCAATATATCGCCAATCAAGAAGATCATCACCGGAAGCATGATTTTCGAGATGAGTTTATCGGATTGCTGATTAAGAACGGCATCGAGTTCGACGAGAGATATTTGGATATTTGAGCGCTGTCGCCCGCTTCGCGGGCTTGCGGCTGTTGATCGAGATTTCCTAGGGCTCACGCCCTAGGCTTTATGCTGGCACCGGCGTCGCCGGTTGACATCGGAACGACCATTAAATTTATGGCATTACATTTAAGACGTAAGACCCACGAATCTATCGTTTACATCGACAAAGACTCCGCGCCGCGGATCATGCCGTTTGGCGAGGATTTTATTATTAACGACATCCCTGTCGGGACTCGGGTCATTTATCCGAATCCGCCGATCAAGGGGTTGCCTAACCGCGAAGCGGCTATTCGCTACGCGGTAAATCACCCGATCGAGATGGAGCCGCTTTATGCGCTGCTCGAGCCGGGAATGCGTGTGACGATCGCGATGGACGACATTTCGCTGCCGCTGCCGCCGATGCAGACGCCCGACCTGCGGCAAACGATGCTTGAGGTCGTGCTGGATATGTGCGGTGCGAACGGCGTCGACGACATTCATCTGATCATCGCAAATTCGCTGCATCGCAAGATGACCGAATGGGAAATGAAGAGGATGGTCGGCACGGCGATCTTTAACGAATACTTCCCGGACCGCTACTACAACCATGACGCCGAGGACGACGACAATCTCGTCACGCTTGGCGTCACGCGGCACAACGAGCCGCTGCGGGTCAACAAACGAGCGATCGAGAGCGATCTGCTCATCTATCTCAACATCAATCTCGTCCCGATGGACGGCGGCCATAAATCCGTCGCGGTCGGGCTTTGTGATTACGAATCTCTGCGTGCCCACCACGAGCCCCAGACGATCCGCGATTCGCATTCGTACATGGACCCGCCGGCTTCTGAGCTTAATCATAAGGTCGTGCGGCTAGGTAAACTGGTTGACGAGCAGTGCAAGGTCTTTCACATCGAGACGGCGATCAATAACAAGATGTTTCCTGAGGGGTACGACATCCTGACGCGGAACGAGGACGAATTTAGCTTTGCAGATCGCATGAAATGGGAAGTGATGGCTAATACCTTCTCGAGAATGCCGCGTGCCGCACGTCGGAAAATGCTTCACGCCATCCCGGCTCAGTATGAGCTGATCGCGTGCTACGCGGGCAAGACCGAGCCGGTTCACGAGAAAATTCTCGAAAAGAATTACCAGCAGTATGAGATCCCGGTCAAAGGCCAGTGCGACATACTGATCTCGGGCATCCCCGACATTTCGCCATACAACGTCTATTCGGCGCTCAATCCGCTGCTGGTGCAGGTGATGGCTCTGGGGTATCACTTCAACATGTACCGGAACAAGCCTTTGCTCAGGAAAGGCGGCGTGATGATCATTACACATCCGTGTTTTGACGAGTTTGATCACAATTTTCATCCGGCGTATATCGAATTTTTCCATCGTCTGCTGCCTGAGTCTCGTGACGCGTTTTACCTTCGCGAAAAGTACGAACGCGAATTCGCGACCAATCCGGCGTACATCGAGATGTATCGCCGCGGCAACGCCTATCACGGAGCGCACCCATTCTTTATGTGGTACTGGGGCGAAAACGGCCGCCAACACATCGGCCACGTCATAGTCGCCGGTGCCGAAAACGCCCACGTCCCCGAAATGCTCGGCTGGGAACGCGCTGACAACCTGACCGAGGCGTTCGCCATGGCACGCAGCTATATGGGCCGCAATGCCGAGATCACGATGCTGCACCAGCCGATAATCGGGTTGTGTAATGTGACGGATTAGGAGTTCAATTCAAGGTCACAATTTGTGACCTTGAACGCTTCGCAAATTGCGACTCCGAGTGTGCGAAGCACACTAGATAACTTTAACTACACATATAGCGGAGCGAAATGTGTAGACGGTCGAACCAAATAAGATAAGCGTGTGTAACACGCGAGAGAAACGTTTGTCACATACGCGATTGTTGTATCACATAGTTTTCAGAACGAAACGCGGTGAACCGCTGATCGGTTCTTCGTGGGAAAGCGAGTTGTACAAATATCTTGGCGGTATCGTAAGGGGCTTGAAAGGCGTCGCCATTGAGATCAACGGAATGCCGGATCATGTACATTTGCTTGTATTGCTCGAACCTTGTGACTTTTCGACATTTATGCGTGAGTTGAAGGCGAGTTCGTCGAAATGGGCGAAACGGCATGATCCGAATTTCTCGTGGCAGCGTCGTTACGGAGCATTCACGGTTAGCACATCGGTTGCGGATAAGGTGCGTGCATATATCAGGAACCAGAAAAGTCATCACGCCGCGCAGTCGTTTCAAGATGAGTATCTCGAATTGTTAGAAAGACATGGCGTCGAATTCGACCGTCAATATTTGTGGGATTGATGCCGCGTGTTGCACACGCTCGGAACGGTCGTGGTTACAATTCTACAGGTTACGCTTCGCTTCGCCTGTAGCTAAAGTTATTTAGCGTGCTTCGCACGCCAGAATGTTGCGAGGTTGCACGCAGTTGAAATGAAACTATCACCAACAGAAATATTTAAGGGTAAGAAGATCTTCTTTATCGGCGGGACGGGCTTTGTGGGGAAGGTCACGTTGTCGATGCTGCTGCATAATTTTCCGGATGTCGGGAAGGTATATGCGACGGTGCGGGCGCGGGATGCTAATGAGTCGAAGATACGTTTTTGGACGTCGATCGTGACGTCGCCGACGTTCGATCCGCTGCGTGAGAAATATGGTGACGGGTTTGATGATTTCATCAAAAGCAAGGTCGTGCCGGTCAATGGCGATGTCGGGAACGAGTTTCTAGGGCTCGACGAAAAAGAAGCGAAGAAGATAATGCGTGATACCGACATCATCATAAATGGTGCCGGGAATGTGACATTTAATCCGCCGCTTGAGTCAGCCCTGCGAACCAATATCAACGGCTCTAACAACATCATCAAGATGGCCAGGATGATGAAAAAGCCGCGTCTGGTGCATGTTTCGACGTGTTTTGTCGCGGGTAAACGCAGCGGGCCGATCTGGGAGAACGAGCCGGTTGTCGGTTATTTTCCGCGGAAAAATGAGCTGATCGGGACGACGTTTGACGTGAACCGCGAGGTCGAGGACTGTGCGCGTTTGTCGGAACAGGCTCGGCAAGAGGCTGACGACGCCGTTCAGCACGCAAAGTTTCGCGAGCAGGCGCGCAACCGGTTTATCGAGGAAGGCCGCGACCCGGACGACGAAGCCGAGTTGAAATCAGCCATTTTCCGCGAACGAAAAATGTGGATCCGCGAGCGAACAACCGAGCTTGGGTCCGAGCGCGCAGAATACTGGGGCTGGACCAACATCTACACTTATTCGAAATCGCTCGCCGAGCAGATCATCGCTTCGCAGGACGATATTGTTAAAACCCTTGTGCGGCCCAGTATTGTTGAGTCATCAAATCAGTATCCTTTTCCCGGCTGGAACGAAGGCTTTACGACGACCGCTCCGCTGATTCTGATCGCGTTGCGCGGGCAGCCGATCATTCCGGTCAACGAAAAGCTGATCCTCGATGTTATCCCTGTCGATATGGTATCGGGAGCGATACTTGCGGCAGCGATGAATGTCTTGGTGGATAACAAACCGCCGTTAGTGTTCCAGGCGTCGTCGGGTGATTCGAACCCGAACGATATGAAACGTATCGTCGGGCTCGTCGGGCTATATAAACGTCAGCATTTTGAAGACAAAGATACTGGCAACAAGCTGGCAAATAAACTTGCCGGCATGGTCGAGACCCAGTCTGTTAAGCAGCGAACCTACGAACTCACTTCGGCGCCGATGCTAAACAAGATCGCAAGGCGTGCCGACGATCTGATGGATCGTGCGACACCGCGGTGGGGCGGCGGGCGGATCGGGAATATTATCTCGGATCTCAAGAAATCGACCGAGAGTTTTAAGGAAACGACACAGGCGACGATGGACGCGTTTGCGATGTTCAAACCGTTCATGATCGACAATGAGTATTTGTATCGTTCGGACAATGTGCGATCTCTGATCGGTTTGATCAAAGAAAAGGAGAAGGATCTGCTTCCATGGTATCCGGAGCGGCTCGATTGGTACGACTATTGGCTCAACGTCCATTTTCCGGGAATGCGAAAATGGGTGCTGCCGACGCTTGAGGAAGAGCTAAAGGCGGTCGAAAAGCGTTCTTACACCTACAAAGATCTGCTCGATCTTTTTGATACATCGGTAAAACGTTTTCCTACGCGTGTCGCAATGCGTATCGAACGCGATGGCCGTAAAGAGCAATACACCTATGACGATGTTAATGAATTGACGCTGCGAGCCGCCGGCTTTTTTGCCAAGAACGGCATAGCAAACGGCAGCCGCGTTATTTTGTTTTCAAACAACATGCCCGAATGGGGAATGACCTATTTCGGTATCCTCAAAGCCGGAGCAACAGCGATACCGATCGATCCGGCCAGTTCGGTCGCCGAGATCATAGCCTTTGCAAAGGCCGGCGAGGCTTCGGCGATCGTTTGTTCGCCAAAATTAGCGGCGGAAAATCCGGGTTTGAAAAAGGCGCTCGAAGAGGCTTTTGCCGATGAGACGCGCAGCCAAACTGCCCCCGTTCCGACAGTCTGGACATTTGATGAAGTCTTTGAAATGAAGTCCGAGATCGAGGAGGCAAAGCGGAACGCTCTGCTTCCGGCAAAGATCCACTCGAACGCGATCGCTTCGTTGATCTTTACCTCGGGCACAACGGGGACGCCAAAGGCGGTCATGTTGTCGCACAAGAATTTCGTCAATATGATCTCGATGCTCTCGTCGGTACTCGACATGGACATAACGGACGGCGTTCTTTCGGTGCTGCCGATGCATCACACGTTCGAGTTTTCGGCCGGGTTTCTGACGCCGTTTTCGAACGGAACACAGATCACATACCTCAACGAACTTACTGCCGAAGACCTCGCCAGAACGATCGAAAACAGCCACGTCACTGGGCTCGTCGGTGTTCCGGCATTGTGGGAGATGCTACATCGGAGGATAAAGACGCGGCTCCGCGAAAAGGGGGACTGGATCGCCGATCTCGCGGACAATGTCATCGAATTTAACGCATGGATACGCGACAACACACCGTTCAATCTTGGCCCGATCGTTTTCTTCCCGATCCATCAAGGCATGGGCGGCAAAATGCGTTACCTGATCTCTGGTGGTTCGGCCCTGAGTGAAAAAGTGCAGAAGGATCTGCATGGGCTTGGGTTTACAGTACTTGAGGGTTATGGACTGACCGAATCTTCGCCCGTTCTGACCGTCGCTCGTCCGGGGAATAAATTATTACGTGGCAGCGTCGGCAAGCCTCTGCCGGGAGTTGAGGTCAAGATCGATTCGCCGGACGAGAATGGCGTCGGCGAGGTACTTGCTCGCGGCCAAAACGTTATGGTCGGCTATTTCAATAATGAAGAGGCGACAGATGCTGTTTTAACTGATAGATGGCTCAAGACCGGAGACCTCGGCCGGCTAGACGAAGACGGAAATCTTTTCATCGTCGGACGCTCAAAAGATGTCATCATTGATTCGAACGGAAAGAATATCTATCCCGATGAGATCGAAGACCTTTACGGTAAGTCACCTCTTATCAAAGAGTTGAGCGTTGTCGGCCTGCCGGATGACGACGGCGGCGAAAAGATCGCGGCCCTTGTCGTGCCGGATTATGAACACGACATCGCCCTATCACGCAGCGAAGTAAACAAACAGATCGAGCAGCATTTTCGCGAGGTTTCGGCGGGGCTTGCGTTTTTCAAACGCGTCAAGGTTCTTCATATCACGCCTTTCGAACTGCCGCGAACCGCAACTCGAAAGGTAAGGCGGCCACAGGTCGTGGAGATGCTGCAAACTCTCGAGGAACGCTCGAAGTCGAAAACTAAGACTACCGTCGAAGCCAAGGGCGATGACAACATGCTCTGGATACGAAAGGTTGTCGCGAGCGTGTCAAATCGGCCGCTGTCGGACATAGCAGTAGAGGACAAACTGGCAGACCTGGGGTTCGATTCGCTGATGTTTGTGGAATTGCAGGCGGCGGTCGAAGATGCCGGCGGACGAGTTTTGTCACCCGATACACTGAACGAAATTCAAACAGTACGCGAGCTGCTTACGGCAGTTAACCGTGTTGATAAGTCTAAAAAGCTGGCAGACGAGCCCAAGGCTGAAGAAAAGAAAGAAGAAGAAGAGATCTTTATCCCATCTATCGTGCGTCGCGTCGGCAACGCCGTCGTCGATCTCGCACAGGAAACGCTCTATTCAAGCGTGCTGGACACGTCGATCGAAGGCCACGCGAACGTTCCGAAACATTGCAATTTCATCGTTGCGCCAAATCATACCTCTCATCTCGACACGGGATTAGTAAAGAAAGCTTTGGGTAAGGAGACGGCCGAGCAAACTGTCGCCGTAGCAGCCGCTGATTATTGGTTCGACACGAAATACAAGCGTGCGTACATGAACAACTTCACCACGCTCGTTCCGATCGAACGCACCGGTTCGCTTCGCCAATCGCTCCGCCATGTAACTCAGATCTTGAACGACGGCTATAACGCGCTTATTTTTCCTGAAGGCGGACGTCAAGAAAGTGGGCAGATCGCAGAGTTCAAACCCATCATCGGCTATCTCGCTCTGAATCAAAAGATCGGCATCCTGCCCATTTATATTTGGGGAACATACGAAGCATTTCCGAAGGGAATGGTGATACCAAAGAGCAGCAGCATCGGTGCGAAAGTTGGCGCCAAGGTCGGCAAGTTACTCGAATATGATGAGTTAAAGGCAATGGTCGAGGGCGTGCCGAATACGGAAGCCTATCGGTTGATCGCCGCGCGTGTGCAGCATGAGATCGAAAATATGCGCGACGGGACGCGGGTCGCATTCGATGTTGAAGGGCTACGAAAACAATGGAAAGCTGAAAGGCGTAAATCCCGCAAGCAAGAACCCGTTATCGATGATTAGGGCTATTTCACGACCGAGTCACAGCGTAAATAGAGAAAGAATGAGATCGCTAAGTTTGATTGCTCTAATAATTAGTGTTTTGATGGTCGGTTCATTTTTGAACGTTTCCGCTCAAGCGGTCGATAAAAAACAAATGGCTGAGCGGGTCAAAACCGAATTTCTCCACTCATGGAATGGCTACAAGCAATATTGTTGGGGGCATGACGATCTAAAGCCGATCTCGAAAACGTGCCGCGACTGGTACGGTACGCCGATCCTCATGACGCCGGTGGATTCGCTTGATTCGTTGTATTTGCTGGGCTTTAAGAAAGAGGCCGATGCGACTCGCGAGTACATCGTAAAAAATCTTTCGTTTGAAAAAGACATCTCGGTTCAGAATTTTGAGATCACGATCCGTATCCTCGGCGGCCTGCTCTCGGCGTATCAGATGACGGATGACAAGCGGCTGCTCGCGCTTGCCGACGACCTTGGCACGCGCCTATTGCCAGTGTTCAATTCGCCGACCGGGTTGCCGTATAAGTTCGTTAACTTGAGGACCGGAAAGACCCGTGACCCGATCTCTAATCCCGCTGAGACCGGTACGCTGTTGATCGAATTTGGAACGCTGAGCAAATTGACCGGCAAGCCGATCTATTTTGACAAGGCGAAACGGGCATTGGTTGAGACCTACAAACGACGTTCCCCCATCGGTCTGGTGGGTACGAATATCAATGTTGAGACCGGCAAATGGACCAACACTGATAGCCACATATCGGCTGAGATCGATTCGTACTACGAATATTTGCTCAAGGCTGCGATCCTCTTTGACGACAAAGACTGCCGCGATATGTGGGAAGATTCGATCGCAAAGGTACACTCGTATCTCGCTGACGAGGGCGAAACCATGAGTCGAAAGAATGTCGCAAAAGGAGCCACATTTGTTGGCGATCTTTGGTACGGCCACGCTGATATGGTTACCGGAAAGCGAACTGAGACGACGACCGGTGCTCTAGATGCTTTCTTTCCGGCATTGCTTGTGCTCGATGGTGATCTAAATCGGGCGCGGGCCCTGCAGGATTCGATGTTTACGATGTGGAAACTGAAGGGCGTAGAACCCGAGGTCTATAACTACCGGACGGGCGAGATCGAGCACGGCGGTTATCCGCTTCGGCCCGAGATCGTCGAATCGACCTATTATCTTTATCAGGCGACCAAAGACCCGAAATACCTCGCGATGGGCAAGCAGATGTTCGAAGATCTCGTGCAGTATTGCCGGACCGATGTTGGGTACGCCGGCCTGAAAAATGTTGAAACGAAAGAAAAGGCCGATTATATGCACAGTTTTTGGCTGGCCGAAACGCTGAAGTATTTTTTCCTGTTATTTGCAGACGAAAAAAAGGTTGATCTGAAAAAGATGGTGTTCAACACCGAGGCACATCCGATACGACGGACTTGGTAAGAAAGATTTCACCGCAGAGACGCAAAGACGCAGAGACGCGGAGAAATCAAAAGAAAATATTTCTTCTCTGCGACTTGGCGTCCCTGCGGTTAATATCATGGCTAAAACTAAAGCATTAGCAAAAACTGAAAAAGCGGAAAAGCGTATCCTAATTACCGGCGGGACAGGTTTTCTTGGTTCCCATATCGTCCAAACTTTCCTCGCGTCAGGCGAAAAGAACCTCAAGGTGATGGCTTCGCGTGTTCCCGAATGGATGAAGGACGCCGGTATAAAGGCAGTCGAGGGCTCTGTGACAGATCGCGACGACGTAGCTAAAGCGTGCAAGAACGTGTCTGCGATATTTCACCTTGCCGGCAAAGTGTCGCGTGATAACGATGACGCGGCGGCGATGAACAAGATCCATCTCGAAGGGACACGTCTTTTGTGTGAAGCGGCAAAAGAAGCGGGTGTCGAAACGATGATACTTGCCTCATCCAGCGGGACGATCGCTGTCAGCGAGGACGAGCAGATATTTGACGAGACGTTTCCTCAGCCGATCGAGATATTGACGCGGTGGGCGTATTACGCGTCGAAATATTATCAAGAGCGGGCGGCCCTGGAAAATTTTGACGGCGATGGCCGCCGTCTGGTGATAATGAACCC
>JBGAVK010000034.1:0-29630 GCA_044228165.1 Pyrinomonadaceae bacterium | reverse complement strand
TTGTAGGGTTGATCTTCAAGTACCGGCAGACCGTAAATATTTGTGTAAACCACAGAAATATTATTCTTTGTAAGTTCATCCGCCACTTTCCACGCATCCTGGCCGCCGACGATGATACCTTTGAGCTTCATTTCGGCAACAAATTTCGCAACACCTCGAATATCCCGCTCGCGCTCTGCCGTAAAGATCACGGGCTTCTCGCCGCGAACATAGGGTGCCATTGCGTCAAAACGAATATCATCAGCAACAAACGGAAGGGTCTTATCCTTTTGATAAGCATCATGCATCCTCAAATAATTCTCAGCGGCTCGGAAGAGCTTCCTCAATTCGTCTAACTGGGTGTCCCGCCGCCGCACAAGCTCATTAAAATCGAGCTGCGGGCCGCCAAATCCCCCGCCGCCAAAGCCGCCGCCTGTGAGTCGCGGATAATTAACTACAAGCCCAAATTCCGGAACAACTGCCATTTCGGCCTGAGTTGAGCCATTTAGATTGATGACGGCCCCCTGCCCCGCGATCAATCCGCCGGTCGGGTAAGACAAAACAGACGTTATGCCATTGACCCGCGTGACATTAATGTGCGCCGAATATGGGTGAATGCCTTTTATCGCTTTTGCGTTCGCATTCATATTACCGACTTCCGAGATATCTACGGACGCGTTGACGCCTTGGCCGATCTCGGAAAGGCCCATATTCGTCCCTGCGTCGATCATCCCCGGGAATACGCTCAAGCCCTTTCCATCGATCTTTTCCGCCCCTGAAGGTATCACAACACCGGCACCGACCGCTGCGATCTTGCCGTCCTTGATAACAACCGTTCCGTTATCGATCGTTGCCCCCGAAACGGTAAACACCCTCGCACCAACGATCGCGAACGTCCCTGCCTGCCCGGTCTTATTTTGCTCGGAGCCGTCATTTTGAGCCTTGGATGTGAACGCAATCGAACAAATGGCAAGTAGTAATGCCCCGAAATGGATCACATGGGTTCTAACATTCTCAATTTTCAAATTTCCGTTCTCCATTTTATCGGTTGCCTCCGTCGCCATATTCGGCATCGTCCCGGTCGCCGCGGCGACGTTCGGTCGGTATCCTGGGTGGCCCGCCTCCGGTAGCAGGTGCTTTATTGACATCAAGCTTTTCGAGAACCTCCCGCTCGGCAGTTTTGTCCGCTTGCATTTTTGTATCGGCAGCTATGTCAAATAACACCTCACCCTCTACGATCGTCGTCAAAACCTTTGAATAAACGCTGAATGGATGCCCGGACCAGATCACCACATCGCCGTCCTTTCCGACCTCGATCGAGCCTGTCCGTTTGTCAATTCCTAGCTGTTTCGCCGGGTTTATCGTGATCATTTTGAAAGCGTCGTCCTCGGGAACTCCGCCATATTTCTCAACCTTTGCCGCGTCCAGATTAAGCCTTCTCATCCGCTCGTCAGAGTCTGAATTTATCGAAACATTCACGCCATTTTTCCAAAGAATATATGCGTTGTAGGGTATGGCGTCATAAGCTTCTAATTTGTAACCCCATGAATCCGTAAATATCGAAACACCAGTGCCGCGTTTTGCGATCTCCGGAGCGATCTTGTACGCTTCGAGTCCATGTTGAAGCGTTGCGACACGAAACCCGAATTCATCCGCCAGCAAGAGCAAATTGAGATGCTCGTCGCTGCGGTACCCGTGAGCATGAACGAGCCGTTTTCCTTCGAGCACCTCAACAAGAGGTTCAAGTTCGAGATCCTTTCTCGGCATCACGCGAGTTTTCTTTGCGCGATAGTCGTCCCATGACTGTTTATAGTCGCGGGCACGGATAAAGGCATCTCGCATAGTTTCGATAACGCCCATCCGGGTTCGCGGGTAGCGTGCCGGCGTTCCGGGCGGAGCGAACGACGTTGAACGCTTTACGTTTTCGCCCATCGCAAACTTGATCCCTGGCGGAGCATCCGCGATCGGAAAATCTTCGACCGGATGTCCCCATTTGAACTTGACCGTTGTATTTTGGCCGCCGATCGAGTTAGCCGAACCGTGCAAAAGGTTTCCGGTCGTTGTTCCACCCGCAAGAGCCCGATATATGGCAATGTCCTTCGGATCTAGTACGTCACGCGTTCGGGTCATCGACGTAACCGAGAACGAGCCTTCGTTGATCGCGTCGAGCATCGAATGCGAATGGCAATCGATGATGCCGGGCGTTACATATTTGTCAGTGGCATCGATCACCTTTATGCCGGCCGGTACCGTTAGCCCTTTGCCGATCCTTGTTATTTTACCTTTCTGTATTAGAACGTCGGTATTCAGGAGCGTGCCCTTTGTCGCCGTCAATACGGTAGCGTTTTTGATCAAAACGTCATTGCCACTCTGGGCGAACGCCGTCAGGGAGATGTTCGCCGTCAGAAGCAAAAATAATAGAAAATATGCCGTGAGACTTTTCATAAAATTGGTCTATATTAGGTCTAATTCTCTTGCGGGTTCTGTGCCGGCATGCGGCCGCCCGGCCCCTGTCTCGGAGTCTCTTTCTGTTCAAAGAGCTTCCCGTCAACGAATACCAGAGGAACAAATTTATCGCGTCCGAAAATGTCGCCTTTGACAACCGCAAGATTTGCGATCTTTCCAGTTTCGATCGACCCGGTCCGGTCGGCGATGCCGAGCAATTCCGCAGCGCTTAGGGTCATTGCCCGGATTGCCTCATCGCGAGTCAAACCGCCCTCGACGGTCTTTCCGGCATTCACAAAATAGTCGCCGATAGACGAAGCCCCACCTGATTGAAAAGCAAATCTAACGCCCGCCGCTGACAGCTTTGCCGCCGTTTTTGGTGCCTCGGCACGCGATCGAAGCGTTTCAAGGCTTTCAGGATCTGCCTCCGGCGAAGCTGATGCGGTACGTTTTGGCAGATTGAGCGATAGCAAGACCGGCACGTTCTGGGCTTTTAGACGGTCAGCAACCTTCCCGGCCTCTTGGCCCCCGCCGATGATGCCATTCACATCGAGTTCTTTGATCAGATCAAGCACCCGGATTATTTCGATCTCACGATTCGCATTAAAAACAACGGGTATCCGCCTATCGATCACAGGAAAAAGAGCTTCGAGTGAGCGGTCGGCGTCGGGCCGTTTCATCCCTTTAGGATCAGCCGCATATGCTCTTTGCACCTCCTTTAGTCGTCTTGCGTCGTTAAATATCTGGCGGATCGCCGAAAATGTCCCGAGCAGCGATTGTGGATATTGGCCCGGCAAAGTCGCAAATGAAATATGAAGGGCAAATGGTGTTTTCAATACCATCGTCGAAACAGACTCACCCGCCAAATTCATCACCGTAGACTGGCCCGTAAATATTCCATTTCTACCCGTCGTTAAAACGGTCGTGATCCCGACTCCGCGAATGGAATCGAATTGGCTGTCACCAGCCCTAAGGTCGTCGATCGCCGCGTCCTCAGGACGCAAACCGGCCGGGTAGTTCGAGTTTGACATTGGTTGCGAGGTCGCCGCTGCTGCTGCTGCCGCTGCCGCAGCCCCACCGCCGCCTTGTCCTTGTGTGCGGACGGCAGCAGCCGGCATTCCGACATTTGACATCGAATCGATAAACCCAGGATAGACAGTCATCCCGGCCCCATCTATCACTTGAGCATCTGCGGGCGCCGTTACATTCGCTCCGACAGCATCGATCAGGCCGTTTCTAACAACCACGGTTCCCTTTTCGATCGTCGCCCCTGACACGGTCACGATCCTTGCATTTGTGATCGCGTAACTCTGTGCATATGCGGACGAACCCGTGATCAGGAAAAGACCCGCAAACAAAACCATAACTAGCTTTGATCTCATAACTTTCGAGTTAAATTTGGAACTACTTTTGAATTTTATGTTACGCAGAGCATATAAAAAAAGTTTCGGGCTCGCAACAACGACGGCCGCGAATCCGAAACGACTGAACCTCGGGATCAATGTCACGACTCCTTTTCAGCGGCGAGTAGCTTGCTTTTGCGTTCGAGCCCCCAGCGGTAGCCGCTGAGTTTACCATCGCTGGCGACGACGCGATGGCATGGTACGACCAACGCTACGCGATTTGTTGCACAAGCCCGTGCAACCGCCCGAACCTTCTTTTTGTCGCCAAGCTCCTGCGCGATGTCAGTATATGAACGGGTCTCGCCATATGGGATCTTTCTAAGCAGATCCCAAACCTGCAGTTGAAACGACGTCGCCTGCAGATCGAGCGGCAATACAAGCCGCTTATTTTTCCCCGCAAGGTATTTGATAATACTTTCCACCGCGTTACCGAGGTCGTGATCGTCTTTCGAGATCTCAGCGTTTGGAAATTCGGCTTCGAGTCCTGACTTCAATTCGCTTTCCGAATCGCCAAAGGTAACGCTGCAAATGCCGCGTGAGGTCCTCGCGACGAGCAGTTTTCCGAGTTCGCATTCGGTAATTATGTAATTTATATTCATTCCTTTCCCACCCTTTTTATAGATCGCGGGTGTCATTCCCAATTTTGCGACTGCCTTTTCATACAATCCCCTGCTAGAACCATAACCCGCCTCATACATTGCCGTTACTACGTCGCTGCCACCGGATAATTCTCCCTTGAAATTCTCCATTCGCTTTGCCTCCGCATATTTCTTTGGTGAAATGCCAATGAACTCCTTAAAGACCCTCTGAAAATGAAACAGACTAATTCCAACCTTTCCGCTGATCTCTTCGAGCGAGATCTCGGTATCCGCCTCGATCATTTTGAGAGCCTTGATCACTAATTCAGCTTGCGGATCGGCCCCGTCTGCCTTCTTCGGCCTGCATTTGAGGCAAGCTCGAAAACCACTTAATTCCGCCCGTTTTATTTCTTCGAAAAACTCAACATTTTCGCGTTTAGCCGCCTTGGCCCGGCACGAAGGACGGCAAAAAATGCCCGTTGTCTTCACTCCGAATACAAAAGCCCCGTCAAATCTAGCATCACGCTCCTGTACCGCCTTCCAAAAAACTTCCGTTTCCATGTTTTCGAGTTTATTCGCTTGTCCGACTGAAATCTATCCGAAAATTGCTGTAGAATTTTTTATTATGAGTTCGATCGTTCTGTTCGACGGTGTGTGCAATTTCTGTAATGGTGCCGTCAATTTCATCATCCGGAATGACCCGGATAAGAAATTCAAATTCGCGGCGCTTCAATCAGAGGCCGGACAGGAACTGCGGTCAAGGTTTGCGATCGGCGACGATATCGATTCGATAATACTTGTCGAGAACGGCAAAGCGTATTTGCATTCGACGGCAGGGCTTCGAGTTGCAAAAACACTCGGCGGCATTTGGTCGCTCGGGTATGTTTTCATTGTCGTTCCGGCGTTCATTCGTGACTGGGCATACAGGCTTTTCGCTCGAAATCGCTATAAATTGTTTGGGCGGCAAGACGCCTGTATGCTGCCGACACCTGAGGTTAGGGAAAGATTCCTATAAGGATCGACGGGCGAGAACCGCTTTTTGAAATAAAAATTTAGGATCAAGTGCTTCTGGTATCCTGGGGCCCACCTGATCCGGACCGGGCCAGATAGAAATGAGCCACTCACTCGACACATTAGAATACGCCAAGCTCCTCGAGCTTGTCAGCCGCCACGCCCAGACACCTATGGGAGAAGAGCGAATTGCCCGGCTTAGGCCCGTCGAAAGCCGACTCCAACTCGATAACGCTCTCGCCGCGATAGCTGAAACGATCGTACTGAATGAGGCAGATCAGGTTTCATGGTCATTCAGCGGTCTGGGCGACCCTTCAGAAGCGGTCGCGATCCTGCGAATACAGAACGCATCGCTTGAACCGGCGTTGATGCTCGAGATCTCGCGAGTTTGCACACAGGCACTGTTCGCCCGCGCAGCGATCCAATCTGAAAAGGACTCTGTGCCTATCCTTTGGGCGATAGTTGAGCATATTCCGCCCGCGCTCCTTTCTGTCATAGATCAGATCAATAAGAAATTGCTACCCGGGGGCGAGATCGACGATGCGGCATCCCCGGAACTCGGAAAATTGCGTCGCGAGATCAGCTCGCAGAAAGGCCGACTGACCAGGTCGCTTGAATCTGCGATGCGTGCCGCCGGAACTGCCATACAGGACGAGATCGTTACGGTTCGAAATGACCGTTTCGTAATACCCGTAAAGACGGATTTTCGAGGCAAGGTAGCCGGCGTCGCTCATGGGTTCTCGTCGAGCGGATCTACGGTTTTTATTGAACCACTGGATGCGATCGAGGCTAACAACGAGCTGCAAAACCTAAAAGGCAAAGAAGAACGCGAGGTCGCCCGCATCCTCTTTGCCGTGACGGAACAGCTTCGCGAACAACTCCCGGCCGTCGAAACCGCCGTCGAGGCAGTCGCGGAATTAGATTTCATTAGAGCGAAGGTCGAATTTGCCCGCAAATTCAACGCAGTCGTGCCTGAAATTACTGACGACAATACCCTTGAACTCATCGAAGCCCGGCACCCACTCCTCGAAGAAAATCTCCGCAGCAGCTCCCCTACTTTCAAAGGAGGGGTAGCAGCCCGATCGGCCGACGGCGTGGTTCTTTCTTCCGGAATCGTATCGTCTAGCCTATCCTTGACTAGGCAAAACGCCGTCATGATCATTTCCGGAGCTAACGCCGGAGGCAAAACAGTTGTATTAAAGACGGCCGGACTCCTTAGCCTGATGGCGATCTCGGGCCTGCCTGTCCCCGCAACCCAGGCACGAGTGCCGTTTTATCGTTCAATTCTGGCGGACATCGGCGATCACCAATCCCTTTCAGCGAATCTATCGACGTTTTCCTCGCACATGTCTAACATCGCCGGCATGATCGAACAATGCTCACCTCCGTCGCTCGTGCTTCTTGACGAAGCCGGAACCGGCACAGACCCCGAAGAAGGCTCGGCCCTCGGAGTCGCGATCGTCGATCATTTTCGCCAAAAAGGTGCCCAGGTCATTGCCTCGACCCACTATCGCGGGCTGAAAATGTACGCGGCAAACGACGAGAGCGTCATCAACGCCTCGGTCGAATTTGACGAAAAAACCCTCCAGCCGACCTACCGGTTGCTTATTGGCCTCGCTGGTGCATCGTCCGGGATCGAGATCGCCCGGCGATTCGGGATTTCGGAGGACGTTATTAATCAAGCACGCAAACATTTAGATATTTCTGCTCAGGAAGCAGAAGATTATCTCAAAAAACTTCAGACCGAGATTCGCATCGCCACGGATCTTCGCATCGCACTCGAAGATGAACGCGAGGCGGTCGCGATGAAATACGCCGGCCTTGAAAACGAAGCTGTCAAAAAAGAAAAGGTTCGCCAAAGAGAATTCGAAGCCGAACTGTCAAAAGCCCTCGACGAGTTTGACCGCCAGTCAAAGGCATTCATGCAGATGATTGAAGACAAGGCCTTAAAGAACAAATTGGATAAAGAACGCTCGGCGCGAAAATCTGAATTGAATAGGGCGGTTATGTCCAAGGTTCAAAGCCCAAAGTCCAGATTTGGCTCGCGACTTCCCGGCTCCCCGCCAAACGGAGGAGAGGCAACCACTTCCGCGGACGCCGTTGTCCTTTCCGTAGGTTCGAAGGTAATTACATCTTTCGGAAACATAGGCGTTATCGAACGCATAGACAAGGAAGTAGCGGAGATACTAGTCGGTAATCTGCGATTGCGCGAAAAGGTCGCCGAACTTCAACCCGCAGAACAACAAAAGGCGGAAACCCGACCGATAGGGAGGGTGCCTTCCCCGCACATTATAGCTTCTCGCGAAATTGACGGCAGCGACATCCCTGCGGAGCTCAATCTAATCGGCCGCACTACCGCAGACGCCGAGTATGAGCTTGACCGTTTCATCGACGAATCTTACATGGCACGTACACCGCGTGTGCGTATAATTCATGGCTTTGGCACCGGCGTTCTAAAGAATTACGTTCATCATTTCTTGAAGAATAGCGAACTCGTGGAACGCTATGAATTCGCCCCATCCGCCCAAGGCGGAAACGGTGCTACCATCGCGGTACTGAAACAATAGCAGATGCTCTACCCCCAATATTTCATTGACGACCTGAAAAACCGTGCCGATCTGGTGCGGATAATACAGCCGTATGCTCAGGATCTGAAGAAAAAGGGGCAAAACTGGATGGCTTGCTGTCCGTTTCATCAGGAAAAAACGCCTTCGTTTTCGGTCAATCCGGGCAAGGGGTTTTACAAATGTTTTGGCTGCGGCAAAGGCGGGACGGCGTTTAATTTTCTAATGGAAATGGAAGGGCTCAACTTTCCCGAGGCCGTGAAGCGTGTCGCCGAGATCAGCGGTGTGTTGCTCCCCGAGCCGGTCGATGATGTCTCGTACGAACGCGGCAAAAAGCAACGCGAAGAGAAAAAACAACTTGCTGAACAGGTCATCGAGCTAAATCAGATCGCTCTCGACTTCTGGGAAGCGGAACTACAAGCCAAAAACGCTAAGGCAAAGGCCGCTCGCGAATACCTGGAACAAAGAGGCATCTCGACTGATACACAAAAAGCATTCCACGTGGGATTTTCACCCGACAAATGGGACGGATTGCTGGCTGTGATGCGCGAGCGAAAAATTGATGAAAAGCTGATAGAACTGAGCGGCCTTGTTTCTGTAAACGAAGAGAAAGAAAGAATTTTCGATCGCTTTCGCGGGCGGATCATGTTCCCGGTTTTAGATGTGAACGGCAAGCCCGTCGCATTCGGTGCCAGAGCAATGGGTGCTGACGAACCAAAATATCTTAACTCGCCCGAGACCGCTGCCTACACAAAGGGGGAACACCTCTATGGGCTTTTCCAGGCGAAGGAGGATATTCGGAAAAAGAAATTTGCGATCCTTGTCGAAGGCTATCTCGACCTCATCGCCCTGTATCAATTTGGGATCACGAATGTCGCCGCAAGCCTCGGCACTGCTTTCACACCCGAACAATCAAAACTGCTCAGTCGCTTTACTAAACGCGTCGTTATCAATTACGACGGGGACAGTGCCGGTATCAAAGCCGCCCGGCGTTCCATCGAGCATTTGCTGCCGCAGGATTTTGATATCAAAGTGCTCGTCCTTCCCGATGGCAAGGATCCGGACGATTTCATCCGCGAGAACGGAGTTGATAAATACAACGAACGCCGCGGAAAGGCCACCCCGTTTCTAAGATTTGCACTTGATGCCGCCGCTGCGGGCCGCAATATTAATAACGCAAAACAAAAAGCCGAAGCTATCGAAGATTTCCTGCCCGTCATATCAGCGATCGGCAATAATATTCAACGCCGCGAGAGTTTTGATCAGGCGATGGCCTTTTTTCATATCGAGGATGCGGGGCTGCGGCGGGAACTTTGGTCGTCTCTCAAAACCACTGGCCACACCCCTACAGGTATATTCACACAGAAATTCTCCCGTGTGGGCCGGGCAAAAATAACCGTTGCAGAGCGGCATCTGCTTGAACTTCTGGTTTTCGATCGAGATCTGCGAAATATAATCGTGCCTCAGCTCGAGCTCAGTGATTACGAAAACCTTTCGACCGGCGAGCTCTTTTCCGCTTTCATTGCCGTTCATAGTGCAGGTAGCGATCTCACACCTGAAAACCTCCTTGAGCACATCGGAGATGACGAAACGTCCGTCGATCTCGCTCAGGAACTGCTTGCGGGCGTTCCTCGCCGCGAAAAGGATGATGCGATCGACAGCGTTCTCCAACAAGCAGAAAACTGTGTCTTCAGTCTCAGAAACATGGCGATCGCCAATCGTGTTATGGAGATAAGCCGCGAAGCAAAGATCGCCGAGCAAACTGGTGATAATGAGCTTTTTAACCAACTCACCTATGAACAGCTCGAACTTGAAAAAATTCGCCGTGAACTTCAACGTCGTATCATTGATCTGTGATATACTTTCCCATTTAAACCCGAGCGCCCGGAATGAAACAATTCCGGCACTTAAATCGTTAATAAATATATTGTGAACAACGATTTACACGGTGTTTCAATCAAATAGAATTTATCAAATATGGCTGATTACGACGAAAAAGAAGACTTAATGGATCGCCTGATGGCTTTAGGCAGGCGAAAAAAGGGGTTGAGTCTCGATCAACTCCACCGCGAACTCCCTGAAAATATGTTGTCGGCTGACGACATCGAAGACGTTTTGGAACGCCTCGAAGGGGCAAACATCTCCGTTGCCGAAACCGACGCTCAGTTACTCGAACGAGCCTCAAATCTGGCACTCGATGACGAGGAAGAGGAAGCCGCCGCTGACGAAGACGATCTCGATCTCGACCTATCGGCCGGTGTGCTTGATAAGTCGAATGATCCTGTTCGCCTATATCTGCGTGAAATGGGCATAGTTCCGCTGCTTAATCGTGAGGGCGAAGTCGCGATCGCGAAACGCATCGAACGCGGCCAGATCAAAACTCATAAAGCGATCTCGCGTTCACCGATCGCAGTCGAACGTCTGCTGAAGATCGGCGACGACCTGGCCGCCGGTAAGGCAAGCATTCGCGAAACAGTGGTCTTTTCGGAACAGGCGGAGATCTCTATCGAGGAAGATAAGGCAGAAGAGTATCTTCGCTGGACGCTCGAAGGCATCGAGAGCATTAGGCAAAATTACCAGCCGGTTCTCAAAGCCTGGGTTGCCCTCATAAATGAGCAGATAAAGACGGAAGGCAAAAAGACTAAGAAGGTTCTAACGCTAAGGCGAAAGACCGCACGTTTGCGGCTCGACATTGCTCTTGAGATCAAGCACCTCAATCTGACGGAACGTTCGCGTCAGGTTTTGATCGCAGCGATCCGCAAGGTCGTTGACGATATCAAAAAAGCCGAGCGCAGCATTGCTAAAGCCAAGGAAAAGCTTGAGAAAAAGCCTGCGGCGGCCGAGAAAAAAGAACTGAATGCAAAGATCGCAGATGCTAAGGCGATCTTGACTGAGATCGAAGAAAAATATCATCTTCCTGTCGTAGAGATCAAACGGTCCTACCAAACGATCAGCGTCGGTGAGTTTGACACGAACAAGGCAAAGCGCGAGTTGGTCGAAGCCAACCTTCGCCTTGTGGTCTCGATCGCAAAGAAATACACGAATCGCGGCCTGCAGTTCCTCGATCTGATCCAGGAAGGCAACATCGGTCTGATGAAAGCCGTCGATAAGTTTGAGTGGCGTCGAGGCTACAAATTCTCGACATACGCCACGTGGTGGATCCGGCAGGCTATCACCCGTGCGATCGCCGATCAGGCCCGCACGATCCGCATCCCGGTGCACATGATCGAAACGATCAACAAACTTATTCGCACTTCGCGTCTGCTGGTGCAGGAGCTTGGCCGTGAACCGACGTCCGAAGAGATCGCAAAACGGATGGACATCCCCGTCTCAAAAGTGCGAAAGGTGCTAAAGATCGCTCAGGAACCGATCTCATTGGAAACACCGATCGGAGAAGAGGAAGATTCGCATCTCGGCGATTTTATCGAAGACAAATCGATATTAAATCCGGCCGAGAGCGTGACATTCTCAAACCTTCGCGAAATAACGGACGAGGTTCTCGCAACGCTTACCCCACGCGAAGAAAAGGTCATCAAGATGCGTTTCGGGCTAGGAAATACGGGATCTGAGCACACGCTCGAAGAGGTCGGCCAGCACTTTGCCGTAACACGCGAACGTATTCGTCAGATCGAGGCCAAGGCTCTTAGAAAGCTGCGTCATCCGTCGCGTTCACGTCGGTTAAAGGCCTTTCTCGAAGGCAAGTAAGACACAAAGAGCCGCAAAGCCCACCTACGATGGTCGAAACAAAACCGATCCATTATCTCGGAGTGTTAGGATTTGCGGCTCTTTTACTTTTGCCGTCGATCGACACGGTATTAAAATACTCCGGCATCGCCGGGACTGCCGCCTTTTTCATTTTGGGAACGGCGGCACTTTTTGTTTCGCTCCGGTTTCTGGTCGAGCCATTTTTGTTGAGGATCAATGATAAAACCGCTTTGATCGCCGCCGGTCTCATTCTCCTCATTCTTGCAGTGATCGCGATCCTCGGGTATCCGATCGCGAACTCAGGGACCTTTGGTGCCGGCGGTGATGTTGATGATGCGATGATATCTGCTGCAAAAGATGTCATGAGCGGGCAATATCCCTATTACAAGCGCACCTATCTCGGACTGCTTATTTCGCCTATGCCGGGAGCGATCTTTTTGGCGATCCCGTTTGTTGCGATCGGCCTGCTTCAGCTGCAAAACGTCGTGTGGCTGGGTGCCCTTTTCGCCGCGGTTCGCCTTCAAATATCCGCAGCCGCTGCTCTTGGCGTTTTGCTGACGCTGCTGGCGATCAGCCCAACGGTTTACCACGGCCTCGTCACGGGCTCCGACTATATTTCGAATACGATCTATGTTGTCATAGCGATGTGGTTTATGGTCACGACGATTTCCGACCCTAACTCATCGGTGTGGAAACGGCTGCTTCCCGCAGTGCTTCTCGGTATCGGGTTTTCTTCACGAACCAATTTTTACCTTTCGATGCCCTTATTTCTTTCCGTGCTTGTGCAGACCGCCCCGCTCAAAGAGATCGCGAAGTACCTCACTGTCACCGCTATTGTTTTCTTTTCAGTTACGTTTCCTTTTTGGATCTATGACCCCGCCGGTTTTGCACCTCTGATCTCACAGGCCAGTAAGGTAAAGGAACTAGAGAGCTTCATGCCGTATGCCGGCATAATCATTCCGGGATCTGCGTTGCTGCTCTCGATCGCTCTTTCCTTTCAGAAAATGGGCCGGGACTGTGCCGTTTTCTTCAGAAACAGCGCGATCGTTCAGCTCTATGTCCTGCTTTTCACCTCGACCGTCTTCGCATTGCAGCGTGGCCAACTCAACTTTTACATGGCTCATGCCGGATATGGTATGTTCGTACTGTTCTTTGCCGTGCTTGCGGCTTGGATTACAATTCTTAAACATAGGGAAACGCAGGCATTACCGTAAGGAAAGTAGTCAATCTTGAAACAATACTTAAAACTCATCCGGCCTCAGCAATGGGTCAAAAATGGATTCGTTCTGATCCCGGCATTTTTTGCCGGGAAGATCGGCATTCTGTTTTCGACGCCGAAACTGGCTGTCGCGGTCGCTTCGTTTTGCGCCGCGGCAAGTGCCGTCTATATCCTCAACGATATCTTCGACCTCGAAAAAGATAAGATCCATGAGGTCAAACGAGGACGTCCCCTCGCAACCGGAGCAATTAGTGTCAGATCGGCCTCTCTGTTGCTGATAGTGTTTGCCGCCATCGCTGGTCTGCTTGCATATGCGGTCGGATCGGCCTTTCTCTATGTAATTGGTGGTTATTTTGTTCTGAATGTCCTCTACAGCTTGGTCCTCAAGCATATTTCGTTGATCGATATTTCGCTGATTGCTCTCGGATTCATTCTTAGGGTATTGGCGGGCGGGATCGCAGCTGAGGTCCCGGTCTCGAAATGGCTCATATTGATGACATTTTTACTTGCCTGCTGCCTCGCTCTCGGAAAACGTCGGGACGATCTGCTACTCGATGTTGATAAAGAGAGCCTTCGCCCCTCACTTTCCGGATATACTTTGGCATTTATAGACACGTGTCGTGTGGTTCTCGGTGGCACGACGATCGTCTGCTACATAATGTATACGGTCTCTGAGGATGTTGTTCAAAGACTCCATTCCGACCACATATATCTTACGTCCATTTTTGTCATACTAGGTATGCTCCGGTTCCTTCAGATCGCTATTGTCGAGCAAAAGAGCGGTTCTCCGACACTAATTTTGCTGAAAGATACGATGATCCAGGTAATGATCGGACTCTGGCTGATCTCGTTTTTTGTGATCCTTTATGCCACGTAAAATGATTACAAATTGGGGCCATTATCCGGCGGTCGAAGCAGAGATAAAAGAGACCTCTGAACTTTCCGAGATACGATCATTCGTCGCTGAACACGAAACCGTGATAGCCCGCGGGAATGGTCGCTCCTACGGCGATTCCTCGCTTGGCCAAAATATACTCTCTACGCTTCGGCTTAACCGTTTTTTATCGTTTGATATCGAAACCGGCGTGATCGAGTGCGAATCCGGTGTAATGTTTGCAGACATCCTCAAGGTCGCGGTCCCAAAAGGGTATTTTCTTTCGGTCACACCCGGGACAAAATTCATTACAGTCGGCGGCGCGATCGCGGCTGATGTTCACGGCAAGAATCATCATCGCGATGGGAGTTTTTCTGATCACTTGATCGAATTTTCGCTTCTTACCGGAAGCGGTGAAGTGGTTGTCTGTTCCCCGACCGCGAATCCCGACCAATTCTGGCAAACCTGCGGCGGCATGGGCCTCACAGGAATTATCCTAAAGGCCAAATTTAAACTGAAACCGATCGAAACCTCTTTTATCAGCCAAGTCGCTGAAAAGGCACACGATATCGACGAAGTGATGAAGCTATTTGAAGCATCAAATTCGAGTACATATTCGGTTGCCTGGATCGATTGTTTCGCTAAGGGGCGAAACTTGGGGCGGTCGATCTTAATGACGGGCGAACACAGCAGTCTAGACGAACTTACGCCCGAAAATCGAATACATCCTTTGCGGCTTCATTCTGAAAAAGCTATTAATATCCCTTTGAATCTGCCGGCGTTCTCGGTGAATTTTCTTACGGTAAAGGCATTGAATAGTGCATATTACCATCGACAAATGCGTCGCCGTGTGGAAAGCGTGATCCACTACGATCCGTTCTTTTACCCACTCGACGGTATCCATAACTGGAATCGCGCTTATGGCAAAAATGGATTTGTACAGTACCAGTTCGTGCTACCGAAGCCCGCTAGTCACGACGGCCTGGTCGCGATACTAAATAAGATAGCCCGGTCGGGCCAGGGATCGCCCCTTGCGGTTCTTAAGCTCTTTGGCAAGGCCAGTCCTAATGCTGTGATGAGTTTTCCTCTCGAGGGTTATACATTGGCTTTAGATTTCAAGGTGGACCCAAAAGTATTCGCCTTGCTCGACGAGCTTGACGAATTGGTGATGAAATATAATGGACGGATCTATCTGGCCAAAGACGCACGGATGAAAGCGGCTGTCTTTCATAGTGGCTATTCTGAGAAAGTTTTCTCGGGCCGGTTTGCTTCCGCGCAATCAAAAAGGCTCGAATTTTAATTTTATGGCTAATACACTATTGGTTCTTGGCGGACGCTCAGATATTGCCCAGGCCACGGCCCAAGAGTTCGCTGCAAATGGGTTCAATATCATTCTCGCAGCACGCGACTCCGCCTCGCTAGCACCAATTAAGTCTGATATAGAGATCCGGCACGATGTGTCTGTCGATCTTTGTGAGTTCGATGCAGCTGATATACCGTCGCATAGAAAATTTTATGCCGATCTGGCCGTAAAACCTGACGTGGTTTTATACGCGATCGGTTCACTCGGCGATCAAAAAACGGCCGAATCCGAATGGCAGGAGGCGGAAAAGGTGATCTCCTCGAATTACACCGGAGCCGTTTCGATACTGTCGATAATCGCCAACGATCTCGAAAAACGCGATGCAGGCTCGATCATTGGCATTTCTTCAGTTGCAGGAGAACGCGGACGGCAGAGCAACTACATTTACGGTTCGGCGAAGGCAGGCTTTTCCGCATTTATGGCAGGCCTTCGGCATCGCCTCGCGAAAACCAATGTAAATGTGATGACAGTAAAGCCCGGTTTCGTCGCAACCAAAATGACCGAAGGAATGGATCTGCCCGGCATACTCACCGCAAAACCTGATCAGATCGGAAAAGCGATATTTAAAGCATATCTTTCAAAAAAGCGGACTCTGTATTACTTCCCTGTGTGGCAGCAGATCATGTTCGTCATTAAAAATGTCCCGGAATCTATCTTTATCAAGACCAAGCTATAGGCTGCAGCCGCGGCTAGATCAAATGAGTTTTCGGGCCTCTTCGATCGCCGCATCAACGTCCAGGACCTTTCCGTCTAATTGCATTTCATAGACCGCGTCGAGGATCTGTTTGAATCTGGGTGACGGATCAAGCCCAAGTGCGATCAGGTGTCGGCCCAACAAAATAGGATCGGGAGCTTTTTTTTCGATCTCAAGTTCCCGGACCCTCTCGATGAACCACTCCTGTGCTTCGCTTCCAAACCATTTTTCTTTCGGAAGCCACTCGGGATTTCGGCCAAGACTGTCAGCTTTTGCGACACGGTAAAGCAGGTCGGGTTCAACTTTTCTCGCGAGGCGCCGAAACGCTCCGTCGCCAACGGGTGACTTTGCTTTGAAATACTCACCCGGCTTCAAATGATAGCGAACCAGTTCGATAACCTGTTTTCGAACATCGAATCCATCAAGCGTGTGAACACCTAAACGATCGAGGAAAGTTAAAGTCGGCTCAACGCCGGCTTCATCGTGCCCCCTAGATCGAATTCGCCCTTCAATAAACTCTGTCGTTGGCGGCTTACCAAAATCATGGGCGAGGGCCCCGAGCATAGTAGCGACCTGCCGTGGGTGGTCCAGACCATCGATCAACTTGCGGGCTTCGTCAACGACCATCAGGGTGTGCACGTCGACGTTGCCCTCGGGGTGCCATTCAGGCTCCTGCGGAACTCCGACAAGCGATGCCATTTCCGGGAATACCTGATCAACGACGCCAAGATCGTAGAGCCATTTCAGACCAATTGAAGGCCTGCGGGATCTCAGCAACAGCTTTTCGATCTCCGCCCAAACCCGTTCCTTCGGCAGATCGGTAACGTCGATCGTTCTACAGACATCAACTGTTTCCGTATCAATTTCGAACTCAAACCTAGCCGCAAACTGACACGCCCGCAATACACGAAGACTGTCGTCGGCAAACGTGTCGCCGGACACCATCCTAAGCAGCCTTCGCACAATATCGCCCTGCCCGTCAAACGGATCGACGATCTCGTCCGTCAACGCGTCTTTGAGGATCGCGTTGATCGTAAAATCACGACGCGAACACGCCTCTTCGAATGACATATCCGGGTCGCCCTCGACCACAAAACCTCGATGGCCTACCGACACTTTTCTTTCACGCCGAGGGATCGAGACATCCAGGCCGACGCCGATCTTATAGACGGCAAATGCCTCGCCAACTACGTTTACATCGCCGATCCCGTCTAAGATCTCCCTGAGTTTTAATGGCTCGACGCCATAGACCTCGACGTCCCAATCCTTATGCCAAACGCCCATTATCTCGTCGCGGACACAACCGCCGACGAGCATTGCACGCCCGCCCGCTGCACGGACGGCAACCGCCAGATCAGAAACAAGTTGAGGCACACGAGTCATCGCTTTCAAACTCTCATTGTGCCCCACGAGCCAAGGCGAAGCAATTTGAACTTGCCGACGGTGCAAGATACCCCGAACCGTTTGACCAGGACTAGCTTTATTTTTCTTTTTCTAATGGGATAACGTGAACCGCCGCATCTTTTACCTCACGAAGAAAGCGGTTAATGATCGAACCTTTCCAGAATATCTGCCAGCGTGAGCGTGCGGACTGCCCAAAAATGACATGTGTGATCCCATTTTCACGGGCATATTCGAGCAACGCATCGGCAACATTGCTCGATTTTAAACGAACGATTTTGGCTCCTAGCGTTTTGGCAAAATTGATGTTTTCCTGCAGAGCGGCGTAAGCTCCTGGAGGGATGCGCCCGGGCTCTTCGTTTGGCGTTTCGACATAAACGGCAGACCAATCCTCGCTTGCAAAGCGTCCGGCGATTCGTGAGCCCGTGCGTAGGATCTTCTTCGCACTCCCCCGCGAAGCCATGCAAACCATTACCTTTTCCGGAATCACCGCGTGTTCCAATCCTTCGCGCTCGCGATATTCCTGATCTTTTACCGCCTGTTGTTGTGCGACCTGACGGAGTGCAAGTTCGCGCAGGGCAGCGAGATTTCCCTTTCGGAAAAAATTATTCAATGCCTGCTCGATCTTTTCGACCGAATATATCTTGCCTTGCCTCAGTCGCGTTCGCAGCGTATCGATCGAAACGTCGACATCGATCACTTCATCGGCCCGGTTAAAGAAGCAATCGGGCACGGTCTCGCGAACGTTGATGCCGGTCGTACGTGTAATAACGTCGTTGAGCGACTCAATATGCTGTATATTGACGGCAGTTATTACTGAGATGCCATGATCGATCAGTTCGAGCACATCCTCATAGCGCTTTTGATTACGTGAACCTTCGATATTTGAATGAGCGAGTTCGTCAACGATCGCCACATCAGGCTGCCGATCTATGATGGCTTGCAGATCCATTTCTTCGAACGTACTGCCGCGATATTCGATCTTTTTCGGTCGAATTACTTCGAGGTCCCTGATTTGCTCCTCAGTTTCGGCACGGCCATGAGTTTCGACGACGCCTATTACGACATCGATTCCCTGCTCGCGAAGCTGGTGCGCATCGTCGAGCATCTGATACGTCTTTCCAACCCCGGCGGCAGCACCGACATAAACGCGCAGCTTCGCCCGTTCACGATCGGTGACCATTTTTAGGAGCGATTCCGGCGACGGTCGAACGCCGTCACGGTCTGGCATTTCAGTAATTTCCGTATCGACGAACATGGTATCAAAGTTCTGCAGCTATCGGTTATTATTTGCCGGGCATCGGCTTGACCTTATTCAGTTCGAGGTTCAGCAAAAGCACATTTACCCTCGGTTCTCCTAAGAATCCCAGGTCGCGAGAAACGGTAAATTTGGCAACGATCTCACGCAGTTCCTTTTCCTTTATTTTTCTTTCTTTTGCAACACGCGGTATTTGAAAATCAGCGGCGGCGGGTGAGATATGCGGGTCCAAGCCTGAGCCGCTGGCGGTAACCAGGTCCGCCGGGATCGGCGTTCCCGGATTCTCGGATCTCATGGCTTCGGCATCGGCCGTGATCCGGTCGATGAGCTTTTTGCTCGTCGGGCCGAGGTTTGATCCCCCTGATGCCGCTGCGTCATAGCCGTTGCCGGCCGCTGACGGCCGAGAGTGGAAATAACCCGGCGACGAAAACGTCTGTCCGATCAATTCTGAACCAAGCGTCGTTCCGTTTGAAACGATCAACGAGCCGTTCGCCTGATACGGGAATAGCGCCTGACTTACGCCCAAAACAGCGAGCGGATATAAAATACCAAGTGAAACAGTTAGAACCAAAAACATTAACACGGATGTGATCAAGTCTTTCATATTCGTTTTGAGATCCACCTTCTGGTGGCCCCTCGTCCTACAAAATGCCCCTTAAAGCCGGGACCTTAATTACTATGCCAGTCCAAGCGATGTAATAATGACGTCAATGATCTTTATGCCGATGAACGGCGCTACCAGCCCGCCTAATCCGTAGATCAGCAGATTTCGCTGCAGCAGTTTTGACGCTGACATCGGGCGGTATTTCACTCCGCGAAGCGCAAGCGGTATCAACGTAATAATTACGAGTGCATTAAATATCACGGCCGAAAGTATCGCGGATTGAGGGGTTTTGAGCCCCATTATGTTCAGGGCATTGAGCACCGGAAATGTTGCGGCGAACATTGCCGGTATGATCGCAAAATACTTTGCAACATCGTTTGCGATGGAAAACGTCGTGAGTGCCCCTCTTGTCATTAATAACTGTTTGCCGATCTCGACTACCTCGATCAGTTTTGTCGGATCACTATCGAGATCGACCATATTTCCGGCTTCTTTCGCCGCCTGAGTGCCTGTATTCATTGCTACGCCGACGTCCGCCTGAGCGAGAGCCGGAGCGTCATTTGTACCATCGCCGGTCATGGCGACGAGCTTACCCTCGGCCTGTTCGCGTTTGATCAGTGCCATTTTGTCTTCAGGCGTCGCCTCGGCAAGAAAGTCGTCAACGCCAGCTTCCGTCGCGATCGAACCGGCCGTCAGCGGGTTATCACCGGTGATCATCACTGTTTTGATACCCATTTGTCGCAGTTGGCTGAAACGCTCCCGCATTCCCCCTTTGACGATATCTTTTAGATAAATAACACCAAGCGGTTTGTGGTTGTCGGCAACTACGAGGGGCGTACCGCCTGCCATCGCGATGCGCTCGACGACCTCGCGAAGCTCGGCAGGCGATTGCTGGCCGCCGCTGAGAACATATTTTTCGACGGCATCGACCGCTCCTTTTCTGATCTGACGGCCATCAAGATTAACGCCGGACATACGGGTTTGGGCAGTAAATGCAATAAACTCTGCCTGATTCTCGGACAACTCGTGGATCTCGCGGCCGCGAAGGCCGTATTTTTCTTTCGCGTAAATAACGATCGAGCGGCCTTCGGGCGTTTCGTCTGCCAAAGACGAGAGTTGAGCGGCGTCGGCGAGTTCTTCACTGGTGACGCCCGTGAGCGGAATAAATTCGCTCGCCTCGCGATTTCCGAACGTGATCGTGCCGGTCTTATCGAGCAAAAGTGTATTGACATCGCCCGCCGCCTCGACGGCACGGCCGCTCATCGCAAGCACATTGTGTTGTATAAGCCGATCCATTCCGGCAATGCCGATCGCCGAAAGCAGTCCGCCGATAGTGGTTGGGATCAGGCACACCAGCAGGGAAATCAACACGAAAATGGTCTGAGGGGCGTTCGAATAGATCGCAAACGGTTGCAGCGTCACAACCGCAATCAAGAACACGATCGTCAGTCCTGCGAGCAGAATATTCAATGCGATCTCATTCGGTGTCTTTTGCCTGGACGCTCCTTCGACCAGAGCGATCATCCGGTCGATGAATGTCTCACCGGGATTTGAGGTGATCTTCACCTTGATCCAATCTGAAAGTACTCGTGTTCCGCCAGTTACGGCCGAACGGTCGCCGCCGGACTCCCTGATTACCGGTGCCGATTCACCCGTGATCGCCGATTCGTCAACCGATGCCACACCTTCGACGATCTCACCGTCACCGGGAATGAATTCACCAGCGACGACATAGACGATGTCCCCCTTTCTGAGATCTGGGGCCGCGACCGAACGCTGCGTTCCATCCGTCTCGATCAGTGTTGCGGTCGTTTCGGTCCTTGATTTCCGAAGCGTTTCTGCCTGGGCTTTTCCACGGCCTTCGGCCATCGCTTCAGCAAAATTTGCAAAAAGAACCGTGAACCATAACCACAAAGTAATCTGGAGTTCAAAACTGAATGAACTGTCCGCCGCCGGTGAGATCAGATTGGCGATCATCCTCAACGTCAGAAAGGTTGCCCCGACCTCAACGACGAACATCACCGGATTTTTCAGCATCTTGCGCGGATCAAGCTTTGTAAACGAGCCTACAAGCGCCTGCCGAATAATAATTTGGTCCCAGATCGAAATTGCTTTTTTCATTTTCTTGTTTGCTACAGAGACCATTGATATCTCTGACGACGTTCTTTACTGATAGATCTTTCCTCACTCATCTCCCTCGGTGATCTTAGTCGCTAGAACACCTGCCCGTTGATCATTTGAAAATGCTCAAGTATCGGCGACAGGCTCAGCGCTGGGAAAAACGTTAAGGCCCCTACAATGATCACTATGCTTACGAGCAGGACGGTGAAGAGCGGGGTGTTTACCGGAAACGTTCCCAGGCTCGGGGGTAAGAGTTTCTTGCCTGCCAGATTACCGGCGATCGCCAGCATCGGTATGATCATACAGAAACGTCCGATGAGCATCGCGATGCCGAGCGTTGTATCGTACCAGAGAGTATTGGCGTTCAGGCCGGCGAACGCTGACCCGTTGTTGCCGGCACCAGATGTGAACGCGTAAATGATCTCAGATAAACCATGAGCACCCTGATTATTGAGAGACGACAGTCCAAAGTCATTCGAGATGGACGAGATCGCCGCAAATCCGAGGATGATCAGAGGGAAGATCAGGATATAGAGCATTCCCATCTGAATATCGAAAGCCTCGATCTTTTTCCCTAAATACTCCGGTGTGCGGCCAACCATTAGGCCGGCGATAAAGACAGTCAGAATGATCATCACGAGAATGCCGTACATTCCGGCTCCGACTCCGCCAAAAATAACCTCGCCGAGCATGATGTTGACAAGCGGCACGAGCCCACCGATAGGCGTAAAACTATCATGCATTGAATTCACAGCGCCGCAAGAGGCATCAGTCGTGATCGTTGCGAACAATGCAGAATTTGCGACACCGAACCGCGATTCTTTGCCTTCAAAATTACCGCCGACGACATGTTGATCTATGATCGCAGGATAGAGCGGATTGCCTCGCGATTCGGCCCAATAGAGCGTAACTGTCCCTACCATAAACAGAAGCGTCATTGCCCCGAAAACTGCCCACCCATGCCCTTGAGACTTCACCATTCGCCCAAGCATATATGTAAAGCCGGCCGGTATTAGAAAGATGAGCAACATCTCGACGAAATTTGTCAGGGGCGTCGGGTTTTCAAAAGGGTGTGCCGAGTTGGCGTTAAAGAAGCCCCCACCGTTGGTGCCGAGCATCTTGATCGCAAGCTGCGACGCAACCGGCCCCTGGGCGATCGTTTGTGTGTCGACGATCTGATCCTCTTTTACGTTGTCACCGTTGGCGTCTTTGACCACGTTCCCGTCTGCTTCCTTTTTATCGACCTGAACAGTCTGAACATCGGTCAGTTGAGCCGTTTCATAGGGCTTAAGATTCTGAACTACACCCTGCGACACAAAAAAGACCGCCGCGAAAAACGACAAAGGAAGCAGGACATAAAGCGTGCCGCGCGTGAGATCGACCCAGAAGTTACCAAGCTTGTCCGTCTCAAAACGCGATATGCCGCGAATAAACGCCGCTGCGAGCGCCATTCCAACCGCCGCAGACTTAAAGTTTTGTACCGCGAGGCCGGCCATTTGGGTCAGGTAGCTCATCGTTGATTCGCCGCCATATGATTGCCAGTTGGTATTCGTGACAAATGAGACTGCCGTGTTAAACGACAGATGTTCTGACAGGCCCGCAAACGTCTGCGGATTCCATGGCAAGTAAAACTGGAATCGCTGCAGAGCGTAAAGTGCAAGCGTTGAGAGTAGGCTGAAAACAAGCATCGCGGTGCCATATTGCTTCCAATTCATCTCCCGCTCCGCATCAACCCTTGTCAGACGGTAAATAACTCGTTCAATCGGCTTGAAAAATGGATCGATGATCGTCTTACCGTCGTTATAAACTCTTACCAAAAATAGTCCCATCGGTTTGGTCAAAAGTCCGAGCACGACAAGGAAAGCACAAATTTGAAATAGTCCGTTAAGTGTCATTGCAATTAGAATTTCTCGGGGCGCAACAGCGCATAAAACAGATAGACCATCAAAATGACTGCACACGCGATCGCTAAAATTGTTTCCGAACTCATTCGCTTTTCGCTCCTTTCCTCAGGCGTTCGCATAGAGCGACATAGCCGACAGATGATAAGAAAAACCCCGTGATCACTGCAATAAAAATAAGATCAAACATATCCATAGCCTCTTAATTAAAATTGTAGCCAAGCTCGAATAAGAAAAAATGATTTCCGCGGCTCGCATCTCCGTTTCCGATCGAATATGACCAATAGGTCGTCACCCTCGGCGTCGGTTTGTAGATAACGCCCGGCGTAAAATAACCGCTTGCGTGCGTTCCGGTTATCCAGTCTGCCGCGACCGTGATTTTGCTAGTTATGGCCCGTTCGATGCCAAATTGGCCGCCTGCCCGAACGGCCTTGGCTGCAAATACGTTTCGGCTTGCGACATAACCGCCCGCAGTTAACCGTGTCTTAAAAAAGGTCTTACTGATCTCAATATAGGAATATGATCCGATGTCGTAAGTACGATTTCGAACGGGGACATAAATGTTTGTCCCGGCGATCAGTGCCGTGTCGTGCTTATCATTCTCGTAGAATTTCCACTTCACGGTCGGAACCAAAGTCGTCGTGTCGACTCCGGGTTGATAATTTCCTGTCACGTTTAGGCCGACCTCAACATTACCGCCGACGCCGACAACTACCCGGGGAACGAAACTCGAGAATTTTCCCACTGCGCCGGCCCGGTTTGGTTTGAATGTTGCATCAATCTCGCCATATACCTTTCCCCTAGCCAAAACATCTGTGGTAGGCACATTAAATATCGTCTGCTGAGCGCTGCCCATCACGGCAGTTCCAAGCAAGATCGCCCCAGAAATCAAAAACTTGTTCATTTTCTTGTTTCGATCTCGTCTAGAAAGACCGACCCGATGAGGATCATCGGGATCGCAGCAATAAGGAGAACGGTGCCGACCGTGTCAAAGGCTTTGTCCGAAACGAGAATGCCATGCACGACGACACATACCAGGCCAACAAATAGAGCTGAGATGCCGCCAAATATGCCAGCCGAAGCAATGATTGAGCAGAAAAAGGGGTTAAGTAAGATCTTTCTCAGGCGGCCCTTTGTTCTGACCGCTCGTTCATTGGAGGAGATTTTCGTATCGATCCTGCTATTCATAATTTCCTCGGTCAGACCTGAATGTACGTCTGACATTTATTAGCGTAACGGCGCGAAGATAAGTTTTAGCTAAGACTTGTATAAAAAGTTCGTAAAGATTTTTTGTTTGATTGCTACACTCGTCCTTATGAAATCTTTACGACTTCTTTACAGGTTCTTTATGCTCTCGATACTAAAGTTGAAAAAGCTCTCATCAATGAATGTGAGCAAGGTTCAAAGGCGCGGTCACTATCACTGATCGTGCCTTTAATTGCGTTTTATGAGTTCTAGCAACGGTAATTCTAAGGGCGGATTCAGAAACTGGCTGATGCACGGTGCTCGGCAACCGGACGCCGCATTTACCGCAAAAGCACATCACCAAAAGCACCCATGGTGGCAGGTTATGTGTCTTACCGGTGTCGACTATTTTTCCACGCTGGGCTATCAGCCCGGAATCGCCTTTGCTGCCGCCGGCGTGCTTTCGCCGATCGCAACTCTGATACTCGTGATGCTCACGTTGTTTGGGGCATTGCCGATCTACAACCGTGTTGCCGCCGAAAGCCCCCGCGGACAAGGCTCGATCTCCATGCTTGAGTCCCTACTTTCGCGTTGGAAAAGCAAACTCTTTGTCCTTGCCTTGCTTGGGTTCGTCGCCACCGATTTCGTCATTACGATCACGCTTTCCGCGGCTGACGCGTCGGAACACGTGATACACAATCCATTTGTGGAAACGCATCTTCCGGGCCTTGATCATCCCGTTCTGGTCACGCTCATGATGGTTGCCGTGCTCTCAGCGATCTTCCTTAAGGGGTTTAAGGAAGCGATCGGGATCGCAGTCTTTCTGGTCACTACGTATTTGCTGCTTAATCTTGTCATTATAGTTAACGGGATCTATCAAATTGTTATCGATTCAACTCTGCTTTCTAATTGGAAGACCGCTCTTTTCACAACGAACAACGGGGCCCCGCAGAGCATTCTAATGATCATCGGGCTTTCGTTGCTGGTGTTTCCAAAATTGGCGCTTGGCCTGTCAGGTTTCGAGACCGGCGTTGCCGTTATGCCGCTGATCGAAAACCCGCATCGGATCGAAAAGACCAAGAAACTGCTCCGCACATCGGCGTTGATAATGAGCTTTTTTCTCATTTGCAGCAGTTTCATCACGAGTGTTTTGATACCGGCTAGCGAATTTGAGCACGGCGGAAAAGCGTCGGGACGTGCCCTGGCTTTTCTGGCCCACGAATATCTTGGCGAGATATTTGGAACGGCCTATGATATCAGCACGATCCTGATCCTTTGGTTCGCCGGTGCTTCCGCGATGGCAGGGCTGCTTAACATCGTGCCGCGATATCTGCCGAGATACGGTATGGCTCCGAACTGGGCGCGAGCTTCGCGGCCTCTTGTCATTATTTTCACGCTGATCTGCTTTGCGATCACATTTATTTTCGAAGCAAATGTAGAAGCACAAGGCGGAGCTTATGCGACGGGAGTTTTAGTACTCATGACGTCGGCCGCGATCGCGGTCACCATCTCTGCTTGGGTGCGGCAGCAGTCGATAAAATGGGTCTACCTTGCGATCGCCATTGTCTTTAGTTACACGACTATCACCAACATCGTCGAACGTCCTGACGGCATAAAGATCGCATCGCTCTTTATTTTAGCGATCGTTGTCGCATCGTTTATATCGAGGGCAATGAGGACGACTGAACTTCGAGTTCAAAAGATCGAACTCGACGCGGTGGCACGCGAATTTATAGACGATCTCGAAGGCGAAGAGATCCGGATCGTTACAAATCGTCGTGAGACAGGCGATATAACCGAATACCGGTTTAAGGAACACGAAAAGCGAGTCGACAACCATATACCGGCAAGTGACCGGATACTATTCTATGAGATCGAGATCGGTGACGCTTCGGAATTTACAGGAAAACTCTTTGTTAGCGGGGTGGACGTAGGCGGTTATCGGATCTTGAGGACACATGCTCCTGCAGTCCCTAATGCCATCGCCGCACTACTCCTGCATCTCAGGGATACAACCGGAAAGACACCTCATGTTTACTTCGGTTGGAGTGAGGGGAATCCGGTCAAATATATGATGCGTTACATTCTGTTTGGCGAGGGCGACACAGCTCCGGTCACCAGAGAGATCCTGCGGCAGGCTGAGCCCGATCCGGAATTGAGGCCCAGCGTACACGTCGGCGGTTAACCAAAGGGGTCAAATCGGTAACCGACCCACGGTTCGGTTCGCAAATAACGCGGCTGTGATGGATCTTTCTCGACCTTTTTGCGTAGCTGGCCGATAAAGACACGCAGATACTCGGTCTGTTCCGTGTAATTACCACCCCAGATCGCGGTCAAGATCGTGCGATGAGTTATCACCTTATTGCGGTTCTGAAACAGAAACACCAAAAGATCAAATTCGGTCGGGGTTAGATGCACAGAAACACCGTTGACCAAAACAGTGCGGGTCGATGGGTCGATCAAGAAATCGCCTTCTTCGAACTTTGTTTCAGGCTCGGCAGTAATGTCTGACGATCGCCGCAAGGCGGCACGGACGCGGGCGAGAAGTTCGTCAATGCCAAATGGCTTGAGCACGTAATCATCCGCACCTGCGTCTAGAGCACTAACCTTCGTACGTTCTTCACCTTTTACCGAAAGCACGATGATCGGAACCTGAGATGCCTTCCTTATTTCCCGGCATAGCTCTATCCCGTCCATTTCCGGCATCTGCAAGTCGGTAATGATCAGGTCTGGATGCCAATCGCGATACGTATCAAGTGCTGAAAGGCCGTCGGCCGCGGTACGCACATCGTACCGATGGGCGGTCAAGCTGTGCCTTAGAACTCGCGTGATCTGCGATTCATCATCTACAACCAGTACTTTCTTCGGTTCGCTCATTCTTTTCCGATCGGCAGAGTTAACGTGACTTTTGTGCCAACACCATTATCGCCCGAATTGATCTCGATCCGGCCATTTTGAGCCTCGACAATGCCGCGGGCGATCGCAAGCCCAAGGCCGAGCCCATCAGAATGGCTGCCGTCTAGCCGCACAAATTTTCCAAAAACTCTCTCCCTCATTTCCTGGGGTATACCGATCCCTTCGTCCATGACCGAGATCAAGACGTTGTCGCCACTCTGTATTGCCGTGATCGTGATAGTCGTTTCCCGGCTCGAATACTTCACCGCATTCTCGATCAGATTATAGACCACTTCGGCGATCGCACGCGCATCCACGCGTATTAGAGGCAACCTCTTTTGCAGGTTTATGGCCAAATTATGATTAACGGCAAGCGGCTCGGCCCGCTCTAGAGCGATCGAGACGATCTCCTCGACATTTGAAAGGGCTGGCGCACCGCCGGCCGGGCCGGCCTCTACACGAGCAAGCTGCACCATGCTCTCGATAAAGCGATTTAACCGGTCGGTTTCTTCGTTGATGATCTCAAGAAATTCGGCACGGCCTTCGCTGTTAAGTTCTATGGTTCGGTGGCCGCCTTCACTGTCAAGCAACGTCGTCACCGACGCTTTGATCGACGTCAAAGGCGTCCGTAGATCATGGGTCACCGCTTCGAGCAACGCCGATTTGAGCTGTTCGCTCTGTTTCAATGCTTCGGCTTCGGTCGCGTCTTGAAATACATTTTCAAGTTCCTGTAACAACCGCTCCGCCTCGCGAGCCCGGCGCCTTGCATATGCTGACAATTCGCCTGCAATGATGGCCGTGAGGGTAAATGCCGCCCAGGCAAACAGATTCTGCGATTCGGCAATGTGCCACGTCCCGACCGGAGGGATGAAGAAGTAGTTCAAACAAAGCATCGCCACAAACGATGCAAGCAAAGCCGGGTTTCGGCCGAAAAATGTCGCCGATGCGAGCACTATCAGCAACAACGACAACGAAACGGTGATCAGATTGACATGGGTGCCGAATAAGAACAGAACGAAGGTTACAAGCAGGACTGCCGCTACCGATAAACCGAACCTCAACAAATGTGATTCAACCACACGCTCGAGTTTCATCGAAATTAAGATTCCTCACTTCGCCGACTCAGGCAAGGATAGACAGAGCCACAATAACTATCACCGCATTTTCAAGAGCCGGCCCAAAGCAAACCACTAACGCAGCCGCTCCTTTAAGTACGCATTTAGCGAATCGATAGCCACGCGTTCCTGTTCCCAAGTGTCGCGGTCACGGACGGTCACCGCGTTGTCTTCCAGAGATTCGTGATCGACCGTGACGCAGAACGGCGTGCCGATTTCATCCTGACGTGCGTATAGTTTACCGATACCGCCGGTATCGTCATATACCGCACGCATTGACCGCTGCAGATCGCGTCTAAGCTGTTTGGCGAGCGATACGATGCCTTCGTTATTTTTTGCAAGCGGCAGGACGGCAACTTTGATCGGAGCCAACTCCGGCTTGAGTTTCAAGATAACACGAATCTCGCCCTTGTCATTTGTCCGTTCTGTGTAGGCGTCCATCAGAACAGCAAGTAGAGTGCGGTTCACACCGATCGACGGCTCAATGCAATAAGGATAAAATCTCTCGTTCGTCTGCGGATCGAAATATGAAAGGTCCTCGGTCGAATCGGGGTTCATACGCTTACCATTTGCGTCCTCCGGTTTTTTCGAATGAACTCGCAGGTCATAATCGGTCCGGTTTGCAATTCCGAGCAGCTCGTCGAACTGCTTTTCGTCATCCTCACGTTCTGGAAAGAACCGGTATAGGAAATCCACGGTTCGATCGGAATAGTGCGCAAGTTCCTGCTCGGACTGCTCGTAATGTTTGATATTATCGTTTGATATGCCAAGTGTGCCGAGCCAATTATCGTAGGCGTCGATCCACTCCTGATGTATCCGCGGGGCGTCCTCCGGCCGGCAGAAATACTCGATCTCCATCTGCTCGAATTCACGTGTCCGGAAAATGAAATTACCCGGCGTTACTTCATTACGAAATGCCTTTCCTATCTGGGCAATGCCGAACGGCAGCTTTCGCCGCGAGGTGTCCAATACATTTTTGAAATTAATAAAGATCCCTTGTGCAGTTTCCGGCCTGAGGTAAGCGAGGGCGGTGGGATCATCTTCCGCCGAAGCCGCACCGACCGTAGTACGAAACATCAGGTTAAAATCCTTAGGGTCGGTCAGGTTTTTAGATTCGCAATTTGAACATCTCGCCTTCCCATCCGCCGGATCAACATCGAGCTTGTCCAGCCTCAGCCGTGCATTACAGTCACGGCAATCGACAAGCGGATCGCTGAAGGTATCTTCGTGGCCGGAGTACTTCCAAACATTGCGGTTCTGAATGATAGAAGAATCGACGCCTTCGACATCGTCACGCTCATATACGATCCAGTTC
>JBGAVK010000033.1:0-30151 GCA_044228165.1 Pyrinomonadaceae bacterium | reverse complement strand
TCGCTCATCGATATCGGCGACGGCGTTGCCTGTCTCGAATTTCACTCAAAAATGAATTCCATCGGCGGCGACCACGGTGCCGATGATGAATTTTGCCATCGATGAGGTCGAAAAGAATTTCAAAGGGCTCGTTGTCGGCAATCAGGAGGCAATTTCTCGGCCGGGCAAACATCATGATGCTCCTGCTTACCGCTCAGGAAGAAGTGGGACGACATCAATATGATGGTCCGTGCCTGCAAAACGCGGTGATGCGGCTGCGATATTCGGCGAAATCGGTCGTCACTGCCCCGTACGGCCTGACGCTCGGCGGCGGCTGCGAGATAGCTATGCACGGTAATAAAGTGCGTGCGGCGGACGAAACTTATATCGGCCTGGTCGAGGTCGGCGTCGGCGTTATTCCCGCGGGTTGCGGAACAAAGGAAATGACGATGCGTGCGATGGACGCGGCGAAGAGCTGATGCCGATCCGCTCGCGTTTCTCAAAAAGACATTTGAAACGGTCGGCATGGGCAAGGTCGCGACCTCAGCTCAAGAGGGACGTGCGTTCGGATTCCTCCGTGATTCTGATGCGATCTCGATGAACGGCGACCGGTTGATACAGGACGCCAAACAAGAGGTGCTCAATATGGACGCCGCCGGATACGTTCAACCGGTCGAGCGGACGGATATCACGGTGCTGGCAGGCCTGTGGAGGCGGCGTTGAAACTCGCTTTGCACATGATGAAACAGGGCGGATTTATCTCCGATCACGATCAGCTTATCGGCAAAAAGCTCGCTCATATCATGGCCGGCGGCACGATCAATCATCGCACCCAGGTTTCGGAACGTTACCTGCTCGACCTCGAACGCGAAGCTTTTGTTTCGCTTTGCGGCGAGCGAAAAACGCAGGAGCGCATCGCGGCGATGCTCAAGACCGGCAAGCCGTTAAGGAACTAGCATGAAGCGCTGCACCTGGGCATCAAATGAATTGAATATTCCGTATCACGACTCGGAGTGGGGCGTCCCCGTACACGATGATCGGTTGTTCTTTAATTCTGATCCCCGAGGGAGCACAGGCAGGCCTCTCGTGGGACACCGTGCTAAAAAAGCGAGAGGCTTATCGAGAGGCGTTCGACAATTTTGACCCGGCAAAGGTCGCAAAATATTCGGACGCCAAATGTGCCAAATTGATGCTAAACGAAGGCATTATCCGTAACCGTTTGAAGATCGACTCTGCAGTACGAAATGCGAAAGCCTTTCTCGCCGTGCAAAAGGAGTTCGGTTCGTTCGATAAATACATCTGGGGGTTTGTCGGCGGAAAGCCGATAGTTAATAAGTTGAACGGTCATAGCGATGTTCCGGCAAAGACCTCAGTCTCAGATGCGATCTCGAAAGACCTGAAAAAGCGCGGCTTCAACTTTGTCGGTTCAACGATAATGTATGCGTTCATGCAGGCGACGGGGATAGTCAATGACCATTTGGTGACGTGTTTTAGACATAAGCAGGTCTAAATAATGAAATGGAATATGTCGTTGGCATTTTAGGGGCGGTCGCACTGGCGGTTTTCGCAAAGGGTTTCAGGGTTTTGACAGGGACCGGTCCTTTTGCCCATTCGGTTTTGATCGTGATCGC
This sequence comes from Pyrinomonadaceae bacterium, assembly GCA_044228165.1. Lineage (GTDB taxonomy): Bacteria > Acidobacteriota > Blastocatellia > Pyrinomonadales > Pyrinomonadaceae > OLB17. Next base: position 28,541 of record JBGAVK010000033.1, on the reverse strand, counting down.
CTTCCTGTATGTGCTTTTCAGGGCGATCGATGGACGAACCTCGGTGCTCCTTGTCGAAGGCACCTCTGCTCTGGTGTTTTCGGGTATTGCAATGTTGGGCTTTCGAAATGGCTGTCGGATAGTCGGCATCGGGATCGCGGCCCATGGCGTCTTTGATCTCTTGCACTACCATTTTGTCGAGGACGCGGGAGTTCCGGTATGGTGGCCGGGGTTTTGTGGCTCGATAGACATTTTGCTCGGGGCATACGTCGTCGCTTTTTGCGGCCGGACGATGAACGTGAACGAGGCCTAGGTAGGGGCGTCGCATCTAATGTCGGCCTTTATGTGTTAGCATCTGAAAAGATTGACAAGTATGCAACAATGTGCTATTGTTGCAACGCTGCTGAATGTATTTTTAGCATGATATTTGAATCTGAAATGGACAGAAGGATCTATAGTTCACTCTTGGCTCAAGTTTTTTGTAAAAAAAGCGTGAAACATGACACAAAAATAGCTGTAACTGCAGTAGGTGAACTACTTATGTTGTTTCAACAGACGTGAAACAAGACTGAAACAAGCCTGAAACACAATGAGATCGGAATATGGCACTGACACAATAGTTTAGGCCGATCTTAGCTGCAATTTGAGTTTTCCGGCCTGAGACAACGAAACGTTCAAATGGACTATCCTGTTACAGCAGCGGTCAGATATTTGAGAGAGAAAAAGGTTGTGTTTGCGGCGCACCTTTACGATTATGTTGAGAAAGGTGGGACGAGCGAATCGGCAAAGCAGCTTGGAGTGGGCGAACACGCGGTCGTAAAGACCTTGGTATTTGAAACGAACGAGAAAAAGCCGCTGATCGTGCTGATGCACGGCGACCGTCAGGTTTCGACGAAAAATCTGGCACGCCATATCGGGGTCAAATCGGTGGAGCCGGCGACAGCAGATCGGGCGACGAAATTCACCGGTTACCAATTCGGCGGCAAATCGCCGATGGGCATGAAAACGCAGATGCCGGTTTATGTTGAAAAGTCGATATTTGAACTCGACAAGATCTATATCAACGGCGGTAAGCGTGGGTTTTTGGTTGAGATCGATCCGTCGGTTTTGAGTGCGGTCCTAAACATCGAGGAAGTCGAGGTTGGGATTGAGAATTAGTGAAGGTCAGAACCGGGAGCGGTAGCGACTGGGATCTTAATGACAGAGTTGAGTGTTACGCCCTTACTAACGTGTGGGCTTCTGCACTTGGAGAATGAAATATGAAAGAAGCAGTAATAGTATCGGCCGTGCGGACGGCTGTGGGTAAGGCTCCAAAGGGCACTTTGAGAAACACGCGTTCGGACGAGATGGGAGCAACGGCTATCAAAGAAGCAGTTGCTCGTGCGGGTGTTGATGCGTCGTTGATCGACGACGTGATCATGGGCTGCGCGTTTCCCGAGGCCGAACAGGGTATGAATGTCGCGCGGACCGCGTCGATCCTCGCCGGTTTGCCGGTCGAGACGTCGGCGATGACGGTAAACCGTTACTGCTCGTCGGGCCTGCAGACGATCGCTATTGCCGCGGAACGCATTATGGCAGGCGGTGCCGATGCTATCGTCGCCGGGGGACTCGAATCAATGACCGTGATCCCGATGGGCGGCAACACGTTTCGCCCAAATCCGAGTCTGGCGGACAACTATCCCGATTACTATTTGAACATGGGCCTGACTGCGGAAAATCTCGCCCGTAAATACGAGATCACGCGCGAGCAAGCGGATGAGTTTTCATACAATTCGCATATGAAAGCTCTCGCCGCGATCGGCGAAGGCAAGTTCACCGACGAGATCGTCCCGATGAACGTCTTTGTGGACGAATTTGATGAAAAAGGCCGCGTCCGCCGCAAAGAGATAGTCTTCGCCCAGGACGAAGGACCGCGTGCGGACACTTCGCTCGAAGGCCTCGCGAAACTTCGGGCTGTTTTTCACGCTGCAGGGACTGTTACAGCGGGTAACTCTTCGCAGATGTCCGATGGAGCAGCAGCGGCAGTTGTTATGTCCGCTGACAAAGCTAGCGAACTTGGCATCAAGCCGCTGGCACGTTTTGTGTCTTTCGCGACCGCCGGCTGTTTGCCAGAAGAAATGGGCATCGGTCCGGTCTATGCGATCCCGAAGGCTCTGAAAATGGCGGGCCTCACGCTCGATCAGATCGACGTCATCGAGCTAAACGAAGCCTTTGCCGCACAGGGATTATCGGTAATGAAGGTGCTGGAAATGGACCCCAGCAAGGTCAATGTCAATGGCGGCGCGGTCGCTCTCGGCCATCCGCTCGGATGCACTGGAGCAAAACTGACGGCGACCGTTTTGCAGGAACTAAAACGCACCGGCAAACGCTACGGAATGGTCACGATGTGCGTCGGCGGCGGCATGGGAGCAGCCGGCATATTTGAGCGACTTTAGTCAGAACCGCCTGCGTTAGCGGGTGGCTAGTTCGTCCCTACGCTTAGGGCCAACGATGAAAACGATATGCTTACTAATTCAAAGCCCGTAATACTCATTCCGACCGTGAAAAAGGACGCGGCAAGACAGTTTTACGAAACGACGCTCGGGCTTATTTTCAAATCGGATGACGGCTTTGCACTTGTTTTCGACACCGGCAGCATTATGCTGCGGGTGACGCCGGTTCAGGAATTTACGCCGCATCCGTTCTCGGTCCTGGGTTGGGAAGTCGATGATATTTCGGCAGCGGTTACGGGACTGAGCGGCAAAGGCGTCACGTTTGAAATATACGATTTTCCCTGGATGGAGCAGGACGGTCAAGGCATTTGGTCAGCACCGGACGGAACAAAAGTGGCATGGTTCAAGGATCCGGACGGAAATCTGCTGTCTGTCTCACAGCACGCGAAATAGTATAGAAATGAGGAGTACCAATGGAAACACAAATGGAAAAAGAATATGTAAAGGGCGGTGAGTTTTTGATCGCCGATTCGTCGATCGCTGAGGTTTTTACGCCGGAGGATTTTACCGACGAACATCGTATGATCGGCGAAACCTGCAAAGAATATATCGACAACGAGGTTGCTCCGAACCTGCCTGTCCTTGAGGGACACGCTTGGGAGGTCGCACGCGATCTCCTCAAAAAGGCGGGTGAACTTGGCCTGCTCGGTGCGAATATACCCGAGGAATATGGGGGCATGGCTCTCGATCAAACGTCGGGCTGCATCATTGCAGAGATGGTCGGACGCGGCAGCGGATTTGGCTCGACATACGGGGCACAGACCTCGATCGGCTTGCTTCCGATCCTGTATTGGGGCAGCGAGGAACTCAAGAAAGAGTGGATCCCAAAGATCATTTCCGGCGAAGCCGTATCAGCTTATTGTTTGACCGAATCGAGTTCTGGTTCCGACGCTCTCGGTGCCAAGTGCGTCGCTAAGCTTAGCGACGATGGCCAGACCTGGACGCTCAACGGCGAAAAGATGTGGATCACGAACGGCGGTTTTGCCGATGTGTATCTCGTCTTTGCAAAGGTTGACGGCGAAAAGGAAAAATTCTCGTGCTTCCTCGTCCCGCGCAGCGAAAACTGCCGTCCCGGCGGCGAAGAGCATAAGCTCGGCATCAAATCTTCCTCGACGACCGCTGTCATTTTGTCTGACGCAAAGATCCCGGTCGGCAACCTCATCGGCAATGTCGGCGATGGGGCAAAGATCGCATTTAACGTGCTCAATGTCGGTCGTTTCAAATTAGGAGCTTCGGTAACGGGCGGTGCAAAACTGGCTATTCACGAGGCTGTCCGCTACGCTAACGAACGGCATCAGTTCAACAAGCCTATCTCGAGTTTTGGGGCGATCAAGCACAAATTGGCTGAGATGGCGATCCGGACCTGGGTTGCCGAGTCGATCACCTATCGAACGGTCGGTATGATCGACCATCTGATCGGCGACGGAGCCGACAGCGCTACCAAACTGCAGTCGATCGAGGAATATGCGGTCGAATCGTCGATCAACAAGGTCGCCTGCTCAGAGTCGCTCGATTATGTGGTCGACGAGATGGTCCAGATCTACGGGGGCTACGGCTATTCAGCGGACTATCCGGCTGAGAAAGCGTATCGCGACAGCCGGATCAACCGCATTTTTGAAGGCACGAACGAGATCAATCGAATGCTCATACCCGGCCAGTTAATGAAGCGGGCGATGAAAGGAAAGCTCGGACTGCTCGGTGCAGCTAAGGCCCTGCAGGACGAGATTCTGAATCCGCAGATGTCTTTTGATGAGGACACAGGCCTGCTTGCGGCCGAAACGAAGCTTGCTCAGAACGCAAAGAAGGTTGCCCTAATGGTGCTCGGGACCGCTGCTCAGAAATACATGATGGCACTGAGCGAACAGCAGGAAGTTTTGATCAACTGTGCCGATATCATTATGGATGCATACCAGATGGAAACGGCGATCCTGCGTGCTAAAAAGTACGCCGACAAGAACGGCGAAGAAGCCGCCGGCCGATACATCGATATGGCAAGCGTCTACTGCAACGACGCCATCCAGCGGGTCGAAGCAAAAGCTAAAAACACCATTGCCGCTATCAGCGAAGGCGACGAAGGCCGCACGATGCTGGTCGCACTTAAGCGGTTCACAAAGAACAATTCGCCGATCAATACGATAGCGGCCCGTCAGCGGATCGCCGATACCATGATCGCAGCGAATACATACACTTATTGAAAATAAAGACGACGCTCTTCGAGTGAAAAGCGTCGTCTCACTTTCAACCTCCCGGTGCTATTTATTTAGTAGCGAATGTAGTTTCGGGGCTTTTGTTTTTTGGTTATGATCGCGCCTCCGGCAACACCGGCAGCCGCTCCGATCAAGGCACCTTTCTTGCCGCCGATCAGTGCCCCGATGATCGCACCGGCACCGGTCGCAATCGCTATGTTCATCGATTTGCGATGGCGGTCGTAAACGTTTGGTGTTCGGGTACTGTAGCCGTCGTTTTCGTAATAGCCGTTGTCATAGTACGAGCGTTCGTTATTCGACCGCTCACGATATTCCGAACGGACATTGCGGGAGTTCCCGCGATAGTAATTTCCCCGGGTGTCACATTCCCTCTTCTGCGCCAATGCGGTCATCGGTACCGCGGTTCCAAGGACCAAAGCGATCAAAACTGCCGTTAACTTCTTCTTCATACAAATTCTCTCCTGCTGGATTATTGTCGCTACGACGACGAACATTATCGCAATGCCCGTGCCACGATCTCGAAACTGTTGTAATTACAATTAGTTAAGGGTGTTTCTACTGGGATGGGTCGAACCGCTAAAACACCATAAAGTAGGAGTCGGAGACCATTTCGTATGTAAATCGAGAGCGACTACGCGAATGCTAATGAGCCTACGATATAGAAAATTGTCAGAACAGCGACGGGTAAAAGGTTTAATACAATGCCCGCGATCGCAAAGAACTTTCGCTTTCGCGTAAGGGCACCGATCACACCGAGAGATAATCCAATGACATGCCCGGCGACCGGGAGAAAAGAAAAAACAGCGAAAACGACGACCGCCGTACCCATTCCCGAAGGTCGGTCATTCCTCGCGACTCCGGCACGAACGCATTACTGAGCAACCGCGGGAACCACTCCGTATAGAACATCAAAAGCAGCGCTGCGGCAAAATAGATCCAAACGCCGAACGCCGTAAAACAAGATCCAATGCCAAATATTGAATGCCGCACCTCGCTGTTCATTTGCTCAAGGAATCGCCGTAAATCCTGTCAGCGGATTGCCATAAAATGCGTCGGTTTGCCATGCCGATCTATTCCAAGTTCCGTCCGCGGCCCCGAAGATTTTTATCGGAATTATCGATCGAATGCCGCCGATCTTATTCGCGGCAACGACTCCGTTATCGACGATCTTTCCGTCCTTGCCGACGGTAAAATTGAGCGTGCGAGACAGATCACCGTTTCTGAGTATCTTGATCTCATAGTCGCCCGGATTTTTGTCGAGGAAGTGGCTATTGTCGAAATTGACTGCCGGATTCGAATTGAACCCGCGGATCTTATAGAAGTAAAACATCCGCAGGGTATATCGATTGGGTTTTTCGTCGACGCCATTTGTCAGCGTTTCTTCGGCTGAGCCGGCTTTAACGTTAGAGATCTGCTTTCCGTTATAGAAGACAAAAGCTTCGATGTTGTCGTTGTTCTCCGAGTTCTTGAACCACGTTTGCAGCGACAGGAAGGGGGCGTCTTCGTTATTATTTGAACCGTTGATCCACAGCCATGCCATCGGCAGCCGCCAGTCCTCATCAACATAGATCTCCTTTTTGCCTTTATACTCAGGGATCTTTTGATCGGGAATATAAGTTGCTATTTTGTATCTGCCCGAAAAGAGAATCTCGTTTGTTCCCCCGAGTGCGTTTTTTAGGCGAATACGAAACGGAAACAGTCCCGATTGGGCCGTTATCGCCTTTTTCTCAAGTTGATCAAGATTGATGTCCTCGACGTGATCGACGTTTTCCCAATAGTCGTCTTCAAGCGTCGGCGTTGCCATTCGTTGTGTGAACCAGGGTTTGCCGTCTGCGGTGTCAAATTCAACATAGAGTTGGCTGCCGGATGGGACCGGGCCATTGATGGCAAACGTGATCTCAGGTGCCCAGCTCCAGGTGTTATACACCGGTTCTGCCGCATTCACATCACGCCACCACCGCAGGAATCTGCGCGGGCGTATTGCGACCGTCCGTTTTAATATCGTTGCGCCTGCCGCTGCTGCGCGAACTTCGGCTGAGGGAACCGCTGCTAACGATCGTCCGGCGAAAATACCTAGACAAAAAAGCAGACATAGGCCAGCGGTTATGCTAAACCGAAACGCTTTGGTAACGACGTAATGATTAATCATTCTGATCTTCCTTTCAGTTTGAAATATGAATATGTTTGTCTGATAAATATAAGCGTTAATTGACTCATACGGCAAGCCGTGATGCGGGATCGGACAAAGTGAAGCCCGCAAGCCCTTTTTAACAAAAATATGCTTTCCCCAGGCAATTCCGATGTGCTAAACTCACGGTGTTCTTTTCTTGTAAGCGCTAGTAAATACAATGTTTTGAAAGCCTTCGGGCCCGCCGCTCTAACGGATGCTAAAATCACCGATCCAAGAACTCGCGCTCTTTTATGATCTCGAATGGGTCCCGGACGCCGCCGGTGCGATCCGGCTCTTTGACCTGCCGGACGATACGACGGAGATCGACGCGATGCAGGCGTTGTGGGAACACTCGCCTCAATACAACGCTGAGAGCCAGCCAAGGCCATTTTTGAAATACATGTTCTCGCGGGTCGTATCGATTGCCTTTTTGTCGCGGCGAGCTATTTTTCGCGACGGCGAAGGCATGATCGAATTCGGACTTAATTCGTTGCCAAAACTACCTATTGACGAAGGTGACGATGTTAACGAGGCCGATATCATCCAGCAGTTCCTATATTTTATTGGCAAGCGGAGGCCGCAGCTCGTTGGTTATAACTCAGCGGAATCTGACCTTCAGGTATTGATCCAGAGAGGCATGATAAATGAAGTGACGGCTCCCGAATTCAACCAACGGCCCAATAAACCGTGGGAAGGGCCCGACTATTTCGATTCGCGAAACAGCGAAGCCCATCTCGATATTCTCAAAAAATTGTCGGGCGGTGCGATGACACCGAGGCTCGATGAGTTGGCAAAGCTTTGTGGTTTTCCGGGAAAGATCGATGTAAAAGGCGATCAGGTGACCGATCTCTGGTTGGCGCGAGACATAACAAAGATCATCGAGTATAACCAGATCGATACACTGAATACATATCTCGTTTGGCTTCGCCTTGTGTATTTCACAGGTCAGATGAATGAAGAAGCTTACATCGGCGAACAGGAACAATTTCGCGAGTTTCTCGAAACAGAAATGGAAAAGCCTGAGAAGGCATTTCTAAGCGAATTTCTGGATAAATGGCCGCTTTGATCTATGCAATTCGGAAAGATATATCACGAAAATTGTATTGAAACGCTAAGTCGGATGCCTGACGATCTGCTGGATATGACGATCACAAGCCCTCCCTATGACGATCTGCGTGACTACAACGGCTATCACTTTCCAGTCGAGGAGATCGCCGCTGGCCTCTTTGCAAAGACAAAGCCTGGCGGCGTTGTGGTATGGGTGGTCGGCGACAGAACATTGAACGGCGATGAAACTCTAACGAGTTTTCGACACGCGATCACATTTCAGGAAGCCGGCTTCAAAGTTCACGATACGATGATCTATGCCAAAAACAATCCGATCCCATCCGATTGCGGCAAGCGATATCGCCAGGCGTTTGAGTATATGTTTTGCTTTAGCAAGGGCCAGCCGGCGACATTTAATCCGATCATGCAGCCGATCAAGCAGGAAAAGGCATTTAAATCGTTTCGAATAACCAAGGTCGGCCGCAACGATCTGGCACACGACCATGTCGCACCCAAAGAACGTAAGGTCAACAATATTTTCTTTTACAATGTCGGCACTTCTTCATCGAAAGACAAGATCGCTTTCGAGCATCCTGCTATCTTCCCTGAACAGCTTGTTCAGGATCAGATCGAGACATGGACAAACAAAGGGGACGTTGTTTATGACTGCTTTATGGGCAGCGGGACTACGGCAAAGGTGGCACATCTGTTGGATCGACAATGGTTCGGGTCAGAAGTATCGGCCGAGTATGTAAGGATCGCGGAAGCTCGTCTTGCTAATTATATCGACAACAGAAATTTTTCCGCTGCAAAATGACAACTTTACACGCCCGATAAGCGTCTATTGATTGGTCGTTATTCAGTTCCAACTTGTTAGATCAGAGAGTCGCTCTATGAAAAGAATTTTGTTTATTGCGATCGCAGTGATTTGTTTTGCAGCGGTCGGGTACGCGCAGCCGCGGCCAGTCGAGAAGTCGACGACGTTACCGGCGAATCTGCCGGCGGCTTTCGAAGCCCGTTACGAGGGTGGTGTTTTTGGTGCGAGTTCAAAAGAGAACGGCACGCTCAAGTTCGATGATGCGAATCTTCGCGTTGTCTTTTACCGAAAAGACCAGACGGAAATGTTCGGTATCCCTTACGAAGCGTTGCTTGTGATCTACCCTGATTCAAAAGAAAGTGTTTCGACGACCGGGAATGTCGTCAGCCGCCTGCCTCTGCCCGGTGCTGGGCTGGCCGGGTTGCTAACAAAGAATACCAAGTATTTAATTCTGAGCTATGATGACGCCGATATCGAAGTGAAAGGCACGGCGAATTTTAAGTTTGATGAAAAAGACAAGCTGCTGCTGTTCATAAACGCACTTGGAACAAAGGCAAAAATGAAGCAGAGGGGTGATGCGTACTATAAGCCAAAGGCTAAGGCTGTTTATTAGTTGAGGTCCCCGAACCGGTGCTGTAGGATCGCCGTAATTGCGATCGCCGCAGTTTCGGCACGGAGTATGCGGCCTCCGAGAGTGACGATCCTCACCCCTTTTTGTCTAGCAAATTCCAATTCAGAATCGTCCCAGCCGCCCTTTGGTCCAAAAAGGGCGGTCACTTTTTTTGCTGGTTTGGTAGAATCGAGCCCCGAGCCATCGCGCTCAGAGAAAAGGATCAAATCGGCGCCGCCGGTAACCAATTCCTCGAATGTCATCGGTTCGGCGATCTCCATTAGCTTTGCACGGCCGCTTTGTTTTGTGGCCTCCAGAGCGATACGCCGCCAGCGTGACATGCGTTTCCCGGCTTCCTGAGTCCTTATGTCGCCGCGGATCGTCTCAAGCGGAATTAGCCTAACCACCCCGAGTTCAACCGCCTTTTGCACTATCAGATCATACTTTTCGCCGTTTAGAACGGTCGGTGCGATGGTGATCTCAAAAGGGGATTCCGGCGATGCGGGGGCGATCTCGCCGATAACCGAAAGGGTTGAGTGCTTTTTCTTGATCTCGCCCACCGTACATAGAAATTCTTTGCCGGTCCCGTCAAAGACCGACACTTCTTCGCCAACTCGAAGCCGCAATACATCTCGAAGGTGACGCGTTTCGGCAGCGTCAAGTGTGACGCCGTTATCGAAAAATTTTTCGGGTGGTGAAAAAAATCGTCTCATTGGTTAGTCCTGAACCTCGTTGATATTGCCAAATGTTTCGATAAAATGGTGTGATCTTTGCCGCAATTCGACCCAATGTTCAAACACGTCAGGTGTTTGCAGCCAGATGGTCAGCCACTCAGCGATCTCTAGATTTAAAGATCGTGTTACCTCATCGGCCGACATCCTATTGGCGAGATCCTGGGCCGACTGTTTTCCCGCGACCCCGGTTTCCTTTACGATTCGGAGACCCTCTTTGTCGTTTTCAGACTTGTATTTCTGCCTGAGGTTTTCGAGTTCGCGGATCGAAGCAAGCGTGCTTCTCAGGCCTGAGATTCGCAGAATATTCCGGAGGGCGGCATCATATGGCCGCTCATTTGCCCGCTCTAAATACAACTGCATAATCTCAGAATGCCGAAGATCGGCACCCTCGTCAGCGAGAAGCCGGGCTATTACCATCGGAGACTCGACGGCCGCCGTTCCGTATTGGTCGGCAACGACTGTCTCGATCGCCTCGATCTCAGGGGCACCAATATTCTCGCAATCCAGTTTTTCCCAAACCTCGATAATCAGATCGTTCTTTGTGCGTGCGTTCCACATAAAGCGGCATCAAATTTTGCTCATTCCGACTTTAACTATGAGTTCGGTCGAAGAATGGTCTTTAGGGTCGCCAACAATGGCCACTCGTCCGCCGTATTCCCGGACGATCGAGCGTTCCGGTACCGAATCGACTGTATAATCTGTGCCTTTTGCGTGAATGTCCGGTTTTATTGACCTGATTAGATCCTCGACGGTCGGCTCGTCGAAAATGGTAACTATATCGACACACCGAAGCGACGCGACTAGTTCAGCTCTTTCGTTTTCCGGCATAACGGGCCTGCCTTCGCCTTTCAAATGCCTTGCCTGTTCATCAGAATTGATACCCACAACAAGAAAGCCGCCCAGGTTCTTTGCACCCGCCAGATACCTAGCATGGCCGACGTGAAAGAGGTCAAAACACCCGTTTGCGAGGATGATCACAGAACCTGACGAACGGGCTAAAGCGACCCGACGGACGAGTTCATCACGATCAACGATCTGTGCAGTATGTTCGTTCATCACGCTCAACTATTCGGAGTGAGAAACGAGTGTCCGCTCGATATGTGAATCGAGAGAGTCGATCAACTCGCCCCTGCTCACTGTTGCAGTGCCTTTCTTCATGACAACAAGACCACCTGCGTGATTCGCAATATCTGCAGCGTCTTCGAAGCTCAATCCAGACGCAAGCCCCAAAGCGTAAGCAGCGATCACAGTGTCGCCGGCACCGGTGACATCGACCGGTTCATCAGAACCGACGACATCAAAACGGCGTGGCGGCCGCCCATTCTCGAATAGAAGCATACCTTCATTTCCGTTCGTTACAAGTAATGCTTTAAGCCCGAGACGTTCACGAAGTGCGGAACAATCATCAGCGCTGAAATCTTTGCCGAGGATCGCCTCGACCTCTTCGCGATTTGGGGTTGCAGTTGTCGCGTGAGCAAGGTTTTCGAGTCCATAGCGTGAATCTACGACCAAGGGTATATTCCGCTCGATGGAAATGCGTTTCGCGTCCTCTACGATCTCAGGAAAGACCGACAATTGTAATCGGAAATTATTATCGCATCAGCTGAGACTGCCGCCATCGCAAAGGTTTTGGCGAAGTGCCTGCGTGGTTTCGTTTTCGACCGGCATAAATTCGGTTGCCGGGGCGCATAGTGTTGTCCGGCGAGGACCCGCACTTTCGTCGTTGTCGAAAAATGTCCGGAACATTCAACAGGTCCGGTATCGACGCCCTGTTCACGGAGTTTTTCGATCAATTTACGCCCGTTTTGATCATCGCCTGTGATGCCAACGAGGATCGCATTGCCCCCAAGCGATGCGACGTTTACGGCTGCGTTCGCGGCGGCTCCCGCCCTGGTGGAGGTTTCTTCGTGTTTGAGAATAAAGACCGGAGCTTCGCGGGACACTCGCGAGATCGTGCCGTTCAGGAATTGGTCCGCAACCAGGTCGCCGATTATGACGACTGTCTTGGTCGGAAATATATCGGTGATGGTGTTTGTGACCGCACTCATTTTGTTAGAAAAAACTACTACAAAGTTTGACGATAAACAAAAATGGTTGAAGACGCATTGCCCTCAACCACTTTGTTTTTGAACCGGATCAGCTAATCAGTGAGTGTCATAGCTCGCTATCGGGTAATCGTTCGCGATGCCCCACTGGACAACATTGACGATCCCTGTAAGGCTACTTCGATAATAGAACGCTCCATTCGTGTCACGCCAAATGGCAACATCGGTTTTTCCGTCGCCGTCATAATCGTTCTGAACGTTTAGGTCAGAACCCGTGAGACCAAAATAATCAATAAGTGCCGAACCATTAGAACTGCGGAGGACGAACCAGATCAGGTTTGAAGTTGGCGTCGCGCCTTCGCGAACAACGGCAATATCTGTCTTGCCGTCGCCATCATAATCACCGGGAACGACGAGGTCGTTGCTGAGCCCCCAGAAAGTAACGTTGACAGCTCCGTTGCTACTATTCATCGTGTAAAAGATCGATTGGCTGGTCGGGGTTGCACCCGGTCGCTGGACGCCAAAGTCAAATTTGCCGTCGCCGTCATAATCACCCGGGGCCGTGAAATCAGTCGAAAGCCCAAACTGAAAGGCTGTAAAACCAGCATCAAAACTACGAGCGATCCACCACGTCATCTGGCCGTTAGAACGTCTAACAACTGCATTATCAGTTTTGCCGTCGCCATCGAAGTCACGAGCGACCGGCTCGTCACCGGTCAGTCCGAACTGGTTTACAACAAATGTACCGTTCGAGCTGTTAAGCCTGTACCAAGTTCCGTCGGTATCACGCCACACCGATATGTCCGCCTTTCCGTCGCCGTCAAAATCGCCGGGGGCCATAAAATCCTGAGCCTGCAGGCCAAACTGGGTGGCAATTACACCGCCACCGGATTTTAGTATGTACCAAAAATTATTGCTCGGGCGAAAGATCGAGAAATCGGCTTTGCCGTCGGCGTCCGCATCGAGAGCTTGCCTCAATCGCAGAGAGCCCGTTCCCGGGCCGGTCTGGGCCGCTAACTGCGGAACAAATAAAAAGAGGGCTGACGCTAAAACTATACCTTTGACGCACTTGGCCATTAAATTACACATGTGTTGCTCACCTTACTGATTTGAAAGGCCAATTCGAAGTCAAAGATAATCAACTACGAAACGGCTTTATAGAACTCTTAATATACTACGTTGGCGGATATCCACGCAACGAAAAAAGAAACTTATCTCGCCGAGGCGAAACGCCCCAAAGCCTTTGCTAAATTGGGCTAAACATTGCTTAGACGCCGCCCGTGTCAAAATAGTTGGAATATCCAACTCCGAAATTTCGATCAATTCCTCGACTGATTGATCGTCAAGAATTGATCACCGATCTTAATCTTTCCGGTACGGGAAATGGTCGGGTTTACGCCGACCCTGAATGTCACGGATCCGTTCCCGCTCAACGTGTCGGTGCTCATCACTTTAAGCCATTTCGAATCGCTCTTGACAAGATAGTCGCAATTCTGGCCGGCGGTGATATTCATCGTAAAGACACCGCCCTTCGTCGGCACCGTCAACGAACTTGAGGTCGGTCTAAATGTGCAGATAGACGGGTTTTGCATCGCTTTAAAGACGTTAAGCCGGCCCCCTGTTTTTACCAGGCCGTTCCACGCCGCCAATACATCCACATTGTTAAGTAATGAAGCCTTTATCGAAGCAGCCGAAAGAGTTGGGTCAAAAGCCGCCATGAGGGCAACCGCTCCGGTAACATGAGGGGTAGCCATCGACGTGCCCTGCAATGTAGTAGTCGCTGTATTAGAAGTGTTGTATGTGCTCAAAATGCCTGAGCCGGGAGCTGCCAAGTCAATGCTGGTGACTCCCCAATTTGAGAAACTCGATCGGGCATCGGTGCTCGTCGATGATGCGACCGCAATAACACTCGGGCTCGTATAGCGTGCAGGGTAACCCGGACTCGGATTTCCACCCGCCGGAAATGAATCGACATTTTGATTGTCGTTGCCCGCGGCAAAGACATTTAATATCCCCGCTTCACCCATGGCATCGAGTCCGTCTTTCGTCGCCTGGTCGTATCCGCACGCCTCGCCGCAATCACCGTACGAGTTATTGGTAGCCCTGATATTGATGCCTCGCAATTTCATCATTCGGATGTATGCATAGGCATTAACAAGCATCGCTGATGTCGAATCGGTGCCAGCCGGACTGTAGATCTTGATTGGCATGATTTTGACGTTCCAATTTACTCCAACGACATTTAGCAGATTATTGCCGACGGCCCCTATAGTGCCCGCGGTATGCGTTCCGTGACCGCCTGCATCGTCTATCGGATTCGAATCATTGTAAAAGAAATCCCAACCGTTAACGTCATCTACAAAGCCATTTTGATCATCGTCAACGCCATTGCCGGCAATCTCGCCGGGATTAACCCACGCATTCGGGGCCAGATCTTGATGTGTGTACCGCATGCCTGTGTCGATGTCAGCGACAACGATAGACGAGCTGCCTGTCGTTAGATCCCATGCTTGCGGCGCGGAGATCTTGGTAAGGCCGTACATGCCAGCATTTACGAATAAAGGGTCGTTTGGAGTGGCTAGAAGGTGATAGTAGAAATTTGGCTGAGCGTAAACAACGCCTTCGATATTCTTGAATCGGTTGATCGCGTCGTCGATGCTCATCCCTTCAGGGAGCTTAACGCGCTGCCAAACAGGATCACCAAGCGTTTCGACGGTTCGGGTACCGGCCAGCCTATTGGCATCTCTAATACCCTTCGGATCTATGCCGTCAACGAACTTGACCAAGATTTCGCCGGGCGAATAGCTGCTGTCTTGTGATTGTGCTGAGACAGCTGCTGTAAAGGCTGCCGTAACGGCAAACACCGCCGCAAAAATTCGTTTTGTAAACGATCTTCGATCCATAATATACAGTGCGCGAAATCACCCAAAAGATACAAAAAAAGATCTTTCGGACTCGCGTGACAAGCCCCGGGGCAAATACAGAAGGAAGGGGAAATGGGGCGGCTAGTGGGATTCGAACCCACGACATCCTGAACCACAATCAGGCGCTCTAACCGCTGAACTATAGCCGCCATCTCTCATCTCTGATCCGAAGACCTGAGAACTCAAAGAACATTGGTACCCCCGGCAGGGCTCGAACCTGCGACCTACGGCTTAGAAGGCCGTCGCTCTATCCAGCTGAGCTACGGGAGCAAGCAAACGAGCAACTTACGATGTTAGCCATTTGAGGGTTTTAAGTCAAATATTATGCGGCCGCGGCCTTTACCTCATCGATCTTCGCGAGCATCTGATCAAAGACCTCGGTCAGGTCAAGTTCGCTCGTGTCTATAACGACAGCATCGTCAGCAATGGTCAGCGGCGAATCTTCGCGCGAGACGTCGCGTTCGTCGCGTTCGTTGATCTCGGCGAGGGTTTGTTCGTAGGTCGAGATGCGGCCCTTTGACTGGTCCTCCGTATGGCGTCGCCGGGCACGGGCTTCGGGTTTCGCCGTTAGAAAGAATTTAATGTCCGCTTTTGGAAAGACGACGCTGCCAATATCGCGGCCTTCGAGAACACAGCCGTTCGGGGCAGCTACGCCGATCGCACGCTGATGCTCGACCATGATCCGCCGAACCTCCGAGATCGTCGAAACGACAGAAGCGGCCTGGGCCGCGTCCAGGGTGCGAATATCAACCGATACGTCTTCGCCGTCGAGTATCACTTTCATCGCGTCCGGTTCGCCGATGAGATCGATCCTCGAGTTTTCGGCGATATCCGCGATCCGGTCGATATCTCGGTAGGGAATTAGTGCCCGGTTTACTGCTAGAGCGACTGCGCGATACATCGCACCTGTGTCGAGGTAGAGGAGGTTCAGTTTTTTGGCAAGCATCTTGCCGAGCGTCGATTTGCCCGCTCCGCTTGGGCCGTCAATGGCGATTATCATTGTTTGGAGTATCGTGTTTGGAATCCCGGCTTTAGCCGGCTTTTACTCTCAAGAGCCAACTAAAATTGGTACGCCAAACTAGATAGTTTTCTTTACCTTGGAAGGTAGTTTATCAAAAACGAGTTGGTATGACTTCCCAATGAGTGATTTTAGTTCATCTGGCGTGACGGAGGTGAGATCATGGATTCGAACCCATTTGTACCTTCCAACATACGCCGCCGGATCGATGCCTTCACGCTCGATCAGCTCGTCAAATTTCTCCGGAGTACATTTTATCGACATTCCGCCCGACATTGAATCTGCCCCCGTGACACAAAACATCTTTGCCCCAACGCAAAAACACAGATCGGCTCCCCATTTTATGTCCTCGGTAGTTCCAGGGAATGAAAGGCAGAATTTACGCAGTTGTTCGATGTTCATAAGAAATTCATCAAAGAGCCATGGAGGCGCAGAGCAAAACAAAAGGCAAAAGCCCGGCCGTTAATAAAGGCTTAACAAGCAACTAACAAATAGTTTTCATCGTGGCTACGGTCTTTGAAATATCATCGGCCGACACATCCAAATGCGTCACCATACGCATCAAGTTGCCAAATCCAATTGCCAGAATGCCTCTGTCTTTCAATTCTTCAACGATCTTTGCGGATGTTTTGCCGGTGCCGGAGATGTCAAATATGACGATGTTTGTGGCGACCTTTTCGACATCGATCGCAATGTCCGGAATATCTGCGAGTCCCTCGGCCAAGGCACGCGCATTCGCGTGATCTTCGTGCAAACGCTCCGGGCCTTCGTCGAGGGCGATCAGTCCGGCGGCGGCGAGGATGCCTATCTGCCGCATGCCTCCGCCGAGGCGTTTACGCCAAATGCGTGACTCGGTAATAAATTCTTTTGTTCCGAGCAGTACCGAACCTGCCGGGGCACCGAGCCCTTTTGAAAGCGTGAACATGACAGAATCGCAATGCCGCGTCAGATAAGCGACGGATTCGTTCGACGCCACCGAGGCGTTAAATATCCTCGCTCCGTCCAGGTGAACCGGAAGGTCGAGCGCGTGGGCATGGGCACAAATATCCGCGCACATTGCTGAGCTCATAACGCTGCCGCCGGCAAAGTTGTGAGTGTTTTTCAAACAAACTAATCCCGTCGGGGCCTGAAAATACGGCGGGGCGATCTTAAGGGCAGGCTCGATCTCATTCCAAGTTAAATGCCCTGTACCGTCAGCACTTTTTACTGCTCGAATGGTCACACCAGAGATGACTGCCGCGGCTCCGAGTTCGTAATTCAAAATGTGGCCGCGATCTTCGGTTACGATCTCCTGCCCCGGTTTTGTGTGAACCTTGACGGCGATCTCGTTGCCCATACAGCCCGTCGGCACCCACAATGCGGCTTCTTTTTCAAAGACCTCACACGCACGTTCCTGCAAACGGTTGACTGTCGGGTCATCGCCAAATACATCGTCACCGACCTCGGCGTCCGCCATCGCCCGCCGCATCGCGACGCTCGGTCTTGTAACTGTGTCGCTGCGGAGATCGATCATTGTTGTTTGCCGTCCTTTTCAGTCGAGGCGATCGTCACAAGCCGCCATTTACCATTGATCTTTTCGAGAACTTCGAGCCATGCATAAACTACATGTTCGCTGATATTTATGCCGTCTTTGTCCTTCAAAAATCCGCGAACGCGTTTTTGGACGATCTTCGTTGCCATCGTGCCGTCTCTTGAGAGATTGATCACGGGCGGAACAATATCATCCCATTCGATGAATTTGAATGATCCAAAATAAGCTTTGAAACGTGCGAGATCCTCGGCACGCGTTCGTTTGAACACGTTGCCTCGCTGGATGGTCGTCGGCCTTTCAGGCGAATCACCAAGCAAGAGTTCAGCATCATACGTCATGTGAGCAGTCCTTTGCTCGGCGTGCAAACGCAGTATCTCTGTTATATCAGCAATTCGGGGCGGAATTCTGAGCAATTGCGGGTCGGCAGCATTTAGCCTTATTGTGTGAAATGAAAGGGTCCATTCACCCGAACTGTCGATCGCTTTAATTACCGATGGCAGCGTTAATCGCCCGATCTTTTTCCATTCGGTGAATATATTTGTTACTGTTTCCTCCGAATTTGGAAGTGACAACTTGTAACCGGTCAGCCGTTTGTTTGCCTTGTCAAAATAAAGAATCACAGGCATATCGAGTTCATTCTTGGCTAAGACCCTGACCGAAAGGCGTCCGTTGAAGACCTCATCCCCGGCCGGTTCGAGATCACTAAAGACCGAACGAATGTCGAAGGACATCTTCTGGTATTCGTGCATTCGAGAAACCATTCGCTGAAAGGGGCTGGCGATTGTAAGTTCACCGGTGACTGCGTCTCTTTCCCAAGCTACATCACCGTTAATGAACACGCTTGAAGGTTTTCGGTACGAGTAGGTTTGTTCAAAACTGGTCTTGCCATCGCGAAATGAGCTTATTTTTGTGATGTAAGAGCCCTTTGGGCCATTACAATCGGCTATAAGGTGAAGGCTTTTGATCTCTTGAAGATCGGCAGGTGATCCCACTGCGGCGATTGCAGACGACAAGACACATACAACCGAAACCGATGCGGGCGTTTGTCCAGCAGCGATCGCCGGCGTCAGCATTAAGCTGATCGCTGTGCCGACGAACTTGAGTATCAAAACATTCTTATTCATATTCGGATCCACTCAATAAATCTGATCGATGTTCTGGGTCAGAAGAGGTGCCGAAATTCCTCCGGGGTTGACAGCCGCCTTATAATATAACCTCGAATCACCAATAGGAGAACAGAAAAATGAGCGTCAAACCTATCCCGGATGGCTACGAAGGCATTACGCCCTATCTAATTTGCAAAAACGCAGAGGCGGCTATGGATTTTTACAAACGCGCATTCGGAGCGGTGGAACTTTTCCGGATCGGCGGCGGTGGTATGATCGGCCATGCTGAAATGAAGATCGGTAGCGCGATCTTTATGCTAGCCGACGAATTCCCGCCGATGGCGGTAGGGCCCGAAACGGTCGGCGGATCGCCCGTCAGTCTATACATCTATGTCGAGGATGTTGATGCGTTCACCGAGAAGGCCATTGCCGAAGGCCTCGAAGTTCTTAAACCCGTTGCGGATCAATTCTACGGCGACCGCTCGGGTCATTTCAAGGACCCGTTCGGCCATTTGTGGGGATTTGCAACTCACAAAGAGGATCTTACGCCCGAAGAACTCAACGAACGTGCAAAGGCCGCTCACGGCGGATGACCGGCAGACATATGATCGATGCAAATTCGCTTAAATTTCTAAAAAAACTCGGCAAGAATAACGACCGAGCATGGTTTCAGACCAATAAGAAAGCCTTTGATGCGGCACAAGACAATGTGACGGCGTTTGCCGGATATCTGATCGGAGAGATCGGGAAATTCGATGCAGCTATCGGCGGCGTTGACCCGAGGTCGTGTGTTTTTCGCATCTATCGCGACGTCCGGTTTTCAAAGGATAAAAGTCCGTACAAAACGAATTTGGGTGCCTACATCAGCCCCGGGGGCCGCAAGTCTATGCAGCCCGGTTACTATTTTCACATGGAGCCTGGCCGCAGTTTTGTTGCCGGCGGCAAACACAACCCGGATGGACCCGAGTTGTTGAAAATACGTGCTGCCATAGTAGAAAACACAGACGAATTTCTGAAGATCATCAAAAAGAAAAGCTATTATGAGACTTTTGGCGATCTGCACGGCGAGCAGCTAAAGTCTGCCCCGAAAGGTTTTGATCCTAAAGACAAGGCCATCGAATATCTCAAACTCAAAGAATTTATGGCCTATACCGAGTTATACGACGACACATTTTTGGCCTCAAACGAATTTCCCAAACACCTCGTGAAAATTTTGAAAGAAATGTACCCGCTCGTCGCTTTTTTGCGAAAAGCACTCGGTTAAACCATAAGGGCTTTGACCAGGGAAGCCCCATGGTTATGCAGGATGGAGCGCATTTTCTCATCGGTCATTTCGATACCGTCGCCGTCAAATTTCTGTCCCGCAAAAGTTACGGCTACTTCTGAAGGCAGAACGTGTACGCCCATCAGTGAAAAAACTGCCCGCAGATGTCCCATACATCGCAGTCCGCCAAATTGTCCCGGAGATGCGGTGATCAAGGCGGCGGTCTTGCCTCTCACAGATTCGTACATTTTATATTTGCCATTAGCTCGAGAGATCCAATCGATCACGTTCTTAAATCCGCCCGGTATCGAACCGTTATACTCGGGCGAGGCGATAAGAAAGCCGTCGTGCGCGGCGAAGATATCCTGCAGCTTGAGAGCGTTGGGGTCGAATGCTCCGCCCTCAATGCCGTCAGCACAAAATATCGGAAGCGGGTGGTCGTTGAGGTTAAGTACCGTGACCTCAGCTCCGGCCTCACGTGCGCCTTCTACACCGATGTTAAGGACGCGTTTGTTATAAGAATGTTCGCGGTAACTGCCCGCCATTGCGAGTATTTTGGTCATAATTTAATTGAGGTCTTCTTTTTCTATCTGATCGATCTTACCTACACGCATCGCGTGACGACCGCCTTCGAAATCGGCCGAAAACCAAGCCTTTACGATCGCTGGAATTGTCCCCGCGGGTGATGTGCGGGCACCGATCGCGAGCACGTTTGCATTATTGTGCTGCCGAGCAAGCCTGGCAGTTTCATCGTTCCACGCGACAGCGGCCCTGATCCCCTTGACCTTATTCGCCGAGATCGCCATTCCCGTTCCTGAACCGCAAACGAGGATGCCCTGATCGAATTCACCTCGAGCCACCGCCTCGCCGACCATTCGGGCATAGTCAGGATAATCGACAGAATCCGCTGAGTTCGTGCCCATATCAGAATATTCGACCCCGATCTCGTCCAGGACGTGTTTGATATTTTCTTTTTGTTCAAAGCCGGCGTGGTCGGCGGCAATTGCGATCTTCATATTTTTCTTCCCGATCTCACAATTCTAGCCGTTTCGTTGGGCTGCCGCAAAATTTGCCCAAATTTTTGCCGGGCAACGCCAATTTGCTGCAAGAACTCAAAACTCCACCGTTCTTATTGAAAATCTTGAATAGGAGCACGACCCATGAAACTAAACCACATTGCCCTTTTTCTCTCGATCCTCATACTAACAACCTCTGCGTTCGCCGGGGGCAATAACGCCGGGCAGCTAGCCGAGCTCGCCGTCTCAGACGATGCGTCGACATCCTCAGCGGCGATCAGTGAACTTCGAGGAATGGGTTACACCGGCCTCGACGCTTTGTTTACTCGCTACGCGGACGACATCGACCAGTTTGTCAGAACGGGTGAAGCAACTGGCGAGTGGAAACGCGTTGCCGCTGCCCTCGACACGGTTGCGATGCAAAAGGACGCCTACACATCGCATCTGTATTGGTACACCGATCTCGAAGCTGCCAAAGCTGCTGCAAAAAAAGCTAATAAACCGATCCTCACCCTCCGCTTGCTAGGCAATCTGAACGAGGAATTTTCATGTGCAAATAGCCGCCTGTTTCGCTCGATACTTTACTCGAACGCGAGTGTTTCAAAATACCTTCGTGATAATTACATCTTGCATTGGAGATCGGTCCGCCCGGCTCCTCGAATCACTATCGATTTTGGCGACGGCCGAAAGATCGAACGCACTGTAACGGGCAACAGCATCCATTACATCATCGACGCCGACGGCAGGATCATAGATGCGCTTGCCGGGCTCTACGGCCCGACCGCTTTCGCTGATTATCTCAAAAAGTCTCGCGACGTTTTGATCGCGACCGCAAGCCTGTCGGCCGCCGAGAAGAATCGGTCTTTGCTCGCGTTTCGCAAAGCGAATTTTGACGAGATCAAAAATAACCGCGATGCGGCCATTGCAAATGCCGGCGTCACATTTTCCGAACCTAAAAATACTACCGCCGCCCTGCCGGTAATGGAACGGGCGATGTCAAAAGCCATCGTCGTTGACGAAGTTTCGCTACTGCGAGTGTATGACGACTTTTCGCGGTTCGAGCCCCAAATAGATCTCGGCGCATGGAATAAACTTGCCAAGGTCTATTCGCCGGCCGGCGGTGTCGATCCTTCATCAAACGCTTTCATCCGCCGCCAAAATCGAAATACGGGCCTAACCGAAGCGGAGTTTGCGGGCCTTTTTGCAAAGCTCGAAAATTTTATCGCACTCGACACGACCAGAAATGATTTCCTGTTTCACACAAAACTTTACGAGTGGCTCAACTCGCGTCAGCCGCAGAACCTCGAGGGTTTTAACTCGCAGGTGTACGACATACTCTTCAAAACGCCCGATTACGACAAATGGCTTGGATTATATTCATCAGACGTCTATACGGCGCTCGACGGCAACGGGATAATCAAATAGTCTGAACTCACTCTGGCCATGCCCGACTCTCTACGGCGAAGCATTGCTTCGCCGTTTTTGTTTAAATATTCAACGCGGCTGTCCAATTTCTTTTTCGGTCGCGGCGGCACCCCCGCAAAGTTTTTCGCGAAAAATTTGGTTGACCGCGTGAAAGAACATATAATCAACGCGACAACGATGTTTAGGTTTTTTGCCAAAATTGTTCCTGTTCTTTTCGTCTTTTTCGCGACTTTCGCGGGTGATCTGAGTGCGCAGGATTTTCTTCCGGATCTCGTCCGCCGAATAAAACCCTCGGCTGTGGCTATTGAGACGTTTGATGCAAAGGACAACACATTGGCGCGCGGAAGCGGATTTTTCATAACACCTGATCGCATAATCACTAACCGCCATGTCATTGAACGTGCGGCTCGAGTTGAAATTCATCTGCTCGACGGCAAGAAATTTCCGGTTCGCGGCGTCCTCGCTGTTGATGGCGAAGGCGATCTTGCGTTGTTACAGGTCGAGGTCCCTCGCGTCATCGCGATACCGCTCCCGATAGTTCGGGCAGTTCCGCAAGAGGGCGAATCGATCGTCGTTGTCGGCAATCCGTACGGCCTCGAGGGCAGTGTTTCTAATGGCATAGTTTCCGCCGTTCGCGAGATCTCCGGGTACGGAAAGATCATCCAGATAACGGCCCCTATTTCTCCCGGCTCGAGCGGGTCGCCCGTCGTCAATATGGCCGGCCAGGTGATCGGCGTCGCCACTCTGCAGGCCGCCGAAGGACAGAGCCTCAATTTCGCGGTGCCTGCGGAACGCATTTCGCAATTAAAGATCTCTGAGGTTCAGAGTTTTTCATCGCTCAATCTAGAAACGCAAAAGAATAAGCGTTCATCTGCCGAGCGGCTATATTCGCAAGGGCTGGCCCAGCTTTCGCGCGACGATTATGCCCGAGCTTTGCCGTATTTTGAAAAGGCCTCTGAGACCGATCCGAATTAAGCTGAGGCATGGTATCAGTCCGGTTACTGCTACGGAGTTCTTGGCCGCCACGCGGAGGCATTACGGGCTTCGCGACAAGCGGCAAAACTTCGGCCTGAGTGGTCCGCGACCTTCGTCAATATTGGTGCCTCGAGCTTTGCTCTGGGGCAGTATAAGGACGCCCTCGAAGCCTACCGCCAGGCGATCCGTCTCGACGAAGACAACGCCGATATTCAATATTCGCTCGGGCTGACATTCGGCAAAATGAACCGCGCTGATGAAGAGATCCTCGCCTATCGCCGTGCCGTGGCCCTAAAACCCGACCATGTCGCTTCGCTCGAAAAATTGGGCCTCGCCCTCTTTAAACAAAAGCGTTTTGCCGACGCTGCGACTGCGTTCGAGGGGCTCAAAATATATAAGCCCGATGCCCGAACATATAATTACCTGGGCGAAAGCCTGCTCGAAGCCGGCAAAGCCGAAGAAAGCCTCGAATCGTTCAACAGCGCCCTCGGCTACAATCCGGATCTCGAAAAGGCCCGCTACAATCTCGGCCGAGCTTACATCAAACTCGGCAATCGCGACATGGCTCAGGTGCAGTTCGAAATACTTCGAAATTCACGTTCTGACTGGGCAGATCGATTATTTGTTCTATTAAACCCCTAAGGCTGTTTTTGTGTTGTCACAACCAAAGCACTCAGAAAACCATCCTGAATTGGTTTGTCCAGGAAAAGCTTAGTGTGTGACGCGCACCCAAATAATGATGATGTCGGTGAGAACAGAGCATCTATAGTCGACTGCTCGTCGGCTGTTGAAGCAGGGTCGCCGGTCAACAGCGATCGCACCGTCACGCGGCCATCACCCATTGCGAACATTGCCGCCCTTACCTCTTCTTTCTTGATCGTTTTTCCCTTAGAGGTCTTAATATCTTTCGCATCGACCAGCGTCGTCCATGTGCCTTTCTTTTCGTCGCGGATCAAGACAGCAGCGTTGAGTGTCGGTTCGCAATTACCGCCGTAAACGTAAAGTTTGACCGGCGTGGTTTTCACCGGAGCATCGAGAGCTTGGTGAAAGCGCTTTGCCCGGTTCAGGGCCGATGCAAAATAGGCTCGGGCCTGGGCGACGGTGGTACGCGCCAGGAGCCGGTCGTCGGCATTCATTTTTTGGGGATCTTTCAGAGCTTTTAACTCTTTTTCGCTTAGTGCCGATCTGTTGCCGCCGCGCAATTTGGCGAGGAATTTAGGATCGTTGATCGCACCCCAGCTGTACTTTTCCCAAGTCTTCGGATCGTAGATCTCGACCGCGATAGGCTGCAGATTTTCGTCCAGAAACCGGGCCGACGCTTGATGAGGCAGCAGCTGAAAGACCGACGGAGTTGCCATCACGTCTTCGGGCCGCAGGTCATCGACAAACGGAAGTTTGCGGTTGGCGATGATCGGATAGCCATTGATCAGTGCGTCGAGCGAGTTAAACGAACCTTCGTTCGGTGTGCCAAACATCATCAATTTGTTAATATGGGCCGCACCCGCCCACGTCGGGACAGCTACGACACCATCGCGCGGCAGTTCGGCGGCTCCATACATCGCGGCATATCGTGCAATAAGCCCGCCCATCGAATGTGCGAGTATGTCGAATTTGAGATCCGGTTTGCGCAAAGCCCGTTTTACTGCGAGCATCTTTTGCATCAGCATCCTCGCCGATTCGACATTGTCACGCCGCCAGTCATAGGCAAATACGTAGAACACATCCGTTGCCTTCGGATGTTTCCAGTCGGCCTCTCTGTATCCCTTTTCGATCAGAGCGTCGATCAGTTTTTGGTAAACCTCCACGTCGGGCAGCACGGGAAGCTCGACCTTTCGGATAATGTCACCGGCCCTTAGGGCGTCGCGATTGAGTGCGAGGTTCGCCGAGCTGACGGGCAGCCGCAGGTCGTCCTTTTTATCGCGTTTAAAGCTAAACCAGACGGTTTTACCGGTGGTTGGATTTATTAACTCAGAACCCGTTAGCCCGGGTATGATGATCACCGGTTCTTTTCCCGCCGTTTGGGCCGAAGCCCCGCCGCAGAATATCGCAAGCGCCAAAATGCCTATCAACACTGATCGTGAATTCAACATATTTTTCGTGCACGGATCTTAACTTTGGGCGGCAAGGCCGCGTCCTAACCGTGACCGCGCGGCTCAAGGTGATGGATGTAATAAGATAGCTTATTTCGCGGCGCCGTTGCTTTATTTATCGGGTTTGGTCAAATTCAGCTTTATTGGTCCGCAGCAAAAAAGCTAGAATCAATTCTATAACTATGGAACTAACAGTCGCTATCACCGGAGCTTCGGGCACGATCTATGCACATCGCACGCTGCAGCTGCTCGCGGCGAGCGGCGTGGTCGAGACCATCAACTTGATAATGTCCAGCACAGCCGCGACCGTAGCTCAGGTTGAAATGTCGACAAACCTGAAAGATGCAGATGCGGCCCGGATCAACGAATGGCTCGGCCTCGCCTCTGATTCAAAGATCATCCGCCTATGGCGGCTCGATAATTTTGCGGCCAGGCCGTCCTCAGGTTCCTACAAACAGGCCGGGATGATCGTCGTTCCGTGTTCGATGGGCACGCTCGGAGCGATCGCCTCAGGAGCAGGAACAAACTTAATACATCGCGCGGCAGATGTTTGTCTGAAAGAAGGCCGCCGGCTCGTGCTCGTTCCGCGCGAGACGCCTTACAACGCGATCCACCTCGAAAATATGCTTCGTCTCACGCATGCCGGTGCACGTATCCTGCCCGCTAGCCCCGGTTTTTATCATCGGCCAAAAAGCATCGATGAACTCGTCGAACATCTTTGTTTTCGGATACTTGACCAATTTGATATCCCGCACTCTAAAAAGTCGCAATGGACCGGCGACGAAGTAGCAGGGTAATTTAGAAGGACAAAGAGAGAAGATCGAAACGATCCTATCTATCTTGTTCATCCTGTTTGAATTCATTTTATGACCGACTCCGTCGAGCGATTTACAAACCGCGTTGCCAATTACGTCAAATACCGTCCGGATTATCCGCTTGAGATCATCGGCTATCTCGAATCCGTTTGCGGCCTGGCACGTGAGTCGCTTATTGCCGATATCGGCTGCGGGACCGGCATATCGTCGCGGCCCTTTCTCGAGAATGGAAACCGCGTCACGGGTGTCGAGCCGAATGCCGCTATGCGAGCAGCGGCTGCTCAATATCTGAGCGCGTTTCCCGGTTTTTCCATCATAAACGGAACATCTGAGCGAACCGGCCTCGCCGACGCTTCTGTCGATATGATCGTTGCTGCACAGGCGTTTCATTGGTTCGACCCTAAAAAAACGCGGCCCGAGCTTCTCCGCATTCTCAAACCCGGCGGCTACATCGTGCTCATTTGGAATGAACGCCAGCTCGATACGACGCCTTTCCTGATCGAATACGAAGCGTTCCTGCTCAAATACGCCGTTGATTACGGCCCGGTCCGTCACGAAAATATTTCTGATACCGAACTGGGATCGTTCTTTCAGCAGGCATACTCCGCGGCGACCTTTCCAAACGAGCAGGTCTTTGATTTTGACGGTATCAAGGGCCGCATGCTTTCGGCGTCGTATATGCCCAACGAAACCCACGCTATTTATGACGCAATGATCGCCGAACTGGAAGCCCTGTTTGCTAAACACGCCGAAAACGGTAAAATTAAGGTTTTGTATGACACGAATGTCTATACATCGCAGTTTTGATATATGGCAGTAAAAACAGACACTACTCCCGGAATACGCACGATCACCGTCGCCCATTCGCCTGATTCGGACGACGCATTTATGTTTTACGGCCTCGCTACAAACAAGCTCGAGACCGAGGGCCTGAAGTTCGAACACACGCTCAAAGACATCCAGTCGCTCAATGAGGACGCGAAGAAGGGCGTCTTTGATGTGACGGCGATCTCGTTTCACGCTTACGCCTACGTTTCGGATAAATACGCCCTGCTGCCTCACGGAGCGAGTATCGGCGACAAATACGGCCCGATCCTGGTTTCAAAGGAACCCCGCGACGCGAGCGAGATACCGACCATGAAGATCGCTGTCCCGGGTGAATTGACCAGCGCTTACCTCGCCCTGCGGATCTACAACAAAGATTTCCAGCATGTTGTCGTGCCTTTTGACGAGATCATCGAAGCGGTGCAGAAAGGCGAGGTCGACGCTGGGCTGCTGATCCACGAAGGGCAGCTATTTTATAACCAGATGGGCCTTACCAAGATACTCGATCTCGGCGAATGGTGGTTTGACAAGACCGGCCTGCCGCTGCCGATGGGCGGCAATGTCATCCGCCGCGACCTGGGCAAAGACCTGATGAAACAGGTTTCGAAGCACCTTCATCGCTCGATACAGTTCTCGATGGAAAACCGCGAGGATGCTCTCGCCTATGCGATGCAGTTCGCCCGTGATATGCAGCCTGAGCTTGCCGACCGCTTTGTGGCGATGTGGGTCAATGACCTGACGCTCGATTACGGCGATCGCGGCCGCGAAGGCGTCAAACGCCTGCTCGCCGAGGGCCACAAGGCAGGCCTTATACCGCACAAGGTCAAGATCGATTTCGTCGACTGATCGTTCTGAAATTAGTTTCAACGAGGGTGCCCCGCGGCACCCTTTTTTTCATAATGGACCAGCTAATAAATTTGTGCTCGCAGCCGATCTCGCCATCGCGGTTGCGGCGATTTCCAATTTCCTCTCCAAAAACGACAAACGAAGGGCCAGGAACGAAATATTTCCCGGGAATTCCGCGTTTTTGACCGTCGTGGAACGTAATATTTCCACGGCCGGTGTCCTTTGTTGATAGCGGCATTCATTGTTTGTGTGCGCTCGTTCATTCGCGGCTTTTATGGCTGCATTGATCCGGGTTGTTGAGAGCGTCGTTAACAGTGGCTTTCATCTCGCCATTCGTTTCGACCGGAGACTTTTCCTGCAAAATCCGCAAAATGCGTCAAAACGAGAAAAATGCAACAAAACGAGAAAAGTATGTCAAAGCACGAAAATCGTGCTTCCATCGAAAGCGAAAAGCTGATAGATTGCATCCATTCGAAAGAGATTCGTATAAATGAGGAATTGCAATATTGCATGACTGACCCCTTTCTCTGCCGTAATGATTACAGAAACTATAGTATTTCAAGTTCTTCTTGCCGGTGGCGCCGCAGTTTTTTTCATGTATGCCG
>JBGAVK010000032.1:0-30545 GCA_044228165.1 Pyrinomonadaceae bacterium | reverse complement strand
GCCGTGCCGTTTACGCGGAATCTGAGGTTGACGTAAACGCCGTCGCCTTGTGCGGGGTATGCTCCGTAAACGACCACCTTCAAGAGGCCCTTCTGCGGGGAGTTGTAGGCGATCGACATGTTGGCGGCGTTCGTCGCTTCGATGCTTGCAGCGAGTTCCGCCGGCGAGACGACCTCAGGATCGTACTCGATGTCGAACTGGAACGAATCAACAGGTTTGCCTCTCAGGTTGTCGATCCTGAATGGAACGGTGATCTCCGTTCCCGGTGCCGCCTTCGTTGGTGTCAGCGATGCTGTGACAGCGTTCCTGATGCGTTCCGGGTCGGTCAGTTCTTCAGGACGTGCACAGCTTGTAAACGAGAAGTTCGGACATGAGGTCCAGTCGCCGTTGACGTCACCCATCAGCGAGGCCGCAAAGTTCGCCGTGCTGCTCGTTCCGACGATCAGGGATGTCGAGGCAGGCGTGAACTTCCACGTTCCGGTCTGGTTGATCGGATTTGGCACTCCGACGATGTACTGGGCGACAAGTGCCGCTTCGTATGAAGAGACATTCGCGAGGCCCGAGACCTTTGCCGCTCTGAGCTGTTCGGGCGTGAGTGTTATCAGCCCGACGACGTGTCGCGAGATAAGCGTCGCGTCGTTCGAGAACACACCGTTGTAGGCATTGAACGGATAAGGTGTCTTCGAAGGCGTGATCGTGTATGAACTCGATCCAAAACCGGTCATCGTGTAAACACCGGACGAGTTCGTCAGGCCGTTTGCCACGGATGGCGAGCCGCTGGCTGACACCACTACTTCAGGAACGACCGTCGCCGGGGCATTTGCCAGCGTTATTGTACCCGAGAGGTTTCTCGCGAAGATCGTGAACTCAGCACCGTTATTCGTGACCAAATAATTGTTCAGATCACCTGTCGTGCTCAACATCGCGGTTATGTGATAAGTCGGCGGGCTTGCTGCTTCTCCTGCGACGCGTGAATAAGTGGCCGTCACATTATCAGCCATGAGGAACCCGGAGCCCGAACCGGTCGTCAGCGGCATCGGATCGCTGGTCGCAAACGTCTTGCTTGCCGGGTTCGTCGTCCAGGTAGCCGGACGTTGGTTGACCGTTTGCGAGGGTGTCAAAACTCCACTGCTCGGGTCGTAACCTGCGAATCCAGAGTAACTCGCAGAAACCGTATGAGGGGTTCCGCCGTTATATTGCAGCGAAGCGGTCGAATACGCCGCGTTGCCCATGCCGTCAACCATCACCGGTGATCCCGCATTCATCCCATCAATGACGAACTGCACTGTCCCGCCCGATGGCACTGGCGAGATCATCGCCGTAAACGTCACGCTGTCGCCGTATGTTGAGGGGTTGGCCGACGAAGACAAACTCGTCGTTGTTCCGGACCCGCCGAACCAGAACCCGCTGTTCACAACATAGGACGAAGTGGTCCCAAAACTCATCATGCTGCTGGATAACGGGCCGCCGGCGAGTGCCTGGGCGAGCGTCATCTCCATTGAATATTGAGCAACGGTCGGGGCAACACTCGGTGAGCCGCTTGACAGTCCGCCGCCGCTCGCGATAACTGACTGCGTCAATACGTACGACGGAGCCGGCGGTTGAGCAACAATGCCGGAGAGAGCGAGAAAGAAGATAACGACCGAAAGTAGCGGGGTCTTACAAATGATCTTTTTCATTATGTTCACCATCTTTGGCAAGCCGCGAAAGGGCGTAACCAATTTAGTCGAAAGGCCATTCCTGATCAGAGAGATCAAATTGTCTCAAGGGTGGCAGGGCATTTGGTAGACCAGCGGCTGCCACCCCTGAGACAGGACGTTGTGCCTACGGTTTCGGCTCTACCTTTGCCGGTCGCGGAGCCTCAGGTGCCGTGTCAAACCTGACCTTGCTGCCATCCCACCACATTGGTTTACCGGAACGCGTCGTGTCGCCGTCGTCGAATAGTGTTTCTTTCAACTGACTGTCGAACGTGCCGCTCCTCAGGTCAGCCGGCGGAGCCGCAGCGGTGCTTGCGTCGACACGACTGCCGACCGCGATCCAGCTGAATTTGACGCGTGCCTCACCTGCCGCGACCGCCACTGTGAATCCTGCCTTGTCGATACTCTTTATATAAAGCTGTGCAGGCGACCCGACGGGGCTGACGGTTACATCCGGAGCCGTGCTGAGCATACCCGCGTACGACGAGCTAAACGGCACATATACCTCAGATCCGCTCAAAAGTGCAGAGCCGTTGTCATAAACTTTGAGTGCAGGCGATGTTATGGCAAAAGCAGGCACGCGTTCTGCTCCGGCCCGGCCCTCGAGGCTCACCATGTCCGCGGAGTAGCCGCTGGTGAAAACATTGCCCAAATTATAATTAGCAAAAACATCCCCGCTGGAAACCTGTCCGATGACGGAGCCGCGTGAGAACGAGCCAACCATACCGCCGAAAAATCCGCCGCCGATACCTTGCTTCTCAGATGATCCGGAAGGACTCGGACGTCCGCCCCCGGAGGCATAAGCAGCCGATCCGTAAACGCCGTAGTTTAGTAACCCGCTTGACCGGTATCCAAGAGATCCCCAGTAAACGCCATTGACATCGGCGCCAAAAGTTCCGCCCGTTCGATTGAAATCATTGTAATTCCATCCGGCGACTCCAAAGGTATAAACATCGCCCCAGAAGTTATAGCCGGCTGTGGCTGAATTTGCACTTATCTGAGCATAACTTATACCGTCATTCTGCGAGTCGCGTGTCCGGTATCCAAATAGGGTATGCTGCCCGTCGCCGTTTAGGGTCAATTGCTGGCGATAGAAATAGCCCTGATAGATCACACTCGGCGTTGTGAGGCCAAAACTCATGCTAGTGCCGTTGTCCTGTATCGTCGAATTGCCAATGGTAGATCCGGTGGGATTGGTGGTGAATTTTGGAATGTAGTTTAGGTTACCAGTTCCGGTCACTCCGCCGGTTGATATCGTCTGCCACGTTTGGTCTCCACGCAGGTAGGTCGTGCTATTCGCGGTTCCGCTCCCGAGCCGGGCCGTAGATACGGTTCCCGTTGCAAGATTCGAGGCATTAAGATTGTTCAGGGAAGAACCGTCCCCCGTCGCGGAACCGGTCCCTCCATTAGCGACAGCAACAACCCCGCTGACATTTCCCGCCGTAGTCGCGGTAGTTGCGGTGGTCGCGTTTGTTGCGTTTGTTGCGTTTGTTGCATTGGTCGCACTATCAGCACTTGCGGCCGAAAGTGACCTGACCGCGTAAGGGGCACTTGTAACCTGCTGCCGGGGCGTGAGCACAGTAAATCCGGGCGGGTCGGCTGCCTTTCTGACAGAGACCTCGACCCATCTGTTGGCCCCTGCCGAGAACGGTGAAGAACCAAAATCAAGTTGAACAGTAAATGTGCCGTTAGCCACCGAAACAGTCGGGTTCGACACCGTTGATCCCTGCTGGGCGCCGCCGCTGAGGGCATCGAACAGTTTGAACTCCATTTGATATGTACCGCTCGCGGCGTTGGCTCCGTCAGTGAGCCGCCCCTGGAACGTGAACGCAGTCGTTTGGGCTTGGGCAAAAATTGCCGACAACAGAATTAACATTAGGACTGTACCGGTTCTTGGGAACATTGTATTCATAATCTTTCCTCGATCTGGACTTTAGAAATGTAAATGTAGGAACTCCAATACCGTGGGCTATCGAAGATCCAGCAAACTGGCAAATTGATTTTGCTTTTTAGGCGAAGGTAATACTCTCGAAGAATCTATCACAGACCGCGCCCGAAGTCTACATCTATTTTTGAGCGGGAGTTTCAAACGACATCGAGGTCACCGACAACTTTCATTCCCCACTGTTCGCCGCTTCACCATTACGCCGATGGGGTCGATCATCGCCGTTTTTGAAAACTCAAACGAAACGGATCACCGGCACCCAGGAGGGTATTGCAAAAGATCTTCGTTTGTGCTATCCTTGCAACATCGTTGCATATGCACACGCGAAGGTTGATCGACAAGTGAATGCGAAGCCAAGAGAAAGTAGTGGGTCGGCAGACGCTTAAAGCTGGAAATTAGGAGCGGATTTCTGTTCAACACCCCGGACTTAAGACTCCAGACACGTGGCGGTAGACTCCTGACCTTCGGATCAGGACAGAGTTTTTTCTAAAAAGTGATGAAACAGAGACAAATTATTGCTGTAAACCTCGACATTATAATAGGTTACGCTGTTTCATTGATGCTGAAACAAAGGTGAAACAAGCGTGAAACAACGGCAAAACATGAAACGTAAATTCGCGACTATTACGGGCCGGCCATTTGTCCGCCACATCGCTCCGATCGACGTCTACAGCTCTTTTTAGGGCCTTCGTGCCCGTTGGGACAAGTTGGGACAAGACGGACAGCCGAAACAAGTAGGACACTCGGGACATTGGGACAAAGGACTGCGGTAAGTACGGGGCTTCGGCGGTAAATGCAGGCAGATCGCCTTTCCGTTCGCAGGACAAACGCTTTGGAAATGCCGGTGAATTCGCTTTAGATCGGTCGCATTTTTGCAAGAACGGTGGAAATTGGTGGAGTTTTCCGCCGGAGTTGTAGAAACTGAGGCCGGGAAAAAGTAAAGGACAGCTAAATCGGGCTGTGCTAGTGGTGGTTTTCACCGGGGAATGAATTTAAAGGATCTGATCTGTGGGACCCGACCAAATGTTGATTTTAATTCCGCTTTTGCAGGATCGGTTTCTCGCTCTCCAAACGCTGAGAGGCGGCATCGGTGTAGGTCAGTATCGTACCGCCGAAGCCGATAGCCCAGCCGGTCGCTCCGTTAAACGTGACCTTTTCGAGACGATGGGTCACGGTGGAATTGACGTCGTCCCAGGTCTGGCCGCCATCGCGTGTGCGGACTATGATGCCGGCATCACCGACCGCCCAGCCGTTTGCTGCATTCGTAAAAAACACGTCGTTGAGATTGGCAGTAACGGTCGAGTCCTGCTGCCGCCAGAGCCTGGCACCTCCGTTCGAATGAAAGATACGCCCTCGCGAACCGACCGCCCACGCACCGGCCTTATCGCCGGCGAAAAAGATCGAGTTGAACCTCGTATCCGGCTCGCCAAGCAGCGACGCCGCCTCCCAAGTGAAACCGCCGTCCTCGGTGAACATTATCGTTCCGCCTGTTCCGACGATCGCCCCTACGCGCCCCTCAGAATAAGCTCCGTCGAGCAAAAGATAATGGATCGCGGTCTTGCTCCTTTTCCACGTCTTGCCGTCTTCCTGCAGTTTGTAAAAGACGCCTCCTTCGCCGAAAGCAGTTCCGACGCCGTCGTTATTAAACAGCAGCTTGGTGATGCGTTCGCGGCCGCCGTCTTCGAATTCGATCTTTTCCCAGGTTCTGCCGCCGTCGATGGTCTTACGCAGATACGAGGTAGCAAAATTACCGCGGCTGAACATGTTGCGTTCGCACAGGAGCCAGCCGGTGGTCTCATTAATGAAATGGATCTGAATGATCGCGTCGGTGGTGAATTTCTTTGTCTGCAGCCACGATGTGCCGCCGTCGGTAGTCGAAAGCAGCACGCCGTCGGTTCCCGATATCCAGCCGAAATTTGGGTTGACGAACTGAATGTCGCGAAACCACGCGAAGCTGTTCGTATTCCGCTTGACCCAGTCGGCATTTGCCGTCTGCATGCAGATGAGCAAAGTGACGAGGAGTGTGATGAACTTTGTCGTTCGCATAACGTGCACCCTCCGGCGATCTAGAACAATACGCGGGCGGCGCTGATATTGCCGAGAACCTGCATAAACTTGCCGAGCGTAAAGCCTTTACCGGCAACGAATACCTGATCGCCCGGGTTCAAAAAGACCATTTCGGCCTTGCCGCTCTCCATCTTTGCGAGGCTCACCTGCTTGCGCTCGAGCATGCCGCCTTTCTTGTAGCTGATGACATAGACCTTGTTCCGGTCACCGTCTTTTGTGACGCCGCCGGATTCGAGGATCGCCTCGTAAACGCTAACCTTGCGGTCCATCACGCGAACGCCGGGTGTCGCGACCGCACCCATTACCGCGTAACGAGTCGCCATCGCCTTATCGAGCGTGACCGTGACCTTTGGATCGATTATGAACTCATCGAGCTTTGCCGTGATCTCAGCTGCGACCTGTTCGACGGTTTTGCCGGCGACCATTATACCGTCGCGTATCAGCGGATATGAGATGCGTGCGTTCGGCGGAACGGTGATGTTCGTCTTGCAATAATCAGGGCACTGGCCGAAAACCTCGACCGAGATCTGATCGCTCGGCCCGAGCCGGTAAACCTTGAGGTAATTATCGTAGTATTCGGACAGGCCGTCATCGGCCCCCGCTTTCGGCGTTTCGCCCGCTGCAGTGTCATCCGTAACGGTCGGTGCGGGCAGCGGAGCGGTCTTTACCGCTTTTGGCTCGCGAGCGGCCGCATTGGTGTCCGCTGACTTTTTATCATTCTTTTGGCCGTACCCGATCGCCGCAACTGCGGCCAGCGTAAGTGCTGCCAATAAACAGTTTCTGAGAAAAATTATTGCTTTCATCTCTATGTCCTCGCCCGTTGTTAAAACGCCTATTAGCTCTTTGACTCCAGATTTTCTATCGGCCTTTTCCGAAAAGTACCGTCTTGACCGTTTCGAAAACGATCACCAGATCGAGCGTCAAACTCTGATTTTTTATGTAATACAGATCGTATTGCAGTTTCTGGATCGCGTCAGCGACCGATGCCCCGTACGGATATTTGATCTGCGCCCAGCCGGTCAATCCCGGAGCGACCAGATGGCGATGCTCGAAATACGGAATTTCCTCTGCCAACTGCCTGACGAAATGCGGCCGTTCGGGCCGAGGGCCGACAAAATTCATCTCGCCTTTAATAATGTTCCAAAACTGGGGTATCTCATCGATCCGGAGTTTCCTGATGACGCTCCCGACACGCGTGGTTCGTTCGTCATTTGTAACCGCCCAAATGGGATTACCGTCAGCCTCGGCATCGGTTATCATCGAGCGGAACTTTATGACGTTAAATGTCTTTCCGCTCTTTCCGACACGTTCCTGCTTGTAAAATATGGGCCCGAATATGGGCCCGCGCGAATCGAGCTTTATCAATATCGCCGTCAGAACAGCGATCGGCAGCGAAAGTACCAGGCCGAGCATTGCCAGAAACCGGTGCACTCCTTCACGAAAGATCAGCTTGACCGGCGAATCGCGACGACGCCCGGCAAATATAAGCCAAGACGGCCGCAGCATATCGACATGGACCTTACCCGTGATCCGCTCAAAGAACGAAGTGCATTCCTCGATCGAAACGTCGCCGGCGAGGCTCATTTTTAGCAAAGCCTCGGTGGGAAAAGCCCCGCGGCGTTCGCGGACCGCTATCACGACACGGTCGATCTTTTCGTTTATGATGACCGATTCGAGATCAGGTGCCTTACCCAGGATTATTGATTGGCCGAGCTTGTCCATCGGCTTTGCGCCGTTCTCGGAAATAAATCCGGCTATGCGATAGCCCGCATCGCGCCGTTCCCAAACGGCTTCAGCGGTGTCGAGGGCCGTTTGCCCCGTACCGACAACGAGTATCTTCTCGCCGATCTCAGGATGCCCGGTCAGAGAATGTATGAAAACCCTCCAGCCCAGAAGCAGAAACAAGACCATCGGCACCGAAATGACCGAAACACCGCGGCCGATCATCAGCGGCGGAATAAAATAGAAAAGCAGGGCGAGCAGCGCCCATGCGATACCGAGTGCCTGAACGAGCCTGAGCATAAGCTCACGGCGGTTCGTCATTACCACATAATCGTAAAGGTCGTAGAAATAGAGGATCAGAAGGCACACACTGCTTGCTAAAAGTATCTTTAGCCAGCCGTTCTTTGCATCGAGCTCGTGTTCCGAGCCTTCGAACCCGAGGCGCAGGTACATTGCCAGTATCACACCGCCATAGATGATGGCGGCATCTGCCAATATCAACCAGAATATCCTCGGACTGAACCGTGAAGCACTCATTTCTAATTAACCAACGATCAAGGGCTAAGTTGTTCGTTCATTCGGCGGTAGTTGTAGTAACCGTAGTTGTAATGCGATTCGTCGAGCACCGCGTCACTCTGATTTAGAACGACACCCAGCAGGCGTTCGCGGGGGATCGGTTCCAGAAGCCGGTCAATGACGCTGTAACGCGTCCTGTTTGCCCGAACCACGAGCATTGCACCGTCTGCCTGATTTATCAGCACCGTGGCATCGGTAAAGATACCTAGTGGAGGCGCATCGATGATTATGAAATCGAACATCTCGCGGGCTTCGCGCAGGATCTCTTTGAATTTCGGCCCTGAGATAAGTTCCGCAACATCGGGACGTGCATCGCCGCCCGGCAGAATGTGAAGGCCGGAAGGCTCGAGCTTAACGATCGATTCGGCAAGCGTTGCCGTACCCGCAAGAACATGAGACAGACCGCGGTCGGTTTCAATTCCCAAATAATCGGCAAGGCTCGGCATGCGAAGATCGCTGTCGATGATCAGAGCCTTAACGCCGTCGGTCTGGGCAAGCAGCCAAGATAGGTTTAACGCCGTGACTGATTTACCCTCGCTGGGGTTGACACTCGCGACGACTATGGCCTGCAGCTTTTGCCGCTGGCTCTTGTGCAAAACGTGAGTACGGAGGCTGCGGTACTCTTCGCAATAGCTCGACTGTGGATGTGTGATAGCAACAAGACGTGGCTCAACGCGTTCGGTATCGACGTCCCAACTGACAAAGTCAGGTAGTACTTTCGATACCGAATGCGTTAAGCTATCGGCGTTCAATTTTGCCCCGGCAGTTAATTCCGATCCTCGATCAGGGAGTGCCGTCCCGCTCGTAGAATCCGGCTGCCCTATGAACGCCGAACCTGGGTTACCGATCTTAATATCCCCAACCAGAAGGTCGGGCGGCTGATTTGCACGCTCCGAGCTTCGGTTGAACGGGACAATATTCTCGCGGGCCGGTCTTTCGACACCGTTGAGATCTTCGGTACGCTTCTTTTGTAATGCTTTCAGGATGCTCATCGTTGATTGCTCCGTGCTTTCAGGATCGGGTTTGCACACTTCCCGATCTTCTCTAGTTAAATTTGTTGAACGATCTGTTCATTGAACCGATCTCGAGATCAATGTCATCCTCGATGTCTTCAAAAATGAGGCTTCGGCCATTGGAGTATCCGTTGGACTTTCCATTCGAATATCCGTTGCCATTGCCGTTCGATTTGCCGTTTTCGGGGTTCGCATCCTGCGAAAACACACGCGGCTTTACCGATTCGGTCCGCTGCTGGCCATGCCACAGATCATCGCCGGTCTCTTGTCGGAGCACATGCCCGGTCGGAGTGTCGAGAGCGATATCCGCGGCATGCAAAGCATCTTTTCGCGGCAAGAGATCCAGATTTTCCGCGACGGCTTCGATTATCTGCCGGCCGATCATTTGTTCGCCCGCGGAATATGCGGCAAGCATCGCGTTATCACGCAAGGTTGTTGATCTGACGCGGTATGCCTTCAGACACTGGAAGATAAAATCGACCGCACCCGGAGTAAATACGTTCGGCTGATCAGAACCGGCGATCATCAGCCTTTCGGTGATATAGCGATCGACCTCTTCGACTGTCGGGAACGAATGCATGTTGCAACGCAGTGCAACTCTCTGTTTGAGCTGTCGCAGATTCGGCTGGTTCAGCTTTTCCCGCAGTTCCGGTTGTCCGGTCAGAACGATCTGAAGGTGTTTTGCGTTGTCCGATTCAAAATTGAGCAGCAGACGGATCTCTTCGAGAACGTAATCGGAGAGTTCGTGAGCCTCGTCGATGATAATTACCGTGCGCAGCCCGCGACGATGGCGCTCTTCGAGCACCTTGCCGAGCGTGTTTAAAAGTTCGGATTTATTCGACCAGTCCTTAATCCCCAACATCTGTGTGACGTGATGGTAGAAATCGTCGATCGATAAACGCGGATTGAAAACGTAGGCCGCCAAAACGCTGGCGTCGAGACGGCGTAAGATCCATCGAAGAGCGGTGGTCTTACCCGTTCCGACCTCGCCGGTGAGCACGATGAGTCCTTTTGCGTTCTCAAGTCCGTAGTAAAGGCTCGCGAGAACCTCGTTATAGCTTGGCGTGAACACAATAAAACGCGGGTCCGGCGTCAATGTGAATGGCGTGTCGTCTAAACCGAAAAATTCTTTATACATAAAAACCTCTTTTCACACCCAACGGTGCTATTTCACCTATGAGATCAACCTGTCGAGCAGTCGTGTCGCCTGCAGGATCATAACGATCAGTGGAATAATTCCGATAGCCCCGGCAACGCCGGCCGCAAGTCGGAGCCAATGCGAACGGCGGATCCACGTCTTCTCTCCGGCTGAAAGCAGCGGCGGAACCGATGCCAGAACCGGCAGGCCGGTATAGTGCTTGGCATCTTCGATATTCTGGATCTTGAAGAGCTTAGGTATCTCGAAGAACGACGCAAGAACGAGGCCGATGAAAAGACCAATGCCCGTTCCTATCATTGTCAGTAAGAACCGCTTCGGCGCGACTGGCGATTGCGGGACATTTGCGGGATCCTGAACGCGGATCGTTTCGCCTTGTGCATTTGTCTCGACCCCGACGACCGTCTCTGCATCATTCTTCTTTTTAAGGATTTCATCGTAGGTCTGCTTTGCTGATTGATATTGAGCCGTGACACTTTCGAGAGCGACCTTGACGTTCGGGATCGTATTAATACGCGACTCAAGTGCCGCGATCTGGCCGGCATTCTGCTGCCTTTCGAGATCTTTTGCAGTGATCTGCTGCTCGATCTGGCCGATCTGAGACTGGACTCGCTGATTTTCAAGCTCTAAGTTCTTTTTCTGAAGCTCCGCCTTGCGGCCGGTCGCGGCCGTCGCATTCTGAACACGTTTGTCCGTACTCTTTTTCAGATTCTCGAACTCTTCGTTTACCCGTGCGATCTCGCTTTGTTTTGCGAGTACCGCGGGGTGCTTGTCCTTATATACCTTGAGCAAAGTGTCAAGCTGGGCATTGAGGTCCGCCCGGCGCTTGATCAATTCGCCGTACGCCGGCGTGTCTTCGATCTGGGAGACTGAACGTGCAGTGTCCTGAGTTTCTTTTTCCCCAAAATCTTCGATCAGCCGCATTTGACGGTTGTTTGCCGCGATAGCGTCGCTGAGTCGGCCTTTTTCGTTATAGAGCGTCTGCTTTTCCTTTGTGATCGTGTCGTCACGTTGACGAAGCCCCTGAAGCTGAGCAACTAGTCCCTGCTCCGATTCGGGCAGCGTCGCGACATTCTGCATCATGATGTCGAGGCGTTGTTTCTCGAGATCGTCGAGTGCGGCCTTCTTTTCAGAAATCTGGCGTTCGAAAAGATTGTTCGTCGATTACGCGATCTCGGTCGAAGCTTTGACCTGTGCGTTTACATATTTTCTTGCAAGCACGGCCGTCACATTTCTGGCAGCCTGCGGATCGCGGTCACGGTAGCGGATACGAAACGCGGCTACCTTCTCATATCCGGTCTCTTCGAGATCGACCTTGATGTTCTTGTACATCTTCTCGATGATCAGTTCCATCGGGACGCCGCTTGCCCGCTCGACCTTGTAAAGGTCGTACTTTTGGACCATCGGTTCGAGAGACGAACGGCTGAGAACTTCCTGATTGATAGTCGAAAGACGCTGAGACAGGTCCTCGCTCGAAAGTGCCTGGATCAAGTTTGCTGAAATGGTTGGCGGCTTGACGGTAAGCAGCGAAGTTGATTCGTAAATGCTCGGCAGGCGATAAACAACGTAGCCGATCGCCGCGGTCAGCGTGATCATCGGTAAGAGGATCAGCCACTTCTGGCGCTTTACCATCGCAACGAGCTCGCCCGGCTTTCTTTGTCTAAATTCAACGCTCATGTCTTTTCACCTTACTTGCTAGTTTTGTTCTGCTTCCGTACCGTCGCTCGGTGCGGCAGCCGGTTTGAACCGCCGAAAAGTAACGGCCAACGCCGCCATTCCAAACCCGACCACAAAGATCCCGACGGATTCCGGGATATTGGCGGCCAATATTTCGACCGCTGCGATCCACGTAATTTCAAATAGTGCCAACATCGCTATTTAATGCCTTACTTTTTAGAGAGTCGCGAGCAATCCTTTTGCATCCGAGACCTCACGCTGATTCAACTGTCCCACCCGCTGCAGCGAAGCCTCGACTTCGCGTTTTGCCGAAGCCCTGTCGCCCGCCTTGGCGAGTGCCATACCCAAACGAACGCGGTAACCGGGGTTCGGAACCGCGCCGGTTCGCTTTGCGCTTGCCTCTTCCATTGCGACCGCTTTTTTGAACTGTTCGACCGCCGGCAGTGCAAGTCCTTTTTTCAGATAGACCCAACCAAGTGTGTCAAGGAAGCCGGCCGTAGTCGGGCTTTTGGTAACCGCCATCGTGGCGAGTTGGAGAGCCTCATCGAGGTTTCCGTTCTTGTCCACGATCATCCACGCCAGATTGTTGCCGGCAATAGGTGTTTCGGGTGTGATCTCCAAAGCCTTACGGTAATCGTCTTCTGCCGCGGTCATATTCCCACGCGATTCTTCGAGGATCCCGAGCATCGTGTATATCTGAGCCGTCGGACGTTTTTCGATCAGCCGTTGGTATTGGGAGACGGCCTCTTCCGTTCGATTTTGCTGGGTAAGCAAGCTTGCGTATGCCGAGTAAGCGGGAAAATAATCTTCGTCAAGGCCGATCGACCTTGTAAGTTCCGCCTCGGTGGCAGCAAAGTTCTTTTCCGCGGCATAAATGGTCGATTTCAGATAATGAAGAGCCGCCTCGACCTCACCTTTGCCGGCATTTGCGGCCAGTATCTCGTCGACTTTTGCATGGGCCTTAACGGTCTGTCCGAGTTGGATCGAGGTGCTCACCCAGCCGCTGGCCGCGTCGAAATTCTGCGGTTCGGACGCAAGCGCCTTTGCATAAAGATCAATGGCGAGGTCGAACTT
This sequence comes from Pyrinomonadaceae bacterium, assembly GCA_044228165.1. Classification (GTDB taxonomy): domain Bacteria; phylum Acidobacteriota; class Blastocatellia; order Pyrinomonadales; family Pyrinomonadaceae; genus OLB17. The sequence continues at coordinate 17,618 of JBGAVK010000032.1, read as the reverse complement.
TCGTTCCGCCACATGAACCTTAGCCAGATTGACCATTGCCGAACCTGATTTCGGAGCCATTTCAAGGACATCCGTTAAGTCAGCTTTGGCTTCGTTGAACTTGCCCAGATCGAGATTTGCCAGCCCGCGTGAGGTTATCGCTCTTATCTGCAGATCATGTATCTTTTCAGGTGTCAGATCGGCATTTGGCGTTGCGGCATTGGTCTTGGTTAGGACGTCATTTGCATATTTAAGAGCTGACTGAGGATCGCCGGCCGTAAATGCAGCCTGTATTCTCAACAGCCCTGCTTTAATGAAGTTCGGGTGATAGCGTTCGAGGTCTGAAATGTACGCATTTGCCATTTCGATCTGACCGGCGGAGATCCTGGCTTGAGCCATCAGAAACAGAGCCTCGCGTCCACTTGGGGTTTTCTTCAAAACCTCATCAAGGTCTTTTACCGCTTCGGCAGCTTTACCCTCCTGTAGATTCGCCCGCGCACGAAGCATTAATCCTTCGATATCGTCATCATTTATTTTGAAAAGCGCCTCCAGCTGTTCATTAACTTTTGCGATATCGCGGCGGTCGAGATACAACTCGCCCAGCCGATAACGGGCCAGAACATACTCCGGCGATGCTTCGAGGATCTGATCGAGTGTCGCGATCGCCTCGTCTTTTCGTCCGGCCAAATTGTAGAAATCTGCCAGCTCGAGGCGGCTTTCGGGACTGTTGTCCTGGATCTTAACGAGTTCGAGGTAGGCTTGTTCAGCCTTTTCCAATTGCCGGTTGTTTACGTAGAATTCGGCGAGAGCTTCTCTTGCCTCGATGCTTGTATTATCGATCCCGACAGCTTTGTTGAACTGATCTTCGGCTTCTTTATTGCGTGCCGCATACATAAGAAAGCGGCCATATTCGGTGTAACCGAGCACGGAAGCCGGATTAGCCTCGATCGCACGCCGTATTGCTGCCTCAGCTTCGGCGGGCTTTTCCCTTGTCATATATAGCCTTTCGAGGCTGACATATGACTCAACACGCTTTGGGTCCATCGAAATGGCCTTGTTTACCGCATTGATGACATCTGCATCCGGGCTGCCCTTTGCGGCCATGATGGTTGCCCCGAGGATCTGAGCCTCAATGAAATTGGGATCTTTGAGGAGGATATCGTTCCGGAGCTTTTCCGTTTCAGCGATCATCGGCGGCTGAACCAGCAGAAAGTAATTTCCGAGCTTTGCCTTGGCTTCAAGGTTAGAATCGTCAAGCTCGACCGTCTTCCTGAGTTCGTCAAGAACATCGTTAAATTGCCCCAATGATTCGTAAGCACGGGCGAGTCCCCAGTGCGCACCGGCAGAACCGCTATCGGATTCTGCTGCAGACCGGAACTGCATCATCGCGTCATGGAATTTTCGCTTTTGAAGGTACTCTTCGCCCTTGGCAAGAAATGCGGCGGTCGATGACCCGCAAGCCGTCAGGAGAAAACTGACGCACAGTATGATTACTAGGGTTGCAAAGCGTGAACTAAGAAGCTGGCACTCTCGGTTAAACATATTTCTATTTTCTTGCCGAATCTCACCTATTGCTAAGGCCGGGGCATTGGCCATTCGCGTCGGGGATCCAGGCTTTTTTCTGTTTGTGAGGGACAAAAAACTCACAAACGGTTTGGGTTTATATATTTCAAAAACTCAACGCCAACGGAACAAAAGTTTCACCGGCATTTGAGAAATAGGTTTAATCGAGGCTGGATTTCAGAAATTTTGGGGGAATTATGGAAACCGGACGTGGAAAATGCACGGCAGAGTTTACTCAGGAACAAAAGGCGACAGAACCTCGTCAAGACGGGCACTGAGATCGGTCGCGGCTTTGACGGCCGCGGCTTCGTCCGAGCCTACACTGGTCATTACCCTGACGATCCTCACTCGCTTCGATCCGCCCGCGGCCCTGGTACCAATAGATCATGACTTCGTTATATATCCCGTTCTGAACTATGTAACGATTTGCTTTAAATGATGCGCCGTCCGCTCCGGGGATGTCGATATATTGCGGATCCTTCATTACCCAACCGGCTCCCGGAAGGCAATTCTGGGGGCTGTGATACGTCGCTCCGGTTCGCTGCGAAGCATAATAGCCCACATACAGATTAGCTATTCGCCCATCAGGAGCCGTGTACTCACGCATTGTGTAGTCCGTAGTTCTCAAAACGCTCTCGACGGCGGCATCAAACTTGATCTCATCACCGCGCTGATTCCATTCGCCAAGCTTGTTTGATAATTCGGCAAGCGGCCTTCGGTCGACCGGAGCCTCTCCGCGGTTCACAAACCAGTTGACAAGCAGTCCGCCAATAAACAGCGCCGCAATGAGCGTTACATGGGGCAAAACAGATCGAGTGTACGATGGCCGCACGGCCGCTGCGGGATGGGATTCGCTGCTTTCTTCGTTGCTTACACGAAATACCTTTTTCAGCACGATATTCGAACCGATCAGTAACGCGAGTGCGATCACATATACCAGCCAACCCGACATGTCATGCCACAAACTATCCGTCGCCTGTTTGCCATAATAGTAGGTCAGCACGCCCGTCGCCGTGACGCGTGCCGCATTTGTAAGCACGGCGATAGGCACAGCGGCCGCCATTAAGATCACGGCACGCCAGAAATCCGAAGGCGAGAAATTTGCAAAATTGGCACTTCCCTTTCGCCGGGTAAAATAGGCAAGGATAAGAGCCAAAGTCACCAGTGTCATCAGTGACCGGATGCCGCTGCACGCCTCTACAACCTCGAGCGAGATCGTCTGCGTTGATCCTTTTGGCAGGATGTCGATCACATTGCCTTTTCGCAGCGTAGGCACTTCAAAAAGCCGTATACCCCAAACTGCAGCCTGTGACGCCCAGATCTGAAGCGGGAATGCGATCCTGTTAAAAATGATCTGCGGTATCGGAACTGCCAAAAGCAACAAGACGAACGGGACGATCAGAGATTCGATGACCTTGGTTCCAAACAGAAATGTGATGATACCGGCGAGCATCAACACAAATGAGACCCGCTGCGTGAACAACTCGGCTCCCAGCATACCTGCCGCCAAGAGCAGGAATGAGATCAGAATAAGCGATCCGCCAACGATCGCTGACGGCGGACCGGCCCGCTCACGCAATTCGTCCCATTCTCGCCAGATCACGATCCCGATTACGAAAGGGATAAGCAGCCCGTGAGAGTAATTCTCGTCCGTCCACCAATCAATGCTGAGTTTGGCCAATACCGTGGCGTAAAGAAAGATGACCGCAGCAGATAGCGCGATGGCAATGGTCAAAATTCGGTTCTTAGATGGGTCAAGTTCGCTCATCAGGCCAAAACAATGAAAAGTCCGAATGCCGCTCGTCTTCCGAGTTTAGCGGCTTCGTGACAGCACCAGATCGGCGAGCTCGGTCAGCAGCCTTGTGTCGCGATTTAGTTTTGCGAGCGAAGATGCGACCGCTTCCCGTAACGATCGGGCCATTTCGACGGTCCTTTCCACCCCATAGGATCCCGGATAAGTCGCTTTTTCAGATGCCGCATCTTTCCCTGAGGTCTTGCCCAGAACGTCTGTGCTTTGAGTCACGTCAAGTAGGTCGTCGGTGATCTGAAACAGAAGGCCGAGCTTTTCGCCAAAATCTCGAACGACCTCGATCTGATCGTTTGTTCCATTGCCAATGATCGCCCCGGCGACTGCCGACGCCGCGATCAACGCTCCGGTTTTTCGGATGTGTATCACCTCAATTTCCTCAAGTGAAAGGTCAACGCCCTCGCCCTCTAGATCAAGCTGCTGGCCGGCAACCATACCATCAGGGGTTCCTGACGCTCCGGCAATTAAAGATATAAGACCGGTGCGCGTTTCGAATGAAAGCGTTGCGTCTTCGGCGACGGTCTTGAACGCCAGAGTTTGCAATACGTCGCCCGCAAGGATCGCCGTTGCCTCGCCAAATTTGACGTGACAGGTCGCCTTTCCCCTCCGCAGGTCATCATCATCCATCGACGGGAGATCATCGTGTATGAGCGAATATGTATGGATCATTTCGATCGCCGCAGCGGTCTTCACCAGTCGTTCATCTGCGGCGCCAAATGTCCGTCCGACAGCGAACACTATCGCCGGCCTGATCCGCTTGCCGCCGGCAAAAAGACTCCATCGGATCGCCTGATGCAGACTCACAGGCTCGATATCGGGTCCCGGGATCAGCGTTTCAAGCGAATCGTTCAACGAAAGATTCACATCCGCAAAAAGTTGATGGAGCGATGACATTGTCAGAAATTATCATTCATAAATCGCGAGATATCAAAGGTCTTGACATTGTCTCTGAGCGGACAATGATGTAGATTGCTCGTAAAATATTGTGAGTTTAAACAACTGTCAAAGGTTAGTTATGTGGGCGGGTATCGGTATTTTAGTGTGTTTGTTGGCCATGACCTGTCCCGCACAGTCGCCCGCGAACTCTACACCCAAAACCTTAAAATGGTACAAGGGCAACACGCATACCCACACTCTGAACAGCGACGGTGATTCCTCGCCCGACGCGGTTGTGGCATGGTACCGGGATAACGGCTACAACTTTCTTTTCATCACCGATCACGAATTCGTGACGGCGGTCGGTCCTTTGAATCAATCTTTTGGAAAAGCAAATGAGTTCCTCGTCATTTCAGGACAGGAGATCACCGATAAACTCAACAAAAAGCCTTACCATGTCAATGCCCTGGGTATAAGCGAGGCGATCATGCCTCAGAATGGCAAAACGATCGCCGAGAATCTCCAACTAAATATCGACAATGTCCGAAATGCCGGTGGGGTTCCGCAGATAAACCACCCAAATTTCGGCTGGGCATTGACTGCCGATGATATCAAGCAGGCAAAGAATGTCTCATTGATGGAGGTTTATAATGGCCCCCCCTTGGTCAACAACCTGGGCGGCGGCGGCTCGCCCGGCACTGAAGATATATGGGATTCGCTGCTCACCGCCGGGATCAAGATCTACGGGGGTTGGGTCTGACGACTCACACTTTTTCAAAAAGCTTGGCGACCGTTCGTTGCCCACTCCGGGCCAAGCGTGGGTCATGGTCCGTGCAGACTCTCTCACGCCGGAAGGCATCTTGCACGCTCTCGATAGCGGAGATTTCTATTTTTCGACAGGAGTCACACTTGACGATATTCTCGTGACGGACCGTAGAATATCGATCAGCATTAAGACCGAAAAATGGAGTAAATACACGATCAAATTCATCGGACGCGAAGGCCGTGTCTTAAAGACAGCAACCGCAAGCCCGGCTCGGTACGACATCAAAGGAAACGAGTTATACGTCCGCGCCAAGATCGTCGAATCAAACGGTAAAATGGCCTGGACCCAGCCTGTTTTCGTAAGGCCCGGATCCCGGCGATGACCGCGATAGCCGTCATTCCTTCATAAACTGAACACGATATTGTCTTTACACGATTGGTTGGCGTATCAAGAAAATTGACTACCATATATTGTGGAAAAAAAGGTTGACATTCCGCTGCTTACTTGTATACACTGCTCTCACTTGAGGTATCATTTTTCAATTTTCCTCAAGCTCGCTTAGTAACAACTCAATTTCTTTTCCGCATTCCCAAATGCTATATCGGGTGTTAAAATAGTATTAAATCGGGAGCGGCAACAGTTCAAAACCCAAAGGAGAGGCGTGTCTTTATGAGCTCAGTCTTCGAGTCAGCTATCAATAGTTTTCTTGACAAAAACGGTGTCGGTGGTGGAACCGGGACGGCACATGCGCGCGAATTCGTTCCGTTGGGCATTAACGCTCAGAAAGTCGTCAGCAAACGATATTCTCTCAAGGATGAAAACGGTGAGCCGCTCGAGACATGGGCCGATATCGTTCGCCGGGTCGTCGGCCATGTCGCCCGGGCTGAGACGGACCAGTTTGCACAAAAGCTGTTCTACAATGAAATGACCGCGGTTATGCTCGCACGCGAATTCATTCCCAATACGCCCTGCCTCGTAAATGCCGGCAAGCCGAAAGGCCAGTTGGCGGCATGTTTTGTGCTGGACGTGCCTGACTCGATCGAGGGCATTATGGAACACGCTCAAAACGTCGCTATTATCCATCAGACGGGCGGCGGAACCGGCATGACCTACGAATTTCTGCGGCCGGCAGGCTCGATGGTTAATTCGACCCGCGGTGTTGCGTCGGGGCCGGTTTCGTTCATGAACATCGTTAATCAAACGACTGAGGTCGTTAAGCAGGGCGGCGTCCGGCGTGGTGCGAATATGGGGATACTCAGTGTTACGCACCCTGATATTTTGAGGTTCATACACGCAAAGAACGATCAGACGAGCCTTACGAATTTTAACATCTCTGTGACCGTGACCGATCTTTTTATGGACGCGGTGGACTCCGGCACTTGGTTCCAAACCGAATTCAAAGGCGAACCTTGGACGCAGGCTGTATTTGATTCTGCTACCGGCCAGAATTATGTGGTTTACCGCCGTCCTGACGGCACGACTGCAACGTTCGCTGATAAATTAGCGTTTGAAACGGCCGATCTCAGTGAATGCACAATAGAAGAACCGCCAATTCCGGGAATGATCTACGCCCCGGATATCTGGAACCGGATCATAGCCTCAGCTCACAAATATGCGGAACCGGGCATCATCTTTATAGACGAGGTTAACCGCCACAACCACCTGATGGCGTCCATGGGGCCGATCTATGCGTGCAACCCTTGCGGCGAACAGCAGCTCCATTTCAACAATTCCTGCAATCTCGGCTCGATCGATGTCGCAAAATTCTTTACAAAGACGACTGACGGCGAAGGGATCGTTGATTGGGAAAGGCTTTCGAGCGTCACACAGCTTTGTACCCAGTTTCTCGACAATGTCGTGGACGCCGGACACTTTCCGCTGCCTGAGATCGACGATGTGGTGAAACGCACGAGGCCTGTCGGGCTGGGGATCATGGGCTTTGCCGATCTATGTCTCAAGCTCGGAGTCACATACGGAAGTGACGAATCGATGACCCTTATCGAACAGGTCATGGGGTTTGTCCGCCGCGAATCGTGGCTCGCGTCACTTCGTTTAGGCCGCGAAAAAGGTGTATTTCCGGAATTTGAAGCTAATCGCGAAGCCTACGATAGGTTCATCTATGATGAACTCGGGATACCGCGAGACATTCCATTAACGCCCCGAAATTATGAGGTAACAACGATCGCTCCGACCGGTACTATTTCGCTCGTAGCTGAAACTTCGTCCGGTATCGAGCCTAATTTCTCGTGGGCTTATGTTCGTCAGGACACGCTCGGTACCCGCACCTATGTTCATACCCCGGCTGCCGAGGCTTTAGGATTAACGGTTGACCAGACGGACGAAAATTCGATAAAAGCGGCCGCGGAATATGTGGTCGAACACGAAGCCGACCTGCCGCCGCATTTCATTTCGGCGATGTCGATCAAATCGATCGAGCATGTCAAGGTTTTGGCCGCTGCACAAAAGCACGTTGACAACGCGATCTCAAAAACGTGTAACGGAGCAAAAGACGACACTGTCGAATCTGTCGATGAACTCTATCACCTCGCGAGAGAATTAGGCTGCAAAGCAGTTAGCTATTACAGGGACGGGAGCCGCGAAGGGCAAGTGCTGAACAGCATGAAGAAAGAAGAGCCCAGGGCCGAAGGATCAACGTCCAAGGTTGGCCAAGACGATCGAACAGCTACCTCAGACTTTGGGCCTAGCACTTTGGACCCGCTCCGGGTCGAACGCCCCCGCGAACTTCAGGGCTCGACGTGGCGAATACCATTTGAGGGGCAAAACCTCTACGTCACGGTTAATCACGACGGCGAACGAATACTGGAGATCTTTGTTGCCGGGCCTATTAGTGCAGGTGTGGGGCTGCTTGCGTCGAAGATGCTCCGCGGCGGATTTGATGCAAAAGATGTCGCCCGAAGCCTGAATAAGGTTACGGCCACACACGCTGTCTGGTTCAATGAGAGGCTCTTGACGTCGCCGGAACAGGCCGTCGCTGAGTGTTTGTTATTGATCGACCGGCGGCTAAATGGGCTTCCTGAATCGATCCGTTCTATCGGGAAAACAAGCGCTGAAGAAACAAAGATGTCGAGCATGATCAGCGACTGCCCCGAATGCGGGGGCCAGCTCGAACATGCATCCGGTTGCGATTCGTGCCGTGATTGCGGCTATTCAAAATGTAAGTAACCCGGACTGAAAATATAAAAAAGGCAGATCCTTTCGGGTCTGCCTTTTTTTTCTTAAAGCTGCTACTTAGCTGGTGCGGGTACCGCAACATCAGAAGCCATTCCCCAATTGAACGACCTGTCTTCGGACGTTGAGCTTTCCCTATAGTGCCAGGTACCGTTTCGGAACACAGCCGGATCAGTTCGTCCGTCCCCGTCGAAATCACCCGGCGTCGGCACATCGCTGGTCACACCGAACTTGACCGAATTGAAAGCCCCGTCACTACTGCGGATGTAAAACCACGTCCCGCTCGACGGCCGCCAAACGGCAATGTCTTTCTTACCGTCGCCATCAAAATCAGCGGTTACAGGAATGTCGGTGGTGAGTCCAAACTGAACCACATTCATTCCGCCGGTGGTCGAATTTACATACCACACACCGCTTCGGAAAACGGCCAGATCGGCACGCCCGTCACCATCATAATCAGCGGCGATAGGGACATCGGTTGATAGGCCGAATGCCATCGCCGTAAACCCGTGCGAACTCTGGTTTATATACCAAACTCCAGTTGAAGGCCTAAATACCGCCAGGTCTGCTCTGCCGTCACCATCATAATCAGCCGGCTGTGGAATATCGCCCGGCAATCCGAACTGCTGCGAAACAAAGCCCTGTGAGCTTTGTTTCATGAACCAGTTCCCTTGGCGGTAAACCGCGATATCAGTTCGGCGGTCGCCGTCGTAGTCGGCCGCGACGAGCCGGTCACCTGCCTGTCCAAAATTGGACTCTGTGATAGCGGAATTGGCACTGTTCCTGATCGACCATTTCCCTTCCGTGGCGCGGAAAACTGACAGATCCGTCTTTCCGTCGCCGTCGAAATCATACGGCGCGATGCTGAGGGGGTCGGTCGCACCGCGAAATATCGTGTAATAAAAACACTTGGTTACAGCCGCACGGCCGCGTTTTCGCGGATCTTTGATATACCAGCGGCCCCAGAAGGTCTTGCCTACAGATGCCGCGTCGTTTGGCAACGCAATATTGATCGACGCGTAGCCATAACCCGCTCCTGAATCAACGATCGGAACTTCCATTCGTGCAAACGACGCTGACGCCGGTATCGACGTACGCGGCCCCGGATCGGCATCGTCGATCACAAGTATGGCAGTCCCCGAACGCAGGCTCGTTTTTACCGCTAACGTAAAATTCGGGTTGCCCAACAATGCAGGCTCGACCGCTATCGGCTCCGGAATATCTGTCGCAACGCCGGCACGTCCGTAGCTCGAAAATTGCGGCACGCGGGTGGATTCAGTATATAACTGAGGCCGGTCGAATGGCGGCAGCTCATTCTTAACGCGAAGATCCGTCAGAGGCCGCTTCAAAAATGCAAGCAGATCAGCTTTCTCTTGTGGAATGAGATTGAGCGGACGAATGAACTCGTGGTTTATATTCGTAGCATCAAAATCGCCGCCGCGGTTGTAAAATTCGATCACGGATTCAAGCGTTGGAAAACGCCCATTATGCATAAATGGGCCGTGGAGTTCCCCATTGCGAAGAACGGGCGTCTTGAACCGTCCGTCATCATCAGGATCACCCGTTACTGCAAAGCGGCCTCGGTCCTCAACCTGCGGCCGAACTCCGATATTGTGGAAAGCATTGTCAGAAAAAAGAGCACCCGCATGGCATGCGCTGCAATTCAAGTTCTCAAAAAGTTGCCGCCCACTCTCTTCCTGAGCGGTGAGCGGCTCGATCTGGGCAGCCCAACGGTCTATCGGCGTGCGGTCTGAGAAGAGCGTACGTTCGTGCGTCCCGATCGCCATAGAAATGCGTGCCGGCGTAACATCAGGCGAACCAAAGGCTTCCTGAAACAGCTCGGGATAAGTTCGGTTGCCTATCCACGTTTTTAGCCCCGCCGGAATATTGCTCGCAAGCGCAAGAGGCCGAGAAGCCTGCACGCGAGCGGCAACCTGCGTCCAGTTTCTTCCGCCGTGTGCCATCTCTGCCGAAGATACCGGCGGACCGGCACTTTGGCTCTCGAGGGCTCCCCACTCGGTGAGCAGCACGTTATTGGTCAACTGATCCCGAAATTGGTCCGTCGCCCGGCCGTCCCAAAATAACCCGCCGCGAGTATAACCAGCGTTCAGGTAAGACGGAGATTTACGTCCGGTGACCTGTTCCTTCATTCCGAAAAGTGAATTTGCCGAATAATTTCCGTTCGCACTATTCTGAGGCACGCCAGGCGACCCAAAAACGTCGTCCGCGGTGTTGAAAGTGCCGTCAAACCCAGGATTTCGTGATCGCGAATCCCCAAATGCCGTTCGGGGATCTGATCCGCCGGCCGCCGGACGGTGACATGTGCCACATGCTACTGTTTTTGTGGAGGACAGTTGTTCATCCCAAAATAGTGCTTTACCAAGATACGTCTTCGCGGCGGTAACCGGATTTCCTGTAGGCTCATTAGGCGGTTCGAGCGGCATAAAAGGACCAGGTGTGATCACCCCATTTGCCTTAACTCCTTGATCCGGTAAACTCATCGGACTCAGATCCGGGCCGTTCTCTGCCCTGACCCAATAGAAATAAACCTGGCTCGTGGTTCCTGATGGATCGACAAAATAATTTGCGGCGGTCGTGCCGACCGCGGTCGCAGTGCCGCTGTTATTGGCCGTATTTCTAAAAACCCGGTAGAGCGTCGCGTCCCTAATAGTGTCCCAATGAATCACTACTTTATTTACATAATCGTTGTCCGAAGCAGATACGCTGGTCGGGGCCGAGAGCGTTACCGCTACTGCGGCGTCTGCAAGCGCCGAGACCCTGGATTGTGTCAAGTAGAAGGCAGACGCCGCTGCCATGAACGTAAGTAGAACCAAAAATTTTATGCGTTTCATTATGATCTTCTCCGATCTGCACTTTCCGGCGCCCGGACGCACGAAAGGTCATCAAAGCGGTGACTTTTGAAATTATTTTATCACCGATGATACGGGCAAAAAAGCCGCCTCGCCTTAACTTTTGAACTTAGTTCAAATATCGTTTGAAGCGTAACGCATATCCTGTAAAATCAAAGGCATGAAGCTCTGTCACAAGGTCCGCCTGCTAACTATTTTTTCACTTGTATTTGCTCTCACTGTAATGGCAGTTGAAACAAGTTCGGCACAGACCGCTCCGGCTGTAAGGCCGCGAACCGCCCCGACGTCAGTGCCGCCGGCGGCTATGTCACCGTCGCCGACGCCCACGCCGTCAGTTACAAATGGGGCGTCTCTCGAAAGCCTCCAAGCCAAGATCCGTCAGCGGCTTTACTCTCCGGAGGTAAGGCGTGGCCGTGTCGGCATCAAGATAGCTTCCCTAAATTCAGGCAAAGTAATATTTGAAAATGACTCGGAAAAGTATTTCATGCCCGCGTCAAACATGAAGAATTTCACGGTCGCGGCAGGGCTTGAAAGGCTCGGGCCGGATTTTCGTTTTATTACGAGTGTTTTTGCCAATTCCCTGCCAGACGCATCCGGTACGATCAAGGGCGATCTTCGGGTATTGGGACGCGGCGACATCTCGATCTCAACGGCATTTTTTGGCACTTCGGCTAATGACCCCGAAACTTATTACAGAGGCATAGACCGGCTCGTGGCAAAGATCGCTGCCGCAGGTGTTAAGCGTATCGAAGGCAGTATCGTCGGAGACGAGAGCTACTTTAAGGGATTTGCGATTCCCGACACCTGGGAATGGGACGACCTGCAGTGGTATTATGGAGCCGAGATCTCGGCACTTCCGATAAACGACAACGCGGTGGACGTTGCCGTCACAGCAGGGTCACCCGGGACGCCCTGTATCGTCAATATTTCGCCCGCAAATACTCTTTTTCAAATAATAAATACTTGTTCATCAGTTGGCTCGTCGGGCAAACGCACCTTGGGTGTAAATAAGCGTATCGACCGAAATATACTCGAGGTTAGTGGTTCGATGCCGGCGGGCGACACCTATCGGAATTCGATCACTATCACCCACCCGGCGGATCTTTTCGTCGCTATTTTGAAACAGCGGCTCGAAAAGAATGGGATCGTCGTGACAGGCGGATCGAGAACTGTGCCGCAGAATATTAGATCAGACAGCGGCCAGGTGGAGATCGCCAAACTCGAATCGGTACCGTTCAGCGAGATCGCCGCAAAGACAATGAAACCAAGCCAGAATATGTTCACCGAGACGATCCTTTGGACGCTCGGCGAACAATTTGGCCGGGCGTCCTCGCCAGACGCGTCGAGTTCGCGACTGGGGTTAACCGTCGTTAGGAACTTCCTAAAGCAAGCCGGTGTTGCCGAGGACGGCATCATTCAATATGACGGAAGCGGGCTTTCGAGGCATGACCTGATCACCCCGGCCGCGGTCGTTGCTCTTTACACCTATATGGCGAAACAGAGCAGGTATGCTCAGACGTGGCGCGACAGCCTTACGATCGCGGGTGTTGACGGAACTCTGGCAAACCGGCTCAAAGGAACCGCGGCAGCCGGTAATCTTCGCGGCAAAACCGGAACGATCGACCAGGTTTCCGCACTTAGCGGCTATGTCAAGACGGCAGGCGGTGAGGAGCTCGTTATTTCGATCCTGGTAAACGGCGTTGCCGAACAACGACAGCGGACATCCCTTGCCGACGACATAGTCGTAAGCCTTGCAAATTTTAACGGAAAAGTAGATTGAAAAACGTATTAGCTGCGGACAACACCTAGGGAAGAGAGCCATTCCAGGTTTTCTCCGCGTCCTTTGCGTTTTCAGTGGCTAATTTTTTCTTAATACGTCGAGAATCTTTTCGTGGATCCCGCCAAAGCCGCCGTTCGACATAACAGCAACAACGTCTCCGTCCCGCATTTCCGGTCCCAGGTGTTCGACGATCGCATCGGCATCAGCCAACGTCATGGCATCCTTTCCGCTCGAGGCGATGTCAGACACGAGCCGTTCTACATTCATAACATCGCCATAGTTCTTGGCGTCTTCGGGATTAAAGACACCTGCAATAATGACACGGTCGGCATGAGTAAAGGCTTCACGATATTTTTCCTCGAAAATAGAAAGACGCGATGAACGCGATCGCGGCTCAAAGATGGCTATTAGGCGATTGTCGGGATAACGCTGACGGAGTGCCTTGAGCGTTTCATCAACGGCCGTCGGATGATGGGCAAAATCGTCGATGACGGTCACACCACGTTCGACCCCGCGGATCTCCATCCGGCGCTTTACCGATTTGAACGTATCAAAAGCCTCCTGGATCTTCGCGCGCGAAATGCCCCAGGCATCTGCGGCAATGATAACGGCGAGACAATTGCGAACGTTAAACTCGCCGATCATCTGTGTCTCAAAATCGGCCCAATGTTCGCCTTGACGAAAGACCTTGAATTTCGTTCCGCTACCCGCAAATTCAATATCGCGGGCCTGCCATTTGGCGTCCGGCGACAAGCCAAAGGTCTCGACGGTTGTGTAGAGTTTCCCCTTCATCTGGTCAAGGACGTCACGGACAACGAGAGAATCTATTCCGCAGATAAGGCGTCCATTGCCGGGAACGAGGTTCATCAGACGAGAGAACTGCCATTTGATGGCGTCGAGGTCTTTGTAAATATCGGCGTGGTCAAACTCGATATTGTTGATGATCGCGATCTCAGGCAAATAGGACATAAATTTCGGCTTCTTGTCGAAGAATGCCGTGTCATATTCGTCGCCCTCGATGACGAAATAGTCGCTGTCGGTGACGCGGAAACTCTGTCCGAAATTCTGCACCACACCGCCCACCAGAAACGTCGGATCAAGGCCGCCAACCTCACAGACCCATGCCGCAATGCTCGTCGTTGTCGTTTTACCGTGCGTACCGGCAACGACCAGTGAATGCCTTGCAGAAGCCTGCCCGCCGGCATGGGCATCGTTCCCTGGGGCAATACGGATAAATTCTTCCCGCACTGTCTCTGCCTGCGACCGGTACACGAGCTTTCTGTTAAGCACCTCCTCGAGTTCCGGATTGCCGCGCATTATGGTGTTGCCAACCACCGTAATGTCGCGGTCAACGTCTGTGTTCTCAGCCTTATAACCCGACATTATTTCGATACCGAGCGATTCGAGCTGCGTTGACATCGGCGGATAAACATTCTGATCCGAGCCTGTGACCTTGTGGCCGCGGGCCTGCAGCATGCCGGCAAGGCTGGCCATCGCCGTCCCGCAAATTCCGATCAAGTGATAATGCATAAACGCTTAATTAGTTATTTCTTTAGCAGCCTGGCAAACGGGAGTTTCGAGACTTTTTTGTAGTAATCGACCTCATTAGGATCGTCACCATCCACACCGTCTTTATGGCGCTTGGGTTTGCCGGATCTCAGGTCCAGGTATCGTGCCGTAACTTTGATCTGCTTTCCATTTACATCAAAATATCGCCCGCGGATCACCTTAAAATTCCCCATAAAGGTCCGGTAATCGGTTTCAACATAGGCAAGCGAGCCATCAGGCCTGAAGTAATGAAAAACATACTTAGCCCAGTCGCCGGACGGGCTAAAAAGTGTAAAGTTTGATGCGACGATCTTGCCGTCCTGCTTCCAGTTATAGGCGATCTCGTAGGTCTCGTTTCTGGTGCGGAACTTTTCCAGAGCCTTTTCCGAAGCAAATTTTCGCCACTTCGCTTTTTTCGAATTGTGTTCAGCGGTATCGGCAAAAACAAGATCGGGGCTGCCGTTTCGCTTTCTAACGCGGTCGATCTTTTTCGAGTAAGCATCGATCTTATTTACTTCCGCATTATTCCTTGCTTGAGCCGAAAGACCAACGTTGAATAATGCTATCGCAATGACCACGAGCGCGATCACACATCCTTTTCTCATAAAGACCACCATTCCACCAGATCTGGTTTTCACCGATCAAACTCGCAGATGCTGTTATTTACCAAGAAGTTCATTTGCCAGGCTATCGGCATCATAAACCTTTCTTAGCGCTTCAAGGATTCCGGCCGTGTGGACGCCGACAGCTCGTGAACCTTCGTTCTCCTCAATATACCAATACCGGTTCGAGAGTTTTTGGTTGTTGCTGTCGAAATTGAGCCCGACGATCTCACCCGCTCGGTTTATGACCGGCGAACCACTATTGCCGCCGATCGTATCAGCAGAATAAACGAAATTGAGCGGAGTCGAAAGGTCGATCTTTTCGCGCCGCTCCCTCAGGCTCGGGGCGAGATCGAACGGAGATTTATCTCCGAAACTATATGCTCGGTCAAAAAGCCCATAGAAGGTGGTCTTGTACGGAACGAGAGTGGTGTCTTCGTCGTAACCGAGGACCTTGCCGTATTCGATGCGAAGCGTCGAATTTGCGTCGGGCGGCATCGTTTTACCATACACCGCAAACCTCGCCTGTGCGATCTTTGTTCCGTTTGCCGTCTCGACATTCGTGATGTTTGCCTCGTTCCAGGCTCTAAGCTCGCGGATGATCGGCTCGACCCGTTTTGCAAGGGCGATCATAGGATCGTCCGGTGCCATCGTCCCGCTCCCGTTTCCGGTCACAAATGTCTTTCGAAACTCGGGATCTACGAGCTTTGTTTCGCGTATCGCACGGCGTGCAACTTCGGCGGCATCTGCATTACCGAGAGCGGCCTTTACGAACGGATCATTTGCACCGAGCGTTTTCACGGCTTCCTTCAGCCACGAGGTGAGGGCCGCCTCTTCCATATCCAGATAGATCGGAGCCGGCGAAAGCAGCGACGTTCTAAACGCGTCGAGACGGGTGTCGCGATATTCGGGATAGCGTGTTTCGTTCGGCTTTTGGATCTCGATCTTATAGGTCACGATCTGTTGAGCCATCGTCGCGAGCCTGGATGCCGCGAGGCTCGAAAAAGCTAAGCGGTTCGCCATCGCCGGAAGTTTGGCATAAGCAGCAGCTATATTTTTCCACGCCGGTGCATATTGTTTATTGAGGGCGGGTTTTGCCGCAAGCTTGTCACGCAGGTCCTTTTCTTCGGCGACCTTCCGGGCAAAGTTTCGCGGGTTAAGCAGCCCATCCTGCTGCCCTTCGAGCCGCTTGAGCGAATTCGCAAAACCTCTCATTCCCGGCCAAGCCTGACGATGCTGTTCGTCACCCTGTTTCGAGTAATCTTCGAGCGCTTTGCGGCGAAGTTCCCAGACCTTCTTTTGCAGCGGGTTGCCGATGTCGCGTTGATATGTGAGCTGCGAAACCGTCAAGAGCCGTGCCGTAGAGCCCGGGTAACCTGAAACGAGAACGAACTCGCCATCCGCCGCCCCGGTCTTTGACCATTTGAAATAGTTAGGAGTCGCTGCTGGTTTGCCGTTCTCATACGCTCTTAAAAACGTAAAGTCGAGATCGTGTCTCGGATAAACAAAATTATCGTAATCGCCGCCAAAGAAAGCAGCCTGTTCTTCCGGAGCCATGACCAGCCTGATATCGCGGTACACCTTGTTTCGATAGAGCCAATATTCACCGCCGCTGTAAAACGAAACGACCTCGCACCTCAGCCCGGCGGAATTTGCCGCACATTCTTTTTCGATCGCCGACGTCTCCGCCGACCGTTTTGCAGCCATTTCGGCGTCGGTCTTGCCTGCCTTTGCTGCGTTGTGTACGCGTTCCGTGATATTTTCGAAGGACTGCAGGACAGAAGCGCTGGCATCAGGGATCTTAAGCTCATCCGCATGCTTTTTGGCGTAGAACCCGGTCTTTAACAGGTCGCGTTCTTTGCTGGACACACGTTCGATATAGGCCGAGGCGACGTGATGATTAGTCGCGATCAGTCCGTTTGGCGAAACAAATCCCGCGGATGCACCGTTCACTTTAGGACTAGCAAGCCGAACATTATCGAGCCATTCTTTCGAGGGCTCAAAATTGTAACGCTCTTTCCATTGATTGAGCGGCGGATTATCAAAGGTCCACATTCCTTCGTCGGCAAACGCGACCGGAACACTGAGGGCAAAACTGAGTAGTAAGCAGAGTGCAGTAAATCGTTTCATAAACATTCTTCAGTCAAATAGATCGTATTAACGCAGAACGCGTTGCAATTTCTCCATAGCACCCTCGAGAATATTATCCTCTCGAGCGATGCAGATGCGGACGTACGCATCCCAATCGTCGCTGTCGGCAAAGGCAGAACCCGGCGTCATTCCAACACCTGCGTCCCGCATTAACATTTCGTTAAACGCGATCGCGTCGTTAAATTGCTCCGGAATTCGGGCCCAGAGGTAAAATGCCGAACCGGAGTTGTAAATATCGAATCCAAGTCCCGTCAGGATCTCTGAGGTAAATCGCCGTTTACCGTCAAATTTGTCGCGGAGCCGGGTGTAATAACCTTCATGTGACATCAGAACACGCGAAAGAGCGGCCTGCAGCGGGGTCGCGGGGCAAACGTATATCACATTCGCAGCATTGTTGATCGGAGCGATCAGTTCACCTTTGCCGAATGCGTAACCGAGCCGCCAGCCTGAAATGTTCCATGATTTTGAGAACGAATTGACCGTGATC
>JBGAVK010000031.1:0-31732 GCA_044228165.1 Pyrinomonadaceae bacterium | reverse complement strand
TAGAAACGAAAAAAGAAAGAGGCTATAAGGCCTCTTTCTTTTTTTTCGTGCTATAGGTATCGATCTCGTTAGGCCTACGCCTTTTTGTGACACATCATGCATTGTGCCTGAACCGGAGCTTTGGACGCCGGTAAGGTTTTCTTAACTTCAGTGTGACACCCGATACACGTCCTGTGCAGTGCCTGCTGGTTATTTAGAGAGATCAGGGCCGCGCTTCCCTCGTGTTTGACCTCAGGGATCTTATCGAGCAGTTTTGGCTTCATATCGGCCCTAGAGTGGCAATCTCGGCAAGCCGCAACCCCTGCTGCCTTTGCACCCTTTGCAAAAAGCTCGCCGGTCAAGGTAGTCGTCCGATCCGCTGGCCAAGCGGTCGCTAGAGGGGGATGTTTTACGATCTCGGACGCGGGCTGTGCCGTGTGATGGCAAGAGATGCAGGCTATCGCCGTCCCCGGCGTAATGTTATAGGCACCGCCGTTGTGCTTAACGTGATTAAAAGTCACTTGGCCGAGCTTAGCATCCTTGCCGAGGACGATCACCTCGGGCATCTTTTGTTCGTCAGTTTGAGCATTGGCCGGTGCGATCCCCGACCCCGTAAAGAAATAAACAACCCCAATTGTCACAACAAATAGCGTCAAGATAAGCAATTTCCGATTCATACCAGTAACCTCCGTCTTAATCATCAGTGAGCGATTTGTAAAATTTTGGGTTTCTACGGTGATTATACACCCTTTCGTCCCCAACGGTCCCATACAGCCTTTGCGATTTTTGCGATCACCGCTTCACGAGTCTTTTCGTCGGAGGGTGAATCGGAGACGAAAACAGCGATAGCTATGTGAGCGCCATTTGGCAGAGGGATGATCCCGATATCATTGGTAGCGGCGGTGATGCCGTTTTGCGTGCCGGAAGTTCCTGTTTTGTGCGCGACGGATGTACCATCGGGTAGCAGCCCTTTAAGTCGTTTTGGACCGGGATTCGAATCTACTGTCATTTGATAAAGGACTGCAAATCCATCACCCGTCTTCGTGTCATAATTGGGAACCCAATCGCTATCGCTCCCGGTTCTGACAACTGTCTCCAACCACCTAAGCAGCTCGACACTCGCCATCGGCGTTGACCAGTTGTCGTATTGCGTCTGCCAATTGGCCCCAAGTTCTTTCTCAGTGTTGACGACGCGCATATCGCGGATATCGATCTGCGTGAGGAATTCTTGTACGTCCAAAGCCGGAACAAGCCGCAGCAAAACATCGCTAGCGGTACCGTCAGATTCGACCAGCGCTAAACGGATAAGTTCGCGGATCGTAAATTCGCCGCCGTTTGGGTTTTTATCACGCAGCGGCGAACGCATTCCCTCTCGGACCATATCTTCTCTTGCAACGCCAACCACTTCATCCAGATCGAATTTGCCAAGCCGCACCTGCTCCGTCACTGCCATCGAGATCGGCAGTTTGTAAACACTCTGCATCGGGAAATGCTGGTCGGCATTTAAGAAAGCCGCCTCGCCGGTCTCTAGAACGACCGCAGCGACGCCGACCTTACCCTTCGCTTCTTCCGCGATCTTCGCGATCTTTTTCTCAAGTTCAGCGTCCGCTTTGTATTCGATCTTTGGCACGGGCGTCGCTTTGGGTGGTGTTTCCGGAGTCGGAAACTCCATCGGGATCTCCAAATTGCCGCGGCAACCTGACATGCCGACAACGAAAACAAAAGTGAAGGTGACCAACAAAACGAATGCAGATCTCATGTGAAATTAGAGTTGTGATCGTAAGGCTACCGGGCCGGAAGTAATGTGCCCTCAATTCCGCAAGCGATCGTATACACCTTATCGCCCGTCGCGACGATCATCTCACCTTTGCTAGTGAAACAAAGCCCCACAATGCTGTTCCCGGCGACAAAATGTTCAGCAGATGTGGCATTCGGCGCGATTCGCACAATACCATGCCTGCCCTGAAAACAAGCCGCGACGTATAGATTTCCACCTTTGTCGAATGCAAGCCCCTGGGGCCGGCCGAGACCGCGAAAGTACCTCTCATCAAACCCTTCCTTGTCGATGACGTGTACCGCGTCAAAGCTCGCGAGGCCCGGCGAAGTCATAAAAAGCCGGCCATCCGGCCCGAAAGCCATGTGATAGGCGGCAACCGAAGCGTCCATCACCGTAAATGTCTCAGCTTCACCAAATTTATCCAGTCGATAGATAGTCCCGGCACGATCTCCCACATACATGGCACCTGCGCCATCAAACGCTATCCCCGTAGCGATGCCGAGGCCGGACGCAAATACTGTTGATGTGCCATTCCGGCTGACGGCATAGACCTCGCCCTCGGCCCTGTTGGTGACAAACATCTGACCTTCGCTGTCAAAAGCGATACCGGTGGGATTGAGCATCGGCTCCGGCATTTCGTCGAGATAGCCATCCGGTTCCAGACGGAAAAGAGTAGCTGGCAAATGCTGGCCGCGGCCGCCACTGCGGGTCAATATGATCGCTCCGTCGCTCGGATCGACTGCCGGATTAGCGACAATGTGCATCCCGTCCGTCAAGAGGGTTCCTACCGAAATGTCGAACGTATTGCTTGCCGCACCGCCGCTTACGAGCTTTATATCTGCCTTTGTCCCGCCGACATCGTCGGGCACGACCGCTAAAATACGACACGATGACGCAGCCACTATTCGGCATCCGACACCGTTTATAAAAACGCCGTCCCGCATTGCATCATCGAGCCGAAAACCCTCACACGAAATAGCGATCTCACCCCCGGGTATCGCATAACCCGGTTCGACCGAGGTCAATTTTAGTGTTTGTGACATTTACGCTTGATTTTACGACGCGGCGGCAACCCTGTCGAATCAACCCCGTGAGCTTTGCTCTTTCGCCGATCAAATCGTTTCCCTATTTGATGCCGAAAAAATCATTGACCCATACTGTTAATACACGTTAAACTCGTAAGAGTCAGTTTTGGCCCCAGGAACTGTCCGAATCATTGATCCTATTTTGATCGCCGCGTCTGGTTCTTCACTTATTGATCTATGTCGACTCGAATTGATGATCTATTGCGAATGGCGATGAGTTTCGGCGCGTCTGACCTGCATTTGCGGGCCGGGTCGTTCCCTGTCATCAGGGTAACCGGTGAGTTAAAGCCGCTCTCCGGTGTATCGCGAATGACCCAGGATGAAACGCTTGAAATGGCATTCTCGATGATGTCGAATCGACAAAAGCAACATTTCAAAGAAGCTTATGAGGTCGATATCGGTTATGGAGTCGCGGGTTTGGGACGATTTCGTGTCAATATATTTCAACAAAGAAATTCGATCGGCATCGTCGCCCGTGTCATATCAGACACGATCAAATCGTTCGCCGAATTGGGACTGCCACCGATTCTCAACAATATTGCTGACGAAAACCGCGGCCTGATCTTGGTCACCGGCACGACCGGATCGGGGAAATCAACCACGCTTTCCGCGATCGTAGATCATATCAATCAGTCGCGAAATTGCCACATTGTGACGATCGAGGACCCGATCGAATTCCTTCACAAGGACAAAAAATCATTCGTCACTCAGCGTGAGGTTGATGTCGATACCCGTAATTTTGCCGAGGCATTACGCGGCAGTTTGCGTCAGGATCCGGACGTGATCCTGGTCGGCGAAATGCGCGATCTTGAGACGATCGAAACAGCGCTTGTCGCGGCGGAGACCGGCCATCTGGTGCTCTCTACGCTTCACACACTCGACGCTCCTGAGACACTAACCCGTATCATTTCAGCATTTCCACCCTATCAACAGAAGTCGATCCGGCTTCAACTTGCCGGGCTTTTGAAAGCGGTCGTCTCACAGCGTCTGATGAAATCAGCGAAAGGCAACAGCCGAATTCCGGCCGTCGAGGTGCTGATGTCGACACCGTTGATACGTGACTATATACTCCACGACGATAAGACCGCCAGCATTCGAGATGCGATCGCAGCCGGTACGTCGCAATACGGGATGCAGACGTTCGATCAATCACTTTTTTACCTTTACCAGTCCGGCCTCATTACTCTCGACGAGGCACTTCGGGGATCTACTAATCCGGACGAATTTCGCTTACGGCTAGCCGGGATTCAGAACACGACGACGAGCACGCGAGAAGAAATGGAAAAAACGAGCGGTGTCGGGACCGTAACCAATTATATCGAAAGGAGTTGACCGCAGGCGTGTGGTCACCACCAGGAGTTTAACCACGCGATTTGAACTGAAGTTGCCCGGCGATCGAAACAGCCGGGCCTTTTTGTTTCCAAAATCCCTCAAATGCAGATATTTCAATGATTTTCCGTTCTCAAGTCTTGACAGAAAAGGCATTTGGCGTGTAAATTTGTCTATTACCTCATCGAGCGGGAAGCCGGGAAACCATTGCGATCTTTTTGCGTGTATTTTCTAACTGCCGCTAAGATCGTAAGCGTAGAACGTTGGTTTCTTTTTCGCATCGATCGCCGGATCGGGTAAATATTAGGACAGAAGTAATTTAATTAAGGATTTAGAACACGCGTAAATGACAAACGAGTTAACTCAGGACGCTGAAGAATCGGCAACGATCGAGAAAACAGCGATAGAACCCACAGAATCAACAACAGAGGCCGCTCCGGCGGCTGAACAAACTACTCCGGAAGCCACGCCGGAAACTGCACCGGTTGCGGAGGCATCTGCTCCGGAAGCTGTCGCACCGGCCGCACCGGCAAAGGCCGAGCCGGCGGATGACGCCATGATCTCCGGTGAGATCGATTTCGGCGCGATCCTCGAGCAGTTTGAACAGGAACAGACCATTTTCCACTCCGGCGAATTGGTCAACGGTACCGTTGTCGGCATTACCGATCGGGGCGTTTTGGTTGATTTTGGCTACAAATCTGAGGGTTTCGTTCCGCTTGAAGAGTTTACTGGTGCAGATGGCCAATTGAATGCCACTGTTGGCGAGGCCGTCGAGGTCATTATCCGCAGCATCCATTCGGGGGACGGAGCCCCTCAGCTTTCGCGTCTCGACGCCCTCGGCCGCAAGGTTTGGGACGAGATCGAAGCTGCTTTCAATTCTGAAACACCAGTAACGGGCAAAGTGGTTGATAAGACCAAAGGGGGCCTAAAGATCGACCTTAACGGCATCGAGGCGTTCTTGCCTGGTTCGCAGATCGATTCCCGTCCGATCCGCAGTCTTGATTCGTATATCGGCCAGGACATCGAAGCACAGGTGATCAAATTCAGCCGCCGCCGAAACAACATTGTTCTTTCGCGCAAGATCATTACGGATAAGGTTGTTGATGTTCAAAGAGCAGAGACCCTTGCCAAGATCGACGTTGGCTTTATTGTGGACGGGACGATCAAAAACCTTACCGAATACGGTGCATTTGTTGACATCGGCGGCATCGACGGCCTGCTCCACGTGACCGATATGTCATGGGGCCGACTGCACCACCCGGGCGATCAATTCAAAGTTGGCGACAACATACAGGTCAAAGTCCTCAAGCTCGACCGTGAAAAAGAAAAGATCTCTCTCGGTTACAAACAGCTGCTGCCCGACCCATGGTCAACTGTGGTCGAGGTCTATCCGGTAAATACAAAACTCAA
Organism: Pyrinomonadaceae bacterium; assembly: GCA_044228165.1. Lineage (GTDB taxonomy): Bacteria > Acidobacteriota > Blastocatellia > Pyrinomonadales > Pyrinomonadaceae > OLB17. Next base: position 26,152 of record JBGAVK010000031.1, on the reverse strand, counting down.
AGGTATAGTATCGTCGGTAACTGAATACGGCGTTTTTGTCGAACTCGAGGCCGGCGTCGAAGGCCTGGTCCACGTTTCAGAGATCTCGTGGTCACGCCGCTCACAGAGCCCGAAACGCATGTTTCACAAGGGACAGGAAGTTGAGGTCCAGGTACTCGGCGTCGACACGGTCGAAAAACGTATTAGCCTTGGAATGAAACAATTTCAGGAAAATCCGTGGGATATCGTCGATATCAAATACCCGATCGGTGCCAAGATCATCGGTAAAGTGCGCAATCTCACAGATTTTGGTGCGTTTATCGAACTCGAGGAGGGCATCGACGGCCTGGTGCATGTTTCCGACATCACCTGGGCTAAGAAGATCAAACATCCAAAAGATGTATTAAAGAAGGATCAAGAGGTCGAAGCGATCGTCACCAGCATCGACAAACGCGGTCAACGGCTATCGCTTTCGATGAAAGACCTCACGCCGAGCGCGTGGGAAGGCTTCGCTGCGACACACCGTCCGGGTGATGTTGTCAGAGGCAAAGTGTCACGCTTTACCAATTTTGGAATTTTTGTCGAACTTGGCGACGGGCTCGAAGGCCTTTGTCATATATCAGAGCTTTCCGATGAACGTGTTGACCGTGCAGAATCAGTAGCCGAGCTCGGCCAGGAAATGGATTTCAAGATCCTTCGAATAGAGCAGGCAGACCAAAAGATCGGCCTTTCGGCACGTGCTGTCGGCAAAGAGGACGAACCTATCGTTGACACGAGAATGTACTCGACCGAAGCGAAGGGCGGTATGGCATCACTCGGCGAACTTGCAAATCTGCACTTCGGCGGTGAGCCTGAAACTGCTCCGGTCGTCGAAGATCCGGAAGCAAAGAAAGAAGCAAAAAAGGCTGCTAAGAAGGCAAAAGCCGAAGAATTTGCTGCAAAAGAAGCTGAGGCTGCACTTGCTGCCGAAGCGGCCGAGGCAGAGGCCCCTGCTGAAGAGTCTGTTGAGATCGCGGCAGAAGAGACGGTTGCGGATGAAGCGGTTTCTGAGACTCAGCCCGACGAACCCACAGCCGGCGAAGCCGCTGCTGAGGAAACCGTAGTTGAAGAGACGGCGGCAGACGAGACTGTTTCTGAGGAACCAGCAGTTGCTGAAGTTGCAGAGGCCGAACCGGTCGCAGAAGTGGCAGAAAGTGAAGGATCGGTTGCGGAAGCAAGTCCTGAGGTCGCGGCTGATGAGTCGGCCCCCGCAGAAGAATCATCAGAAGAAAAGGCAGCGTAGGTTACCGATAGAGTTCTTATAAGGGCAGTACGGGCAGAATAGTCGGGAGGAACTAAGAGAATAATAAGGGCTTCCAGTCTAGTTGAGAGAGTCGCACGAAGCGGACATGACAAAAAAGTGCCCGACCAGCCTTGTCAGGAATGCGTTTTCGACGGCGATACCGGCACTTTGAATAAAGGTGAAAAGATCGAGCTTCGCGGTTTTGGCAGCTTTCGTGTCCGTGAACGCAACTCACGTAAAGGCCGCAACCCTAAGGGCCCCGGCAGCGGTCGATATTCCTGCAAAGCGTGTCGCTTATTTTAAGCCCAAATAAAGAACTCAAAGAACTTATTAATCAAGGCCTAGAGAGCCGTGGGCCAGGGCTTTGGGGTCGTTACTAAAGACGAAAGGTCATGCTCGGAACTCGATATGGATGTACCTGAGCCCGTGGCGATACATTACATTTCTAAGAGCGGTGGCGAAGGCCTCGGTGCCTGCGTTTTTGTGAAATTTTAGACAGCCCGGCTAGCGATGAGAAATGTTTATCTCAAAGCGGGCGGGCTCTTGTCATTCTCAACATTTATCCCTACACATCCGGCCATCTGATGGTTGTCCCGTACGACCACCATTCTTTGCTGGATCAGGCAACAAAAGAGTCTATCGCCGAGATGATGGATCTCGTGACTCGTGCCCAAACAGCGATCTCAGAGGCCTATTCGCCTGACGGTATCAACATCGGTGCACGAACGAAAGCCAGCGGAGCGGGTGCTGACAGCCACTCATCCGTACGCATATCCTGCCGCGATGGGTAGCGATGCCACTATGACGGCCATCGGCCAGACCCGCCCATCCCCGAAACGTTGCAGGCTACCTACGACAAACTCCGCGACAAAGATGCAGATCCGTTCTGAATCTTGGAACGAAGTCGGCTTTTAGAACAACGAGGCGGGTGTACATCAGATTCAAAAATATCAGCCCCGTGCACACAATTGGCGTAGGAGGCGAAATAGCCATCATCAGAAAAGTAATTCAAATATCACACGCGTTCCTCGTCAAGATAATCGCGCATTACATTTGGCTCAGTATGCAGAGCAGATACCCGTTACTAAAGCGCCGCAAAGATACATAATAAAATGAAACACGAACTGAGAGCGTAAACAGGTTGTCACTGCAGGGGAGCGAACCGGCCCTGTTCATACGATAACTTGTAGTCAAAACCTGAAGCTGACTTTCGGTTTCATTCGACGGTTCAGAACTGACAAAACTGGGCTTACCAGTGAATATGCCGGTTAGCAGCTGAAACAGTATCGCCGCCGAAAACCAAAATGTATATCGCTTTAGCATGTCCTTAGCTAACCTCTATGGCTAATGTGTGATTTTCAAGAAATCGCCTCTTGGGAACGGTCGATAGCTTCATCCTCTATCTGCAGGGCTTATCAGATGTCAGGATTGGCATATTTAGGCAAATCTTTTTCTTCAAGTAGCGTCTCGCCTGATTCGAATTTGAATTGACCGGATGTCGGCGGGACATAGCGGATAAATCTACACCGCGAATGATAGATCGCGACGAGCATTTGATAAAGCAGATTCAGCGGATGCGTCAATTCGCGGGCCGTGAGGTCGCATTCGCCGAGTTGATCGTCCGCGAGGATCGCATCGATGATCTTAGTAACGATAAACCGGATATTTTCCGGGTTCGGCTCCAGCGTGATCCCAGCCGCGACCTCACGAATCTGCGATCAATCGCGGTCGCGACTTCTTTGAACTGCGGCAGGTCGGATATCTAAAATCGTTTTCTGAAATTTCACTCTCGTCTCAAGCTTCGGCCTTAGCCTTCGAAAGAAAATAATGGAGCGTCCTGGTTCCATGGTGCTGGGAATAAATCGATTATCCGCTGCGGCAGCCCCATTTCTCTGGCGAGTTTTGTGCCGTAAGTTACATGACTTATTATGATCTTCGCACTCTGCGTCGGCTTTAACCGGTCGTGGGGATTTTTTGTCGATTGATTTTCTACAAAATGTTCGGGCGCCGCGGTCTTTTACCTATGTCGTGATAAAGTGCCCCGATCCGGGCAAGTAGGCCGTTTCCGCCGACGATGCGGCATGCTTCTTCGGCGAGCTGCCCGACGGCGTGCGAATGCTGGTTCGTACCGGGCGCCCGTAGAGCAAGTTGGCCAAGTGCCGGCAGATCGGCATTTGAAAGCTCCAAAAGCTTTACGTCGGTCAAAATACCAAAAAAATTCTCACAGACAGGCAAGATCACCCGCTGTGACAGCCGCCGTCATGATGCCGCCGGCTAGACCGCATGCAACCGCGAGCAATATCGTGTTCAAAACGATCGGCTGCTGCGTGTAGGCGATCATGGCGAGCGAGAGAACGGCACTTGCAGCGCCGACCAGGCCGCCCGCTATCGTAACCGTTTGACGGCTTCGGTAACGGCCAATTCCATAAACCGCAACCGCTGAAATAAGCAATGAAAAGATCGCAAATTCAAAACCCCGCGGAGCGAGGAACCCTGCGATGAACGAGGCGAACACACCCGCAAATAGGGCAGTCGGACGATCAGCAAGCAAAGCTATCAGCAAACTTGCGGTGGCAAACGGCACGGCAAATGACCACAGCATGGGGTCATTCATTGGCGCATTTATGTTCTGGATCGCGGTGAAATCCGCGAGTCGGAAAAATACGGCCATCAGCCCCGTCTGGACAACCAGTACGAACCCGAGCAAAGCGAATGTCTTCCTGGGCGAAAGTGCCAGCCGCGGAACGACGCCGCGATGTTGGACAAATTTCCAAGCCAGCCAAAAAGTCCGGTAACAAGCAAGAGAACGCCTGCAAAACGATTCAATTGCCGCGACGAAGTTGCGTAGTTTCTCAACGCAGAAATCTTGGAAAGCATCGGCTCAGTTATGATATCGCCCTCGTTAGCTATCTTTTGACCGCGCTTTAGTGAGATAACCTTTGGCTCGATACTATCGGCCGCTGTCTGTCTTGCACTTTCCGTTGCAACACTATCATAGGAAACACTAGGTTCGATGAGGATCTCGGCGGCCGTGTAAAAAGCATCGACCTCCTTTGCTGAGAGGCTTCTGATCGCCGATATCCTATCTTTTAATTTTTCGCGCGAACTCGAAAGCGGAACCCAACTAGATTCCGGCATCAATACGGTCGTTTGTAGATTTGGCTTTGACCGGTCAAAGACCGTCACTTCGTTTTGGAAATATTGGAGCTCAGAATCGTCATAGACAAAGCCCTCGGAACTCTCCTTCAAGGCACTCTTAACGGCATCGAGCTCATTCTTGCTATATGCCCGTGCGGCGAGAACCTTGCCGACTTCCTGGCCGCCCGCACCCGTCCAGTGGGTTTCGGCTTTCGAGTCAGAATTAGATTGCTTTGACTCGGCACCCTCGCCGCCATGCCTCTGCAGCTTTTCCCAGGCAGACACGAATCCTTGAACAGCCTGATCAGATCTGTTCGATTCGAATCGGAAGATCGGCCTAACCGATTTTTTCGCCGCGAGCTTCAAACGGTCGGATTCATCAGTATCCGTGAAGGTAACGTCGGCAGGAGCGATTATGCTCTCACGAGCGATGTCACCCTCTTTGTATGCCTGGTCCCCCGAAGCCCGCCAGAGTGGATTGTGAACAAGCAGCGTTGTCAGAAGGCAAAAGACGGCAAACCCGAGCCAGAATTGCTGATTCGATGACAACCGGCTAAAAGGCGCCGCTGCCAGCGCAAAGAATTTCTCCTTTACGCGATCGGCGGGCGACTTCAGATCTCTTATCCGCTTATTCATGGTTCTTATCCGTTGCGGTACTGCCAATCAGGCATCTTATCACGCTGCTGTGTTTGCATTCGACACAAAATACTCTGATTCGGGTACAGTTATTGTCTCGCCGATCGCCTGCACCATCGGGCGAAGGCTCTCACGCCGGATCGCTGAGATCGCGACACAACGCGCTCCGCTGTCGATAGTCACCTGACGGGTCAAGTTCTCGATCTCTGACTTACTCAAAAGATCCGTCTTATTTAGGACTATCAATTGGGTGATCTCATTAAAATGAAGATCCGCTATGATCTTGTTCACTGATGCGATCTGCTGCAAAACACGGGGATTCGAGGCATCGACCACATGAATTAGAAGTTCACTGTCGGCGATCTCTTCGAGCGTCGCTCGAAAAGCGGAAACGAGGGCTTCCGGCAGATCTCGAATAAACCCCACGGTATCGTTAATGATGACTTCCTGATCGTACGGCAGCCGCAATCGTCGCGACGTCGGGTCGAGCGTCGCGAACATTTTCTTTTCCGCGTAAACATCACTCTGGGTCAGAGAATTTAGCAGTGTGGATTTGCCGGCGTTCGTGTAACCGACAAGCGATATGATCGGCAAGTGTTTTTGGACGCGAGTCTTTCGGCGTTCCTGCCGCTGACGGCCTAGGTTATCGACTTGCTTTTCAAGACTCGCGATGCGATCGCGCACGCGACGACGGTCTGTCTCAAGCTTTGTCTCACCGGGCCGCGGCCGCCGATGCCGCCCGCAAGACGTGAGAAAGCCGAGAGTTTTGACCGATGACGAGGCGGGGCAGAAGATATTTGAGCTGGGCGAGTTCGACCTGAAGTTTTCCTTCCCTGCTTTGAGCGCGCTGCGCAAAGATATCGAGAATAAGCTGCGGCCGGTCTATCACCTTTAGTTCTGTAGCCTCGCTCAGGCTGCGAACCTGCGCGGGTGAAAGTTCCGTGTCGAAAACCAGAATGTCGGCACCGAGACGCATCGAGCGTATCAACAGATCATCCAGCTTTCCCTTTCCAAGTACGGTTTTCGGATCGATCTTAGGCCGCTTTTGGATGATCGTATCCAGTATCACCACATCGGCCGATGCGGCCAGTTCATTTAACTCAGCGAGCGATTCCCGGGCATCTTCGACGTCACCGGTGGTTACTCCTACCAGTATCGCCCGGTCGCGGCCCGTCTGACGGGTTCGAGCCGTTAGGCGAATGCGGGCCATTTCGTCCTCAAGCGAGTTGACAAGCGCGGTGAAATCGGTGTCTATCTGAGACGGAATATTCGGCTCGAGAAATTCGTAGGGCAGCGATTGCGCCTCAGCCTCAAGGTTCTCTGCGGTTGTCGGGACCAGGTGTGCCGAATAGACCATACCCGGCAAGCCGTCTTTCCTGTCGACCTGAATCACCGACATCAGATCCAGCCGCAGCAGAGCGAGGTCGGTGAGATCATCCTGTGTTAGCTTTTCACCGGAGAGATTTGTGTGAATGCACCTGAGGCCGCGAAAGCGGTCCTCAGAAACTCTGGCACGGCCAAAATCAGGCAGTTCGATGCCCTTTGCGGTGCCGACCATCACATATTCGATCTGACCCTTACGATTGATCAGAACGCCGATCTGACGTCCGGTCTCGTGAGAGAGTTCGGACATTTGGCGTGCTAGTTCGGGGGAGATAATTGAATCGGCTGAAACGCGGCGAGTGCCAAGCTTTTCGATCCGGCGAAGCTGGTTATGTTTAAGGCCGCGGGTAAAACCGTGAACGATGTTGATAGAGTTGTAAACCTCCGTAAACAGCTAATTATAGCAGATTCCGGTGGTGCCGACCCTATTTAGAGTTTGCCATCAAACTTTCATACTCGCCGGTTTCGACCCATTCGAGTATCTCCGAAACCCGCCAGATCGGGAATGGATGCGAGAGCCCGGAGTTCATAACGTCGGCCCAAAAACGATCGAGCCGGCTCTCGTCATAGCTCTTTTTGAATTCCCTGCCCTGTTCGAGAAATAGGTCGTAGTCGATCTTTGACGCAAAGGTCCCGCCCGCGAGTTTCATCATCGTTCTACCGATAACATGCGGATCCTGTGTAACGAGCAGTGCCGCCCGGTCGCAGGAAAGTTCGGCGCGGCGAGCCCAAGACAGAAGTGCACTCGCCAGGCCCATCGAGATGATCAATTTGATGATCTCTGAACCCGGGATGAGGCGAGCGACCGAGACATTTATTAGCGCTTCGATAAGCCTCGCGGCAGTCAGATAAAGAACATGTTCAGCATGGATATGTCCTACCTCATGGGCAATAACAGCGAGAGTTTCCTCGTCATTGAGCCGCTCTATCAATGCCGAATGAAGCACGATGATAGGCTTTTCGACGCCGCCGGTAAAGGCATTGACCAACGGATTTTGTTGAACGAACATGTCCGGCACATCGACCCCAAGCGTTTCGCAGGCGATAACAAGCTTAGCGTGAAGGTCGGGACATTGCTTTGGCGTGACTTTTACGGCGCTCGCCATAAACATCACGCGGATCGCCGATTCGCCCGTCCATTCGAGCAGCTTCTTTAACGCGCTGTCCACGCCCGGGATCGCCTTGACCGCCGCCAATGCTGATTTATCGAGCGGATGGACGTAATCGTTCTTGTGCAATCCGACAAACTTTTTATGCGGTTCGTTCGAGAGCGGAAGTTTACACTTGCCGCAATTTGCGTCGTTGTTCTGATAGTCCGCCTTTACCGAATTTTTTTGAGAGCAATATCGACAAATAATAAAATTGCTCTTTGCGACGGCGGACGACGAATTGTCGGATTCAGGTTTCTTTCTTGGCATAATTAGATTTTATTAGTTGAGGCCGGCTTTAGCCAGCGAATTCATTCGGCTAAACAGAAATACGACGAACTTCTGCATTTGTTCGGCCTTTGAAACCGAGAGTGTGACCGACTAACTGCGCGTGAGCCTCACGACAGTCTCGACATGATGGGTCTGGGGAAACAGGTCGATCGCCGTGATCCGGTCGATCTGGTATCCCGCGTCAAGAAATGTCCTTAGGTCGCGCGCGAGTATCGAGGGTTCGCACGAAACATATGAGATATGTGCGGGCTTAAGCCTGGCGATCTTTGGTATAGTTTGTTTCTCAGTGCCGCTTCTAGGAGGGTCGATGAGTACAAGATCGAGTCCTTTTTTCTGATTTTCCATGAGGAATTTCGATACGCTTTGGCTTGCGAGCCGTACGTTCGTCAGGCCTGAAGTGTAAACATTTCGTTTCGCGAATTTCACCGACTTTCCGCTTTCTTCGACTCCCACGACGGTGCCGAAACGCTTTGCCATCGGGACTGTGAACAGCCCTACGCCGCAATAAAGGTCAAAAGCTGCCTCGCCCTTCGCATCGCCAAGCGCGGCTTCGACAAGTGCCGGAATTAGTGATTTATTTGCTTGAAAGAAGGTCTCGGCGGAATAGACGAATCTATCTCCACTGAACTCAAACATAAGTTCCTTGGTCGGCTCGGCCATATCCGCTGAAAATATAGATACCTGATCGCCTTCGCCGGTCGCAGCCTCTATCTGAGCCTTGTCGCTCCATATCTCGTCCCAATTGAGCTTTCGACGTATAGCGTCAAGCTCTAGCTGGAGTCCGTCATCGAGGATCGGGCACCTTTCGATATCAATAACATCATGCGAATCGCGGCGGAAATATCCAAGCGCCTTATTATCGCGGTCGATGTGCCAGCGTGCGCGCGAACGGTAGCCAAACTCATTCGGACTGGCAACGATCTCGATGGCTTCGTGCTCGATCTTACCGATGCGATTCAAACAATCTCGAACAATACCGACCTTTGCGGCAAGTTGTTCGTCATAGCTCATTTGCTGCAGATCGCAACCGCCGCAAGAGCCAAAATATTTGCACGGAGGCTCGATGCGCCCTGAACCCGGTTCGAGGATCTCTACGATCGAAGCAAAAGCAAGACGCTTTTTGACATCGCTCAATTTCACCCGAAGCACATCGCCCGTAACCGCTGACGGTACTAATACCGTAAGCCTTTCGGCGAATCCGATACCGAATCCTCGCGGAACGATCTTTTCTACTTTGACGACTAGGACGTCACCCTGCTTGTAATTATTGCTCAAGCGACGTTTTCCACCTCGATCTCGATACCGCCGACAAATCCGGCAAATAGGTTATAGATCAAAGCCCCAATGGCTCCCCCGATAAACGCCATGAGCGTATAAAGTAAAGGCAGGCCGATCATGACCGCGATGCCGCCAACGATCCCAAAACCGCCGATCGCAAAGCCCGCGTCGCCGCGTGCACCGGAAGCTCCGATCAAAGAAAAGATAATGATAAACAACCCGTAAGGTATCGCTATCAGCAGACTTATAACGAACGCCATTGCCGCATACATCTTGGCGACTGACAGAACGCCAAGCTTCTTGATCCGAAGCGTACTCATTTTATATCCTCCTGAATCTTAATTGCTGAAACCACTATTGTTTACCACAATTGCTGGCCAAACAAAACTTAGGATCAGTTCGAAGAAAATTCGGCGCCGCTCAGTATCTCACGAAACGTCGTGAGATCGTCGTCGAGCTTGTAGGAAAGCGTAAACAAAATCGCATAGCCATTTCTGACTTTTGCGTACATACGTTTCTTGCCGGCGTTCGAATCGGCGTCAATAAAGCCAAATTGGTTCGCTCCCAGCTTTTCGGCTTGCGTTTCAGAGTATTTGAAGTCCTTTGGCAATTTCATTTTTGCGTACATCGCACGCATCGCGTCAAAATAGTCCACCGCGTCCTTGATCTGGGGATTGCCCGAGAGGTCTTCGATAGAGATCCGAACGATGGCGTTGTCTGTCGAGCCGGGCATCGAGCGGTACGCTGTCAACAGAATATTAACGCTCTTTATAGCCTTATTTACGGCCGACTTGGATGCCGGCGGAAGTGAATCGGGAGCTTTGAGACTCAGGTCAAAACCCTGGCTTTTCATAAACGCCTCGAAATCCTTGCCCGGAATAAGCCACGTATCCGGAAAGGTGACCTCGAACCCAAATGTCGCATTGGTATATGTCCGGCCAACAACCTTTCCTTCGTCAACCGCAACCGCTGCAGCAGTCTTGACAACTTTTGGACGGGGCTTAGTTTTCGGCTTCGTCTGTGCTTGAACCACAAAACAAGAAAGGAACATGACGATTAACAAGATAAAGAATTTCTTCATATAAAAAACAATCCAAGTCGCGGCACACCCGCCTCTTCTCGGAGCCGTTTGAGCAGCATCAGCTCAAAGGTATTCATATAAGCAGCGGCATCCATTTCGGCTTTATACTGCTTTAGCTGTCCGGCGACCTCTTTCTTCAAAGCCATTAGATGCACGGGCTCCCAATTGGTTAGCATCGCACGGTCAATTACTTTTTCGATGTCACCGAGGGTCGCGTCAGACGTTTCCGGATCATCGCCCAAATTTGAGTTTAATTCCTCGAGCCTTGCGATAACCCGGTCGAGATCTTCGCGAAGTTCAGGCATATGGTTCGCCTTTAGTACCTCGATCGCCGACCTAATATGAGCTGCTATCGCCTCTCTCGAAAATTCCGGTGCTGTATCGCCGCCTTCAGACTCGGGACTTTTCCCTGTTTGCGATCTTACCCATTCGGCATACTGCACCTCGATCTCTTCGCGGCAATAGAACAGGCTCTTTATCGAACGCGTTCCGGCCGGCTGTTTATCATATATGTCGAATACCGACTCGATCGAGCGGATCACGATATGCATCGGGATCCCGCGGTCCTGCCACGATTCGATCAACGCCCAATCGATCGGGCTCAGAAACAAATTCTTGCCCCGCCGGCGGATAAATGTGTCTTCGATCTCGGTGAAATAGTTGAAGTAGTTCAAGCTATTTATGTTAGTTGAGGGTGTGGAATCAGTCAAAAAAGAGGTTTGCCAATAAATAATAAATATTGCATCTGATGCGATGATGCGGTATCATCAACCCATGAGAACGACAATCGACATTGACGATGACCTGTTGATCCGATATCGCGAAAAGGCAAGGAAAAAAGGTGTCTCGATCGGTCGATTGATCTCGCAAAGGCTACGGGCGCTAGAGAATGGCAGCGCTAATGGTTCAGAGACTCGGAAAGGCGATTTCATCATTGAGAACGGCTTTACAGTCCTTGCTCCGCGAGGTGAGGTAATTACCCACGAACACGTTATGAAACTGATCGAGGAAGATGAGAATGAAACGAGCACTTTTTGATACAAGTTTCCTAATAGCCTTCTTTGACCACGATCACAACTTTCATGACATCGCTGTAGAATGGTATGGGCAGAACCAACGTCATGGTTGGGCGACTTGTCCTATTACTCAGAATGGATTTCTCAGAATTCTGAGTGGCTCTACGTATAGCAGCAAAAAGCAATATAGACTGACGGATGTTCTCCGGGCTTTGCACGACAACTCGCAAAGGGATGATCATGAGTTTTGGGCCGACGACATCAGCTTGCTCGATGATGATCTTTTTCGATTAGACCAAGTACTTGGCCCAAAACAGTTAACGGACGTCTATTTACTAGGACTTGCCATCAAGAATGGCGGCAGGCTCGTGACATTTGATCGCAAAATTCCTATTTCTTCTGTAAAGAATGCAAAAATCGACGACCTGGTCGTCGTGTAGCGAGAATTCACGTGGTGATGCTCATTTGTGCTAATCTACTCTCCAAATGTCAGAAAGACGTGATAAATTTGAGACCTCATCAGGTATCGACCTGCCTAACGATTTCAATCCTAAAAATACAACGCCGATAAACTATGACGCGGATCTAGGGGAGCCGGGCGAGTTTCCGTACACTCGGGGCGTTCGGCGGAATGTTTATCGCGGGCGGTTTTGGACGATGCGGCAGTATGCCGGGTTTGCGACGGCTGAGGAATCGAACGAGCGGTACAAATATCTGTTGTCGCAGGGCACGACGGGATTGAGCGTGGCGTTCGATCTGCCGACGCAGATCGGGCTTGATTCGGACGATTCGTTGTCGGCGGGCGAGGTCGGAAAGGTCGGCGTTGCGATCGATAGTTTGGATGATATGCTGACGCTTTTTGACGGCATACCGCTCGATACGGTTTCGACGTCGATGACGATAAACTCAACCGCGTCAACGCTTTTGTGTCTTTATCTCGCTGTCGCACGACGGCAGAACGTCGCTTTTGACAAGGTAACCGGAACCGTCCAGAACGACATCTTAAAGGAATACATCGCTCGCGGAACGTATATTTACCCGCCGAAACCGTCGCTGCGTTTGATCACTGATATGTTCGCCTATTGTGCCGCCGAGGTGCCGAATTGGAACACGATCTCCATATCCGGATATCACATCCGCGAAGCCGGTTCGACCGCCGCACAGGAGATCGCGTTCACGCTCGCAGATGGAATTTGCTATGTGCAGGCGGCGATCGATGTTGGTTTAAAGGTCGATGATTTTGCCCCGCGGCTCTCGTTTTTCTTTAATTCGCACAACAATCTGCTCGAAGAGATAGCGAAATTCCGCGCCGCCCGCCGACTGTGGGCGCGGATAATGCGTGACCGTTTCGGCGCGAAAGATCCAAAGTCGCTGATGCTGCGATTTCACACGCAGACCGCCGGTTCGACGCTCACCGCACAGCAGCCTGAGGTCAACGTCGTTCGCACGACGATCCAGGCATTGGCCGCCGTTTTGGGCGGGACGCAGAGTTTGCATACAAATTCGATGGACGAGGCACTGAGCCTGCCGACCGAATCAGCTGCACGGGTCGCTTTGCGCACGCAGCAAGTGATCGCTTATGAATCCGGCGTTGCGGACACGGTCGACCCGTTTGCCGGTAGTTACGCTATCGAGGAAATCACGACCAAACTCGAACAGATCGCCGTCGATTACATCGAAAAGATCGACGCCATGGGCGGCATGCTGCGGGCGATCGAAACCGGCTACGTTCAAAACGAGATCCAGGACGCCGCGTTCGACTATCAAAAAGCTGTGGAAACGCAGAATGCGATCGTCGTCGGTGTAAATAAGTTCAAATCTGACGAAGAAGTCCCAATTCCAATCCTCAGGGTCGACGAACGCATCGAACGCGAACAAGTCGAACGTTTGCAGGCAGTTAGGGCAAAGCGCAACCCCGCCGAAGCCGATGCCGCGATCAAACGGATCACTGAGGCCGCCAACGGCACCGAAAACCTCATGCCCCAGATCCTGACGGCTGTCGAATCGCTCGTTACGGTTGGCGAGATCAGCAACGCGTTGCGGAATGTTTGGGGCGAATATCGCGAGTCAATAACGGTCTGACCAATTCCAAGAAAAATCGTGACAAGTCTGGTTTAACTGTGTTAATCTTTTACCTGAGCGAAAATCGCGCTCAAAAATACCACCTATTTCAACCCGCTTTTCACACAAATATCCCCCATCGGTATGGAAAAACTCAACGAATACTTACAGACCCTTCTGTCATCCTGCAGCGAAGAACTGCACCTCGAGCCTGAAAAGACCCCGTATCTGGTCTCCGAGAACCGCACCACGGAGCTCGGAAGTGTGCCGATGCTCGGTACGCAGATCAGCATGATGGTCTTTCCGCTGATACCGATGGACGTCAAATCGGCGTTGCCGCACAGTACGGAGGTCGAATTCGTTCATCCTCATAATCTCGGAAATTTTAATTTCATCGTGCAAAAATCGCCCGCGGGCTTTAATGTGACGATCCGCCCGATGCTCGGCGATGCCGCCGAACCTGTCCGTATAGCACACCAGCTGCCGGAGGAACCGCCGGTCGCTCGACCGGTAGAGGCAAGCCCGATAGCGGAGCCCGCATTCGAGGCAGAACCTTTCGCCGCACCGCCGTTGATGACACCGGCGAGCGAGTACGTTTTTGAGAGTGCGTCGGCGGGCGTCGAGTACAACGCGTCTATTCCTGCGGCACCCACGCTCGGCGATATGTTGGCCGAGACGAACGAAATGGCCGCCGAATATACGCCGATGGATGTATCTCCGGTCGAGGTCGTTTCGTCAAACGATCCGTCGTTTCAGACTGTTTTTTCGGATACGTCGACATACGAACCGCCGGGACGACGTGATGATTTTGGCGACAGTCCATTTGTTCCACCGGTTGATGCGTTTGTTCCCGTCCCGCCGGCGGATACTGCACCGCCGTCGTACGAACCGCCTCCGCAGGAAATGTACAGTCCACCGCAAGAAGCATACGTTCCACCTGTAAGTAATACGCCGCCGCCGGCTCCGATGGCCGAACCGCCACAAGCTGCGTTTGTTCCGGCCGCGGCCAATGCTCCGATGCGCGAAAGGATGGATGCTCTGTTCCGTCAAATGGCCGACATCGGTGCGTCCGATCTGCATCTCTCGGTCAGCATGCCGCCAATGATCCGCAAAGATGGCAAGATGAAGCAGCTACAGGAAGGCGAAACTGCAATGACCGCCGAAGCAATGCGAACGCTGCTCACCTCGATAATGCCGCCGAAGAATCAAGAGGAATTTTCGGTCCGCAACGACACCGATTTTGCTTACGAGATACCGGAACTGGCGCGTTTTCGCTGCAACATTTTCATGGACCGAAAGGGCATGGGAGCTGTATTCCGCATCATCCCGACCAAGATATTAACGGCCGAGCAGCTCGGGCTTTCAAAAGCGATAATGGACCTGTGTTCGTTGTCAAAAGGGCTCGTTGTCGTGACCGGGCCGACAGGTTCGGGCAAATCGACGACGTTGTGCGCGATGGTCGATTCGATCAACAAGAACCGCGAGGACCACATCATCACGATCGAGGATCCGATCGAGTTTACCCACGAAAATCAGAAATGCCTGGTCAATCAGCGCGAGGTTCATAATCACACCGATTCGTTCAAAGACGCATTGCGTGCGGCACTTCGCGAGGACCCCGACATCCTCCTCGTCGGCGAAATGCGCGACCTTGAGACCATCTCGATCGCCATCGAGACCGCCGAGACGGGCCACCTTGTATTTGGAACGCTGCATACGACGACGGCCGCATCGACGGTCGATCGTATCATCGACCAGTTCCCTGCCGACCGCCAGCAGCAGATCCGCGTAATGCTCTCTGAATCGCTCAAAGGCGTGATCGCTCAGACCTTGCTGCCGAAAAAGGGCGGAGGCCGTGTTGCTGCTCTCGAAGTACTTATCGTCACACCTGCGATCAGCAATCTGATACGCGAAGGCAAGACGTTCCAGATCCCATCCGCCATGCAGACCGGCAAAAATGTCGGAATGGTCATGCTCAACGACGCTCTCTACGAACACGTCGAAAGCGGAGTCGTCGAACCCCGAGATGCCTACGTCAAGTCCGTCGACAAAGCCGGCTTCGAAATGCTACTGACCCGCGGCGGCTTTACTCTGTAGTCTGCTCGCGTACAATTTACTCACGGCGTCCGAACACCTTTGTTTCGGCGCCGTTTTTTGCTTTTTGATCGTGGAAATGGTGACGCGTCGTTGTGACGACCAGCGCATTGCCACATAATCGTAAGGCTGAGAATGAGTTTAGCGGAACTTGCAAAACTATTGGTTGAAAGTGCGCCCAATGCTCGCGGAGCTCTATTGCGCGCAAATCAACCGTTCGACGCGGCGGATTTGGCGAGATCGCTCCAGGAGATGTGTTACGAGGTCTGGACCGACGATCCGCCGCGTGTGTCGGTGATAGTTGACGTGATCAACGAGGTCGCGAACGACTCAGGAAGCGACGAAGTTCGAGCCTACGCCGATTGGATGGAGGCGATCAAGTCGCTGGTCGCGGGCGACCTTGAAGAATGCATTGGTTGGATCGAGTCGTCCGAATCGAGATTTAATTCACTCGGCAAACCGCATCTGGCCGCGAAAACTCAGACGAGTAAACTCTACGCACTCGCCCTACTCGGCCGTTATGACGAAGCGATCGAATGCGGGCAACGTGCTCTCAAGACCTTTGTCGCTCACGACGACCTTTATTCGGCCGGCAAGATCGAGCACAACATCGGGAATCTCTATTGGCGGCGCGATATGTATCGTGAATCGAGACCGTACCTCGATTCAGCACACGAGCGTTTTGCGCAGATCGACGATCAGCGCCAGCTCGCTATGGTCGAAAATTGCCAGGCGTTCGTAATGACGCTGCAAAATCAATTTCGTGATGCCGAAAGGGTCTATAGATCGGCCTTGCTGCGCGCCAAGTCGAATGACTTGACGATAACCGAAGCGGAGATCGAAACAGGTTTGAGCAATCTCTATCTTTTCGAAGGCCGGTATGATCTGGCACTAAATTTCATGGAGAGCTCGCGGCAAAAATATGAGCAGCTCGAGATGCGGATCCAATCGGCGAATTGCGAGCTAGAGATCGCCGATATTTATCTTGAATTGAATTTGCTGCCCGAGGCGGCCTCATTTTACAAAACGGCCGGATCACGGTTTGCCGAGCTCGGCATGCAGGCCGAACTCGCCCGCTGCTCGCTCAACAATGCCCGAACATTGATACGCCTCGGCAATACGAGCGCGGCTGCGGACGAGCTCGATCGGGCCGAAAGATTCTACGACAATGAAACAAATCTCGTCGCCGCCGGGTCCGTAAATCTGGTGAGAGCCCAGATGTTGTTCGATTCGGGAGATCTCGCGTCGGCAGAAATTCAAAACGAAAAGGCGATCTCGGCATTTGAAAAGGGCGAAAATATTCGTTTGCTGCTGTTCGCCCGATGGCTGCGGGCGGAAATTTGGGTCAAGCTTGGTCTTATCAAGAATGCCGCCGCTGAACTCAAGGAAACGTTGGAGATCGCCCGCGGAATTTCAACGCAGGCCGAGTATCTCTGCCGTGTTTCGCTTGGTAAATTGACGGGCGACGAAACGCATTTGCTCGAGGCGATCGACATCGTAGAGAATTCGCGCGGCTATTTGTCATCGACGGAACTCCGGACGTCGTTCTTTGAAGACAAGGTCGCGGCATACAACGAACTGATCAAACTCAAGCTAGGCGAAGGAAAATTCGAGGAGGCTTTCGTTTGGCACGAACGATCGCGGGCACGAACGCTAAACGATGAGATCGGGAATCGTAAAGACGGCCCGGCGTCGAATGAGAATCTCGAAGCGATCCGCGGAGAATTGACCTGGTACCACAACCGCATAAACCGCAATTCGCTGGCGAACGCGGATGAACGCAAAAAAGCTCAAGACCTGCGCAAAAAGGCAGCTGAACTCGAGGCGAAATACGCCGAAATCGGTCGGCGGCTGACTGCCGGTATTTCAACAGAGCTAAGCGGCGGAGCGACATTTGATCTCGACGAGTTTCGTTCTTTATTGGGCGACTCAACTTACGTTGAGTTCGTCGCTATCGACGGTCGGATCACAGCGTTTGTTATCAGCTCTTCCAAGTTCGAGGTTTTTCCGGTCTACGCCGATCTTGCGGATGTCGAGAGCGAGATCACACAGTTCATATTTCAGATCAAGACAGGCCGGTTCATCGGAAAACTGTCGGAGGCGAACCAGGAGACGGCGTCGAAACGGTTGAAAAGGCACAGCCAAGCCTTATTCGACCTTTTGATCAGGCCGTTGGGTGACGCCTCTGACAACGCAAGGCTAACCGTCTCGCCCACAGGAGCGATGAATTATCTACCGTTCCAGGCATTACACGACGGCTGCCAATATCTGATCGAGCGAACCGAGATCTCTTACTCGCCCGGAGCCTCGGTGTTGCAGTCGTGTCTGAAAAGAACTGCTCCGCAGATACAAAAAGCCCTTCTTGTAGGCGTAACCGATGCAGTTACGCCTAATGTATCGGCAGAGATCGACGCGATCGGCCGAAATTTTGAAAATTCGATCTGTTTGGTCGATGAGGAAGCTACGGTCGAAAACCTGAAACACGAATCACCGGGCAATAGTATTATCCATCTGGCGTGTCACGGAAAATTTCGGCAGGACAACCCCGGATTCTCTTCCCTCGCCCTATACCGCGAAGAACTCACCGTAAATATTATCCGCGAACTATCGTTGGAAAATTGTATAATCGTCCTAAGTGCTTGTGAAAGCGGATTGAATAAGGTCGTAAGCGGCGAAGAATTGATCGGTCTCACAAGCGCATTTTTCGCAGCAGGTGCGGGTTCGCTGGTGATGAGTTTGTGGCGTATCGATGACAGAGAAACGCTCGAACTGATGAAGAGTTTCTACGCCGATCTGTTCGGCGGCAAGTCATTATCGGCGTCACTCCGACGAGCCCAGATATTTTCGATCGAGCAGGGTCAGCACCCGTTTTTTTGGTCCCCATTCATCATCTCCGGCCGCTGGTAAATAAATTTTGCACTCGTGTATTTTTCGGCCGGTTTCCAGGACTTATATCTAAGGTTAGAGTGTATTCTGCTAATTAGGTCGTTTGACGGTGAGGTAAAACCTTCATGAAAAACACGGTACTTTTAACTATTTCGATCGTCATATTTTGTTGTTCAGCGAGCTCTGCGAACTTGTTCGGCCAGAGTGTTGCCGATACCTACGTCAACAACGAGATCATCGTCAAGCTTACTCAGCCCTCAGATCTGCCTGCGATCGCCCATCTATATGGACTGAATGCAATGCCGCTAGCCCAGATCGGTGATCGGCCAATATATCGACTCCGAGTTCCCAACGGAATTCCGCTCGACCAACTAGTCGCCTTATTGCGCAGCGATCCGCTGCAGAGAGTGTTGATGGCCGAGCCAAATTATACGTTGGGATCGCCTGCGGCTAGTTCGATGCCGTGGAGCCTCGGCGGTTCGTGGAGCATTGGCGGTTCGTGGAGCATTGGATCAAGCGTTAAAGGCACGACCATCCAATGGATGCGAAAGCAGATAAACCTTGACGCCGCCCACGCCCTCAACCGGGGCCAGGGCATTAAGATCGCGGTACTCGATACCGGCATCGATGCGCAGCATCCGATATTTGCCGGTAAACTAATACCCGGATTCGACTTTGTCGACCGTGACCGCGATCCTTCAGAGGTCGGATTTCCTCATGTCGGTGCTTTTGGACACGGGACCCACGTCGCGGGACTAGTCGCAATGGTTGCCCCTGACGCCAAGATAATGCCGATCCGCGTGTTGGATGAAAATGGTATCGGTGATGTTTGGCGATTGGCAAACGCCCTGATATACGCGGTAAATCCGGACGGTGACGTTACCACAGATGACGGCGTCGACATCATTAACTTAAGTCTTGGCACTACTCAACAAACTGATCTGATCAAAAAGATCATCAAGGCCGTCACAAATACCGGTATTTTGCCCGACGACCCGGACTTTCCGCAGATCGGCCATCCCGGGGTGATCGTAGTTGCTTCGGCCGGAAACACAGGTGACAATACACCGATCTATCCTGCCGCTGTCGGCGAGATCAGTGGACTGATCGCCGTCGGTGCCAGCACACCGGCCGACACGATCGCAGGGTTCTC
Source organism: Pyrinomonadaceae bacterium (assembly GCA_044228165.1). GTDB lineage: Bacteria > Acidobacteriota > Blastocatellia > Pyrinomonadales > Pyrinomonadaceae > OLB17. Next base: position 6,726 of record JBGAVK010000031.1, on the reverse strand, counting down.
GACACGCGGCTCATGGGTCGAATTAATGGCTCCGGGCCAGCGTATTGTAAGTTCGGTTCCGGGCGGACGTTACGGCGTTTGGCAGGGAACGTCGATGTCTGCTCCGATCGTCTCAGGTATCGCAGCATTGGTCAGTTCACGGTTTCCGAATCTGGGTCCGAAACAGGTTTATGAGCACCTCGAAGCGACATCCGCGCAGTGCAGCGGTGCTATCAATAAGCGCGTTGACGCAGATCGAGCGGTGCGAACAAACCCCTAGACCCGGAAGCAATGGCGATACTATTCACGATCGTGAACTTATCGCTCCTATGAAGACATTCGTTCGATACAAATGCACAGAACCGATGAGCAACTCGTCAAGGCATGCCGCGAAGGCGATGAGACGGCGTGGGAAACCGTCACATATAAATACCAAAAACTGCTCTATTCGATTCCTTGGCGGGCCGGTCTTGGAAAAGACCTCGCCGCCGATGTTCTACAAGACGTTTTCACGACACTCTACTTAAAGCTCGATATGCTGGAAAAGCCGGAGTTCCTCCGCGCCTGGCTGATCACCACGACAAAGCACAAAACAATGCACTTGATCTCGCGAGAGACACGCGGGCGTCCGCGCTCGTTGGATGACGATGACAATGACCCGGCATTCGAAATAGCGGACAAAGCGCCGCTTGCGGATGAGATGTTGGTCCGCCTCGAACGGCAAAGCCAGATCGAAAATGCTTTCACCAAGATCGATGACCGCTGCGGCCGTTTGCTGACCATGCTGTACCTGGATCACGATATCCGTCCGTATTCAGAGATCGCCGAGGAACTCGACATACCGGTTGGCAGTATTGGTCCTACTCGGGCAAGGTGTCTTCAGAAATTACTAAAGTTAATACCCGAATAAGGTCCACTATGTATTTATCTGTCGGTCAAAATGACTTATCTAATGAGAGCGGAATTTTGTTCCGGAGTAAATGATGAAACACTTAACTTTTGCAGTTCTTGTCGATCGATTTGAGGGACGTCTCGCTGATTCGGATGTTGAGTCGATCTCGAGCCACGTGGCCGAGTGCCGGGCGTGCGAGGCAGACTATCGAAAATTGAGCGAATTTTTCGGATATGTTAACCAGAAGCCTACCGAGGAAGTGCCCCAGGCCGCGACCGCGAATATCCTAAATATCTTTCAGCGCCGTCCGGCTGTCGAAAAGCCGAGAACGAGCGTGCTGTCAAAGATCGGTGTTCTCGTATTTGATGATTGGACGACAGCACTCAATGAGAGATATGCCGGGATGGACAGCCGCCAATTGCTGTATCGGGCCGACGGTTTCGATATCGACCTGCGTATCGAGTTCGTTGGCGAACAATGCATTGTCACCGGGCAGGTATTCCCGGAGTGCCCCGGCGCTGAACTGACACTCTGTTCCGAACGAACTTCTGTAAAAGCATCGTTGAATGAAATGGGCGAGTTCACTTTCGATCCGGTTGAAACCGGAGACTATTCGCTACGGATCAAAAACAATGAGGTTTATCTAGAAATAGAAAACATACCACTGCACATTTGACCTGTTCGGCCCGGGATGGCCGCATGCACCGGGCCGCTCACCTGCCGTACCGCAAAAGCTTTTAGTATTTCTTCCGAATCCAGCCTACCTCACGGCCCCGGCGGCCGTAAGTCGTCGCCTCGTTTTACTAACGACAACATTTTTTTGCATCGTTGTATTTTTTCCGTGCGAATTTGGACTTAACCATTACAAGGCCCTGCACCTTCCCACATTGAGAACAAAAATGAGCAAGAAAAATAAAGAGATCATTAGGAAAGACCGGAGGACGTTTTTGTCGGTACTGCCGATCGGCGTACTCGGCGTGGTCGGAGCTACCCTGACGGTCGCCGCAAAACGCTCACTTCCGATCCGCAAGCGTCAGCGATCGACGAAGGATGGAAAACGCTTGGCGATGCCGCTGAGCTAACGGGTGTCGAGCCGGTCGAACGAACGATCGCGATCACCTGCCGCTCCGGTTGGAGCCAGACGGTCGAAGATGTTTCGGTGTTTGTGCTGCCGAAACATGACAACAAGGTCCTTTCATCAGTTTGCCCGCACGAAGGCTGCCCGATCGTTTGGGAAGAGACCGAAAAGAAATTCCTCTGCCCGTGTCACGACAGCTTTTTTAGTGAAGAAGGACAGCGATTGACAGGTCCGGCGACAAAAGACCTGACAGAATACGAATCCCGTGTTGAGAACGGAAAACTCCAGATCAAGATCTAGTAAAAACGATGGCTGCAGAACTCACAACAAATAGATTTGGCGTAGCCAGCTGGATCTCGAGGGAAACTGAGTTTCACTCGATCGTCTCGCGGCTGATCGATACACCGTCGAGCGGCATCGCCGCGTGGGCCAGGACGACAAGCGGCGTTGTTGCGCTGCTCTTGTTCGTCCAGATCGCGACCGGTATTTTGCTCGCGTTTCACTATGTGCCGATCGTCACGAGCGCCTATACCACCGTTTCGTATATCGAGCTCGCGGTAGGCAGCGGATCATGGCTGCGGTCGATGCATTATCATTCGTCGGTTTTGCTGCCGGTCGTGCTTGCTATGCATCTTTTGCAGATGATCGTCCGTCAGGCGTACCGATCGCACTGGGCCGCGTGGGTGTTTGCACTGATCGCCTTGGGACTCGTGCTTGCGGCCGGAGCGACCGGATATGCACTTCCGTGGGACGCTCGATCGATAAACGGCGTCAACATCGCCGCTAGTCTCGCGGGCAACGCACCTGTGATCGGCAGTTGGGCGAAAACGTGGCTGCTCGGCGGAACGACGATCTCGACATTGACGCTGTCGCGATTTTACGCCCTGCACGTTTGGATCGTACCGCTATCGATATTGATCTTATCGGCCGCCCGGATCTTCATTTTCGGCAGGCAAAACGGCGAGATCGCCGACCATGACCGCGCCAATTGGTTCCGAACGCAGTTGATGCGAAACGCAGTGGTCGTTGCCCTGATCTTCGTCGGATTAGCGGTATTTTCGAACGCGTTTCCAGCCCCGTTCGGACCGCAAGTGGCGGATGCGTCGACCTATCTGCCGCGTCCGGGGCCGCAGTTTCTATGGCTCTTCGAAATGCAAAAATATACGGATGGTCCGCTAGCGGCTATGTTGGCAATGGGAGTGCCGGCATTTGTTATCGGCGGCCTGATCGTGCTGCCGCTGTTTATCAGGGGTAAAGTCGGATTGCTTCAAACAGCGGTCAGCACGGTATTTGTTATCGGATTCGGCCTTGTTGTTGCTCTTACAGCGGTCGCCATATATCAGGACAGATCAGATGAGCGGATCTCGCAGCAACTGGCAAAACAGGAAGCCGACGAGGCCCTATTTCGTACGTCCAAGTTCGAGCCCGTACTTCAGCGGATCGAACGCCCCCAAAAGGCGTCCGAACCGGCATCTGAAACACAACTAGCTGCCGATGATCCGGCGGAACCGTCCACCGGACTTGTGGTCCCCGCTGTATACACCGCCAATTGTGCGAAATGCCACGGAGCAAATGGCGAAGGAACAAAGAAATTTCCGGAGGTTGCCGGCGTTACATCACGCGAAGAAGATCAGCTCACACCGGAAATGGTCCTTGCGATAATAAACGACCCAAAATCGGAAGGCCGCGGTTCAAAAATGCCCGCCTACAAGAACAAGCTCAGCGAAACAGAAAAACAAGAAATTGTTACCTGGATCAGATCGCTGCACCCAATATCCGACAACACACAACAATGAACATGGAGGAAAACACTATGAAACTATTCAAAAAACCGCTGGCCAAGCTGGTCGGAGCTTCGATCCCGCTCGTATTGGTCGGATTGGTCGCCTTTGCCGGCACGCAGAAAGCGGGAATGACGCCGATCAATTTGGATTCGCCCGAGAACGCCATGTACGACGGAGGTTCGGACTACTCGACACACTGTGCCCGCTGTCACGGCAGTGACGGCCGCAGCCAAACCGCCAAAGGCAGGAAGACAAACGCGACCGACCTGACAAAGAGCCGTGTCGGCGATGCCAAAGGTATTCGCATTATCACACACGGCGCCGGCGAAATGCCGGACTTCAAAACGAGCATGACCGCCGATCAGATCCGGAATGTCATGAGTTACGTCAAGGGATTTAGGCAATAGCAGAAACAGCCGACGCTGGATCAAGGCAGTTGGAACATACGGGAGAAACAAGGTAATGAAAATAGATGTATACAGAATAAAAGTAGGGATCTTGTTGGTTTTCGCCGGATTTTCGATCCTGGTGTTTACATTCGGCGGCGGCATTACAGGCACGGCCGAAGCATCTATCTCCGGCCCTCCGTCCGCTCACACAGGAGCTCCGGGTGAGCAAAACTGCACCGATTGTCACAATGCGGCCACCGGCGTCGGCCAATTTACCATCGTCGCACCGGCAAATTACACTCCGGGACAAACATATTCGATACAAGTCAGACACCAGACGACCGACACGACGCGAAGACGTTGGGGATTTGAGATGACATCGCTCGCCAGCAATGTCAACGCAGGTACATTCGCAAATGCGAACGCCAATACACGGATCATAACCGGTAACGGACGCAATTATATCGAACACACCACTGCCGGAACGTTTCAAAACCAGACCGGCGGAGCGACATGGACATTTAACTGGACAGCACCGACAGCAAACGTCGGAAACGTCATATTTTACGCCGCCGGCGTGCAGGCAAATAACAACGGCAGCGAGAGCGGCGATCAGGAGTACGTGACCAATATTGTGATCCCTCCGGCTCCGGTCGTAGTGGTCAGAAATCATGTATTCTCCGATTTTGACGGCGACGGCAAAACGGACGCCGGTGTTTTCCGGCCCTCGGAAGGCGTTTGGTATGTCAACGGCAGTGCTAATTCACAATTCATGGCGGTACAGTTTGGGGTTGCGGGCGATCGATTGACACCGGCCGACTTTGACGGAGATAACAAGACCGATGTCGCGGTTTGGCGGCCCGCCGTTTCACCGCTTGCGGGCTTCTACATACTGCAAACCACGACCAATACGGTCCGCTACGAACAATTCGGTACGACGGGCGACGACCCGACGATGGTCGGCGATTGGGATGGCGACGGCAAAGCGGATGTCGCGGTATACCGAGACGCTCCGGCCGGCGGACAGAGTTATTTCTACTATCGCGGCTCGCTAAACAATCCTGCAGGCAACACGACATATGTTCCCTGGGGAACTGGCGGCGACAAACCGATGCGCGGTGATTTTGACGGCGACGGCAAAGCAGATGCGGCGATCTTCCGTCCATCGGTCCAAACCTGGATGATCAGCCAGAGCTCGAACGGTGCCGTTCGATACGACAAATGGGGACTCGCTACCGACAAGTTCATTCCCGGCGATTTCGACGGTGACGGTAAGAACGACCTTGCGGTATTCCGCAACGGCGTCTGGTATATCCGCCGCAGTTCGGATTCAACGGCAAGCTACATAAATTGGGGAACAAGTACCGACACGCCGGTCACGGGTGATTTTGACAGCGACGGAAAGTCTGATGTCGCAGTCTATCGAAGCGGCGTCTGGTACATCCTGAATAGCGGCACGAATTCGCTGACGGCGCGTCAGTTCGGTACATCGAACGACACCGCACTCGCAGGGGCATTCAATCAATAAGACGTCCAACATGCTCAAACGGAGATAATTATGCAAAACCGACACTACTTCCAAATTGCTGCAATGTTGATGGTGCTCACGGGGCTCGGCCCCGTCAGCACCACGGCACAGAACACTTATGCTCCAACGGCCCCGGCGGCGGCAGCGGCCAAAAAAGCTGACGATATCAAAGTTACTTTCGACGACAAAGATCCGTCGATAATGTATATCGAGTCGAATGGCGAAAAAGTCCGCGTTAATACGGTCACAAAAGCGGTCGAACATTTGACGCCGTCAACCGCTGCCGGCGAATCGGCCAATGTTCCGGCCGCTGCTGCCAATGCCGCGGTGCAGGACGAAGAAAAAGAGGACATGTATGCCTACGACGCCGGCGACGAACCATTTGATTACAAGTTGATCAACGTACCGACTCCCAGAAAAGTGCCGAAAGGCACATGGAACCTCAATTTCAGCCACCGATTTTCGCAGCCGATACATCCGCTTAGCGAGAGCGGTAAGGGCTTGCTTGGCTTTGATAGCTTTTCGTCATCGTCGTTTGGCGTGATGTATGGCATCACCGACAAACTCTATGTCAGTGCGGGCCGGTCGCCGCTTTGTCAAAAAGGTCTGTGCCGCACGATCGAGATAGGGTTTGGCTATCATTTCACCGACCAAACAAAAAAGATGCCGCTGGCATTCTCCGGGTACGCGAGTGTAGAGGGCAACGAGAATTTTACGCAGGAATACACTTATAATCTGCAGGCGATGCTTTCGCGGCGATTTGGAAAACGTGTTTTCCTATTCTTTTCTCCGGCGATCCATCTCAACACCAACGGCCAACGTCGATTCAATCCTCGTGCCGAGGATTATTTCCCCGAGGCAACGGTCGCAAACACATTCAAACTGCCGGCTCACGGAGCGTCGTTCGGATTTGGGGCACAAGTGAGGATAACGCCGAACGTTTCGGCAATGTTTGAGTTCACACCGCGTATCGGCTACAAACTCGGACGGGTTGATCCAATATTCGACCCGAATTTCGAGGTCATTGGTTTCCAAAACGTCTCTAAACCCGAAATGGGGATCGGAGCCATGTACAC
>JBGAVK010000030.1:0-35017 GCA_044228165.1 Pyrinomonadaceae bacterium | reverse complement strand
AGTTAGCCAGCAAATACGGGGTTATCATGGCAGACGATATTAATTTTGAAGACACCGCAAGTTACAAACTCGCAAGGGTAACGACCGCATTTCGAACTGCACTAGAGAGGCATATGGGGACGATCGGGCTGCACGGCGGCCAGGTTTTTGTCCTATTTGAATTGTGGCGGCAAGATGGCTTGCGGCAGGTCGATATTGCCGACCGCCTCAATGTTAAAGCTCCGACCGTCAATAAGATGCTCAAGGGGCTCATGGAGATAAATCTTGTGACGATCGCCCGCCTCGACGACGACGGGCGTTCGAGCCGTGTCTTTCTCACCGAAAAGGGTTATGACATTCGAAGCGATGTGAGTGACCAGTGGGTCGAACTCGAGGCGGACTATCTCTCGGGGCTGACAGAAACGGAACGCCACATTCTTCCCGACCTGCTGGGCAAGCTAAAGGCCGCCTACACCGGACGCGACGAGCCGGGCGATGACGACTAGGCCGTTGGCGCGGTGCCGGTTTCGGGTTAATATTAGGTGTCACCCTGCAAACAGGAGTAAATAAGATGAAGATCATTCTTGCAGTCGACGGAACAAAATATGGTGAGGCCGCGGCGAATATGCTGCATAGATTTGCCCTGGCCGACGGTGACGAAATTCACATCCTCACGGTAGTTGATATGGCCGTTCCACTTGCCGTTGATGTTTACGGCGGGTACCTTCCTGACACAACGGAGCTCGAAAAGGCCGCCAGAGAGAATGCAGATAAGATAATAGAAACGACCAAGGCTAAAGTCATTGCTTTGTGTGCCGGAAAAAAGGTGGCGGTCACGACGTCGGTGATGTTTGGTTCGCCCGACAGCCGGATCGTCGAGACAGGTGAAGAGATCGGTGCCGACCTGATCATTCTCGGCTCGCATGGATACAAAGCGTGGGAGCGGCTTTTGTTAGGTTCGGTCTCTAATTCAGTCGTTCATCACGCACATTGTTCGGTGCTCGTCGTCAGGAAACCTGCGGAGTGACCGTCGATAGATGAAAGTCACTGTAAATTCCCGCAAATACGATGGCAGCATTAACCGCAGCTGGCAGTGCGATCTGCTCGAACATGACGAGAGCAAGATCGTTTTGCAGGGTAAGTTTGACCGTGATGTGCAGCATTTAGAGCTCGGCCTTATCAAATGCGGCACGAGATCGTTTGAGTTCTTTTATCCCCGCAAATGGTACAGTATCTTCCGCTTTCATGAACCGGACGGTTCATTTCGAAATTATTATTTGAATATCAATCTGCCGCCGGTCTTTGAGAACGGCGTCGTCGATTATGTCGATCTTGTTATCGATATTGTGGTTTGGCCGGATATGAGTTATCAGATCCTAGACGTGGCGGAGTTTGAAGCGAATTCTTCCCTCTTCGGTTACGATGACGAGCTGCGCACTCGGGTGAAAGAGACTACGGATCTTTTGGTTCAATTGATCGAAAGAGGCTCACTCCCAACGTAGAATGAAAGCTCTTAGCTCGGCTGGATCCTCAGCATGTAGCTGCAAATATTTAGCGGCACGCCGACCGTGACTGCGACTTTCTGGCCCGCAGGCAGTTCGAAATTATTGATCATCGCCGGGTTCTTGCCTTCATTAAATGCCCAAAATTTGCCCATTCCGTCTGTCACCAGCGTCAGATGCCTGCGGCTGATCTCGACATCACCTGAGAGCGGTATATCGACAGGCTTTGATTTTGAACCGCGGCCGATCGCAATTTCTTTCAAATAGATCGGCACCACGTTTTGCCGTACTCCTCCGCGCCATATCTCGAGTTTATAGAGTTCATTGAGCCGCGATTTAACGTGGGTCATTTCCTCACCGTCTTCAGGCCGTATAGGTACCGCCTGTTGGATGGTAGTATTTGCGGCGGTATTCGGGACGTCAACCTGAATCGAAGGCGGACTTTGAGATCTAAGGTTCGGATTGGTCGGCGGGGTCGGCGATTTCTGGACCGGTGGGACGGTCGGCATCGATTTCGGCCTGACCAGGACGCCGGTCTTATTTCCGCTCGAATCTTCCCAGCTGTGCTGGACCCTGTGGTCCCCTTTTTCGCGCGTGCCGTCTATCCTAAGTTCGATCACACACGACCGCGTCTCGAGCTTTTTCTTACCGGCTATTTCTTTGGCCCGTTCTGCCAAGATGTGATAGAGCCCTTGTTCGAGGCCTTTTCGTTTCGCACCTTGCCATTCCTTGTCGTCATCTGCGCTGAGAAAGATCGTGTATTCACTTGGGATGATCGTCGTTCCCTGCGGCAGCGGCACCATCTCATCCTGCATGACCTTTTCGACGGCGCGGGCTATTTTGACGATGAACTCCTCGGCTTTGCTGCGTGGTTTTATCTGGGCGTCGCGTGCAGCCTGTTCGAGAACGAGCTCTGACGTCTCACCGTCGATCCATTTCCTGACTTTGTCTAGTATGCTCAAATTCCCTCTTTGTTAATTGTCGTTCAGATCCAGATACTTACCGTTCAGCCAACCGCGGGTCGCGTTCGCGGGCGTCGCCCTCACGCGTCCTTGCTCGACAACATCAACTTGATACCAATTATTTTGCGAATTTACAATACGAACCTTTGAGTTTTTTGTCACCAGCCCGATAGGATCGTTGTCCGTGTTGGGCTGCGGACGCAAATAAATGTCGGTATTCGCAACGCCGGTCTGAGTTTTGAAGGGATTTCGAAATTCCGGCAAAAAGCTCACATTGATCCCCCGCATATATGTCGCTGTTCCGTACAGGATACCCGTAAAGATCGCGATCACCGCGGCAAAAGCGGCCAGACGTCTAAATGGCCTACGCCTTTTCTTACCCTTCGGCACGGCGACCGGAACTGAGATCTGCCGCCGCTCGGCGGCCGGCTTTGGTTCCATCGCGGGAAATTTCAGTGCTGTTTGGGCGGGCTTTTCAAACATGGCCGGCAGCCTCACGCCCTGTGCAGAGATAGCGCCGGCTTCGAAACTTGGCCGCTCAGGAGCGATCGGTGTGTAACCGCGAGCGACGTGCGGTTGCGGAACGTCGATCGACGGCTCGATCACGGTCGAATAATCGCCTCCGGCAATTATCTCGCGAACATCTAAAAGATCGGACCAAAAGTCCTCGACCGACTGGTGCCTTTCCCGCGGATCTTCTTTTGTCGCTTTTAAGAGAACCCGAAGGAGTTCATCTGCCCATTTCTCGCTTCGGACCGATTCCGGAAGTGCGGTAATTTGCTCGTTCGCGAACGCCCTGGGAGCCTCGCCGGTGAACATTGTGTAGATCGTTTTGGCGAGCGAATAAATATCCGCCGCCGGCGTAAGGCGAAGCGGGCCAAACGAACCTGTGTTGCCGGCAAACATTGGGCTGTGTTCGGGCGGAGCATAGATATTGGTGCCGACACGCGTGATCGGTGAATCTGTTGCGGTAACCCTCGCGACACCAAAATCCGCGATCTTCACGGTGTTGAGATCTTTGGTAAGCAAAAGATTTTGAGGTTTGATATCGCGATGGATTATCGAATATCGATGTGCATGGCCGAGCCCGGCACAGATCTGTTCGATGAGATCGATCGACTGCTGGGGCTTGAGCTTTTGGCGCCTGATCAAATGCTGTAGGTCGCCACCGGGCATATATTCGAGCACGAGGTAATGAAATACGGTCCCGGCGAGATCGCGCGAGGTTCCATGCCCGATGCGGCTGATTATATTCGGGTGGCGTACGCGGTCGAGAGCTACTGCTTCGTTCTGAAAATTCTCTACCAGGGTCCGTTCGAGATCAGCATCCAGATCATTTTGAAGAAAGACATTTAGTGCCTTTATGACAACGCTGCTATGCGGCGACTGGGGTGATGCCAGGATGTCGCGAGCCAGGAAAACCTCCGCATAACTTCCCCGTCCGAGAAGCTCGCAGATGTCATATCTCTTATCAACTCTGCAGTTGTTCAGCGAAAGCTCTTTCATTGATCGATCAAGTCGGAACGAGTACACCAAGCCCTAGACATCAATACGATAACACACTCTCAATGTTCAAAAAACGGATTCCGAACCTGCTGATATTGCTCAAAAAATTTGATCGTCTTTTTGCCTTAGCCACCGGATATAATTCGTAAAAGCCCGGCCATTTTTAGAAGCTCAACCGGCCACGCAAAACCTGCATTCCCTGCAAAATGCGTCATTTCAAGAAAAGCAAGCCTTTTCGTGCATAATGCATCGATCCGTGCAAAGCGGGGTTCCAATTTGCATATCGGTTTTGCTAACGTCATGGGTCTATGGCCAACGACCAATCGACCAACGACGATCGGCGGCGACGCATTGACGATTGCCGCAACCTTTGCTTAAAGTACGACGGAAAACAACACGAACTTATCGAGCAGGAAATGCGTGCACTCGGGCACACAGATTTTCACCGCCGCATACTGCACGACCGTTTTGAACGCGGCCGTCACCGCGCCGGATGGATCGGCCGCTACGGATTCAACAGCCTCGTGCGTGAGAAAAGAGCCAAGGACCGATTTACCGCAGACAGCCTGGACACCGGGAAGATGAAGCGGCGGGTTCGATGCGTTCGAAACGTCGAAGGTGCGTTAAAACGCGGCCACTGCGAAATATCCTCAGATATCTCACCTCTGCGTCCCGGCGTTTCTCCGGTTCAAATGCCCGATTTTCCCGAATTCCAAACGTGGCTAAAGACCGTTTCACCGACGATGGAGTGGGGATTGGAAACATCAGGTTTATATTTACAAACGGCTGCGTCGGGTGTTCTGCGGCACTCAACCGGCGTGCTGTTTTTGCCGCCGCGTCACGGTAAAAGCGGACTGGTCACTGTCCGCTTTACTGCCTGGTGCCTAAAACAGGACCCGAGCCTCAACGCCATCATCGGCTGCTACAACCAGCGGCTGGCAAATAGATTTTCCCGAAAGATCCGGCGCGTTTTGACCGATGACCACGCTCTCACCGCAGGGCCGCAGAAATGCGGAGGCACGATGAAACGGAAGAAAGACCCGGGAGGCGGCCAGACCGGCCAGAGCAGACTCGTAAAAGACCGGCACGCTCTAAAGGTCCTTCTAAGCGTCCGAACGACACTACCGTTAATAACGCGTCGCCCTTCCCGTTCTCGTCTCATCGCGGGCAAAGAATTCCGAGGCCGAGTGGGAGACTGCCAGCGGCGGTGGGCTGCGTGCGGTCGGTGTCGGCGGCGGTGTGACGGGGTTTGCCGGGCTGACCGTCATCGACGATCCGGTAAAATCGCGTGCTGAGGCCGAATCACAAACCTACCGCGACAATATCTGGGACTGGTTCAACGACGACATTTACACCCGTCTCGAACCCAACGGCAAGGTCATCCTCATCCAGACCCGCTGGCACGAAGACGACCTCGCCGGCCGCCTGCTCCGCGAGTCGAACGAAGACGGCGGCGAGAAATGGGAGGTCGTCAACCTGCCCGCGTTGGCCGAGTCGGTCTCCCCACCTTACGAAGGAAGGGTGGCAGACGCTTCGTCTGACGGGGTGGTTCTCTCTGCCGAGGCTTCGCCTATCGATTTGCGGAAAAGCTCTGCTTTTCCGCAGCGTCGCCTAAAGATCCGGCGGCTCTGCCGGAGAGAACGGCGGCATAGCCGCAAAAGATCCTTTTGAAACCGACGGCGAAGCGGAGCTTCGCCCCACATCGAGCGGCATAGCCGGAAAAAGAGAGAACCACCCCCCGGCTAACGCCGTACCCCTCCTTTGTAAGAACGGGAGGCTTGGTGCTGACCCGCTAAACAGACTACCGGGCGAGGCATTGTGCCCCGAACGCTACGACGAGGCGGCTCTCGAACGCTTAAAACGCAAGCTCGGCTCGTACTCATTCGCATCACTTTATCAGCAGCGTCCGGTCCCGGCTGAGGGCGGACTGTTCAAACGCGAGTGGTTCAAAAATGTAGTGCCCTTTGCTCCGCCAAACCTGCGTTGGCATCGCGGCTATGATCTCGGGTTTACCAAAGGAGTTGATTCTGACTACACTGCCAGCCTGCGTGTGGCGTTTGACCGCGACGGCTATCTGTACATCGATGGCGGCTTTCGCAAGCAGATCGAGTACCCTGAGCAGCGGCGGTACATCCTGGGACGCATCGCTGCCGAGCGTGACACCGTCCACGGCGTTGAGCTGTCGGCTAACGGCCACGCCGTCATTCAGGACCTGCGGCGTGAACCAAAAGCGCTGGGACGCGCTTTCCGCGGAATAAAGTGCGAGGGCACTAAGATCAGCCGTGCCGTAGCGTGGATAGCTCTTGCTGAGGAGGGACGCGTAAAGCTCGTTCGCGGTGCCTGGAACGACGAATTCATCGATGAAGCATGTGCATTTCCGCAGGGCACGCACGACGACCAGATAGACGCCGTCTCGATCGCCGTCGGTATGTGCCGCCGCGAGAAGAACCGGCTATTTTTCTTCTGACAGGGACGCGGCCCCTGATAAAAAAAACCGCCCGATCGCTCGGGCGGCTCTTGTGGTTTAGTTAATTCGCTGGAAGCCTGTCATTTGAATGTTCTGGAAATACGGTGTTCCCGGCGGAAGACGGTTCACATCGAGGAACGAAGCATCAAAGACCCAGTTTCTTTCAGGAGGTGAATAAACATTATTACAACATTTGAAAGGACCGGTATTGTTGTGCGAGTTGTAAAGATTGATCAATGATCCTGCATAGTTCAACCGCGTACTGCCCCAGTCCTCAAGAAATCTGAGGAAATTATGCACACCGCCGTTCATCTTTGGATCGCCACCTCCCTGATTAGGCGTCCCGTTCAGGGTCGTTATCGTATCGCCCGACATCATCGCGAACCGCTGTGTCGTCTCCGACGCGGGCCGGCTGCCGAGGTTGAATGGATAAACGAAGCTTTCGCCGTCGTTCCACGAATTCGAAAGGACGGTGACGGAATCCGCAGTGATCGAACTCGGGATATGTGACGAAGTGCCTTGCGGCAGATATAGGTTTGATGCCGTCGGTGTTCCAACAGAAGAAATGCCGGTAGCATTGAAATTGCCCTGTACATAGATACCATTCTCAGAAGCAAAAGCCATGCCCTTCGTGTTTGCAGGCGACGCACTGTCGTAGTTTCCCGGCGGTTGGGTGCCATTTATCAAACGAACACCTCGCCGGAAGAAAACGTGGTCGAATACCGCCGCAATATCCTTCGGAGCGCTGGTCGCTGTTGCTCCGCTGCCTCCTGTGTATCGAACGGCCTCGTGGGCATAGTCGGCCTGCAGGGTTCCATTGCGGTTTACGTCCTCACCGACTTGTAAGATGCCGTCATTATTACCATAGACATCTTCCATATCGTATTCGCCGTCAAAATCGTAGTCACCGCGGCGATCTGAAACGTAGAAGACCCAGCCGTTATTTTGCGGAATATCGCTTCCTCTGAGAACGTGGCCGGTAGCCGTATAATAGGGCGTTCCTGTGGGCATCTTTGTGTCCCACGTGCCGTCAAGAAATTTCTTTAGGTTAGCAACGTCAATATCGATCATGCTCATAACGCCGGCCCAAGGCACGTTTGAACCATAACCGGGTGCGGTCGCGCTTGTAGGATTAAATACGGACGAAGTGTCGTTATACAAACCTTCGCGCGTGTCGAACATATTGATCGGAAAAGGGACAACACATGGTATCTTGCCGGTTATGCCGGTAATAGTCGCGTTTCGCATATTTACGCGACTGTCACCACTGAAATTCGCCGGGAAATAATTCGGAGAGCCGGTGATCGTGCCTACATCAAAACCGGTGGTCGTCAAAGTATCAGTCGCTGTTTTGCAGCTTTTGCCCGTCGCGACCGTACCTTTTACGACTGCATTGTACGCCGTTGAGCCTGAACCATAAGCCGAGATAAAATTGGTATCCGAAATATTTGGCCCTTCGATCACATACCGCTGCAAATTGATGATCGATCGAGAATCAATACCGTTTGTGTTGTAGTTCGCATCCGCGATCGAAAAAGTGCTGTTATTTGGCGGCGGGTCCGTCACACCAAGCACAAGTATGTCCTGTGTGATGTCCTGAGTATCGTACAGGATGGTAGCGGGGTTATAGACAACGGTCTCGATCTTAATCCAAACCTCGGTTCCGCCGCCGGTGTAAAACCTTTCGCCGTTTATTGAGGTTGCCTGATATGCGGGGGTTCCCTGCATAGCGAGCGGTTGGTAGCCAATATGTGATGTTCCGCCGGCGGTTTGACCGGCAGCGTCACCGTCGAGCCTGATACCGCACGGAGTGGTGACCGCGGCACCGGTAGTTGTCGCACAACCGGGTAACTTTGCCTTGCTATCTGCGAGCGATACACGTATTCCGGTCTTGTTGTAGTACCTTTCGGCGGCAGTCACCTTATCATCGACAGTCGACGTTGACCGGAGTTATGCTTGGGAGACGCGACGGTACCGGTCCCATTATTCCAGACATCGCCAAGATTCTTGCCGCTTTACGTAACTTCGACCATGTCGAGATTGGTTCCCTGAATGTCGCTGTTTAGTTTGATAGGCAGCTGCAGAGGTTTTGTGTCAGAAAGCAGATTGCCCTGAAAGAGGTTCGAGTTCGTGGTCCAGGCGGCGTTTTTGTAGGCGGTCGGTAGCGGTGAGGTCGTCACGGGAGAACCGTTGATCACTGTATTTAGAACGCTGCCCATGTTGTACTGGAGCTGGACATAAGTGCCCGAGGCATTTTTGATAAAGACGCTATCGTCCCAATTCGACCACGGCGAACCATTCTTAGAAACGTCCGTGAATACCTGATTTGCTGTGCTCACTTTCGACGAGAAGTACACGCCTGTATTCGCCTGCAGGAACAGATTTCCGTTCGAATGAACGCGGCCGCCAAAGTCGAAACGTGGCCCGGGGTGAAACTCGAGGTCATCATCATAAAATATACCAAACTGGAAGATCGGGATTCGGTTATTTAGAAACTTACGGCGAAGAGCAACTTGCACCCCTGACTGTTTATCGGTCGCGACCGAATCGAGCTGCCATTCATCGCGGCGGGCATTGAGCCCCTGGAACATTTCGCCTGTCATGACGACATCTTTCGTCGCCTGCGTCTGCGTCACCGTCTGAGTGAAGTTGTATTCGTTGTCAAAAACAGGTGGATATTGTCCCTGGATACGTGTGATGTCGGTGCTTGAGATCGTTAGCTTTGTTTCGAATATCTTATTGAAATTTCGCGTTAAGATCTCGAGGCTGGCATTTGCCGCGTCAAAAGCCTTTGTCTCGTCCTCGTCGTTGCTTGCCGCTATCGTTTCGCTGTTCGTGCGTGAGATGGCAAGTGCCACAAATCCCATAAGCAGGATCATGATAAGCAACGCGATTACCATCGCCGAGCCATCCTGGCTGCTGGCCGCCGACTTGAACGATGCACGTAGTCGTGATACTAAACCAATACTTCTGTCGATCACCCGTTTTATCATTGCTTTATTTCCCTCAAAATTAGCTGGCGTCATAGCCGAGATTCCGTGTGCTGTATGTTGCCGAAAATGTCAGCGACTCGTTTCGTTTCGTCTTTTCATCCGTCTCTGTTGACTGAACTTTGATCGTTATCTGGACCTGCCGGATCAGATTGAATGCCTGCCAATCATCATCAGCCGTGCCCACAATACCGTCTGCGCCGACCGACGGGTTGTCAGTTGTCGTACCGTTCTCAAGTACGTATTTGATCTGCAGATCCTCGACGTTATATGCGAGAGGCAGTTCCTGAATTTGGGCTGTCGAGGCGGCACCGCGATTATTGCCATAGACCATTCTGACCAGCGTGCCGTCCGGCTTTACTTTGTAACTAACCAGAAAAACACGCTTTGCAGTTGCCGAATAAGTGGTGCAGTTTGTATCCGCGTGCACTGACGCAAAACACTGCCGGCGGTTCCGGTTCCATTTAGCGCCTGGTTGACCCCAATTGGATCGCCTGGGGCACAATCGATCGTGTTAGATCCATTTACTGCAGTGGCCATCGCGAGGACCTGCGAAGTGTCTGATTCGACCAGAAATACATCGTAAGGCTGAGCTGCCGCAGCTCCGGTTGCGGTCTTTGACGTAAGCCGAGGCACCGCAGCACTGGTTCCGGCACCAACCCCCAAAAGGTCGATCACATTGCCGGCGTTGAAATCCATATCGCGATACGTAAACGATATCGAATCGGTCCGGGTCGATGCTATTGGGCTAAGATTGTTCGTGAAAAGATTGTTCCCGACGATGATCGATGTCAGCATATCGCGATTACCATCGACATCTGCGGGAACCAGCAGTTGGGTCGAGTTAAAATTGTCAGGCACGATAGCACCCCGTCGGTGATAGGCCAGGCCGGCGTTGAGTACGTCGCGGCCGATCATGTGTACAGCCACGCGGGCATTTTTCAGTACGTCAGTGCGACGGCTAGCACGGTTTCGATCATAGGTGCCGAGCTGCATTAGACCGTATATCGACGCAGTCACCACAACGAAAAGTACCATTGCGATCATTAACTCGATCAAGCTAAAACCGCCCTGTTGTTTCGAAAGATCCGCAGATCTTATGGATTTGTAAAACGAGATCATCGGATTTTCCTCTAGTAATTGGTCATGATTGTTGACGCTGTTGCCGAACGGGTCGCTTGATTTACGTAGTATCGAATGTTTACATCGATCCTTCGCCTGGTGATCGGGTTTGGCGGTGACGGTCGCTCAGGGTCCGCAATGTCCGTGATCACGATCTCACGGCTGAAACCGGTAACGATCGCACTCGTATTTGATGGACGTCCAGTCACATTGCAAGCCCCTGACGTTGCGCACGCATCATCAGCGGTTCCTGCTACTCCGTCCCATCCGACGTCGACACGAACCGGGTTGTATCCGGTAAGAAATATCCCATTGTTTTCGCCAACAGGCACTACGGACATCACATTTCGAAGCGAATCCCAACCGTCAACCACGCCCGGACGTTCTATCTCTTTGGCGGAGATTATCGACTCGATCGTCGATAACGCCAACTGTTTTGCCATGGTTCGCTTTTCAGATTCCATAGAACGAACCAGGTTCGCGCTAAGAGCACCGACTAGAGCCAAAATACCAACCATCATGATAACGATCGCGATCATAACGTCGATATAAGAAAATCCGCCTTGTTTGTTCTTAAATGTGGCCATATCATCTCCGACAATTTCGCTTTCGGGCGTGAGAATAACCGAACTAACCTCCGTATGAACTGCTCCGTCGAGAATCTTTCCATTTGTTTGCCGCCGCAGAGGTGTGATCAAATTCCCAAAGTCTGATAACCCCAGTTGCACCTAGGACCGTTATCGCCCGAGCAATATCGGATTTTGTATTGTCAGTTTTATTTGGTGACCAGATATGCAGGGTCACGCCGGTAGCAACCGCTCCGGTTCCAATCGCATTCGTTCCCGCGTCAACAGCCGAACCATTGGAAAGAAACCTGATCGTACAAACATTTTGAGCCGCACTTGGTGTATAGACGCTTGACTTAAAGACGGCATTTGGCACCGGAAGCGACTCGGCCGGGTTATAACCGATCTCGGACGGACGCGTATCAACTCGGACATTGTTGGTCGCAAAAAGGTTCAACGCCTTGATCATCGAATCATCACTCGATGATGTCGCATTCGTATTTTCGTCATACAGCTTTGCCGTATTCGTGGTCAGATTTATTTCAACCCGCATGGTCCGTCTCTGCGTGAGAGCCCTCTGCCTGGCCTCCTGCAGCATGTCGGCGAGCTGCAATGCCTGATCGTCAGGCTGATAGAGCTTTTTATGTGCGGACGCGTAGAAAAGAGCCACCGTGCTAAGAACCGCAATGATCGAAAAAACCACAAGTAATTCCACAATGGAAAAGCCCGCATTGTTCTTCTTGAAATGTAAAAAGACTCGAGTTCATAGCGTTTTTCGTGCCGACTGAATAATGTCGATATCAAGTGCAACACCTGTAATAATGGGAGTTCTACAGATAAGAATTTGGAATGCACAATGTATTCCAAAAAGATTTTACATTGTTTAACTACCAAATGCAATAAATTGATTTGCTTTTCTTTGATCGGCTTTTCGGCTAGAATTGCGGTGCATCTCTAGTGACCATTCAAATTATCAAATGACGGAAAGTTCGCAAACGGAAAAAAAGAAGCTATCGGCCGATTGGTTCCTACGCGGAGCTCTGACAAAGATAGGCGACATGATCGACCGGTTCACTGGACGCCGCTGGCTGCCGTCTAGCAGCTTGGCAACGAGTGAATTGGCGGAACGGATCAAGACCCTGTTGGATTCCGAAGCGAAACAAATTCCCGGCAAAGGTACCGTTGTACCACATAACATCAGTCTGAAGGTGCAATGGGATAAATTTGCACCGGATTCCGACGACGGCTTGCAGAAGCTTGAACAAGAACTCGTCACTGCGACGATCGATCACATTAATGATTCCCTTTTTTACACATTTGCTCCGGTCAAGCTACGGGTAAAACCTGACTACTTTACTGAAGGAGTAAAACTCAATGCGAGCTTTGATTCGTTTTCGGCCGAAGAGTCTGAAGCAGAGATGAATGTCACAGTTCCGTCTATAAAATTGGAGACTGCATCTGAAACCGCCGTTGTTTCGGAGCCACTTGGAGAAGTTTTTATCGCCCGGTTTGAGTTGAAAGGTAGTCGGCGGGACAAAAAGATCGAGTTCCCTCGCGGCGGTCGTATCTCGGTGGGACGAATCGTTAGTAACGAGTTAATGATCGATGACATCAGTGTCTCAAAGATACATGCCGCTCTGGTTGCCAATCCCGACAGCTCGCTTTCTGTCGCTGACACTGGTTCGACTAACGGAACATTCATTAACGGTCAGCGTATTTCCTATGGCAAAA
Source organism: Pyrinomonadaceae bacterium (assembly GCA_044228165.1). Lineage (GTDB taxonomy): Bacteria > Acidobacteriota > Blastocatellia > Pyrinomonadales > Pyrinomonadaceae > OLB17. Next base: position 22,192 of record JBGAVK010000030.1, on the reverse strand, counting down.
CAACGAAGTTAGCGGAGCGAGACAAGGTAAAAAATTTGGCTCAGTTGAGGTCATATTCGAACATATTCCGCGGCCTAAGGTTGCAGAGACAAGTCATTTGATGAAGCAGAAAATGATCATGTAGGCAGCGAGACTGTCGCAATCGAAGGATTCGAATTTCGTTCGCGTGTCGCGACTTCCCATTGATAGCCCGAGTGCACCGATAGTGCCTGTCCCCGACCGCACACTAGATGTGGAACCGGCTGCAGATAATTCGCAAGACTCCGAAGATGAAAGGCGAGTAAAAAGTTCGACGAATGAATACGCTCCTTAATTTCTTTCTTATTGATTGGAACCAATGGGTGCCCAAGAATCTTTTCGGCAGCCAGGTACTGGAACGCACGCCTGCTGGTTTATCGATCTTTTACCTCATTGGAATAGGGATTATCGTAGGACTTCTCGCCCTAACATTTTTGGACAATTTCCGCCGAACCTCTTTATTTTCGAACAAGGGCTTTCGAAAGAGGTAAAGAAGACTCACTCAGACGATCGCCAATCGTAGCATGCGGTTAGTGGCAGATCCATGTTTGTGTCTCTAGCGCTTTCCGTATTCGGATTTCAGGTTTATTGGACCTTTTTTGCGGACGATTCGAACACGAGCAATTTCAAATACATAATTATAAAGACTTGCGAAACCGACGGACCTCTGCAGCCAAACCTCGGAGGCTGGATGCTCGACCGATCAGGAAGATGTTGCAGGCGCTCTGGCCGTTACCGAATCAAAGGACGGGTGAGATTGGCCGGATACGCTCTTGAAAGGAGTAAGCATCTTCTCGGCGAACGTGGTACACCGGCCTCGAACGTCGGCTTTACCAAAAACCATCAGAGCCGATGCGCAAAACGGGAAGTGCTGACAAAAGATAAAGAGCACTTAAAGATGAGCAGCAAGGATGTGGCGCATCACTATTGACCGGGAACCACAGGCTTGGCAGTCAATTGGACAACAGGAAAGGTTAATTGTTGTTCTATTAGCCACTCAGAATGGCGATGTCACAGCAATGTACTCGAACCCGTCTTTAACCTTGCGGAGGCCCAATCCCTAACGTTATCCTGGCTTGGAAACAAACAGAGCAGGACAAACCCTTCTCGTCGGGACGCTCACGGGGTTCACCATGCGCAGGTTCTGGCTTCAAGTAACCGCCATGATCTCCAGCGTTTAGGGTAAAACAAATTCGATCTCTTCGAGAACTGCTGATAGCGCAAGCCTGTTCGCGTAAAGGATCCCGTCCAATAGTCGATGCCACACAGAAACTGCTTCCCGATGGCACAGTTACGGGGGCCTGCGACGGAGGCTGTCAAGAAAAAGACATTGAGTTCGCATATAAGGTATCGAGCAATCAATATTTCGCTCAATTGGCGATCGAACTTGGCCGAGAAAGGCTAAAGGAGACCGCAAATATGCTCGGCATCGCCCCCGCGGATTCGCCTGATGACGCATTAGTCCAGCGCTTCTTTCCTACTATTTGGAATACGAGTAATCTCAATATCGCGAATGCGATAGCCCCTCAACAGTCGGCGATCGTCACGGGAAAGGACATATCACTCTATGATCTGGGTATCGAAGGAATGGGCCAAGGATATGCCGGTCAAATGACACCCTTTCAAATGGCACTGATTGCTTCAGCCGCGGGCAACATGGAAGGAAAGTTGATGAAAACCAGGATCGAGGCCGATCAGCCGCCACAAATGTTTGCCCAGGTCCTGACCCCGCAGCAAGCTGCCGTTATAAGAAATATCATGTCAACGGTCACCGAAGAGCCAGGTGGCACAGGGACGGTTATTTCTGCAAAACTTGCGGGGACTGGCATTCGGACCGGAGGAAAAACCGGAACCGCAGAAAAGCTGGCCCAGCTTTATGACGAGAGTGGAAACCTGAAAACGGTGACCAAACGCCGTAAGAATGCAAGCGGTGATACGGAAGAATACAGAGTCCCGCAGATGTATGAACGGACTGATAGTTGGTTCATTACTATCGCACCGCTAGAGCGGCCACAGGTGGCAATAGCTGTCGTTGTCGAAGGTGGCGGCTTTGGAGCCAGAACTGCAGCTCCGATCGCTGCCAACGTCATCTTGAAATCAAGAGATCTCGGGCTTCTCGGCGATCAGTATAAGCCGCGGAATCCTTCTGTGAAAGGTCCTATAAAGAAACGCCGTTAGACATGTACGAAAATGAAGAATAGGACCTCATCACATTTTTTTATTTTGGTATTGATCGTGCTCATAACGGCACTATCTCACTATTCGATCTATTATGGGGCCCTTATTCGCGGTTATGAGACATCAGGCATTACGGCATTAAGAAACCTCTTACTACTTTTGTTGCTAGCATCTGTTCCGATCGCACTCAAGCGGTTTGTGAAATATGACGGAAATTGGACGATGTTCACAACCGCTGTCTTGCTATTTTCTGTTGGCCTGACGGTTCAATACCGGCTTTTTAGCGACCCAGAATACACTTCCCGAAAAGACAAGGCAGAGGCTCGCCAGCAAAAGTTAAAAACACTTCAACTTCATTATATCCAGGAGAATTATTCTGCCGAAAAAAAGCGGATCATGGGACTTCCACCTACGCCGCCGTCACCGGTCGATCTATCGACAGAAACTGCAAGACCAGCTCCTGAAAGTTTGGCTGATGTGTTTCTATCCGGTAAGACCATAAATCCGATCTTGGGGATAATAGGTCTTGTGGGAGCATTTATTCTACTTCGTCGCGATGAAGTTCTTGGATTACTTCAGAAGAATGGCTTTCTGGTTGTCCTTCTAACTCTAGTCCCATTATTTGTCGCTGCCTTTTTGTCAAAAGCTGGCAAATTCGGCGGAAATTTGACACCGTGGGAACTCGCTAAGATACCTTTCTTGGTGGGCTTTGCCGCTGTTTTGGGAGTCCTGTATAAAAATCTGGCACGGACATATTGGGGAATCCCTCGAGCTAAGGACGCGTTGCCGCTTGTCTTTATGGCGGTCCTTCCATTTTTGCCCTTTTTTGTATTAAAGGATTTCGGCCAGATGATGGTCTTCAGTGCTGTATATGCGACGCTGTATTTGATCGCGGTTCGGCGGTTCGTGCAGCGATTTGTATTGGTCGGTAGCGTCCTGATAGTCGTTACGATACTTGTCGTAGGTGCTCTGCCGGAAAATACGCAGGAAAAGATACCCCTGTTACCTACCATCGCCGCTCCGGTGAAGACTATTCTGCCTAATCGTATTCAGCAAAGATTTCATCTTTGGCTTGACGGTTTCGACCCACCGAAACCCGAAACCGGATGGTGGAAGGACGATTATGATACCTACTACAAAAAACTTGTGGAAGCAGATCCAAATTTGCCTCAAATTCTCGCCGAAGACCCCGATCTGCAAACAAGGATAAATACCGATGCATGGTTTGATGTCCTTGCATTTCAGCCTGCGCAAGCGACCTTTGGGCTAGCGTCGGGCGGCGTCACCGGCCGCGGGTTAGGTCTGGGCTATCCTGAATTGATCCCCGTCGCCGATTCTGATTATATATTCGCTGCACTGGCCGAAGAACTTGGACTTTTTGGCGGATTATTGGTAATCTTTGCCCTAATAATCTTTGTCAGCTCCGGCATTCGGACGGCCCTAGAATCTAGGGACATGTTCAGCAAATTATGCTCGATCGGGCTCGCCGCGTTTATAGGCTTTCAGGCATTGGTCAATATCGGCGGAATCACTCGGGCGCTGCCGATGACAGGTATTACATTACCATTTGTCAGCCATGGCGGTTTTAGCCTGATAACGAGCCTAGTTATGCTTGGAATGTTGATGGCGTTTTCACATCGAAACAGCATCGACAAAGCAAAAGATAGTCTCAAGGTAACGCCTGACTCCGTATAGCGTATCTTAGTAGGACGTAAACGCTTAAATTGTTTTCGAGGTTTTAGGAGAAGGAATTCTAATGGTGAGCGATCTGAGAATTTCGTCGGCTTCGGTCAGCGAACGCGGACTTAGCGAAAAGCGGCCTCAAAACGAAGATTCGTACCTCGAAATGCCTCAGTGCGGGATCTTTGCGGTCGCTGATGGGGTCGGTGGAGCTCAGGCCGGAGAGGTTGCGTCTCAGATGGCAATGGAAATTCTCGCCGAGGCATTCTCGAACCTGCGCCAAAACGACGATTCCGAACACGTTATGCGGACCGCTATCGACCGCGCAAATTCTGCGATCAATCAGATGGCCCAAGAGCTACCTCAGTTGTCCAACATGGCGACTACTATTGTCGCTCTTCATATTGATCGCAATATCGCTACAATTGGCCACGTAGGTGACTCCCGGCTTTATCGAATCGATCGCGCCGGTCATCTTTTCCGTGAAACAGAAGATCATTCAATGGTCGCTGAAGAGGTTCGTGCCGGTCGAATGACGGAGGAACAGGCCGAGAATCACCCGAGCCGCAACATAATTAGCCGGGCACTAGGTGCCGATTCGGTTGTCGATATCGACCTCAAAACAATCATGGTCGAACCGGGAAATGCATTTTTGATCTGCTCTGATGGTATTACGCGCCATGTGACAGATCAAGAAATACAGAGTGTTTTGACTTTTGGGGGAGAACCGGCAGAAATTTGTGAATATTTGCGTGGCCTCTGCTACGAACGGGGGGCTGAAGACAATCTGACGGTTGTTGTGGTAAAAGTGGATGGTGAAATGCAGCCAATCCGGAATGAACAGGATTTTGACATCGATGGGCTGGATATCCCAACGGTTGCGACCGCACGTAATAGGCAAAGTGATCTGAGCACGTCATTTGACGGCGAAGACGAGATACTGGAACTCGAAACTGGCGAATTGGCTCTTACATTAACGGAGGACCAGACGAACCCCGCTCCGTTCGACCCGGCAGAAACGCTAGCGTTCGAAGATCGAGAGACCCTCGACGCCTCAGACGGATTTAATACGATCTCGGATGACCCTTCCATCCTTCTAAATTCGTCAACACCAGCCCCAACCACCGACACATTAATTGAAAACCAGTTTGGTACACTTGTCGAAGGAGCAAATGTAGAAATTCCGCCAGCTTCGGATCGACGAGATGAGTCATTCTCAATGTTTGGCGAAAACGGTGCGTCGGACGTCCATAATCAAAATGGCGGTTCGCTCGCAAGGTTCGCTATCGCCGCTTTAATGCTTGTAGTGGGCGCAGCGATAGGCATGGGCGTTTACCATTTCGCCCTTGTTCCAAAAGTCGCCGAACAACCCACTCCGCAGTTAGAGGTGATGAGATCGGACAATATTGCACTTTCGTCTTTTGAAAAAAACAGGCGAAACGTTGACGCCGATCCATTTGCCTATTTAAAAGAGGTTCCGCCAGCCGATGATGCTGAGGATTTCTATTTGCTTGGCCGGGCAAACATCTTAACCGGTGATTTTGCAAAGGCTCGGCTCGCACTTATTGAGGCCCAAAAACGCCTTGCCACTGTCGATCCAACCAATGCCCGCATTTTGAAGACTGATATTGCGACTGCACTGATCATCACTAACGATCCGAGCATTCAAAATCGCTTGAAATCTGAATTGGAGGCTGGCAGCACTGCTAACTCTGTCACGAACACAAATTCAAATCGTTGAGCGGGATCGCTGACGCCTTGCTTCAAATAGGATTATTCCAGAAGAAACGGCCAAATTTAGGCTTTCAACATTGTTATCCATAGGGATCTTGATGACCTCGTCGATGGAGACAAGCTCATCTTTTGAGAGCCCGTGGGATTCAGATCCGAATACCAAAAGAACAGGCTCGAGCCAATCAAAGTCGAAATACGGTACGTCACCCGAAATATCGGCTGCGATTGTTCTCAGACCTGATTGTACCGCCCAGACCGTCATCTCCGGCAATCCAAACATATCCACTATTGAGAGTCGAAAACAAGACCCCATCGATGCTCTGAGAGCCTTTGGTGAATAGACATCCGCTGAACCATCGGAAATGATAACGCCTGTGACTCCAGCCGCCTCTGCGGTTCGTATAACCGCCCCCAGATTCGAGGGGTTATTGATCTCCTTAAGATATATGACTATGGGCAAATTTGCAGCTCTTACAGCCATCTCAAGATCGTCTTTCGACCAGCGTGGTCTCTGAGCAATAACGGCGATTCCCTGCGGATTGGTAGTATCGGCAAGGCTGCGAAAAAGTTTCGCCGAGACCTCTACAACTTGCCCGACACTTTGGCTGATCTGTTCCAAAAGCTTCTGATCTCTAAATCCCTCGACTACAAAACACTGTTCGATCTTTATTTGGGAGCTTACCGCTTCGCCAACCAATCTTGCACCTTCGACGAAGATCCGCTCCCTGTCTTTGCCGTCCCTTATTTTCCGGGCAGCAACAAGCCGCTGGTTCTCTTTACTTGTTATTTTTTCGGTCGAGATCATATATGGATTTAATTTAATCATTTATTCACTCGTTTTGAAAAACACATTCAAATGGCTAAACTTAAGCCTTATGCAGCCGGAATCTAAAACCAAAAATAAGATCGATTTTTTGAAGGAACGTTCACGTGTGGCCGAAGAGGGGGGCGGTGTCGTCAGGCTCGAAAAGCAAAAGGCATCAGGCAAAATGACTGCTCGTGAACGGGTAGAGTTTTTCCTTGACGAAGCCAGTTTTGAAGAATTTGATAAGTTTGTTGTCCATCGCTCGACAGATTTTGATATGGACAAGCAGAAGTTCCCTGGTGACGGTGTGATCACCGGGCACGGCCTGGTCGACGGCCGCGAGGTCTTTGTTTTTGCCCAGGATTTTACGGTCTTTGGTGGTTCCCTTTCGGAAACGCATGCGGAAAAGATCTGCAAGGTCATGGACATGGCCATGAAGACGGGTTCCCCGATGATAGGCCTCAATGACTCCGGCGGAGCACGAATTCAGGAGGGCGTTGTATCTCTGGGCGGCTATGCCGATATATTTCTCAGAAATACACTTTCGAGCGGCGTAATTCCCCAGATCAGCTGCATTCTCGGCCCTTGCGCCGGTGGTGCTGTCTATTCACCTGCGATCACGGATTTCAATGTAATGGTGAAGGACACGTCCTACATGTTCATTACCGGCCCGGATGTAATAAAGACGGTGACCCACGAGGACGTTACAAAGGACGAACTCGGTGGTGCGATGACGCACAACATCAAATCGGGGGTCGCTCATTTCGCCGCAGAATCAGATGAACACGCACTTCGTTTGACGCGGGAACTACTATCTTTCATCCCTTCAAACAATATGGATGATCCGCCTTTCGTGGCGACCGCGGACCCATCAGATCGGGCAGATGAAAAATTGAATACGATCGTCCCCGAAGCAGCAACTCAGCCGTACGATATTCGTGACATTATCCATAATGTCGTCGATGACAACTACTTTTTTGAGGTTCAAGAGTTGTATGCACCCAATATTGTGATCGGATTTGCCAGATTGGGAGGAACTTCGGTAGGGATCGTTGCCAATCAGCCCGCGTTCTTGGCAGGCGTACTCGACATCGACGCCTCTGTCAAAGCCGCTCGTTTCGTTCGTTTTTGTGATTGCTTTAACATTCCGCTTATTACATTCGAAGACGTCCCGGGATTTCTTCCAGGTGTGAACCAGGAACATCAGGGGATCATCAGGCACGGAGCCAAGCTATTGTATGCCTTTGCAGAAGCGACCGTGCCAAAGATCACGGTTATCACCCGAAAGGCGTATGGCGGAGCCTATTGCGTGATGGCGTCCAAGCATATCAGAACAGATATCAACTTTGCTTATCCGACCGCTGAGATCGCAGTAATGGGAGCCGAGGGCGCCGTCGGGGTTCTGTTTCGTCGAGAAATTGCCGAAAACGATGAGTCGTATCGGACCTCCAAGATAGCCGAGTTTGAGGACAAATTTGCGAATCCCTACATCGCTGCCGAACGCGGCTTTGTAGACGAAGTGATCGAGCCGAGATTTACCCGGCCAAAACTTATTCGTGCCTTATCTTTGTTAAAGAACAAACGGGACAGTAATCCGCCTAAAAAACACGGTAATATACCCTTATGATCTGAGATAAAATGAGTTACTGTTTCGCAAGATGACCTCGCTTTGATATTTTCTGATGACCGTCAATATGGAAATGCGTCCGACCACAGCTTGCATTGACCTCGACGCCCTTTCGTCTAATTTCCATAACTCAAAACAATTCATTGGGCCCGACCTAGGTTATATGGCTGTGGTCAAGGCAGACGCCTATGGCCACGGAGCTATAGAATGTGCTCTAAGGCTCGAACGCGAAGGTGTTGACTGGTTCGGCGTTGCGATACCCGAAGAAGGGTTGGAACTTCGGAATGCAGGCATAGCGGCTCCAATACTTTGCCTGGGTTCCTTTTGGCCCGGCCAAGAAGAGACGATAATTGACGCCGCACTCACGCCTGTAATTTTTGACATTGATGCGGCCGAGAGCCTTAACAGGGTTGCTAAGGGCCGTTCCGTCACTGTCGATGTTCATGTGAAGATCGATACGGGAATGGGCAGGGCCGGTATCCGATTCGAGAATTCAAGAGAATTTGCTTTGGGTTTGAGAGCACTCGCCAATCTGCGAGGGGCCGGGCTAATGACGCACTTTGCGTCCGCCGAGGACCCTCGCGAAGTGGAGTTCACGTCATTACAGATCAAAAGATTTAACGCTGCGGTAGAGGACTTCAGAAAGGCCGGGCACGATCTTGATTGGCTGGATCTTGCAAACTCGCCCGGGGCAATTTCACACCCGGCCTCGCGAGGAAATCTTGTGAGGCTTGGCGGGGCACTTTACGGCCTGTTGGATGACATAATGCCGGCCGGTAAGTATGGTCCTGAATTGACGCCGGTCCTCTCGCTTCGATCTCAGATCGCGGACGTGAAAAGTATCCCTGCGGGCGAGACCCTCGGCTATGGCAGATCGTTTACAACCAAGCGAGATTCAAAGATCGCACTTGTCCCGATAGGTTACGGAGATGGCTATCCACGTGGACTTTCTAATGTCAGCCGGGTCGCGATCAACGGAAATTTCGCATCCATTGTCGGCCGTATTTCAATGGACTGGACTCTTATTGACGTTACTGAGATCGACAGCCCCAAAGTAGGTGATGAGGTCGTTCTGATCGGCAACGGAATTACGGCCGCGGAACTCGCCCGTGCCATCAACACGATCGGGTATGAGATCACTTGCAGGAATTTCGCCTCGGGTTCCACGGGTCTACAAATGAGAAAATTACTCTCATTAGAACGTCGAGAGTTTGCGATGCGGCTATACGATCGCATCTTTGATGCCGATATATTTAGCTCATCGGCACAGGTGGCTTTCTATTTTTCCTTTGCGATCTTCCCTCTGCTTTTTTTTCTTGTTAGCTTATTTGGGATCCTGCTCGATTCTTCCGACGGGTTAAAGGGACAGCTATTCTCCTATCTTCAGCAATTGATGCCATTATCGGTATTTGAGCTGGTTCGAAAGACGATCGCAGAGATCATTGCAAACAGCACGGGCGGGAAAGCGACGATCGGTTTGGCTATCACACTCTGGTCGGCGTCAGCCGGCGTCGATGCGATCAGAAGCGCCTTAAATTCAATTTACAAGATCAAAGAGACCCGTTACTGGTGGACGACCAAATCGCAATCACTATTACTTACATTTCTGGTTTCCATCATTGCCGCCGTTCTTTTGGCGGTCGTCTTTTACGGAATGCAGCTTGTTCAGTATGGGCTGGCAGGAATTGGTCTTGATCTATCATCGCCGTGGCTGCTGATCCTGATCCAATGGATCTCGACGCTCATATTGATGCTCTTTGCTTGTGAGGTAATTTACTACTTACTTCCGAATTTCAAAAGAAGAGTTTGGGTTTGGATAACACCCGGTTCAGTGATCGCGATTGGCCTGTGGATTATTTTCACAAGCAGTTTTCGCTTATATTTGGGCTATTTTAATTCATACAACAAGGCCTACGGTTCCTTGGGCGCGGTCATAATCATGATGCTTTGGCTATATTTGACTGCGATGGCTCTGCTGGTCGGTGGAGCGATCAATGCGGTCGTAAACGAAATGAAAGATGACGAACCGGCCTGATCCATTTATCGGCCGGTGTTATGTTTAAGAATATGTCGCAAATGCTATCAGAGATCGCGGAACAGCCGGTAGTGCTTGAAAAAACCATTGCGGCAGAAGCCGCAAAATATGCTCGCCTGGGACCTATCCTACGGAATAGAGCCTTTGACCTTATAGTGATCGTCGCTCGCGGAAGCTCCGATAACGCCTCGTTGTTCGGCCGATATTTGCTGGAAGTGACGACCGGCATCCCGGTCTCACTTTCAGCCCCTTCTGTCTATACGCTATATAATGCGGATCTCGAGCTAAAGCGGGCTCTCGTCGTCGGAGTGTCGCAATCCGGTGAGGGCGATGATATTAATATTGTTCTTGAGCGGGCCGCCGCGTCGGGGGCATTTACACTAGCGATCACCAACGAAGCCGATTCGACAATGGCTCATTTGGCCGACGAGGCATTGCTTATCCATGCGGGCCGGGAACGATCAGTGGCGGCCACGAAGACCTACACGGGCCAAATGCTGCACTTTTACATGCTCGCAAATGAATTGGCTCACAAACGTCTGGACATTTCATTACTGCCGGAATATACGGCAAAGGCCATCGAATTAAAGCCGTTGATCGAAGATCTTGTGCAACGGTATGTCTTTATGGAGAATTGCGTGGTCGTCGGCCGAGGCATGAACTACGGAAACTCTTATGAGCTCGCGTTAAAGCTGATGGAAACCTGTTATGTGGTCGCTGAGAGATTTTCGTCGGCCGATTTCTTCCACGGGCCTTTGGCTATCGTCGAACGCCGTTTCCCGGTCGTATTATTTGCACCGTTGGGAGTCACGCAAAAGAGCAGTGTTGATCTGTTAGAGCGATTACATGAATTGAATGCCGATTGCCTGTCGATCACAAATGATAAAGGGATCGTGGAACTTTCGCCGAATAGTCTTCTATTGCCCGCTGAAATCGATGAGTTCTTGTCGCCGATCCCTTTCATTGTTCCGGCGCAGCTTTTCGCAGCTCTACTTTCCGCGGCAAAAGGCCTGGATCCTGATGCCCCGCGATCTCTTTCAAAGATAACTAAGACAGTCTGATCCCACATGACTTTTAATATCGCCAAATGGTCGTTTCTGCTACTGGTTGTTTCACTTCCGCTTGTAAGGCCTTTTCATGTGTTCGTTTATGGGTTGCAGATCCCCTTTACTGACTTTATTTTTCTTTGTTGTTCCCTTTTCTTCGCTATCGCGGCATTTCAGAAACAGGTGTCGATTCGAACCGACCGACTCTTTACCTTTGTTGGAGTTTACGCCGTTGCGTTCGCGATTTCGGCGGTCTTATCCGTTGAGCCGAAAACCAGTGCTTTCAAGCTGATGGGGGAATTCTATTTATTCGGATTGAGCTTCCTTGCCTTCAATCTCGCCCGTGACGAACAATTTCAAAAACGGATCGTGTTCGCGTGGCTTGTCGGTTCCGGACTGACAGCATTGACCTCGATCGCGGGATTCACATTGTTCTATTTAGGGCTGAAAGACGCCGGCAGTAATTACTTTCTCTCACACTTGGGAAGTCTCCCGGCTGGCGATTACCCTCGGATCCATGCACTGTTCGCCAACGCGAATATGCTGTGTAACTATCTTAATGTCAGTGTAATTTTGGCTTTGCTTGCCGCCAAACTGAGCTGGCTTCGCAAAAGCTGGGCCATCGTATCGCTTTTTGGTATTTTCTTCGCCGCTTTGCTTTCGATCTCGGCCGGGCTTGGAGGCATCGCTCTGAGCCTTGGGATTTGGTTTTGGGCCGTTGCTCCTAAAAAGTGGTATTCCACGCCCGCTTTGGCCATAGGTATTGTTCTGGCAATTGCGGTCTTTGCCTCGACACTGATCTCACCAGACACCGAAAACACCTCACAAGAAATCGCAATACCGATTACCGAAAGAGTATTCGAACCCTCGGTTCGGATCCTTATTTGGGAAGATACGATAAGTACCGTCCGACAATACCCGTGGTTTGGGAAAGGAACAGGGACGGATGTTGCTAACGTAAATTATGAGGTCCTGTCCGGAATGCGTCAGACGTTGCGAGATGCACATAATTCATGGCTCAGCGTCCTGGGACAAACGGGAGTGATCGGACTAACAGCGTTTTGTTTGCTGCTTTTTCAGATCGTCGCTTGCCAGTGATCGACAAACCGCTCTCATTGCCTGTTCTTGTGCTGTGGCGGGTGCTTTCATATACCAGGGCCTGACCGGCTCGTTCGAAGACGCACGTCATTTGTGGGTCCTATTAGGCCTTTTTGCTGCAAACTCGACGGATGGGGTCATCGATTCATAAATCGATACCTTACGAGCGTCATAAATGCAGAAACGCCGTCTCTCCATTTGAGTTTTTTGCCCTCCAGACTTGTCCTAGGGCGGTAAGAGATCGGTACCTCGAAAATTTCATAATTTAGCAGAGCAAACTGCGCCGTGATCTCCGCGTCGATCTCGAACCGGTTAGTGAGAAGTTCGAGTTTTCCCGCCGCCTCACTGGTAAATGCTTTGTATGCAGTTGCCATATCCGTCAGATGGATCCTGAATAGGAGATTGGTGGTAAAGGTAAGCAGGTAATTTGCCAATAATCGGATCGGCGGTACTGGATTCTTCTTTAGGAATCGCGAACCGTAAACAACCGACGTTTCACAGGCTAGAATTGGCCGCAGCAAATCACAAAATTCTGCAGGGTCCAGTTCCAGATCGGCGTCCTGGATCAAGATAATATCACCCTTGGCAAGCGTCAGACCGATTCGAACAGCAGCACCTTTCCCGGCATTTACAGTGGCAAAGTGCGCAGATGTCACTTTGTGAAGGTTTGAACGGATAACATCGATCGTGCCATCTGACGATGCATCGTCGACGACGATGATCTCTTTCTCTATCGGCAGGTCGACCGCCGAGACCCTTTCGATCACCTCTGTGATCGTCGATCTTTCGTTGTAGACCGGTATTATTATCGAGAGTAATTTGTAAGGGCTCGGCATTACAATTACGTGGTTCCCATTGCGTTGAGCAAGGCCTCACGCATCGCCCCGGCGGAACGCCATCGATTTTCGACTTCCTTAGCAAGCGAGGTCTCAATTACAGATGCGACGTGCGGCGGAATATTTGGTATTCGATCCCTTATCGGCACGATCGGCTTTTCAAAGATAGCTTTGACCGTCTCCGCAATTCCAGCCTTCGGACTAATATCGAGTGCATGGGCACCGGTCAACAGGCTGTAGGCTGTCATGCCGATCGCATAGATGTCAGAGGGCGGACGAACATCCTTAAAATCGCGCACCTGTTCCGGCGGCATATAGGCGATCGTACCGGCGACGTCGCCGACCATAGTGACGCCGCTCATACCGGTCTCCTTAAAACTCTTTGAGAGGCCGAAATCGGTAAGTTTCGCTGTGGAATTGGGAAAATCGCCCTGAACCAAAATGTTCTGCTCCTTTATGTCCCGATGAACAAATCCCAACGTGTGAGCATAATCGAGTGCCGATAGGGTCTGCTCAATGATCCGGACCATTTCCCTGCATTCGAGCCGCCCTCCGCGCTGCTTCGCAAGCCTGGCAGCATCCATACCCGAAATAAACTCTGTCACTAGGTAAACCAGTCCATTATGGGTACCGTGTTCGACAAAGCTTACGATATTTGGATGTTGGAGAGATGAGGCGACCTCGATCTCCCGGATGAAGCGTTTGAGGGACTGTTCGCTGACGGCAACTTCAGGAAGAAGCGTCTTGATCGCAACGGCCCGGCCGTCCTTTTCCGAACTCGCTAGCATCACGCTGCCCATACCGCCCTGGCCGATCACGCGGATCATCTGGTAATTCGGTATTGGTTGGGGATTAGCCTTTAGCTTTTCACGGCACTCATCGCAAATATATGACAACCGTGCATTTGGCTGGTCGGCTTCGCATGTGGAAAGCACGTTGCAGTTAAGGCACGTGACCTTCACGACCGAAAGGCTCGAGTCGCCCGGCATACGAGCCGTATTGCCGAATTCCTCTAGACCGGTTGAAACCTCAACCTCAAGAACCGTCTCGCCGCCCTGGATTCGGTCACCGCTTTTTAGATAAGCGGTCTCCATCCGCATACCGTTTACATATGTCCCGTTTGTCGAGCCAAGATCGCGAATGAATGCTTGCGGCGGTGCGATCTCGAGAATACAGTGGTGGCGTGAGAAATATCGATCGTGAGGCAAACAGAACTGCGCATTCTCGCTTCGGCCGATCATGAAAGTATCATGTTGGTCGAAAGTGAAAGCTCGTCCGGTCTGGGGCCCGGCGACGACATGAAGAGTGACGCGCATTACTAATAATTATATGGGAAATTAGCTAACGTTGCCTACGATCATCATCAAAATGAATCCGAGGGTACTGAGAAAGCTGATGATGCCCAAAACAAGCCCTCCGATCGCCATGCCTCGACCACCGTATTTGGTGCCATCGGAATCGGCGTTCCGCATGCCGATGTATCCCAGCACTGCGGCCGGTACCCCAAGCCAAATACCACCATAGCAGCACACCAACGGGAGGCTGAGGACACCGAGGATAATAGCGATGGTCGGTATCGTCTGATCCGCCGAAACCCGGTTACGCATCATCGAATAGGGCTGATAGGGCACATTTTGAGCCTGCGGCTGCTGCCATTGCTGCATGGGAGCCTGTGTCCGCGGAAGCTCGTACGGGTTTGTCGTACGCGAATCGTTGATCAGCAGTGTCGGCGGCGAATCATCCGCGTAGCGGGATTGCGGGCGTTCCGGAAGCACAGCGGACAGAAGTTCGCCGTCATCGAGACAAAAATTAAGTTGGTCGTCACTATATGCTTTATGACAACGCGGGCATTGTTTCATCGCCTTATGATCCTATTTCCGTATCTCCAGATCCTTAAATGCGATCTTCATAGCGTCCGAGACATATAATCCGACGACCCCGTTCGGATAACCATATACATTTCTGATCGAATTTACCTTCTTATCGTTGATATAAAGATCGATAGTATCGGTGCCGTCGCGAACCTCGAGCGTATTTGGTGACGTTCCGTCCTTGATGGCGTCTGACCGGGTCCAGTTGACCACGGCGTCTTCATTCTTCGGCGAATGATGGACCACACGATACCTGCCCTTTTTAGAATCTATTAAGAAAGCATACCCCTGCTGAAGCGGCGTTGTGTTGCTGTGAAATACCAGGCCAAACCCAAGATTTGTATCCTCGTTATTCAGATTGCGAACGGTAACGCGGGTATCGGCATTAACTGATATCTGTTTCGGAGCCCCTGCCAAAACGTAATAGAATCCACGCTTTCGGGATGACATCGTAAATTCACCGTCTGTAAATTCTGTATTGCCAAATCTCTGGTCGTCCTGTACCCATTTCGAAAGGTCGAGCGATTCGATCTTGTCACGGGATGAAGTGGACGTCGAAGTCGAAGTCGAATTTGACGCCTTGTTTGATGTCTGGTCACCCTTTGAATTCTTGTTTGAATTATCGACATTTGTGGTGTTTTCCACCTGCGAGCCGATATAGATCAAAAGGCCGAGGCCGCCGCCACCACAGAGCAAGATAAGTCCGCCAATGATCAAAAGAACCCAAACCCACGTTTTCGAAGACTTTTTCGGCGGTTGGCTAGCGAACTGCGGCTGAACGTTCCACGTCGGCTGGCCCGATACAGGCGGCCGATTGGTAATCGCCGGCTGATTCATCTCAACAGTGTTCGGCACATTTACCGCCGCAGCGGTCAGCGTCGCGCCGTCTTCGAGGCAGAAATTCAGATTGTCATCTGCATAGGTCTTCTGGCAGCGAGGGCATATTTTCATCGTGTTTTCCCCGGTGGTTAAGATCGATCAACTAAAGAACGCCCTTATTATACTTATTCGCATAAAAAAACGCGACCGTTACAGGGACCCCGAAAAAAGAGCCGATTACAGCGTCAGGCCGCAGCGGCCGCAGAACTTAATGTTAGCCCCGTACACCCCGCCGCAGCGTTGACAGCGTTTATCCGCTTGCGGAACGACGCTTTGGTGAATGGGAGCAGTGAAGTTTGGCGTTTGGTTCGCTGCAGCATATGCGGTTGGAGAGATGCTGAGACCGCAGCGACCACAGAACCGGGAGTTTTGCGGCAACTGAGTGGAGCAGCGCGGACAAGGGTAGGTCGCGGCGTTTGGACCGTTGCTGACGAAACTGAAAGATCCGCTGCCGCAGCGTCCGCAAAATCTTACGCCCTCGGCAAATCGCGAACCGCAATTGGAACAAGCCACGATCCCGGGCATCACGCTCGATTGCGGGGCACCGCTGCTGCTCGCCCCCTGTGAGGATGTAGGCTGGCTCGACGCACCGTGAAGCGTTCTCAATTGTGCCTGAATGACCTGCTCATTAGCCTCAGGGCGGATCTCGATCACGCGTTCATCGTCTTTTTCGCCGGCCTTTGAGACACGCAGGACGTGATTGCCGGGCGGGATGTCGGTCAATACGACGCGGCCGCTGCTGCCGACACTTCCCTTTCGCTCATCGTCAACATAGACTTCGGCACCGAGTGGAGCCATCACGACGAGTCTCGAACCGCCGGACGTTTTACGTTCGACCACATCTTCGGCGGCGGCTTCGAGAGCGGTGATCCATTCGCCGACGCTCGCAGGACGGTCATTAGGATCGATCTCGAGGGCACTCATTATCACACGGTCAACGTCCGCCGGAATATCGGATCTGAGCGTCGAGAGCGGCGGCGGTTTATGCATGACCTTTTGCATAATTAGCTGCATCATATCGCCTGTGAACGGCGTTTTGCCGCCGAGCATCAGGTAGGCGATCGTGCCGAGAGCGTAGAGGTCGGCACGTTTATCAACCCCCAACTCAGGCTGCATTTGTTCGGGCGACATAAATTCCGGCGTGCCGATGATCCCGCGTGAAGAGGGTGTCGCGTTCGAATTTGCATCGGTGACCGTCTGATTAACGATCTTAGCAAGGCCAAAATCGCCTACCTTGACAAATCCATCCCCTCCCTTGCCTTTTTGCATTATGAAGATGTTCGCCGGCTTGAGGTCGCGGTGAAGGATATTGAGGTCGTGCGCGGCATCGACGCCATCCGCGATCTGACGGAGGAGCCGCACCGCTCGCTTGACCGGCAGCGTGCCTTCGCGGCGGAGCAGCTTGTGAAGCGTCTCACCTTCTACATATTCCATTACGAGGTAGAAGATGCCGTCTGCCGATTCGCCAAAATCTGTGACGCTGACCGTGTTTGGATGCTGGATCGAAGCGGCGGCCTGGGCTTCGCGTTCGAACCTGGCGATAGCCTCGCCTTCCTGCAGATCTTCGCTGCTCAAAAGGTCCTGACGAACGGTCTTGACCGCTAGTTTTTTTGTGGCGAATTTCGTGTCTCGTGCCAGATAGACCTGGCCCATCGCACCGCGGCCGAGTCTGGATTCGAGGAAGTAACGCTCCGCGATCGTCTGTGGGCCCGGAAGCGAAAGACGCGTCTGCGTGCCGTCGTGCGGACACACCGCGACATCGTCCATAAAGCAGAGTTCACATTTCGGGCATTCCCTCATAACACTAGCACTTATTTTCAACCGAAAGCCGCAAAGGTGCAAAGACGTTAGGTATCGAAATTCCAATATACGAGCAATAACCTACTTTGCAACGTTCGGTCTTTGCGTTAAAAATGTTGTTTGTTATAATTCAGTTTCGTTTTTGGGTCGTTAGCTCAGTTGGTAGAGCAACGGACTCTTAATCCGTGGGTCGCAGGTTCGATCCCTGCACGGCCTACCAAAACTTAAAACAGGCTTACATATTGTAAGCCTGTTTTTTGTTTAGACCTGATCACGCCACTTGAGGACCTCTTCGCGAAGGATCGGATTCTGCTGAAAACTCCCTGTCTGCCCCTGGGCGGCGGTGGCCCGCTGAATATGCCAATAGCTGAGACCGAGTTTACCGACAGAGCGGAGGAAATGACTGCGGGCTCTGAATTTACCGGCAAACAATCCACTGATGAGCCAGCCTGAGCTTTTGAAAGCCGAGGTAGCGACCTTTCCCTGTTCCGGCGTGATAAGCCCGCGAGCGATATCGATCGCAAGCATTTCCTTTAGGATCTTACCTTGCCTATACATCACATAGAATGCAAAACTCACAAAGATAATAAAGAACGGTATCTCAAGAATGAGATACCCGACGACGAAGCCTCCGAGGCCGCCAATGACCGCCATTCCGTTCCAGAGTGCATGAAGTGCAACGGCACAAATGTAACCGACTATCGGCATAAGGATCCTGACGAATGTCTTGTGCGATTCCCTTGCAATACCACAGCCGATGCCCGTCATCGCCGTGAATGATACATGCGCAAACGGCGACATGATGCCCCTCAAGACAAAAAGAAACGCCAGTCCTCCAAAGCCGCCACCACCGAGGCCTCGACCGTAATAAAGCACATTTTCGACCGTTGCAAAGCCGAGGGCGATGACCCCAGCAAAGACGATACCGTCCAAGATATCGTCAAAATATTTCCGGAAAAAGATCATGAGAACAAGAACGCCCAGGCCCTTTGAACCCTCTTCGAAAACCGGAGCTGAGATCACCGCTCCAACGGTATTACCCAACTCCATCGCCTCGACCTGCGATAGACCCATACTGTAAGCGACCATTACCGTCCCTTCGCCTATAACCGTATTAACGATGAACGACACCACGACCGCAACCAGAGCACCCCAGGCAAATGCCAACGCGAGCAGCCAGAACGGCTCGGGATCGTACCTGTCGATCCAGACAAGCGGTATCAAATAGAACATCGCGGGCAGGAACGCGACCACGGTCGCAATTACCGCCGGAACGATCCCGACGCTTGCGAACAAAAGCAACGCCACAATCATAGATAAGAAAAGTATCGCTAGTATCGTGACACCTATACCGATATACCGGCCGGTGACATTCGGCTCGGGCCGGACCGCGGCCATACTGCTAAGCCCAAAATTCGAAAGCGAGTTCTGGATATTTGCCGGTTCAGAAGTCGCGATCTGGTCGAACTGCCGCACTTCGAGATCGCGAAAATTCTGGCCGGCGGCGAAACCTTCGATCTGAACAGACGCGGTAACGCCGTTCACACCAAATTGGATCACATCACCCGAATTCAGTTTTGCTGTCTCGATCTTTTCGCCATTCACCAGAGTTCCGTTAGTGCTTTTGTTGTCGGTAATATAAAACCCATCGGAGCGAGCCTCGATAAAAGCATGCTGTTTCGAAGCGATCCGTTCGGAGAGCGGATCAAAACGGATGCTGCACGTTTCGCTCCGCCCGACAGTCAGAAAACCGGTCTCGAGTTCAAAACTGTTGCCGCTCAAAGTGCCGCCGTCGATCTTCAGGTGTAGTTTCATACTGCAATAATAGGAACAAAAAGCCCAAAGTCAAGTAAATTACTCAACTTCGGGCTGTTATGATGGAACTTGGTCTAGGTCTATTGCGGCTGAACAGATGCTGGTGACGGTTTGTCGCCCGAACTGCCGAAATTACGGATCGAAATGTTGCCGCTCGCGCTGCCGATCTGATACCAGGTATTTGTACTGGAGCGGAAGACCGCAATGTCCGTTTTCGCATCCCCGTCAAAATCTGACGGGATCGGCGTATCAGCCGCGAGTCCAAAGTTGAATGCCCTGAATGGCCCAACTGCCGGATCAAGAATATACCAGGTACCAGTCGATGGACGATAGATGGTGAAATCTGTAATACCGTTTCCGTCAAAATCGCCGGTCAAAGGCTTGTCGCCGTTCATACCGAAGTTCTGATATAGCGGAATGGATGATGAACTGCGAAGTATATACCATACGCCGTTCGATGGACGCCAAACAGCGATATCTGCTTTTCCGTCGCCTTCGAAATCACCCGCAACGGGCTTATCTGTACTGAGGCCCCACTGGGTGATCTTCATGCCGAGAGTGCTCTGCATGATGAACCAAACGCCATTCGACGGACGCCAAACCGCAATGTCGGTCTTTCCATCGGCATCATAATCTGCGGGCACCGGGATGTCGCCATTTAGGCCGAACTGCAAAGTCGTAAACGCTCCGCTCGGAAGTTTGAACCACCAGGAACCAGTGGTCGGACGATAGATCGCGAGTTCCGTCTTGCCGTCGCCGTTATAGTCGCCCGAGACAAGAATGTCACCGTTTAGGCCGAAATTTGGCCGTTCGACGCGTCCAGTGGAGGTAAGTTCGATCGACCAGTCACCGGTTGACGGCGTGAATGTCGATACATCGGTCTTCCCGTCACCATCGAAGTCAGAGACCCGGTTCTCAAGTGGGGCCGTTATCGCAGTAACATCGAGAACGATCAAACCATTTGCGAGATCACCTGCGAGTATCTTGTCAGTCCCTAGGAACGGATATACCGCCCAGTTGCCGTCGTATGTTGTAGGTAAGAGATTTTGGCGATTTTCAGACCCGCAAACGAGATCCCATGGTTCGGCATCCTCGGCCGCCTTTTTCTCGGAATCGGGTGGAGCGAACGTCGGCTCGAACGTATCAAACTGCCCAACACGCTTTGGTGCTGACGGAGTCGATATATCAAAAACCTGTATCCCGGCCTGATACCACGCAACGTAAAGAAAATTGCCCATCACAACCGGGTTATGCGGTGTAACCGCATTAAGTCCAAGACCGTTCATTGTCAAACTATTTACCAGTACAGGAACAGCCGGATTTGAAATGTCATATACGCGAACATCACCACTGCCCGTGGATGTTTCGCGACAGCTATATAGCCAGTTGCCGTCTTCGCTCGGCCAGGCACTGTGCATGCTGTTTCCGGCCGTTACGCTTGTCGGATCGGAAACAAAGCCGAGAAGCGTAGGAGCAGTCGAGGCTATGTTCGAAATGTCATAGATCTCGGTTCGGCCACGGTTTGTGCTGTTTCCCCACCCGGATGTGAACATCCTGTTCCCCCTGACGACCATCGCATGAACCCACTGCGGTTCGGTGGGCGTGATGTCCCTCACAAAGATCGGATTGCCGGGGTCAGTAACGTCAATTATTTTTAAGGTTTTAGTCGACGTGCTATTAAAGTTTTCGACAAGATAGGTGCTAAACCCTTGAGAGAAAACGACCATTTCGTGGATCGAATTATGTCCGTTACCACTGGTCGAGGTGACTCGGCCGAGGAGCTGCGGATTGGCCGGATCGTTCAAATTAACAATATAAACACCGCCGCCGCTGCCGCTTCCGAAATAACCGATGTTCCCAATAACAATGGCTTCGAGAAATTGCTCGGTCGTCGAGGCGGTACCGGGACGGATCGGATTGTACCAACTATAGAGCGTCGGAGCGTCCGGATTCGTTAGGTTATAAATGAATACGCCTTTACAGCCGTACGACCCTTGAACCCCGATATTACCATCAGCAAATATGTCAGCGAACTTCAGATTCGCACCCTGTGAACTTGTACACGCAGGAGTGATCTCTGATCGCAGCCGGACCTTTTGTGCCGACGATACCGAAGCCGAGACCGCGACCGTTATGAGCACCGCTAATAAACTACCCAATAGTTTGAAATATGACTGACGAATACCTTGCATTTACAGCTCCGTTTTGATTAAAGAATTATTTGGGTTGCAACGATATCTTTTACGACGTTTCAAGTAAAAATGCAAACGAGCTAACCCTGTTTTCATCTAAGAAAATAGGGTTAACTCGACAGGATTTCCAATACGATCAAGATGCGGCCCTATTGGCCTCTCGCATCACAAGGTCAAATGTACCCGGATCGACCTTTCGAAAACGGCTATTTCGGCTCAGTGAAACGGCAACCGAGATCGTCGGATTATTGCCTTTGAATTTCATCCCGCCGGCGATCAACAGGTTGTAAAGTTCATTGACGTGAAGCGGCCCGCCAGCCTCACGCAGTAATAATGTGCACGATTGCGTGTTGGTGCGATCAATAAATCGTTTGCTGATCGGTTCAAAATTACTGTTAACCGACGGTATACCGCGGCTCTGGTTCTGATGCAAATAGGTTACTTGGTTATCACGCCTGAACGCCCGTACCGGGGCATCATCCTTTGCAAACTGTTGGTGGCCCCGATCATGCTGAGACGACCGGCCTTCGTTATCATCCTCAATGCGAGTATTCGTACCAAAGTTCATCGGCCGCGGT
>JBGAVK010000029.1:0-32217 GCA_044228165.1 Pyrinomonadaceae bacterium | reverse complement strand
TCAGAGATCGCCGGGGTGACCTCAGGATTGAGCTCATTGATCGGGATTATCGGATCTTTCTTTCCGCCGAGCAAAGCATCGGCACGCGTCAAAGCATCAACGGGTATCGTATTCGTCAGCAGCTGGTAAAGGGTCGCGGAAAGCGAATATAGATCGCTCCTTGAGTCAGTACCCGTGCCTCTTATCTGTTCCATCGACGCAAAGTGAGGCGAATAGCCGGCGACGCTCGCAGAGTTGAGCGGGTTACTTGTCGAACTGGTGTCAAAATCCTTTGACAGGCCGAAATCAAGCAGAACGATATGATTTTCGTCCGTTAGCTTCAGGTTCTGCGGCTTAATGTCGCGATGTATGATCGGCGGTTCGTGCGAATGCAGGTACGAAAGCGCGTCGAGCATCTGGTCTGCCCAGAACATTACCCAACTAAGCGGAAATGGTTTATTGGCAGTTTCGAGGCGTTTCGCCAGGTCATCACCCGAGATGTGTTCCATCACGAGGTACTGGTCGCCGCCTTCGCCAAAATGGTCGATGACCTTTGGCAGGACCGGATGACGCAATCTCGCCAGGATCCGGGCTTCGCGTTCGAAGGCACTTCCCAGCGCATTGTCATCCTTAAAGAAGGTCCGCTTTAAGGCGACCGCACTGCCCAGACGCTGATCGACAGCGAGATATACTTCGCCCATTCCGCCTTTTCCGATCGCTTGAACGACCAGGTAGCGGTTTTGAACCATTGTGTTCGGTGCTAGTGTTTTCATTAAGCCTCAGAGCTCTCCCGAAACCGGAATACTATTACTGACTGATCTTTAATTTATCGGCCGGCAGCATCGCCGGCATTCCTGTATGTTGGAAACAGCGGACGTTTCCTTTGACCCGTCGGGAGCATGGCGTCCCCTTCTTTGTTTCGGCGCCGCAAACATAAACCGCCTCAGCGGCTACTTCCCTGTCTTTTAGCTGCTGCGCCGGCATCGCGGCGTCATCCGCCGGACGCTGCATTGCCATTCTGGTCACAGGGGCTTTCGCAATCGTCCCCTCACCATATAAACGCACATTAGACGCACTTTCCGAGTTTGGCGTTGGCGACCGAATGTTCCCCGCAGCCATTTCCGCCAGCCTGCGCGGTTGCCTGTTCGTCTCGCTTCCGGCGACAGGGGAACCATTCCTCAGAAAACTAAGAAAACCAAATACGCCCGCCAAAATACAGAGAACTGCGACGATCCGCGGCAGCAGGTCGTGAGCTTTGTATTCGGACTCACAAACTTCGCAAACCCGGCGACTGGTAAAGAGCCCACATTCGCTTCGTTCGATCTTGTCCCCGCAATGTGCACAAAAACTTGGCCGAAACAGCACGCACAATACCATCCCCGTCTATCGGCTGATCTAAAGATCGCATCGGCCGACAAGATAACCGTACCGCTTTTGGTTGAGGATGATTATAAACCATAATTTGAAATCTGTTAAGACAATTCGTTACAGCATCGGATACAACCGCACTTCGATTACCGGCGTCAAATTGCTAACATTCCTTTATGCTTTTTAAGCGGCCGTTATATCTCGTTTCAATTCTTGTCCTGCTTTGCTCCGGCGTTTTCGCGCAGGATGACGATCCGATCCGGGTCGATTCGTCGATCGTGAGGCTAAATGTCGGCGTCGTGGACCAAAAGGGCCGCCCCGTCACCGATCTCGACAGATCGCATTTCGAACTCTACGAAGACGGCGTTAAACAACAGATCCTGCGATTCGAACCAAGCGAGGCTCCGTTCAGCGTTGTCATCATCCTGGATATGAGCGGCTCGACGCTTGGATTCCGGCCGGTCATCAAACAGTCAGCGTTCCGGTTTATCGACGCTCTTTCGCCGAACGACCGCGTCGCGGTCATCGAGTTTTATGACAAAGTGAACGTCCGCAATGATTTCACCACCGACCGCTCGACCATCGCAAATTCGATCGAGGTCTCGAACGGCCGCGGCAAGACACAGCTTTTCAAAGCCATCGACCTGGCGCTAGACAAACTCTCTAAGGAAAAAAGCCGGCGAAAGGCCATCATCGTACTATCGGATGGGGTCGATACTGCTGTCAGGGACAAGGACCGCGAATTCCTCGCGCCGCTCAGAGACGAACAGATCGAGACGGCAATCAAACCGGAATCGAGCGACATTCTAAATCGCGTTCTCAGCCGTTCAGATGCACAGGGCGTGACCATTTACCCGCTGGCATTGCCGACCGGCGACCCCGGCAAACTCGCCGACCCGACGCCAAGGCAGGTCGCAATGTACAAGGCGGCACGCACCCGTCTGCAGATCATCGCCGACCGCACCGGCGGCACGCTCAATGCGATCAACCGACTTGAAGACATGGGCCGCATCTACTCTCAGGTCGCCGCCGATCTGCGCACCCTCTACACCGTCGAATACCAGCCAAGTAACGATAAACGCGATGGCAAATGGCGTTCGATCAAGATCACCGTCAGGGATCAGGACCTGATCTCGCGAACCCGCCAGGGATACTTTGCAAAATAAGCGCTTAACCGAAGCGGAGAACTTTAGACACTCTCCCGCACTCTGGCACGACGCCAAACCTTGACACATTCGCCTGTAATTTGTAGTCTTACAACTTGCCTTTGTGCACCCGTAGCTCAGCTGGATAGAGTACTTGACTACGAATCAAGGGGTCGCATGTTCGAATCATGCCGGGTGTACCATAATCTCAGGCGGCTCGCGTTGACCGGCGCAGCCGCCTTTTCACTTTGATCCCGCCTCGCGTCGAAATACCAAAAGTCCGGGCTTCACTGCCCCAAGCCTGCTCTTCGGTCTACTTTATATTTCTGAAATTATATTGCTTTGATCGTTGAAATGACTGCGATATATAAAAATCATCTTATGTCACCATTCTATTTCAGCTCGGTGAATTGGATAACACCAGGATATCCGAGGTAGCGAGTCCACCTCCATTTTCCGTCACAGAGACGTTCAAAAAAAAGGGTATTGTTTCTTGAGTTCGAAATGCGAACAATTCGTCCGGATCCAGCGTCAGGATATGGACTTGTGCCCTTACCCAGGGCATTCTCGAGGCGATCCCATCCCTTTAGCTTGGAAGTAACTGATAGCGGTGAACAATTTGGTCGATCACAATTTACAGTTACCCCCCGGTCCAATTCCCGGAAGAGTCCCGAAGGCTGTGATTCGAGTGCAGGGGCACTAACCTCAAAGTCCGAATCCATCATTGACTAAATCGCAGTTTGATCACGATTGCTAACCGCAGAAACTAGCTCCGAAAAGAAAGCTTTGAATTCTGGGTCAATCGAAGGGCCATCAGCGTTTTGTCCGTCGGGCAATCTAACAAGCCGCTTTGCAGACAGATCGAAAGTAGTTTTTTTCCCTGGATCGATAGATAATGACGGGGAAACAATTCTGACCCGACTACCAATTGGGATCTCCTCCCCAGATCGAACGCCCGGGAGCGTAACATCGTGGTTCCCGTCTGGTGACCATGATTCTGTCTCAAGAGAGAACCGGACTCCATCAGACTCAATTACAATCGTTGACCAGAAATTACCACCACCATGTCCTACGATTGTGCCCTCTATCGTTTTGCGACCTTGGATGTTTGGGGTTTTGACACTCTCTTTATCCATGCAATCAGTTTCGATATTAGGAGATTGACTGGGAACTGCGACCACCAGCGGGGCTTGCTCGTACGGTGGAGACGAATTTCCATCATTGTTGTAACTACACCCATAGAACATCAGACTACAAAACAGCGTCCCTGTGTAAAGAAACCAGCTTTTGTGTGATTTGCGTCTAATCATGCATTGTAAATAAGAGAATGGGAACCCTTTCGATATGTCGGTAAGTGGTCAAATATGCAAACAATCAATCCGTCCCGGAATGATTCGTCGTCCGTCTCTAATGTGTAAAGAATAAACAGATTAGGTCTGCGATTCTGCTGTATTTCATTCGCGTGACCTGCCAGAATCTCAAGTCTCAATTTCCTCTCCATTGCCTTAAGATCTCAAGCGACCCAATCAAAATCGCAAGACCGCATTTCTGACCCATTCTCCCGCTTTGTCTGATCGTTGCTGAGAAGTATATCCGCTTTGCTTTCGAGAGGAAAGTCAATTATTGCGATTTAGAGGGCATTGTATTCGGTGTCGAAATGTGCTATAGTTGCAACGCTGTTGCATATGGAAGGGGCCTGATCTTTGACAATCACGATCGCAGAATCGTTTTCGGCTTTGGTCTTCGGACTGCCGACCTTCGGCTTTGGACTCCGGAATTTCGGCTTTGGACAAAGTTTTTTCTAAAAAGTGATGAAACAAGTGCAAAATATTGGCGTAAACCGCGATAAAATAACGGGTTACCTTGTTTCAACGAGTGTGAAACAAGACTGAAACAAAGGTGAAACAAGCGTGAAACAGAGGTAAAACAGGAAACGAAAATTCGCGGTTCTTTCGGGGAGCTTATTCGTCCGGCATGTCGCTCCGATCGACGTTTACAGCTTGTTAACGCAAAGCCCACAAAAAGAATGCGGAGTTATAGACAGGTGTTGGACCTCGGCCCCTGGGCGTCAGAT
This sequence comes from Pyrinomonadaceae bacterium, assembly GCA_044228165.1. Classification (GTDB taxonomy): domain Bacteria; phylum Acidobacteriota; class Blastocatellia; order Pyrinomonadales; family Pyrinomonadaceae; genus OLB17. Next base: position 27,651 of record JBGAVK010000029.1, on the reverse strand, counting down.
TCCCGACTTTGGACCGTGGAATTTTCTGATATCCTAGACCAATGGACGCGATATACGGCTTTGTGCTCGCCGGGGGCGAGAGCAAGCGAATGGGTACGAACAAAGCCCTGCTCGAGCTCGGCGGTGTGCCGCTGTTCGAACGTGCGGCTTCGCTGCTCGACGAGTTTTGTGCTCGCGTCTCGATCGTCGGAGATCTGTCAAAGGTATCAACCGCCCGCGCGGTTATTCCTGACGAACTATCAGACCGGCGCGGCTCGATCGTCGGGCTCGCGACCGCTCTGAGAGCGTCAGAGACAGAGTTCACAGCCGTCCTTTCGTGCGATATGCCCTTCGTTTCGACCGAAGCGTTAGAGGCACTGGTCACGGCGGCAACCGGCGACGCCGGGCACGATGCTTTTATGTTCGAGATCGACGGGCGGCTCCAGCCATTGTTTGCGATATATCGCACGGCAGCCGCAAGAAACCTTGTTTACGAAAGGTTCGAGAGCGGCAATTGGCGTCTGCGGGAACTCGCCGCGGCTCTTAATACTCGCGTGTTAAACCCGGCCGATCTTATGACCGAAGGAGCTCGAAAGAAAGCCTTCATGAACATAAATACACCAGACGACTTTCAGGCGGCTCTTGCGGCTTACGCTCTCGAGCAGGATCAGACGCTTCTGCGTCAGAGCGCGTGATACGCTATATTTCGATGACCGATAAACGGAGAAACGATGAAACACTTATTTAACCAACGATTCGCTGCATGCGTCCTGATCGCATTGGCAGCTCTGTTATATATGATCTCAACTGATAAACGAACGGCAGAGGCCTCTGAGGCCATAGAAGGCACGGCAAATCCGCTTTTGGCCGATTGGGCGGGCCCATATGGCGGCATTCCGCCTTTTGACAAGGTCAAGGTCTCGGAGTTCAAACCGGCTCTCGAAGCAGCGATGGCCGAGAACCTAAAAGAGATCGACAAGATCACTGCCAACAAAGCGGCCGCGAACTTTGAGAACACAATAGCTGCACTCGAACGCACGGGCCAGACGCTCGACCGCGTTTCGACGATCTACGGCATCTGGTCGGGCAGTTTGAGCACGCCGGAGGTTGAGGCGTTAAACACCGAAATGTCGCCAAAGCTGGCTGCGTTTGGTGACAAGATCACGCAGAACGAAGCCCTGTTCAAAAGGATCGAGGCGGTTTACAATTCGCCTGCCAAGAACAAATTGACCGCGGAACAAACGCGGCTGGTGTGGGTGTATTACACAAATTTTGTACGTGCAGGCGCGAAACTTGCACCGGAGGAAAAGACGCGTCTCGGGGCGATAAACCAAGAACTCGCGGGACTTTTCACAAAGTTCAGCCAGAACCTTCTGGGCGATGAAGGCCAGCTTTTCGTTACGCTAGAGACCGAAGACGACCTCAAAGGACTGCCGCAGGACCTTCGTGATGCCGCCGCAGCCGCAGCCGCCGGAAAAAAGGTCGATGCTCTCGGCATCATCCGCAACACCCGCTCATCAGTCGATCCGTTCCTGACCTATTCGGAAAGGCGCGACCTGAGAGAAAAGGTCTGGAAGATGTTCGTCAACCGAGGTGATAACGGTGACGCCCGCGACAATAACGCGATCATCCCGCAGATCCTTAAGCTCCGTGCCGAACGCGCGAAAATGCTGGGATTTGCGACACATGCACATTGGCGTTTAGAAAACGCAATGGCAAAAACGCCTGAAAATGCGATGAAATTGATGGAAGGCGTCTGGCCGGCCGCCGTCGCCCGTGTCAAAGAAGAAGTTGCCGATATGCAGGCTCTGGCTGACAAAGAGGGTGCAAAATTAACCATCGAGCCGTGGGATTATCGCTACTACATGGAAAAGGTTCGAAAGGCACGTTACGACCTGGATCAAAATGAGATCAAGCCCTATTTGCAGCTAGAAAAGATCCGCGAAGGCATGTTTTGGGTCGCGGGCGAGATCTTCGGCTTTACCTTCACCCCAGTCAAGAATGTTCCGGTTTATCACCCGGACGTTACGGTCTATGAGGTAAAGAGTAAAAAGACCGGAAAGCACGTTGGACTTTGGTATTTCGACCCGTATGCCCGCGACGGAAAGCGATCGGGAGCGTGGATGAACGCCTATCGAGGCCAGGACAAGCTTGACGGCGGAACGACGACGATCGTGTCGAATAATGCCAATTTTGTAAAGGGCAAACCGGACGAGCCGGTGTTGATCTCGTGGGACGACGCCGAAACGATGTTCCATGAGTTTGGCCACGCACTACACGGACTTTCGTCAAATGTGACATACCCGTCACTTTCCGGCACGAATGTGGCGAGAGATTATGTCGAATTCCCTTCTCAGCTATTGGAACACTGGGTTTCTACGCCTGAGGTGCTCAATCGCTTCGCCGTTCATTACAAAACCGGCAAACCGATACCGCAGGCTCTGGTCGATAAGATCAAGAAGGCCGATACGTTTAATCAGGGCTTCGCAACAGTCGAGTACCTCTCGAGTGCACTGGTAGATATGAAACTTCATCTCGCCGGCAGCGCAACGATCGATGCAGACGCCTTTGAAAGGGACACCCTTGCTGCTCTTGGCATGCCCAAAGAGATCGTCATGCGCCATCGTACGCCGCAGTTTGGGCACGTATTCTCAAGCGACGGTTATTCTGCGGGATATTATAGTTACCTCTGGTCAGATGTTTTGACGGCGGACGCGTATGGAGCCTTTACCGAGGGCAAGGGGCCATACGACAAGGCGGTCGCCGCACGGCTCGTCAAATACATCTTTTCGGTCGGAAATACTATGGACCCGGCGGAAGCATACCGAAAGTTTCGCGGCCGTGACCCGAATGTCGATGCCCTGATGATCAAACGAGGATTTCCGGTGACCAAGAAGTAAGCACGCGATGCGCAGTCCCGCACAAAGCCGGTGCGTAAAACAGAGGTTGTCGTCTTGTCACCACTTCGTGCGGGCCTCGGCATTTGAGTACTAACTCTTGATGCCGAGATTCCGCATCCGCCGGTACAGATGACTGCGGTCGACGCCCATATCCTCAGCAGCCTTTGCGACATTACCGTCGTTTTCGGAAAGCTTGTGAAGGATGAATTCGCGCTGGTACGCATCGGTGGCTTCTTTGAAGGTTGGAAAGCGAAAGCTTATCGCGGAGGGCTCGAACGCACTATCCATTTCGGGCAGGTCATCGGCGGCGATCGTGGGTTTGCCGTTCATGATCACGATTCGTTCGACCGTGTTCTTCAGCTCACGGACATTTCCCAGCCACTCATAATTCGCAAGCGCGTCGATGGCATCGGGTGTGAATTCCTTAGGCTGTTTGCCGTATTCGTGAGAGAACCGCTGGTTGAAATGCTCTATCAAAAGGGGCACATCCTCGCGGCGCTCGCGCAACGGGGGCACTTGAAACGGGATCACGTTCAATCGGTAAAAGAGGTCGGAGCGAAAGTTACCATTATCGATCAACGTGTCGAGAGGTTTGTTGGTCGCCGAAATAACGCGAACGTCGACGGACACAGGTGTATTACTGCCTACGGGTTCAAATCGCTGTTCCTCGAGCACCCTGAGCATTTTTGCCTGAACACGGGGCGACATATCGCCTATTTCGTCCAAAAACAACGTCGCCCCGTCGGCCATCTCGAATTTGCCCTTGCGGGTTTTAGTAGCACCTGAGAAGGCACCTTTAGCGTAGCCGAAAAGCTCGGACTCTACGAGTTCTTCAGGGATCGCAGCCGAATTTATCTCAACGAACGGCGAACTTCGGCGCTTTGATTGGGAGTGGATCGCACGTGCAACAAGCTCCTTGCCGGTGCCGCTTTCTCCTGAGATCAAGACACGTCCATCGGTGGGTGCGACGATCGAGATCTGCTTACGAAGCGCCCGCATCGCGATCGATTCGCCAACCATTATGTATTGGCCGGCGATCTCTTCTTGAAGTTGCTCATTGGTCAGCTCCAGCCGACGTTGCCGAACCGCGTTTTTGACCGTGACGATCGTCCGCTCAAGACTCAGAGGTTTTTCGATGAAATCAAACGCACCTAACTTAGTGGACCGCACCGCAGTCTCGATATTGCCGTGGCCTGATATCATGACCACGGCGGAGTCGACTCCGTCGTCTTTCAACGATCGAAGGGTCTCTAGCCCGTCAATCCCTTCGCCTAGCCATATATCAAGCAAAATACAGTCAAAGCCGGTGGTCTTAACGATCTCAAGGCAAGCTTCGCCCGAGTGGACGGCTTCGACGAAAAATCCTTCGTCCTCAAGTACGCCCTTAAGCGAATCGCGAATGCCGCGTTCATCATCAACGATTAATACCGAATTCTGCATTTATGTATTCGCCGGTAACTCCAAAATGAACTTTGCCCCTTTTGGCTGGTTCGCTACTGCTTTAATCCGGCCACGATGTTCCGAAACGATCCTATTTACGATCGCTAGTCCGAGTCCTGTTCCGCGTCCCTTTGTCGAAAAATATGGCTGAAACAGCTTTTGAATATCGCCGGGTGCGATTCCCTTACCATTGTCCGAGATCTCAGCGACCACGAGGTCTCTCGCCGGTTCATATCTGCTGGTAATCGATACGAGGCGTTCGCCGGTTTTCGTTTCGAACGATTCGGCGGCATTCTCGATCAGATTAACAAAAACCCGCTTCATCTGCTCACTGTCGATCATTGTTTCAGGAAGAGTTTCAGAAAGGTCAGTCTCTAATGCAATGCCATCGAACCGTCCGTCAAATGAATGCACCGCTTCGACGATCACGTTATTTAGGTCACCGATCTCGAGTTGGGTATCCGGCAATCGGGCAAAGCGAGAAAACTCGTCAACCATCGCCTTTAATGAGGTTACCTCACGAAGTATCGTCGCGGTGCTTTCGTGTATCACATCGCCTATCGGCCCTTTGTCATTTATTCGCTTACCCTCACCTTGTTCTTCATGCCCGCTGAGTTCGAACCGCTTAGCGATCCGCTCCGCAGATAGCTGGATGGGTGTCAAAGGATTTTTGATCTCGTGCGCCATTCGCCGCGCAACCTCTTGCCATGCGGATGCTCGCTGGGCCGAGATCAGTTCCGACAGATCTTCCAAAACGAGCACAACACCACCGTTTTCAGGCAGCGGTGCTGCAGTCATTGCTACCGTGTTCTCACTCTCAAATCCATCGCCTTCGTTTCCCCTACGACGCTGCAGGACAGCCTGGTCGGAAGAGTGGCCAACCCGGCGCGCCCGAGTGATGAGGCGTTCGATGAGTTGCTGATCTTCTCCGTCAATGAGCGATCCGCTCGGCGAACCAACCATGTCGATGTCATCGAGATGCAAAATATTGAATGCCGCTCGGTTGATCGTACTGACCTTTCCCTCCGCATCAAATGAAATGACCCCGGTGGGTAGCGTTTCGAGCACCGTCTCGATATATTTTCGCCGCTCACTCAATTCGATCGAATTCGATTCGAGTTTTGCCGACATATCGTTAAATGTTGAAACGAGGATCGCCAGCTCATCTTCAGCAAGAACGTCCACTCTGTGCCCAAGATTGCCATGTGCTATCTCATCCGCACCTTCTGCGAGAGCCTTGATCGGTCCTGTCAATCCGCGGGCGACGTAAAATGCGATCCACGAAGACGTGAAAATAAGCAAAAAGGTAAGCACCCCGAGCGTGAGAAGGCCCACCTGCCTGACCGTGACTTGTTTCTGTTTGAGGCGTTCAAATTCCAACAGCGAATTTTCAACGATCTGGCTGACCGTCCGTTCTCCAAATGGGTCCGGCACGATGACGAGACGCCTACCGCCACTCATTTCGGCTATCGCGACATCAAACCCCTTGCCGTCTCGAAACGCGGGGTTTGACATGTCTCCCGAATCAAGTGCGTTCAATATGGAAGCAAATTCTTCCTTCTGTTCGGCCGCGACATCACGGGTAAACGATGTTATCGGCTTGTTGTCGCCTGCGATAACGGCAATATAGACAAGGCCTCCCGCCTTGGAGATCTTTTCGAATTCAATCGGATTTAGCTCATCATCGGAAATTACCGCCGCCAACATCTTAGCTGAATCGTTAAGCTTTACTGCCCTATCGATCAGAGATTGGCCCTGTACCTCTCTGGCCTCTTTGATCACATTCTCAGGGATCTGTGTGAACCAACGCTCAAGCGCCCGATTCATAAACAGATATGAGAAAACCGCCATCGCAAAGATCGGCAGCAGGCTGACAATAAAAAAATATATCAGCAACCGGGTCTTTATCTGAGCGCCGAGTTCGAATGTACGCCGCTCACGCACCAGCTTTACAATGCTACGCAGAAATATGAAGCCAAAAATAACTAACGCTATAAAATTCAAAGACGAAAGAGCATATAGCAGTAGTAAGTCGCTTGAGGATTCTATCGCCAGATTTTTCCAAAGGTTGGTCGACTGCAGGATGATGAGAAGAGCAAAAAGTGTCACGGTCAGCGTGCCGAGCAGCCATGCAGTTTTACGCCGATCCGTTTTTTTAACCTCGCTTCCCACGAAAGCAAGTTTAACACGCCCGATACTTGTGCGTTAGACTCTTTAAATACAGTTCTTCCCAAGACGGTAAACGAAAAACATTTCTAGGATCTTGACGCAAATGAACCAATTGTTTTTTGACAGTGCACATACTCTACGAAGCGGTTGGCGGGCGGCGATCTTTCTCGTGTTTTACGGGCTCACAGCCATGGCACTCGGAACCACTCTTCATATGATTCTGCTCGGTGCTTATCTCGAGGCCGAACCCGGTACAGCACGTTATCTGGTTGTGAATTCAGTCACCTACCTCATACCGGCAATCTTGATCGGCTGGCTCTGCGGAAAATACCTTGAGGGCCTGCCTTATTCAGCACTCGGGGTATCATTCAAACCTGGTTGGTTTCGTCATCTGATCGTTGGATTGGGACTTGGGGCATTGACACTTACCTTAAGCGTATTGCTGGGGGGCATTTCGGGAGGGCTGAGATTTGAGTTGCCAGATTCGCAAAATGCCGGAGCCATCGCCAAGTCCCTTGTGATCTCGTTCGTTGTATTCGCTTTCGCAGCGGCCTTCGAAGAGGCAGTTGTACGGGGCTACTTCCTTCAGACTTTTGTTCGGGCTGAGCTCACCTGGTTGGCGATACTATTGACCTCTCTAGTCTTTGGCCTCGGCCATTCCGGTAATCCGGACGCCGGTATCATCTCGACGGTCAATACAATTCTCGCAGGTGTCTGGTTTGCCGTCGCCTACCTAAAAACTAAGGATCTGTGGTTTGTTTGGGGGCTCCATTTAATGTGGAACTGGATGCAAGGCTCTTTCTTCGGAATAGAGGTCAGCGGGTTGACCGAAATCACTTCTAACCCGCTGCTCAGAGAGGTTGACCGCGGTCCCGCCTGGTTAACCGGACAAACTTACGGCATAGAGGGCGGGCTCATCTGCACAGCTGCTCTCGTCGTTTCGACTGTTTTGATCCACTTTTGGAAGGTAAAGCCACACGCGAGCGTGGCCGAATCGACTACGGTAAACGATGCCGTTTAGGTCGTTACGCGATCTGTATCTTAAAGCTAATATCTACGGCCCGTGCTGAGTGTGTGATCCGGCCGACAGAGATCAGGTCGACTCCGGCCTCGGCGAACGACCTTACACGATCCAGGTCCATACCGCCGGACGCTTCGATCATAACCGAAGGATTTAGTCCCCGGGCCATCTGGACAAGTTTTGCAGCCTCGTCCGGCGTTTGGTTATCGAGCATCACGATCTCGGCACCGGCCTCGATAGCCTCTCGAAGTTGTGCCCAATTTGTGATCTCGACCTCGATCTTGTGAAGATGCCCGACGCTGCTCTTCGCCGCGTGGACCGCTTCAGTTATCCCGCCCGCCAACGCGATGTGATTATCTTTGATCAGGACCCCGTCATCGAGCCCCATCCGGTGATTCTTACCGCCGCCGACCGTGACCGCGTATTTCTCGAGCATTCGCAGCCCGGGGGCGGTCTTTCTGGTATCGACGATCGAGGCTCCGGTTCCCTCGACTGCCTTAACATAGGCCCGAGTAAGAGTCGCAATACCCGACATTCGTTGAATCAAATTCAGAGCAGTTCTCTCGCCGACAAGAAGCACGTCCGCGTATCCTTTCAACGTCGCAAAAACCGTACCAGCTTCGACTTCGTCCCCCTCGGTAAAGGTCGCTTCGATCTCAGCACTCTCGGGATCGAGGTGAAAAAAAACCGCTTCGGCAACGTCCAGTCCGCACAATACAAGGGGTTCTTTTGCCAAAAACCGCCCGACACCGCGAGTTTGGGGGGGCACTGTCGCTGTGGTCGTAATGTCGCCGCGGCCGATGTCTTCAGCGAGAAATTCACCTATGCTCGCCAATACTTCTCCATTCTCAAGCCAGTTCATATTCACTTGATTATCAACCCTTGCTGCAAATCCCGCAACCCCCGGCCAGAATGGAGGAAATATCCCTGTTTTATTGGCATCAAACTTTGACAAAGCACTCCCACCGCGATATTCTCTGCCGATACTCTAAGTAATTTAGTTTTCCTCCCAAACAACAAAAACCAAGGAGAATCGAACGTGAAGAAAAGAATTTCTATTTTATTGACCATCGCAGCCGTTGCGGTCGCGGCGGGAGCATGCAGCTTTTCGACAGCGAGCATGAGCAGCTTTAAAGCATCAAAGGATAAAGAAGGCAAACAGGAAACGACCTCGTTCAAGGCCGGCGAAACACTATATGCCAATGCGGTCATTTCCGGCAGCATGAGCAAGACAACTACGAAACTTTACCTCAAAGATGAGAAGGGTGAGATCGTCAAAGGCAGTGAAGTTAAGATCGATCTGCCATCAAGCGGTACCGCTAACTATACACTCCCGCTCCCGATGGGAGTTCCGGGCGGAAAGTATACGCTTTTTGCCGAAATGCTTGACGACAAGGGCGAAAAGAAGGATTCCAAATCAGTAGCCATCACCATCGAAGCGGCTCCGGCAGCACCGCCGGCGTCAACAAAAGACGATGGAGCAAGTGATGATGCCGATGACGAAAAGGGCAAAGATAAGGACCATAAATAGTATTTAAACAAGACGACAAAGAAAAAGGAGCGGATCGGCTAAGGCCTTTCCGCTCCTTTTCTGCTAAACGATTTTAACATCATTCGACGGCAGCAAGATTTTCTTTCAATGTGCCGATCTGAGTCTCAAGTTCAACCGAACGGTCTCGCAGTTCCGAAACCTTTTCCGCAGGAGCACGTTCAACGAAGTTCGCGTTCGAAAGCTGAGAGTCGAGACGTGTTCTTTCCTCTTCGAGCTTCGAAATAGCGTTGGTTAGACGCTCACGCTCTTTAGCAAAGTCGATAAGGCCTTCGAGCGGAATCGCAATTCTCGCTTCGGCTGTAACAGCGCTGGCAGAGGCCTTTGGAACATCTAATTCGTCGCCGATAAGGAGCGTTTCGGCCTTTGAGAGCTTAAGTATTTGAGCCTGGTTGGCACGAAAAACGTTCTGAAATGCCGCGTCCGCCGCAATATGCACTTTGAACTTGATCGTGCCTGCAATATTCATTTCAGCTCGAATATTTCGAACCTTAGTAATCACATCGATAACTGCGTGCATCTCTTTTTCGGCGAGTTCATCGATTGCCGAAACGTCACCCGGCGGGAATTTGGCGAGCATTATCGTGGAGCCTGCGTTCAAATAAGCGCTGTGATGCATCTCAGAACCGGTTCCGGGAAGTTTGTGCCATAATTCCTCCGTCAAATAAGGCATAAACGGATGAAGCATCCTCAACGCGATCTCTAAAATGGTCAATATCCGCGTCGTTGCCTCGACATCGCCCGCGTTGATCTCATCCTTCTTGAGCTCAATATACCAATCGCAGAATTCGTCCCAGAAGAAGTGGTACAACACCGATACCGCCGTATGGAACTCGTATTTTTCAAGCGCTTTGTTCAGGTCAAAAGCCGTTCGATTGAGCCTTGAGATGATCCAACGATCCGCAAGCGAGAGCCCATCTGCCATCAAGCTTGTATGATCGACCTTTGCTCCTTCACTGTTCATAAGCGAGAAGCGCGTGGCGTTCCAAATCTTGTTGGCAAAGTTACGATAGGTCTCGACCCCGACGTCATTCCAGCGAATATCGGCCCCCGTCGCGATCGATGCTAGATAGATACGCGTTGCGTCCACGCCAAATTTGTCGAACATTTCGATCGGATCGACTCCGTTGTTGCGGGATTTTGACATCGGCTTGCCGTCTTTGCCGAGAACGGTGCCCGTAATCACGCAATCGCGAAAAGCCGTCCTGTCGACAAATTTCTTGGTAAGCATCATCATTCGCGAAACCCACAAAAAAATTATGTCGCGCCCCGTAACGAGAACATCGGTGGGAAGAAATGTGTTGAGATCGTCGGTCTCGGTGACTTCTCCGTTCCAACCAAAGGTCGAAAAGGCCCACAGGCCGGAAGAGAACCACGTATCAAGAACGTCGTTGTCTTGCCTCAATTCCCGTCCGATCGCTTTCGCCTTTGCTTCGTCCTCCGTTCGCGCAACATAAACATTTCCTTCGCCATCGTACCAGGCCGGTATCTGATGCCCCCACCAGAGCTGGCGAGAGATCGTCCAATCCTTGAGATTTTCGAGCCACGAAGTATAAACCTTTTCGTGGGGAACCTGCGGCGAGAACTGCGGCGAGCCTTCCTGTTTTATAAGCTCCAGTGCAAGATCACGCATCTCGTCCATTTTGACAAACCATTGCTCCGACAATATCGGCTCGACGATCGTCTTACACCGTTCGCAGACCGGTAGGGTTATCTCATAATCTTCAATCTTTTCAAGCAGCCCGAGTTCATCGAAGAGCTCAACGACCTTCTCACGTGCCTTGAACCGATCAAGCCCGGCGAATTCCGCCCCTGCTGCGGCATTCATCGTGCCGTCATCATTCATTATGAGTAATTGGTCCAGATCATGACGCTGACCGATTGCATAGTCATTTGGATCATGCGCCGGCGTTACCTTAACAGCACCGGTGCCGAATTCGGCCTCCACATATTCGTCTGCGACAATAGGAATTTCGCGACCCGTCAATGGTAGTGCGATCTTTTTGACGTCAGTCTTTATACCGGACGTCAGACGGATTAACGGCAACAGCTGTGTCACCGAGCATTGTCTCGGGCCGTGTCGTCGCTACGGTCACAGTTCGTTCCGTGCCAACGATCGGATATTTCAAATATGTGAGTTTACCGTCTTTTCTGGTCTCTTCCTTTACTTCGAGATCAGAGAGGACGGTTTTATCCTTCGGGCACCAGTTGACTATGCGAAGGCCGCGGTAGATCCATCCCTGCTCGTAAAGCGTACAAAATACGTTGCGTACCGCGAGCGAAGGCTCTCGTCCATCGTAAATCTGGCGACGCGTCCGGTCACGACCGATGCCCTTCGCCGCATTTGCTCAGTGATAGTATTTCCGTATCGCTCTTTCCATACCCACGCACGGCGGATAAATTCTTCACGCCCGATATCAAGCGGCGATTTATTCTCGTCCTTTCTCAACTGCTCGACGACCTTTCGCTGGACCGAAATTCCGCATGGTCTGTTCCGGGAAGCCATAGCGTTCGAAATCCGAGCATACGCTTCCATCGAGTCAGCACATCCATGATCGTATGCTGAAGAGCGTGGCCCATATGGAGGCTGCCCGTAACATTCGGCGGCGGAATCACGATCGAGTACGGTTTCGCATTCGGATCCTGATTGATCTCCCGGCGAAAAAGCCGCTTTCTTCCCAGCGTTTATAGTGGTTTTTCCTCCGCGATGCGAGGGTCAAATGCCTTTTCGAGTTCCATATTTGTCCAAAAGCTTAATTCTAAATCAAAAGCGGTCAGCTTTCATCCGGCAGACGAAAACTAACCGCATTTCCGCTGATCGATATCGATCAGACTTTCTTATCTTCATCCAAAGCCTCGCGGATCAACTTTTCAGCGATTTCCGGAACGGCTTTTTGAGCGATCTCGCGGACTATCCGGTCAGAGAGTTTTTCCACTATACGGTGAGCGAGTTGGTCGAGCGTTTCGTCGCTAAGTTCCATAGACGAAGGTCTAATAAGTTCACCTGAAACCGGTTCAGAGAACGGCTCGTCATCAGCAGGGGGAAAGTCATCGTCGTCCTCTTTGGACTCCTCAAAAACAAACTTTGGCTCAAAACCGGTCGGCGACGAATCGACGGGAGCGTCATCGGTGACGACGGACGCCGGCGACCAATCAAATTCCTTTGTCTGCCCATCTGTTTCAATGAGAGGGAACGTCTCAGCCTCGACTTCCATTTTCCCGGACGATAGATAGCTTTCTTCGATCAACTGATCGTCCAATCCCGCGTCTCCGAGCAGGTCATCGACTGTGTCAAACTCCTCGATTTCCGCCGTTTGCGCAAAGCTGCTGTTGTATAACTCTTCTATATCCGCCGTATCAGCGACAGCTTTGGGAGGCTGCTCAGACGAGATCGTATCTTCGGGCTCCGCCGGTTCATCTGCCTGGGTCCGTCCATCAAGAAGTTCTTTAACTCGCGATACAAGATCTCTTATAGATTGAAATGGTTTCGTTAAGAACCCGTCGGCTCCAACGCGCTCAGCTTCATCCTGATCGAACGGCTCAAACGAACCCACCAACAGCAAGACCGGAATATGCTGGGTTGCTTCGTCGTGTTTGATCATTTCGCAGATGCGGTAACCGCTCGTGCCTTCCAAACTGACGTCCACGAGGACAATGTCGGGCTGCGTCTCGACAAACTTCTGCATAGCCGATTCAGCATCGGCGGTCGCCGTGACATCGATGCCTTCGTCTGAAAAGGTCAATTCGACGACCTTTCTGATCGTTACCGAATCGTCCGCAAGTAATAATTTTAGATTCGCCTATAGAGTTGGATCCCCATAACAATAATCACAATCTTACCAAAATTACGCGGCCGACCGAGAACCCGCCGACAGTTCCCCCGCGAGCATTATCGCGGCCGCCATACTGGATGCTTCTGCTTTCCATTCGCCCGCAATATCAAATGCAGTACCGTGGTCGACCGAAGTACGAACAAACGGCAGTCAAAAGTGTCGTTTTATTCCGGAACCAAATGCAAGCGATTTTACGGCGATCGTTGCCTGATCGTGATACAGAGCAACGACAGCATCGAATTCACCTTTGGAACCTCTCAAAAAGATCGTATCTCAGGAGAAAGGCCCCTACATTAATACCATTATGTCTGCACGCTTCGATCGCGGGAGCAATCTCATTTGCCTCTTCGTTGCCAAATATACCACCGAAGCGTGCGGATTCAAACCCGCCACGCCGATCGAAACCTCTCTGCCGAGCAACTTGCTGATCTCCCGATTAGTAAAACCCGACTGTCAATGCTTCTGTTTTGACAAGGTTCAACGCGGTGGCAATCAACGAAACGTGCCGAAAGCAAGACCACACGGAGATTTCCTCGAAAATCACCCGAACGGTAGTACCGGTTAACGAGGCGAGGAATTCAGTGTGTCCCGGAAAATCGTAACCACCCATCGATATCGCCTTCTTGCTGATCGGAGCCGTACAGATCGCGTCGATCTTTCCGTCCCTCCACAGCCGCACCGCGGCTTCTATATTCTCGGCCGACGCTTTGCCGGTAACGCCTTGATCGCTGCCGATCTCGAAATCAGAAGGCAGATTAGCAAGGTCCACTATCTCTACCGAATCACTCGCCCCTTCATCTGATCCAACATCCCGAATTTCAAGCGGCAGCTTTCGAAATTTCGCGAGTTTGCGCAAATGAGCGGCGTCACCGATCACTATGCAACGGTTCGCCGCTATAACCTTTTCATCCGACAGAGCCTTCAGCACGATCTCAGAGCCGATCCCTGCAGCATCACCCATCGTGATGCCGATGACAGGCCGTTCTGAAATGGCTAACGACATCAGAAAATAAACTAATCTGCCTGCCGACGCATGAAGGTAGGCACGTCCATATTCTCAACCGGCAATAGATCTTTCGGAAGCATAATGTCAGACGCCTTTGCTCCGGCGACGGCATGCGTAACGCTGTGGCCTGGTTTCGGGAGTTGCGAGGCAGCCTGCGATTCAAAGCCGGTCGCGATAACCGTGATCCTGATCTCGTCACCCATATCATCTGAATACGCTTCCCCAGATAATATCAGCCTGATCGTCGGCTTCCTGTTCGATCATTCCGATCGCGTCCTCAACCTCACCGAGGACCATATTGGGGCCGTCGGTAACATTGATCAAGCCGTTTTGCCTCTGATGGAGTTTTTGAGCAGTTTATAATCGAGAGCCGCCCGCATCGCTTTAGACGCTGCATCTTCGCCTTGCGCCGCGGCCAATGCCCATCAGGGCAACGCCTTTGCCTCGCATTACGGTCGTAACATCTGCGAAATCAAGATTGATTATTCCCGGCGTTATGATCAATTCCGTAATGCCGCGCACCGCTTGCAAGAATACATCGTCAGCCCGTTTGAACGCCTCGACGATGGCGATCTTCTCTTCAACCTCGCGAAGCTTTGAATTAGAATGGTCAAAAGCGTATCGACACATCCGCGAAGATCTGCAAAGGCCTTGTTCCGCCTGCGCCATCCGCTTTTTGCCCTCAACAGTAAAGGGCTTTGTGACAACAGCGACCGTAAGTATCCCGAGTTCCATCGCAAGCGAAGCAACCACTGGTGCGGCCCCTGTACCGGTACCGCCGCCGAGGCCAGCGGTAACGAAGACCATATCCGATCCCTCGAGAATATCCAGCAGTTTGCCGTGGTCCTCCATCGCTGCTTCCCGCCCAACCTCGGGGTTCGACCCGGCACCCAGTTCTCGCGTGGATTTAGTACCGAGTTGTATCTTCATCGGGGCCCGCGATGCGTTAAGTGCCTGCAGATCGGTGTTCGCAACGATGAACTCAACGCCTTTGATACCGGCGTCGATCATCCTATTGACAGCATTGCTGCCGCCGCCGCCGACCCCGATGACCTTTATCCGGGCACCAGTGATCGGGGTCTCATCGATGAACATTTTTATGCCGCTGTTGATGGTTTGCATGTCGTCCATTGAAATAAAGTTTCCCATAACGGAAATTGGTGATAACTCAACTAAAAACGATAAAAACGGGGACAGTCGCGAAATAACAAGATATTGTGCTAACGGGATAACAGCATACAACGATTTGCGGAAATTTCAAACCGCCAAGTTACAATTATCTAAATTTATCGCGGATATTTCCGAACCAATCAGCGACTTTTCGTGATGACGATCTTTCGCCGGCGTTTTCGCCGCGAACTTGGCTTCGCATCGATCCCAAAGCCAGCCCGCAGGCCGCCGCCCATTCCGGCCCTTTCACCTCATCGGTCAGGCCTCCAAAGAAAGAAAGCTCTAGAAAACCGGCCCTAGTTGGAGCATCAAAGACCTGTTCAGCGATCTCGGAAAGCCCCTGCACCTTGGCTCCGCCGCCGGTTAGGAAAACCTCCCGATATCTGTGCTTTCTTGGCGTTAACCTCGCGGGCGACATGCTGCATCAGTTCGACCGCCCTTGGCTGCATGATGTCACATAAGATCTCTTTCGAAAGTCCGCGTGTTTCAGTTCGCCCGAACGGCACGATCTCGATGACCTCTTGACGCTCATCGTCGTCTAATAGAAATGACGCGACGCACCCCCAGTTTTCCTTGATCTTAGTAGCTTCGGGTATGGAAACCCGAAGCCCCGTCGCGATATCTTTTGTGAACAACATACTGCCGAAAGGAAAGACCGCGGTATGTTGAACCGCACCACGTCCAAAGATCATAAGGCTAGTGATCTCAGAACCCATATTCACAATGGCGCAGCCATATTCCTTATCGTCGTCGGTCAACACACTCTCAGCGGCAGCAAGGGGTTCGAGCACAAGCTTTTCAACGTCAATACCGGCTCTTGTGACCGCTTTCTCAAGATTTTGACGAGCCGCGCTCGGGCTCGAAACAACATGGACAAGAGCTTCGAGACGTGAACCGTTCATTCCGATTGGTTCGGTGATGCCGTCCTGCCCGTCAACAATGAATTCCTGAGGAAGCCGGCTGACGATCTCCCAGCCGGGTGTAAGCGGCATCGCACTCGCCGAATCGACAGCCCGTTCTATGTCTTCCGCCGTGATCTCTTTGTCCGGCCCGGCCACGGCGACGACGCCATTTTTGTTTTCGCCCCTCAGATGTTCGCCCGAAAGATTGACCCACGCCTCATCGATCTCAAGCCCGCTGACCCTTTCAGCGTCACCGACAGCCTTACGGATCGAATCAGCCACCGACTCCGTCGAAGTTACAACACCGCGTCTGAGCCCTTTAGATTCCGCCTCACCAATGCCAACTATATTCATCCGACCGTCCGCCGACGGCTCGCCGATGACACACCGGATGCGGCTTGTCCCAATATCCAATCCGACTGCTTGTATTTCGATATTCATTTGCTATTTTACTAGATCAAGGTACTGGATCACGGGTGAAATGCCGCCCGCATCTACTGATTTGATCCGTGATCCTTTGCCACTGAGCGCTTCGATCGCTGTCTTCAAACTCTTTCCAAAATTCTCTTTTGCCAGCGTTATCGATATCGCCCGCCCTGAATCTTCGACCGTAGCAACCGGCTCTCTTACATTTGCGAGGTTTACTTCCTTAACTCGGGACGCCAGATCGAATTGCTTCCATTCGTCGAGCATCTTTTTATAAGTTTTAAGCCGGGCTAGATTGTCCGGATTCGCCTTTTCGGTTTTGCTCTCGTCCCAGCCCTGTAGAATGAACGGAAAGTCCTTTTCTTTGGGGCTGACAGCAGTCAAAAGCGTACCATCAGTATCGACCAAATAATCACCGTAACTTAGGCGGACAACCGCGGCCGGCACCCTCTCAGTGATGCTTACACGAATACCGTCAGGCAACAACATCGAAACCGACGCACTCTTAACAAAAGGAAACTTCTCGACCTTTTCCCGGATGTCTGAAAGATCAGCGTTCCACACCCCCGGCTTTTCCGCCGCCGCGACGACCACTCGCTTGATGTCATCGGCAGACGTCCGTTCATTGCCTCTGATATCAACGGTTTTCAAATTAAAGAAGTCGGACTTAGTTACCGTCCTATAGCCCTCGACTCCCAAATAACCGGTAACTCCCAACAATATCGCGATCAGTATCAACGGCAACACGTAGCGGCCGAAAGTAACCGCCGCGGTTCCGGATCGCCTGCTCGAAGTAGAACTCCTGCCGCGAACCTTGACCGACGCGGTTTTTGACCTGTTTATCTTTTTCTTTTTAGGCATCGATTCAATCGTTAGAATTTCCGGCGCTCAACCATTCCATTATCTCGTCAGACAATCTGGTAACAGTACCGGCACCGAGCGTTATTACCAGATCGCCGGGCTGAAGTACCGAACAGACTTTTTCCGCCGCTGTCCCGATGTCGCCGATATACGTAGCACTTTTATGCCCAAACTTCTTTATATTGTCCGTCAGAACTTCGGCCGTTATGCCCTCGATCGGAGTCTCGCTCGCTGCATAAATATCGAGGATAAAAAGGACGTCGGCATTATTAAATGCAACCACAAAATCGTCCATCAATTCCTGCGTTCGCGTATATCGATGCGGCTGAAAAACAACTACAGTCCGCTTGCCACCCGAGCTGTTCTTCGCAGCCGACAAAGTCGCGACGATCTCCGTCGGATGATGGCCGTAATCGTCGACGACGGTCACCCCCGCCGCTTCGCCTTTGAACTGGAACCGGCGGTTCGCGTTCTTAAATCCCGCAAATGCCTCAGCGATCTTGTCGAACGGAACTTCCAGTTCCAGAGCAACGGCTGTTGCGGCTAACGCGTTATACACGTTATGCTTTCCGGGCACTGGCAAACTGATCTCTCCGAGTATCGTGTCCCTCTTGGATACCGTAAAAGTCGAACCGAACGACTCGTTATACTTAATATCTTTAGCTGAAACATCGGCCTGTGCAGTCAGTCCATAAGTTACGCGCCGGCGCTTGATCTGCGGGATTATCAGTTGAACATTTGGGTCATCGAGACAAATGATCGCAGCTCCGTAGAATGGAACCTTATTCACGAACTCAGTAAAACACGCGACCACGTCATCCATCCCTTTGTACGATTCCATATGCTCTTTGTCGATATTTGTAACGACAGCAATGGTCGGATAAAGCATTAAGAACGAGCGGTCGCTTTCATCTGCTTCGGTCACAAACCAGTCAGATGCGCCTAGTTTTGCGTTTGATCCTAAGGCCGCAACCACCCCGCCGACGACGGTTGTGGGATCAACGCCTGCGTACCCCAGAACCGTTGCGATCATCGAAGTCGTCGATGTCTTGCCATGCGTTCCCGAAACGGCTACCGCATACGGCTTAAGCGTCATTAACTCAGCGAGCATTTCGGCTCTCGGGATGACAGGAATCCCGCGTTCCTTAGCCTCAATGACCTCAGGGTTATCCTCTTTTACAGCCGACGAATACACCACGACCTGTGCGTCCTGCACATTTTCCGCCGCATGCCCCTCCTCGATACGAACATTGAACAACGTTTCGAGCCGGTCGGTATTCTTTGATCTCTTGGCGTCTGAACCGGAAACGACGAAGCCCAAATTGCACAATACCTCAGCAATTCCGCTCATTCCGATACCGCCGATCCCGATAAAATGAATTCTTTTTACGTGTCTAAACATTTCGCTTTAACTCTTCGATAATATCTACTGTGGCTGCGGCCGCGTCCGGCCGGCCGAGTTTTCTGGCCGCCGCTTCCATCTCGGTTATCGTAGCCGCCGAACCGATCAGAACCTCTATTGTGTCCGAGAGAACTTTCCCTGTTAGATCGCTCTGCAATATCATTTTTGCCGCGCCCGCCCGCTCGAAAGCCTCAGCATTCTTGCGCTGATGGTCATCTGCAGCCAACGGAAACGGAATCATGATCGCCGCCTTACCTGCTGCTGCGACTTCAGCACAAGTGGTCGCACCAGCACGGCAAATGATCAGGTCTGCTTTTCCAAACTCAACAAAAATGTCTGATATAAACGGCCGAACGTCTGCATCCCGATATTTTGAAGCTCCATAGGCCAATTTAACCGCCTCAAAATCCGCTTCCCCCGTTTGATGCGTGATCGTAATCTTGCGCGCAGTCCCTTGAAATTGGCCAAGCCCCTCGATCAGAGCGTTGTTTATTGCCCGAGCCCCCTGTGACCCTCCAAAGATCAAAATATGAAACGATTCCGATCGCTGTTTCGCGGGAATATCAAAGAACTCAGATCTGACCGGATTCCCTGTTACGATCCCCTTTTTCCCAAAGAATGGCATTGCCTCTTCGAACGAAAGCGCGGCCCGGTCAACAAACCTGGCAAGCTGACGATTCGTGAATCCGGGCAATGCGTTCGAGTCCATCACAAGCGTTGGCACTCCCATTATCGCTGCCATTAGAAGAACCGGCCCAGACACATAGCCACCGGCTCCGACCACAACGTGGGGGCGAAACTGCCTTATGATCTTTCTGGCCTCGATAAAGCTTTTCGGAAGAACCGAAAGGCCTCGTAACTTTCCCACGATACCGACATTCTTCAACCCCGCACTATTAATGAGCGAAAGTTGGTAACCGCTTTCGGGGACGATCCGCTTTTCAAGGCCTTTCGCAGTGCCGACAAACAACACTTCGGAATCCGCGTCGCGTTTCGTAATTTCGTTTGCAACGGAAATACCGGGATAAATATGTCCTCCGGTTCCACCGGCGGCAATTAAAACTTTCATTTGCTTTAACTATTGCAAAAACTCACGCATATCGTCGACGGCCTACCTGGCGTCCCGTGTGACGCCTGGCACGGGATTCGCTCTTAACCGCGAATTTAGAAATGCTCAAAAGAATACCGACCGCGATCAATGTAACAACAACCGAAGAACCTCCATAAGATATGAATGGCAACGGGATCCCTTTGGCAGGCAGTATCGAGATCACGACACTGATATTAAACAATGCTTGTACAATGATACCCGTAATGATCCCAATTCCCAATAAGTTACCAAACCTGTCCGGAGCCAAAATGGACGCTCTCGCCCCCCGCCATAATAGAAGTCCAAATGCGAGAACCACGGCTAAAGTTCCGATCAGCCCCAACTCCTCGCCTACGACTGAAAAGATAAAATCCGAGTAAGGATAAGGAAGGTAAAAGAGTTTTTGGTGCCCCTTTGCAAAGCCTTCGCCAAAAACCCCACCTGAGCCGATCGCATACAAAGACTGAACGACCTGATATCCTTCGTCGTCAGCATATTTGTAAGGGTCGAGAAATGCCATAAGACGTGCGACCCGCCACGGAGCAAAAAAGATGGCCCCAACCCCAATTACGCATAGCACGCCTGCCACGGATGCGAGGTGAAGCATCCTGGCTCCCCCTGCAAAAAACACCGCGGAGAATATAGCACAAAGTACGATAGTCGTACCGAGGTCCTTTTCCAAAAACACTAATCCGCCAAGCAGCCCCAAACCTAAGAGGCACGGAATGACAGTTTCGCGAATCGATCCGACCAGATCTTCTTTCTTAGTGAGGTAGTAAGCAAGAAAAATAGGCAACGCTAGTTTTGCAAGTTCAGACGGTTGAAAAGAAAATCCGGCAAACCTGATCCAACGGCGGGCTCCATTGATCGCCGGAAAACCAAACACTGCTAGAAGTAGGACAACCGTCGTACCAATCACCGAGTACACGACCCAGGTCTTTTGGAAGAAGTGGTAATCGATCCGGCTAACGAGAAACATTGCTAAAAGGCCGCCGAGCGTAAATCCTATTTGCTTATAGAAATAGCTGTTTTGGCTCGCACTTTCCGTTTCTTTGAGCGAGAACATCGCCGAGGCGCTATATACCATCAGAGCGCCAAAAAGTGCCAGCGTCGCAGTGATGCTAAACATGAACCAATCTATGCGATCTCTCCTTCATTCGTAACAAAAATCAATCGATCAAATGCATCGCGACCACTTGCTTAGGCTACTTTTGCCGTCATTGCTTTTACAGCGGCCTTGAAAACCGTTCCCCGTTCCTCAAAACTTTTGAACATATCAAAACTCGCGCACGCCGGAGCAAGCAAAACGGCGTCGCCGCTCTTAGCAGCCATAAATCCCTGTTTTACAGCATCTTCCATTGACACAGCTCGAATCAGATCAGTCGTTCCGCGAAGTTGCGATTCGATATTGTCGGCATCTTCGCCGATCAAAACGACTGCCCTGACCGATGATTCGATCAGAGGAACAAGAGGGGCGTAGGGAGCATTTTGCCCCTGCCGCCGAGTATTAAGATGGTTTTGCCTCGGCCGCCGCTCAAAGCTTCGAGAGCCTTTGACGTGGCATCGACGGATGTCGCTTTAGAGTCGTTATAAAATCTGACCCCTTCAACATCCGCAACAAACTCGATCCGATGCTCAACGCCCTTAAAATCTGCCACGGTCTGCCGCATTGATTCAGGGGATGCTCCGCACGCGAGGCCTGCCGCAAACGCGGCCAGTACGTTCTCGACATTATGTAATCCGCGAAGGAATATCTCATCACGCGTAGTCAGCAGCTTTTCCTTTCCATTTGAGCGGCAAATGAGGTCAGCCCCCCTTAAGAAAAGCCCTTCTTCGAGTTCCCGCCTAACGCTGAACAAAACGACATTGGCTCGCAATCCCTCCGCCCAACTTTCAGTGATCTCGTCGTCAGCATTCAAGACGGCGACATCCTCGGCAGTTTGATTCATAAAGATCCGATGCTTAGCCAACGCATAATCATGAAATGAATCGTATCGGTCAAGATGATTCGGCGTTACATTCAGGCAAAGTCCGACATTAGGTCGAAAATCCTTGATCGTCTCAAGTTGAAAGCTCGAAAGCTCCGCGACTGTCCAAACATCATCTGTAGAGGTTTCGGTCAAACTCAACAGCGGAGTCCCGATATTGCCGCCGACTTGGGTTGGGATCCCGGCATTGCTAAGCAATTCCCCGATCAGGGCGGTAGTCGTCGTCTTCCCGTTTGAGCCCGTGATCCCGACTATCCTGCCCTTCATAAACCTGTATGCGAGTTCAACCTCGCCGATCACTTCGCCGTCTTTACGGTCAACATAGCGTGCGGGGATCGTGTTGGTCGGCACGCCCGGCGAAATGACCACTAGGTCGATCTGATCGAGCAGCCAGGACGGCATTTCACCGCCGATTAGCCCGACGTTATGCGAAGTTTTGAGCGACTTTGCCATTTCGGGCCAGCCTTTGACGTCCTTTTTATCGTGAAGGGCAACGATCGCTCCCCGTTCCGCCAGAAAACGCGCCGACTCTACACCGGACTTGCCGGCACCTAAAACAAGTGCTTTCTTACCCTTGATCTCCATCTGATCTCAAAAAAACGAACGGGTTTAGGAGTTCTGGTCCACCTTGGCACTAAACAGAACTCGGCTAACGCAATTTCAATGTGGTCAAACTTAAAAGTGCGAACAATATCGCAACGATCACAAAACGGAAAACGATCTTGGGCTCCTTCCACCCCGTCATTTCAAAGTGGTGATGAAGCGGCGTCATTTTGAATATTCTCTTCCCGGGCTTGCCGCCACGTTTTGTGAGTTTGAATACCGAAACCTGCATCATCACCGATACAGCCTCCAAAATAAAAACACCTCCAATGAATGGAAGCAGGAACTCTTGCTTGGTCAAGATCGCCACAGTTCCGAGGGCTCCGCCGATCGCCAAGCTGCCAACATCCCCCATGAATACCTCAGCGGGAGGCGCGTTATACCAGAGGAACCCTAAGCTTGCCCCGACCATTGCGCCGCAGAAGACGGTCAATTCGGCTGACGCCGGGTTATGGGTGATGTCAAGGCGCTCCGCCCAGCGGGCGTCACTTGCGATGTATGTCAACCCTGTCAAGGCCGACATTGCGATGAACGTTACGCTTATCGCTAGTCCGTCAAGTCCGTCTGTCAGATTTACCGCGTTCGATGACCCGAGCAAAATGAACGCGATAAAGAAGAAATAGATCACCGGTCCGACCCAACTGATACTAAGATCAGGGTTTGATTCCGCAGTTGCTTTGAGAAACGGAATGCTAAGATTCCAAGGGTAATTTCCCCATGCCCACAGCACACCCCAAACAAGAAGTGCCGTTATGAGTTGCCCCGCCAATTTCTGTTTTCCCGTTAGGCCGAGGCTGCGTTTTTTGACGATTTTTATCCAGTCATCCGCAAAACCGACCGATGCAAACAGGGTTGTCGCTCCCAGAGCGATCCACAAATAGAGGCTGTCGGGCCGTGCCCAAAGAATCGTAGAAAGGAACACCGATCCGATGATCAGTACTCCGCCCATCGTCGGTGTCCCGCGCTTTTCCTGGTGCGAGGCCGGCCCTTCTTCCCGTATTTCCTGACCGAATTTCAGATCGGCGAGTTTCCTGATCACCTTTCCGCCTAATAACAGCGAGATCAGAAGGGCGGTGATCGCGGCCAAAGCCGTCCTAAAAGTGACGTATTGGACAACATTGAGCCCTTTGAAAACATACGACTCACTATTTTTCCCGTATTGCTGGAAAATGAATTGATATAAGAAGTAATAAAGCATTGTTATCGTTTGGTTTCCGGCCCAGTGGCGGCATCATCAGATCCAAGATTGCCGCCAAAAAGGGCTTATCCCAAACTATGCCTCCAGTTCAAACTTTTCCAACAACTTCTCGATCACCAGTTCGGTTCTTACTCCTCGCGAGCCTTTGACCAATATAACGTCGCCTTCGGCCGCGTCCGCCGCGACCATCGCTGCGGCGGCATCGGAATCATCAACAAAATTGGCCGACGCGATTCCAGCGGCCAGTGCCCCTTCGACCAAGTCGCGTGCAAAGCCTCGCACACCGATCAGCATGTCAACGCCCTTGTGGGCGATTCCTTCGCCTGTTTTGTGATGGATTCTCGCCGAATCGGGTCCGAGCTCCAGCATTTGGAGCCGAAACTGTCCGGAGACTTGCGGCGATCTCCTCAGCTGTCATACCAAAGGTCAGCCCAACTGCGGCAGCCGCCAACGCGTTCAGAATATTGTGCTTACCATTAAGAGGAAATGTCACATCTGCTTCGGCCGCTCCAAGAACGAGCGTGAATCTCGTTTCGCCAAACCGTTCGAATTGGATATTTTTAGCCCTGACTTCCGCCTCGTTTTCAATACCATAGGCTATTGTTCGACCTTTGCTCAACACTTTCATGTTGGCGACCCTCGGGTCGTCGGCATTTAGGATGGCGGTGCCGCCGGCCTTCATACCCTCAACCAATTCCGCTTTTGCCTTTGCAATATTTTCGATCGACCCAAGATGCTCGAGATGCACCGGCAGAACATTCAATACGACCGCAACATCGGGCGGCGTGATCCTGCAAAGGCGTGCTATCTCATTCAAAGGCGTGGACATACCCATTTCGAGAACCGCAGCGTCATAGCTCTTATCAGCCGCAAGATTAAGGACCGTCAACGGATGGCCAAGACCGTTGTTGTAATTCTTGATATTTCGCAAGACCTTCTTGCCAGACGCTTCTAACACATGAGCGATCAGCTCCTTCGCAGTAGTCTTTCCGGCACTTCCTGTAACCGCAACCACGGGTTTGTTCCAATCAAGATAAACGCCATGTGCCAGCAATTGAAAAGCCGCGATCACGTCTTCTGAAAAGATCAACCGATCGCGAAACCGCTCGATTGCCTCCGCATTCTCGACAAATCTGTCAGTTCGAACCACAGCGGCCACCGCTCCGTTTTCGAATGCAGACGCAACATATATAGTCGAATCCTCAAAATCTCCGTTAAAGCCGTTATTCTTATATTCCGGCTGTGAAAGAGCAAAGAAGATGCTGCCCGATTTGACTTCGCGTGAGTCGATAGCAAAAGAACCCACTTCACATTCCAGCAAAGCGGGGTCGAGTGCCGCAGCATCGGCGTTCATGTATTTGACGGCCGTCTCAAGTTTCAATTGAACTATTCTCTATCCAATAAAGTCTTTCCTTCCTTTGTTTTAGATCGATCGATGCCGTTATTTTTGCACCGGACGGAAGTTTTCGTTCGATCACTTTTTTTCTCGGTTTATCTTTCGCTTTCCCCTTGCCAAGCGGTTCGGCCGATTTCTCGACGGGTGCGGTCCCTTTCGGACCAACCGTATCAACACCTTGATTCGCATTTGACAACTTTTTGTCCGCTAACTTCGTGGGAATTTCTGGAATTGCTTTTGCCGTTAAATTCTCAGGCTTTACCTCCGAATTAGTCGGCACTTTCATTTCGGTCAAAATACTCTGCGCGATCTCTTGAAACACCGGAGCCGCTACCATTCCGCCGTCACGGGCACCGGCCTTAGGTTCGTCCATAACGACCGCCACAACGATCTCAGGGTTCTCGGCAGGAGCCATCCCGATAAATGACGAGATATACTTTGAGGAATCGATCGATTTTGATTTAGCGTCAAATTTCCATGCTGTCCCGGTTTTGCCTGCCGCTGTATATCCGTTGAGCTGTGCGCGACGTCCGGTTCCGGTAAGCACAACCTGCCGCAGCATTGTTTTGAGGGACGCTGCCGTGTCTTCGGTAACTACCTGCGTTTGCTGAGGTTGGGTCACAGTTTTTGGGCTTTCGTCTGACCTTCGGATCTCTTTGATCACATGGGGCTGAACCCGTGTTCCATTGTTTGCTATCGTCGCAAAAGCAGTCGCCATTTGCAACGCTGTCACGCCAATTTCATATCCTATGGACATTGACGCAAGCGAGTCACCGTTCCACTTTTCGAGAGGCCTGACGATACCTGAGGTCTCGGCCGGAAGTTCAACACCTGTCTTCCCTCCAAAGCCCATCTTCTTTACCATTGCAAAGAAATCCTCGCGTCCGACACTCATGCCGGTCTTGATAGCACAAACATTGCTGGAGTGGGCCATTGCCTGCGAGTATGAAACCCGACCAACTGCATGTGAATCGGTAAATTTATGATCCGCGATCGTGATCGTTCCATTCCCGCTGTCGATCTCGTCGCTAGGCGAGAACAATCTCTTTTCGAGAGCTGAACCGTAAGTGACAACCTTAAATACCGATCCGGGCGAATATACTGCCTGAATTGCTTTGTTACTGATATGTTCTGCCGTGTTTTCAGTGATAGTGTTTGGATCGAAGGTCGGATAATTTGCCAGCGCCAAGATCTCGCCGGTTTTGGGCGACATTACGATCGCCATGCCCGACTTCGCCTGAGAATTCTTTACCCCACGTTCCAATGCCTGCTCGGCTAAGTACTGATAGGCAGTGTCGATCGTCAGAACAATGTCACTCGGAGTTTCGCGTTCGACAATGGTTTCATCGTAAACCCGTCCGAGGCGATCTCGTTCTTGAACCTTTTTAATAACGGCACCATGAAGTATATCGTCCTGTGACTGCTCGACTCCCGCTTTGCCGTCATCTTCGGCATTACTATATCCGATGACCTGAGCGGCCAGACTTTGATAAGGGTAGCTCCTCTTTTGTTCCTCACGCCAGTGAAGTCCGGTCGTATTTGGAAGGTCCGCTTTCCTAAGTCCGGGTGTGTCCAAAAGTTTGTTAACCTTTTGCGAAATGTCGTCATCCAGCTTCTTGGCGATCGCGACAAACCGCTTATTGCCTTGTTTCCCCTGTTTGATCTGGTCCTCGATCTGATACGCATCGAGTTTTAGGGCTTTTGCGATCACTTTAGCGGTGCCCGCGACATCGTCGATCTCGGTCGGATCGGCATAAAGCGTTTTAGCCCTTAGACTCATCGCCAAGGCCCGTTCGTTTCGATCGAAAATGGTCCCCCGCAGCATTCGCGTTTGCTTTACATCCTGCCGCATATCGAGTGCTTTTTCTTTGAGCCACGAATGCTGATTGATCTGAAGATGCACCAGTCGAACACTGATAAATCCTATCCAAATAACAAAAAGGGCTATCACAAGCATGAATCGTGTGAAAGCCATCTGCCGCATATCCTTGGTTTTTCTGGTGCTCTTCGCTCTTTTAGTTGGCATTTGAAACCTCTGAGAACTTTGAAAAAAGGGATTGATCTAAGTGGATTTATTCGGCTGCCATGGTGGTTCTGATCGGCCTGATAGCCCTGTCGGGCTTGGAATAGGAAGCGACCGCGGCAGTCTGTGCTCCCCGTACATCCGCGGTTTTCATTATCAGCGATCTAAGTTCTTTCTGCGCCGGCGGATTTGCCTTTTCCTTTGTCGACGATACTACCTGAGCAACTTCTGCAGTGGTTTCTGCAGTACTGATCAACCCAGTCTTCTTGGCAGCCTTCTTGATCTCACCAGGCGAAAGTGAGACCTCGCGCGCAAATAGCAATCGCCGTTTTTCAGACTGTAATTCATCGATCTGTTTTCGAAGATGGGAGTTCTTCATGCCAAAGTCCATTGAGAAGAAGTGCTGTCGGGCCGCAAAAAAGAAACCACTCAATAGCAAGAGGCCGCAAACGAGCATAACTGTCGTAGTTACTAATTTGCTGGAACCCGCGCCCTGATGCTTACTCTTTTGCCTGCCATTTGTTTGGAATTTCTTTGTCATTTTCGCCCTCCGAAATTTTATAGGTCAATTGCGTACAATTACAGTTTCCGGATCGCTCTCAGTTTTGCACTTCGCGATCGTGAGTTTACCCGTTGCTCGTCAGTGCTCGGGACGATAGGCTTCCGTGTCAATATGCTTACCCTTTTTTCAGCCC
>JBGAVK010000028.1:0-32289 GCA_044228165.1 Pyrinomonadaceae bacterium | reverse complement strand
AAAATTCGCATAGGTCCTGCCCGAAAACGAAGTTTCAGCATTACCTTGAAGGCTGTATAAACTTCCCTTTTTAAACACGACCACTGAATTAGGTTCCGCCGCACCGAACGGATCGCCTCCTGCAATACTTATGAAACTGGAACCTTGATCAAAAATGACAGAGTTGAGACTAGTCGATCCGAAAGGGTTCCCGATAAAGCCGTTGCCGGCAGTAAATCTAGCCCAATTCTTAAATGTGATCGCCCCTGCGTCCATCGCTGTCAGTCGATGAGCGGCGGTTCCCGACGATGAAAACACCATAGATCCTTCGATACTGCCCACAGCTCCGCTTGAAAGGCTGGCGCTGATAGCGTTAGCCCCGGTGAAATTGAGAGATGACCCCGGTTCGACGCTGAGATCGACCCCGTCACCGCCATTTATTGTTAGAACGACTGTCGCTACAGACTGCAGATCCACTGACGTATTTCCGGAAATTAACAATTGCCCAATTGTCTGTGTGGGAACATTTGTAACCGTTGTCGCAGTTCCAGTATTAAAGACAAGAACATCTGTTTCGGCAGGCTTTGTGCGCTGGGGCATCCAATTGGCGGCGGTTTGCCAATCACCCGTTTGTGTTTGCTGCCAGGTGTACTCCGAGACCGCAGGGGCCGATGAACCGTCGACCGACGAATTTAGTCCGAAAGCATTTATAGAGCTAAAGAGAGTTCCAGTCAGGATCACAAACGCGACAGTTAAAATCGAGCGCATTGTGTTTCCTCCTTTTTCCACCATATTTTGGTGGTAAATCGCAGACCCGCGTCTGCCTTTTGCCAAAAAACGGCCGCGAATTTCTCCGAGGCCGAATGGCAGGTTTAATAAATGTGCTGCTGAACACGGCCTCAGAACTTCCGGGACATCCGGTCGGAACTCTTATAGGAGACCCGGCCCGGGTGCAGGAAGCTCGGACTCTACTCAACTGTATTCCTATTTCACTTGTGATGCTGTGACGTACATCACAATTCAGAGAGTTCTTTTTTGATCCGAGATCGAGTTGTATCGCGACGCGGATCGGCCTCGACGAAAACGATGTGGAATTATTTATGTATTTGGCGTGTTTTGGGTTAGAATGTGAAGCAGTTCACAAGTAGCTTATTCGTATTTGCTGGTTCTATTCTTCATAAATTGGTGAAAGACAATGGCTGAAATTGACCTCGGTGACGCTCGTTCACCATCTGAAAGACGAGGGGCGGACCGTAAGAAACTGATCGTTGACGTCCGGTTCGACGGAGGCGACGGCACGGGCATCGCGAATACACGCGATATCGGCTCGGGCGGCCTCTATATGACAACGACCGCGATACTCGATCTCGGGACGCCGATAATGATGTCGATCGGCCTGGGCGGCAGAACGCTAAACCTGCAGGGCACGGTGGTATATTCGGACCCGGGCCACGGCGTCGGCGTGCGCTTCCGAGACCTAAACGAAGAAGACGAGGCATTTCTTCTCCGGGAACTCGACCTCTAATTCACATATCGCGGACATTGGACTTCAAAATTAAACCCTTATGTTTGATCAGTTTACACTTGGTATCGAAGAAGAGTTCCAGATCGTCGATCCGGAAACTCGTGAGCTAAAGTCGCACGTTTCCGAGATACTCGACGAGGGCAAGATGCTGCTCGGCGAGAAGATAAAGCCCGAGATGATCCAGTCGATGATCGAGGTTGGGACGGGCGTGTGTGCGAATATTCAGGAAGCCCGAGAGGATCTCTCAAGATTACGCTGCATCATTTCAGGCCTCGCGCAGAAGAAGGGAATGGCCATTGTCGCAGCTTCGACGCATCCGTTTTCGAAATGGTCAGAGCAGGAGATCTATGACGGAGACCGATACAAACTGCTGGTTGACGAACTCCAAATGGTAGCCCGCAGCTTGCTGATCTTTGGTCTGCACGTCCATGTCGGCGTGCCTGATGTCGAAAAACGAATTCAGGTAATGAACGCGGCACGGTATTTCTTGCCTCATATATTGGCGCTTACGACCTCATCGCCATTTTGGCTCGGTTTCAATACCGGACTCAAATCGTACCGCAGCGAGGTCTTTAAGAAGTTTCCACGAACGGAGATCCCCGATACGTTCGAATCGTATCAACAATATCAGACCTATGTTGATCTGCTGGTCAAAATGAACTGTATCCAAAACGGGTCAAAGGTCTGGTGGGATGTCCGACCGCATTACCTGTTCCCGACGCTCGAATTCCGCATCTGCGATATCCCGACGCGGGTTGACGATACTATTGCGATCGCCGGGCTCTTTCAGGCCATCGTTGCAAAACTGATGGTGCTGAACGAGGGTAACCTAGGGTTTCGCATCTATCACCGTCGGCTCATACTGGAAAACAAATGGCGTGCGATCCGCTACGGCCTCGACGGTATGATGCTCGATCTCGGCAAACAAAAAGAGGTCCCGGCAAGGGATCTGATCCGCGAACTCCTTGATTTTGTCGATGACGTACTCGATCCGCTTGGTTCGAGGGAAGAGGTAATGCATATTCACACCATCCTCGAACGCGGAACATCAGCCGACGAACAGCTGCGCGTTTATGAGGAAACGGGCGGCGATTTCAACGCCGTCGTCGATATGCTGATGACGAACACTCTCGAGAATGTGCCCGAGAATTGTTTTGAGTGAGCGGCCACGGTAAATGACCGCCCAGTTTAGTTGAACTATTCCCGCCTATTGGATCGTGATCGGGCTCCGATACGCGACTTTGTCGTAACCGCCGTCCATGAAATAGCGAAATTCGTAATTGCCCCGTGCGGGTGCACCAAACGTCAGCTCGCATCCCTGGATGTCCTTTACCCAGGTCCACTCGACGTAGTCGTTCGTGCCGGCTTTCATTAGGCCGATCCATTCGCCCTGCGAAGTGGTCTTAGCACCTCGGGTTCCGATAGCGACGCGGATCCTCGTCCCGGTTGCGGCATAGTTTGGCGCCGAGATGAAGTATCCGGTGCCGCCGCCGCAGCCACTCGCATTTTCCTTTACGCCTGAGATGCACCAATCGCGACCCTCGCCGCGCGGCACGACGTCCTTAAGCCAACAATGGGCAGGACGCCCGTTTGGCCCTGCGATCGGAATGGTATAGGTGAACGAAAGGCATTTCGCCTCGGCGGCACAAGCGTCGCGGCAGTATTCCCAAACGGGTTGCTGCAGGTCAAAGTCCTTGTAATCACCGCGTTCGAGGCCGAAATTGTAGAAGATCTTAAATCCGTTCTGAGCGAATAGATCTGTAGGTACGCCGGCGATGATGCCAAACGCCAACGCCAATAAGCCCGCTCTCGCGACACGCGCCGCAAGCCGACAGGGATTCTGAAGTTTCATAGTTTCCTCCTGGTTTCCGATATCCGACGGCACCGTAGTGCTATCTATTTATTAATGGCGGAGAGGTGAAAACGTTTCAGATAACTTGATAAATTGAAAATTAAACGCGCCGATGATATATCACATCGGGGCGTGTGTAAAGGAAAAAGGTTCCGGTCGGATCAATGTTCGAGAGCAAGTTTTAGAAAATTTTCAAATAAAATGCGTCCATCGCGGCTTTCGTTCGGGTGCTCCCAGCGCGTCGGGTTAGTGGACCAGTCTTCAAACGATTTTTCGAGATGAAACTGAACGCAATAGATCAACTGCCCATCATTTCGTTTGACCATCATTTGGTTCTTACATAGGTAAGACGTGCCGAGCAGCTTAAATCCGGCAGGGACCCCTTTGACCTGGACGCCGTGGTTCTGCCAGACGCGTAGGATATCGTCCTCTTTGGTATATTCCTGCCAAATACCTGATTTCTTGTCATCGATACCGTCGAAGATCGGATCTGATTTCTCAACGATCTTGATAAAGCGGTATTGATATTCGACGACTCGATCGGTCCGCTTTGCAGAAAGCTCGAGATCGTCGAGCGTTTTCAAAGTCCCCCCGAAAGCCATCGCGACAAGCTGGTGAGCACCGCAGATGGCGAGCACCGGGATCTTTGTCTCTCGAATGAAGGAAATGAACCGATCTATGTGATCAGGATTATAGTAATCAAAATCGGCGTAGGTACCGCTCATCACGATCGCATCCGGGCGAAATCGGTCAGCGGCGTCGGCAACCTCAGACAAATGGACGGTCATCGTCTTAGGGTTTTTTACGAGACGAATAACATTTTTGGCGATATTGTTGCACGCCATTCCCGACACTTTGCGTTCAAATTCAAGCCGCGTGGCGGTCGTTCCGTCCCAGTCTTTGCGGGCGAGATCAGACAGGTCAGACTCATAACGAAGCAGGTCATTCACGATCAGCACCTTTGCGTGATCGATCTTCTTTTCGATCGGCTCGTAATGGCAGAACGTGTTTTTGTTATACGGGAACGGTAAAGTCTCCGGTTCGGTTACCTGGGCCACTGCGTCAAACATATCAGTCTTAAAAGGGTGTTAAGAAGCGCCAAAAATGCGCTTCATTCGATTATATCATCAATCAAGGCTCCGTAAAGGCTTACGAAAGCTCCACATTTGAATTCGGGTTCGCCAACTTGATCGAGGCGATTCAGATCGCAAAGTACCTCTTCCTCAGGCACGTCTTTCTTTTCGCATATTAGACACATCTGCGGCATCGGGATCGCAGATGGGTCGAGTTCATTCCCGTCATCATCAAAATACGGCATAAGTTAAGCGTCGCGTTGTTTTGTTGCCTTATTAAATAGCGGCATCACGTCTCCTGCACCGATCTCGAAAAGTTTGACGCGGATCGCTTTGACCAATTTTGAACGAGCCGCGGAAACGCTCCGAGACGGCCGGTCTTTGGTAGCGTCCCGGAGCCGGAGAAGTGTTTGCTGCCAAGCTGTCTCGAGTGCGTCGGCGGCGGGTGAGATCTGTGTGATATCGTAGGGGATCGCAAACTCGCGGCACCCGAGACGGGCAAATATCCGCAGGTATCGTGCAGTTGCGAGATCGGGGCAGGCAAATCGCTTTCGGCCTACTTTGAGCTCGATCCCGAGAAGCGTATATTGAATGTCAGCCTGATTTTCGCGTTCAGGGACGTCCAATTTGTACGCGCGGGTGCGAAGTGTACGGATCTTCTCTTTATAGACCTTTGGCAGCCATTCGTCGGCAAAGCGGGCGCTGATTTCGGCTGCTAGATCCATCCGGCGGTTCAAATAAATTCTATTTTTCTGCGGCAACGATCACCGACGGCGATTGAGCGAATTTCTCGATCAGACGGTCACTGAAGATACCGAAGTAGAGAACGCCAAGCACCGTAATGACGAGAGCCGCTTTCATGCTCAAAGGCATTTTCGGCTCATGCCATTGGGTCGTACGTTCGCGGAAGAACATGACGACTATCAGCCGCAGATAGTAGTAGGCGGAGATCGCTGTGTTTACGACCGCGACAACGACGAGAGTCGTAATGAGGGTATTACCCGTCTCGAGAGCCGGACGAAACACCAGCACTTTGCCCATGAACCCGGCCGTTAGCGGTAAGCCCAGGAGCGATAGCATAAAGAGCGAAAGCGAAAATGCCAGCACGGGCGACTTGAAGCCGATGCCGTTATAATCCTCAAACTCGGTGCGGCGGTCGTTCTTTTGCGCAAGCAAAGTAACGATGGCAAATGCCCCGAGATTGGTCACCGCGTAGGTAAGTAAATAGAATGCGACCGCAGCTATCGCTTCGTCACGGGCCTGAGTAGTTTTCGCCATTCCGGCTCCGACAAAGCCGACAAGTGCATAGCCTGCGTGTGCGATCGAAGAATATGCGAGCATTCGCTTGACGTTGCTCTGCATTATAGCCGCGACATTGCCGACGATGATCGTTACCATTGCCAAAACAGTGACCGCCGTGATCCAGGACTGATGCAAATATCCGGATGCCTGTGCACCGGCGATGAGCGGAAGCCCGAGGACGAAAACCCGGAGGAATGACGCGAACGCCGCCGCCTTAGGCCCGGCAGCCATAAAGCCGGTGATCGGCGTCGGAGCTCCCTCATAAACGTCCGGCGTCCAGACATGAAAAGGTGCCATTGCGATCTTAAATCCAAACCCAATTACCAACATTGCTCCGCCAACCAGCAGCAGGGCAGGGAAGTTCGGGTCGGCGATCTTGTTGGCGATCTGAGTCAGGTTCGTCGAGCCGGTCGCACCATAAATAAGAGCCATTCCATAGAGCAAAAATGCCGACGCGAACGACCCGAGTATGAAATACTTCATCGCGGACTCGTTCGATTTGAGATCGCCTTTTCTGAGGCCCGCCATGACGTAGGTCGCGATCGAAAGCGTTTCGAGGCCTAGGAAGATAATAACCAGGTCGTTACCCGCCGACATCATCATCATGCCGAAGGTCGCAAACAGCAGCAGACAATGATATTCACCGACCGGAACATTTTCCCGCTCGACCCAGACGGTCGAGATCAGTATCGTCATCGCAGAAACAAAGAGAAAAACAAACGAGAACGCGAGCCGCAGATTGTCGTGAGCGATCATCCCGTTCCAGCCCGAAGCCGCAGCGGTGCCGCTCCACATCGTCGCCAGAACGATTCCGGACGCAGCAAGTCCGATCAGCGAGATCGCACCCGAAACCGCACGTTGTTTCGGAAAGAAACTGTCGTAGAGCATTACGACGATACCGGCGAAAGCCACGATCAACTCAGGGAGAATGATCGAGACGTTCGCATCCGGCGTAATTAGGTCTGCAAGAAAGATCGTGTTCATTTTCGTTTCTGTCGAAACAGGTCAATGTACTTTGTCATGACCTGAATATGCATATCGCTTTTCGCCCGCCCTCACCGGCACGTCGAGTGTGTTCTCACGAGGTGGTATCGGGCAATTGTATTTGTCGCTGCCATAGGCACAATTTGGGTTGTAGGCCAGATTAAGATCCAGGATAACCTTATTGCCCTTAGGCATCTTGATGTCAATATATCGGCCGCCGCCGTAAGTTTCAGTCTTGTTAGTCGAATCCCTGAACGGGATGAACAACAGGTCGGCATATTCCGGAAACTTTGCCAGTATCTCTTTATCGATCTGGTAAACGCTCAGTTGATATGGCCGGCTGCCCAATTCGAACC
The DNA here is from genome assembly GCA_044228165.1 of Pyrinomonadaceae bacterium. GTDB lineage: Bacteria > Acidobacteriota > Blastocatellia > Pyrinomonadales > Pyrinomonadaceae > OLB17. Next base: position 25,218 of record JBGAVK010000028.1, on the reverse strand, counting down.
TCAAGACGCCATATTTGACGAATTTTTTTGTTTTGCCGGATGATGTCGGCATTTCAAAATATTTCTCATCAGCCGTCCGGGTAAACGTCGCCGTGACCCTATAGGCTTTGTTAACGCCGAAATAGTTCAACCCTTTGAACGCGGCAAAGTCCGCATCTTTCAGCGGCGATTCCTTCTTATCCCGAAACTCTTTGTCGCGGCCTTCGCGAAAGACCGCAACGTCCGTCGATCCGTAAAACGTTTGCGCGTTACCTGTCGCGAAAAACCCGACGATCACAATGCAAAGAACAATAAACTTCATTCGATCAATGTTCAGCTTTTGGTGCTTCGGTCGATGGTTTGGCCTCAGCATGCTCGATCGAGCCGCCCGCCCGCTGCATCACCCTTTCCTGGATCGCTTTGATCGAAGGTTCCGATCGCTTGAGAAAAGGCTTCGGAAATACACCCATATAGACCATCAATGCGATCAGCGGAACCATAATACCGATCTCACGCCAGCTGAGGTCGGTGAGCGACTTGTTCTTTTCGTTCGTTACCTTGCCGAAAAAGACTCGCTGAACCATCCAAAGCAAATAGACCGCCGCAAAAATAACGCCCGTGCCGGCGAACATCGTCGCAACGTAATTCCAATTGACGGTCGATGTTACCGTTAGAACTTGAGATTTGAACATGCCGACCATGATCAAAAATTCGCCAACGAAGCCGTTAAGGAACGGCAATCCGACCGATGCCATCGTTGTAATGACAAAGACGGTCGCGTATATCGGCATGACATTTGATAAACCACCAAATTGAGTTATCTCGCGAGTATGCCTGCGTTCATAAATAAAGCCGACGAGCAAGAACAATGCACCGGTGGTCACACCGTGGCTAAGCATCGTATAGAGTGCCCCCTGCATACCGGGTTCGGTGAACGAGAACATCCCCAATATCACGAATCCCATATGGGCGACCGACGAATAGGCGACAAGCCTTTTGACGTCCGGCTGGACCATCGCGACCAGCGCTCCGTAAATGATACCGATTATAGCGAGCGTAATGAAAAGCCAGGCCGTGTCGCGGCTCTGATCCGGAAACAACGCAAAGTTGAACCGCATCAGGCCGTATGTGCCCATTTTTAGCAAGACAGCGGCAAGTATGACCGAACCGGCGGTCGGAGCCTCAGTATGAGCGTCAGGCAGCCAGGTATGGAACGGGAAAAGCGGCACTTTGATCGCAAACGCCAGAGCAAATGCGAGGAATAAAAGCATACCGGTCTGCGGCACTAAGATGAGGTTGCCCGCCTTCATTGCGTTCAAGATCGCGACAAAGTCGAACGATCCGCCGAGCCCTGTTTGATCGGCGTAAATATAATAAAGAGCAATGATCGCAACCAGCATCAAGAGACTGCCGAGAGCCGTAAAAATAAAGAATTTGACGGCCGCGTAGATGCGGTTCTCGCCGCCCCAGATTCCGATAAGAAAGAACATGGGTACGAGTGACGCTTCGAAAAACAAGTAAAAGACCAGCAAGTCGAGCGAAACAAAAACGCCGATCATCGCCGATTCGAGCAGCAGCAGAAAAACATAGAACGCCGTGACGCGTTTCTCGACTGCATGCCAGGTCGAGATCACAGCGATCGGCATAATGAACGTCGTCAGGATCACCAGCCAAAAGCTCAGGCCATCAACACCGACGTGAAAATTGGTGTTTATTGCCTTGATCCACGGCACGTTCTTCTCAAAGAAAAAGCCGCCCGGCCCGGCGATCGCTGATTTTGAGAGCAAAGCGAGGGATACCAGGAAATTGAGCACGGTAAACCCGAGCGTCAACCATTTAAGCTGGCCTTCCTGCTTCCAGAACATCTGGTGTGCGAGCGTCAAAACGGCTCCGGCCACGGGAAGCAGGATCAATATCGTCAAGAGATTTTCGTTTATAAAACGCATTATTATATCGCTAGTCAACGAGTAGCCGGTTCTTCGCTATCTTGTCTTTTAAATCATTTCCCCGTCGGAACAAACCACCTTCAATCGGCTTGAACCGCATGTCGATTTTCGAACGCTCCCGACTATACAGGATACCTAAGCAAATAGATCCGCCAAAAAACAACAGCCACCCCAAAAGATAACCTAATGTACCGGACGCGGCTATTAAGATAGAAATCAAAACCAGGGCAATCCATAGTACGCCGAAAATATTTAAGGTCGTGCGATGTTCTTCAGATTTCTTCCTATGTATCGATGCAAAGTTACTTTCAGTCTCATCAAGTTCCTTTGCAAGCCGTTTCAATGCTAATTCCGCTGCCGTCTTATCAGTTCCGACTTGAACTTTCTGAAGAGTCTCACCAATTAAATTTAAAGAAATGGTTCCGCCACTCCTTTCCACGACTTGAGAAACACCGCAATATCCACATGCAAAGGTTGTCATTTCCGGCTTGATATCCAAGCTCGAACCACAACCGGCACAATTCAACGCGACGATTTTTGTCATCTATCCAACCAATTTCAATCCGTAATAAATAAAGTATCCGATCACCGCTAACGCCCCGATCACAATGATCGCTGCATAACTTCGAACAAAGCCGACCTGAAGCTGCCTGACAACGCCACCAAATTCCATGACAAAATTGCCAATGCCATTCACAATGCCGTCGATAAAGCCGAGGTCAAAGCCTTTCCATAGACGCTCACGCGAAAGCCGTGTGATCGGGTCAACGATATAACCATTATAAAACTCGTCCAGACGCCATTTTTCCTCAAGGATCTTAGGCATTTTCCTCAGAGGATCGCGTCGGAACAACGCAAAACCGATCCCGATACCGACGAAAGCCAGAACTGTCGAAAGTAGAGCAAGCCAACGTTCTTTAGCTACCACCTCAGGCGAATGGGTTTCGTGATCTCCCGCTGCAGGCGATTCTGTTTTGGCCGGTTTCGGTGTCTCCGCTGCCGAATGCGTGCCGTCAGGTTTTGCTTCCGGTGCCGTTGAATGAGCGCCATGTTCGCCGCTGCCGGCCTTTGCGACTACCGGTTCGAGAGTGTGTTCGAACACGTTTACATTGCCGGCTCCCGCAAGCGAGCTCATCGCATAGGGAATTCCGACAAGCCCGCCGACCGTTGACAAGATCGCGAGTGCGATAAGCGGCACCGTCATCGACCACGGCGACTCGTGCGGTTTGAAATCGGCTGGCAGAGCATGATGTTCGTCATCATCATCAGCGGCATGAGCGTCACTGTGGCCATCATGGCCATGATCAGCATGATGATCATCGCCGGGCAAGGCGTCGTGAAAACGCTCAGTTCCCCAAAATGTCATGACCATCATTCGCGTCATATAGACCGCCGTAAGTACTGCCGTTAGAGTCGCAATGACCCAGAGGATCTCTTCGCCCGAGAAAGGCCCGCCCGGGAAATAGCTGTCCGCCGCAAATGTTTTGTAAAGTATCTCGTCCTTTGAGAAAAAGCCCGCCCAAATAGGGATACCGCATATCGCAAGCCAGCCCGTAGCCATTGTTATAAATGTAATGGGCATGTACTTTTTCAGGTTGCCCATCTTCCGCATATCCTGCTCGTGGTGCATTCCGTGAATGACCGAGCCCGAACCGAGGAAGAGCAGTGCCTTGAAAAAGGCGTGTGTCATCACGTGAAAGATCGCGACCGTAAATGCTCCGACGCCTGCGGCAAGGAACATAAATCCGAGCTGCGAAACGGTCGAATATGCGAGAACTTTCTTGATGTCGTTTTGGGCGATCGCGATGGTCGCCGCAAATATAGCTGTTGCCGCACCGATGACAGCAACGATCCACATCGCTGTCGGGGCAAATTGATAGATCGCATTTGCACGCACGACCAGGTAAACGCCTGCCGTGACCATCGTCGCAGCGTGGATCAGTGCCGAAACAGGTGTCGGGCCGGCCATCGCGTCCGGGAGCCATGTGAGCAGAGGTATCTGAGCCGATTTACCCGTTGCTCCGATAAACATCAGAACAGCAACCGACGTTAATCCGCCCGCAAAGATCGCTCCCCACGTAAACGGGTCGGCAGTCATGTGCGTTGTGACAAACGTGAAGACGCTCTGGACCTCAACTCCGTCAACCACCTTGTCGAAAAATGAGATCGAGCCGGTCAGGGTAAAGATCAGAAAGATCCCCATTAACACGCCCCAGTCACCCATGCGGTTCATGACGAATGCCTTTTTGGCAGCCTTTCGAGCCTCGTCTTTTTGGGTGTAAAAACCGATAAGAAGGTAAGAGCAAAGCCCCACGCCCTCCCAGCCGACGAACATCAGCAGGAAATTATCCGCCAGAATGAGCGTTAGCATCGAGAACATGAACAGGTTCAGATAAGCGAAAAAGCGGTAAAACCCTTTGTCGCCTTTCATATAACCCGTGGCAAAAATATGGATCAAAAGTCCGACGAACGTTACGAAACAGGCGTAAATACCAGACAGTTCGTCCATCCCGAGTGCAAAGTCCGCGCGGAATCCGCCAACTTGTATCCAAGTCCACAGATGGTCGAGTATCGGCTTGCCTTCGGGATCGATCAAAGCACCGGCATGAGGTGTGCCAATGCCAAAGGCGATCATGAATGCGACGATTGTCGAGACGACGATCGCCCCGCATGCCACTATGCTACTAAACAGTTCGTTCCGCAACTTGCCGCCGATCAGCCAATTGATCACGGCACCTGCCAGCGGGGCAAAAATTATTAGACTTAAAAGGTTATTTTCAACCATTATCCCTTCGTTTTGGACAGCGAATCACTCACAGGCCGGCAGCCTGGGTTCCGACTAATTCCTCAAAATACTCGCGTCATCCACATCGACCGACTGGCTGTTGCGGAAGAACGCGATGATGATACCCAGTCCGACAGCCGCTTCTGCGGCGGCGACCGACATCACCATAAAAACAAAAAGTTGCCCGGTCACATCGCCGTAATATCGCGAAAACGCCACAAAAGTAAGGTTGACGGCATTGAGCATTAGCTCGATGCACATAAACATCCCGATCACGTTGCGTTTGAAAATAACGCCGACACAGCCGATAGTGAACAAGATTCCTGATAACGCCAGATAACTGGCTAAGCTCGGTTCCATAACGTTAATTCAACAGGCCTTTGTCCTGATGTTCGAGTTCCAATTCGTGTTCGACGACGAGTTCAAGCTGAGGTTGGGCAAGTCGCCGGGCCAGAACCACGCCCCCAATTACCGCCATTAATAACAAGATCCCGACGATCTCGACCGGTAGCAGATACTCGGTGTACATCAGCACGCCGAGACCGCCGCCGAGAGCGTATAAATAGTTCAAACGGTTAAAAGCCCGGTCGTCGTCGAGATTAAGCAACATGATCACAAATACCACCAGAACCATGATCGCCCCGGCATAGATCAAGATCTGTACTGCCGCGATGAACGGTGCCGCGAGAGTGACGTAAATACAAGACAACGAGACAAACACGCCAACAAGCGATATTGCGCTGTATAGCGGATTTTTGTGATAGACCATCGAGATCGCCGCAGCGATCGCGAGTCCCGCAAAAATGAAAAAAAGTACTGTTCCAACCATAAGAACATTCCTCAAAGCAGAGGCCACAAACGCAGAGGAAACCAATTCACGAAAGCAATGGACTTGCAGCATTTATTCTGCGTCCTCTGCGATCTCTGCGTTGAAAACTCCTACCGATTCAAGAAAAATACAACAACGATCGTCAGGATCACATTTCCAATTGCGACCGGCAATAAAAACTTCCAGCCGAAATTCATCAACTGGTCAAAGCGGAAACGGGGCAGCGTTCCGCGTATCCAGATATACAAAAACAGAAAAGCACAGATCTTACCAATGAACGCAACATGGCTGACAAGAGCGTAGGGAATCGACCCCGGATCAAAAATATGTCCGAGCCCGGGAACGTACCATCCGCCGAGGAACAAGACCGTGCACATCACCGAGACCGTGAACATATTCACATACTCGGCCATAAAAAATAGAGCAAATTTGAGTGCCGAGTATTCGGTGTGGAATCCGGCAACAAGTTCAGTCTCTGCCTCAGGAAGATCAAATGGGACGCGATTCGTTTCAGCAAATGCCGAGATCAAAAACACAAAGAAGCCGATGATCTGCGGGATAATGAACCAACGAAACGGCGACCGGGTCTGTGCCACGATAATGCCATTCAGATCGAGCGTTCCGGCCAGCATCACGACGCCGATCACGGACGCCCCCATCGCCAGCTCGTACGAGATCATTTGCGCTGACGAACGAAGGCCTCCCATTAATGAATATTTGCTATTCGACGACCAACCCGCCAGAGCAATACCGTAAACGCCGACCGACGTGATTCCCAGAACAAAAAGCACGCCTACATCGATACTTGCGATGGTCAATGGCATGTTCCTGGCCTGTTCGGCTACCCACACCGTTGCATCGCCAAGGTACGCAATTCCGGTGACATATGGAATGAGCCAGCCCAATGGATCGGCGATTCGTGGACCGAACGGATACACGACCATGGGCATTAGAGCACAGGTCAGTGCGACCAGCGGAGCCAGAAAATAGACGAATTTGGTCGATTTATCCGGCGTCAGGTCTTCTTTAAAAATAAATTTCAGAAGGTCCGCGAACGGCTGAAACAAACCCCACGGCCCAACACGGTTTGGCCCGACACGGCCTTGGATCCATCCAAGAACCTTGCGTTCGGCGAGCACCGTATAGGCGACGATCATCATAACGCCGCCGAAGACCGCGCCGATCGCTGCCGCGTAGATAATAAAAGGAAATGCAGTTTTCAGGACAGATTCCATATCAAAAACTATTTACCGGGTGCAGAACGGTCTGACACTCCTACAGCAGCAGCCTCAGCTATTCCTTCTTCACGAGCAACACCGTCTAGCCCGAACTGAACAAGCGGCGAAACCAGCAAATTCGACGGCTTCGGGTTACCGTGTGCGAGCAGGTGAAACTGCTCAGTTTTGCTTGTCATCGTCGTCAGACGATGCAGCTTATGACCCACTTTGGGTACCGCCGTGATCTTGTCAGTCGCACTCATTTTCCCGACAGCGTCCTTTAACCCGTTAATACTTGCCGTAATATCAGGCCTTTCTTTGATCTCGTATTTGGCCTGGACCGGGTTCGATTCATCTTTAAGTGCCGGATATCTGAGGCCATTGTAGGCCGGGTTTTCATCTGCAAGAGACCTAAAGATAGAGGACGGTGACCAATCAGAAGCGATCTCAACTCCCATTTCACGACCTATCAAAGCGGTGATCATCCAATCAGGTTTAGACTGATGGAGAGGTTCGATAGCTTTCCGGACACGCTGGACGTTGCCCGCGTTGTTAGTAAATGTCCCGTCAATTTCGGCGAAACTTGCCGCTGGGAACACAACATCCGCATGGTCCGTCGTTTCAGTTTGAAACAGTTCCTGTACGACAACGAAATCCTTACCAGCCAAAACACTTGCGTTCTGGAGACTTCCGCCGATCAATAAGGCTTTTGAATTCTTTACAACTTCATCGACCGATCTGCGGCCCTGTGTCAAATCGTGGGCACCAACCGAATTGTTATATTTCGGCAACGGGTGGAGCAATACTCGGCGGCCTTCTCCGGCAAAGCTTGATGCATTCGCTGCCAAGATGGCTTGAGCTTCCGGCGAAAGTTCGCCGCCGATCATAATGATGACGTCGCCTTGCGTTTCAGCTATAGTTTTACGAACCGAGTCGATCTCACCCGTGGAAATGCCCATTTTGTCAGCAGCGAAACTGTCGTGGGCCGGATCGGCCGCACATAAGGCGAAAGCATCCACCGTACCCGCATTAACATGCACAAACTGTGTCGCTCGCCGCGAAAGATTGATCGGTGTATCGTTTACACAAATGAATTTGGCACCGCCGTTGCGGACCGCCTGACGGATCTGATTTGCCGTATAGCTCTGTTCTTCTTCAGGCTCACCGCATATAAGAACGATCGTCTTGGCAAAACGGATCTCTTTATGTGTGCAAAGCGAAACGCTAAGGTTTTCAAATATCGGAGCGAGATCTTGTACGTCCGAAACAGACAAGTTGTCTGTTCCGACTGCTTCGGTTGCGAATCGCTTGAACATAAAACAGATTCGTTCGTCAGTCTCGGGCTGGCGATAACACCAATGTTTTTACCGTGTTCTTTGAGTTTCTCAGCCGCGAATTTGACCGCAGCATCCCAGGTCGCCGGGATTAGCTTGCCGCCTTTCGAATAGCGGATCATCGGCGTTTTGATACGATCGGCATGATTGATAAAACCGTGAGCGAAACGGGCCTTTACATCTAGGAATTCACCATTCAGGCCATTTACATAGCGATCACGGGCAACAATTCGATGAACCTCGCCGGATCGCGATCCGATCGAGATCTGCATCCCGTCACTGCCGTAAACATCCGTAGAAACCGTTTGATCGAGTTCCCACGGGCGTGTTTCGTGTCGATAAACTCCATCGAGCAACGTTCCCGTAGGACAAACCTCGATACAGTTGCCGCACTGAGAGCAGTTTAACCAACCGCCGTAAGTTCCGATAACGGTATTGACACCGCGGTTGCCGGCCTCGATCGCGTCTTCGCCCATCCATTCGTCGCAAACCCGGGTGCAGCGCTTACATAAAATACACCGTTGCGGATCGTTCGCCACGATCGGGGAGAGATATTTCTCGGGTTCGGTGTTCTTTCGCTCACCAAATCGCTGTTCTACATCGCCCCAATCAAAGATCACTTCCTGCAATTCGCATTCGCCGCCTCGGTCGCAGACCGGACAATCGAGCGGGTGATTAGTCAGAAGGAACTCACCCATCGCGCGCTGGGCCTTTTCGACCTCTTCACTCTGTGTGGTGACGACCATACCGTCGGTGCACTTGATAGTGCAAGAGGTCTGGAGCTTCGGCATTTTGTCTATGCGAACGAGGCACATACGACACGACGCCTGGACCTCGAGATCCTGGTAATAGCAAAACGACGGAACGCCAAAGCCGTTGTCACGGCACACGTCGATCAGCCGTGCACCCGCATCGGTCTCAAATTCCTGTTCGTTAATGGTTACTTTTATCTGTTCTGACATTAAACTATTCGCGAATGGATCGTCCTATTGGCCTACTCATCGGCACAGCTTCTGATCCGCTATCCTATTTACCCTTTTTCTTTGCAGCCTTTGGCTCGGCAGGTTTGACGACCGCCTTTTTTCGTTTTGGACGCGTTTTTCCAAAGCTGCCGGCAAAAATTTTGCCGCGGCGTGATCTTTTGTCACCTTTTCCCATAATTACTGATCCTCCTTTTCGTCGTCTGACGAAACTACTTTCTTGTCCAACAATGAAATAATGTAATCCTGGACCTTTGGATTTGCCGCAAGTTTATTGTGGTCCTCGCAAAACAACTTCTCCGATTTGTAATCGACTATCGGAACCGCCTTTTCTATCTTAGTCAGCCTGTCGGCTCGCAGCGAATTTTCAGTCACGACACCGTCACCGTTGGAAAACAGAACGCTTCGGACCTGTTCATCCGTGATCTTAACGCCGTCAGACCGGACAAATCCCTTTGGCCTGAATATCGTTTTCCATGAATTAGACTTCTTGTCTTTGTAAACGATGATCGCGTCGAGTGCGGTTTTGCATTCAGAGCCAACCAAATAGAACGAAAGGCCGCCGGACTTCCCGGGGGCCGAAGCAAGGGCTTCGTGAAGCTTTTTCGCACGACTGAGCGACGCAGCAAAGAACTGAGGAGCGGCACGCCTTTCCGTGGCGTTGAATTCGCCTACAAAATCCGGGTCGTCCAGCGTGCTCCATCCGTATTTTGTCCACACTTTCGGATCGAACTGGTCGATCTCGACCGGTTCGAAGTGGTCGTCGAAGGCTTTCAAGGTCCCCGGAGCGGGAAGCAATTGATAGCCGGAAGGAATCGTAAACACGGTGAATTTAGAGGTGTCCTGTACAAACGGCAGATCGATCCGCAACCCGCCCAAGGTAAAGCCTTCGGTAAGATTGCTCAGGGCAAGTGTTGCACCTTCGTTAGGGGTCCCTATCATGACGACTTTGCCAAAATGTACCGCCCCCGCCCACGTCGCTGCGGGCCTGCGGTTTCCGGAAGGTAGATCTTTGTCGCCGAACATCGCAGCATAACGCGATATCAGTCCCCCCATCGAATGGGCGACTATGTCGAATCTTAGATCCGGCTTTTTGAGCTTTAATTTAAGTGCCTCGATCCGCCTGATCAGTAGCCGGGCATTTTCGACATTATCCATCCGCCAATCGTATGGATAGACATAGAGTGAATCTTCAAAACCATCTTCCGATGGGGTGTCCCAATTTTCTTCGTGATACCCGCCGCGTGACTCCATCGCTTTGATAAAGCCGCCATAAACGTCGGTCACCGGGAAAATGCCGATCTTTACGCTTCGCAGAACGTCGGTCGCGACGAGTTCGTCCCGTCCTTTGGTCGGGTCTGCAAAGATCGGCAAGCGAAGGTCTTCAGATTTAGATTTGATCGTCTTGAACCAGACCCGGTCGTTCGTGATCTTGTGACGAAGTTCTGAACCGGACAGTCCAGGGATCAAAATGACGGGATTTTTACCTTGTGCGTATAGCGATAGAACCAGCACAAAGATCAGTAAACTGATCTTTGCACCTGCGGACATATATGAGATCGGTCCTCGCTTGGTCATCTAATGTCAGACGTTCGGCGTCACGGCCTCCAAACCGGCGTTTGCCGAAAGCCATTTCTTAAAATCGTCGGGAAATTGTTTGATCGCCGACTGAATTGGCCACGCCGCGGCATCGCCGAGCGGGCAGAACGATTTGCCCTCAATGTTATCGCAAATATCGAGCATCAACTTTGCATCTTCCGGCCTGCCTCCGCCGGCAGCGATGCGGTTGAATATTTTAAGGAGCCAATCGGTTCCTTCGCGGCAAGGCGTACACCAACCACAGGACTCGTGTTTGTAAAATTCGGTCAGGTTTTTGGTCGATTCGACGACGTCAACGGTATCATCCATCACGATAAACCCGCCGCTCCCGACCGACGAGCCGCCTGCAACGAGCCCTTCGTAATCCATGGTGACATTCTTTCCGATGATCTGGTCCGCGTTCATAATGTAAACGCTCGAACCGCCGGGGATGCAAGCCTTTAGCTTGTTGCCGCCGCGGATACCTCCACAGTCATCCATAATGAACTTTTCCATATCGGAGTAGCCCATTGGAAGTTCGTAAACGCCGGGTTTGTTGACGTGTCCGCTGACCGACCACAATTTTGTTCCCCCGCTTTTTTCAGTACCGAGATCACGCCAGGCTTCGCCGCCCATGTTAATGATCTGCGGAACAGCGGTCAGAGTTTCGACATTATTTACGACCGTCGGCGAAGCATAAACGCCTTCGACAGCAGGAAAGGGCGGTTTCATACGCGGGTGGCCGCGAAAGCCCTCGAGTGAACTAAGTAGTGCTGTTTCTTCGCCGCAAATATAGGCCCCCGCACCCGTATGGGTGTGGATATCCATCGAATGTTCGGTGCCAAGTATGTTGTTTCCGAGCAATCCGGCTTCACGGGCTTCTGCCAGAGCGACATCCATTATGTCGATCAAATATCTATACTCACCCCGGGTGTAAATGAAACCGGTAGTTGAACCCAGTGCCCAGCCGGCGATCAGCATTCCCTCGATCAGGGCATGCGGGTCACGTTCCATCAGATAACGATCTTTAAAGGTTCCGGGCTCAGACTCGTCAGCGTTGCAAACTACGTACTTTGTTTTTGGCGAGTCCTTTGGCACGAAAGACCACTTCATACCCGTCGGAAAGCCTGCTCCTCCACGTCCGCGAAGTGCGCTTTTCTTGACTTCTTCGATGACATCCCCCGGAGACATCTTGAGCGCCTTTTCGAGTGCCTTATAGCCCCCGTGGTCTTTGTACACTTTGAGCGTGTGCCCGTCTTTGACGTGCATCAGCTTTAGTTGAAGCGGCTCGCAGCCAATTGCTTTGATCTCCATATTTCGATAGTTATTTACACTCAGCTAATATCGTGTCCACCTTTTCAACCGTCAGATCTTCGTGATAATCAAACCCGATCTGCATCATCGGTGCAGTGCCGCAGCTTCCAAGGCATTCGACCATCGAAACAGTAAACTTGCCATCCTCGGTCGTTTCGCCCGGGTGAATGCCGAGTTTCGAACAGATATGCTCGGTAATATCCGGCTCGCCCATGATCTTGCACGACAGCGTCTTGCAGATCTGGATGTGATGACGGCCGACCGGACGCATATTGAACATCGAATAAAACGTCGCCGTTTCCCAGACGTCTGTAACCTCGAGGTTCAGAAACTTTGCCAGAAAATTAACGCCCGGATTATCGATCCAGCCGCCGCGTTCCCGCTGCACGACAAACAGCAAAGGTATCAATGCGGAACGCGTGCGGTCCGCCGGATATTTAGCCAAATGCGATCTCATTTCTTCGACAACCGCCGGTGAAAATTCTGCGATCTCGTCCGAAACGACGATCTTATCCGTATAACTTGTAGGTGTTGCTGCTGACATGATCTATCTATCTATCTCACCCAAAACAATATCCAAACTACCGATTATCGCCACCACATCCGCGACCATCTCGCCCTCACTCATTACCGGAAGGGCTGCAAGATTTACAAAACTCGGCCCGCGGAAATGTACGCGTTCGGGCTTCGGCCCGCCATTCGATTTCATATAAACGCCGAGCTCGCCTTTTGAGGCTTCGATAGCGTGATAAACTTCGCCTTCCGGAACGTTAAAGCCCTCGGCAACGATAAGGAAGTGGTGGATCAGCGAATCCATATGCTTTCGCATATCGTCGCGATCGGGCAGAACGACCTTCGGACTGTCGGCTTTGATCGGTCCCGGCTTTAATCTTTCGAGAGCCTGGCGGACGATCTTGTATGACTCGATGCATTCACGCATACGGACCTTGAACCGCGACCAGACGTCACCGTCCGTTTCGACCGGAATGTCAAAATCGTACGTTTCATAGCCGCAATAAGGATTATGCCGCCTGAGGTCGAGTTCGACGCCGCTGCCGCGAAGGCACGGACCGGTCAGCGCCCAGTTGATCGCTTCGTCGCGTTCGATAACGCCGATCCCCTTGGTCCGGCTCATCCAGATCGTGTTGCCGGTGACGAGCGTGTCAAAGGTGTTCATCGCCTCGGGGAAATCATCGAGGAATTGTTTGCATCGTTTATCAAAACCGGCAGGCAGATCCATCATCAGGCCGCCTATACGGAAATAGCTGGGCGTCATTCGTCCGCCGGACGCGGCTTCGATCAGGTTAAGGATCTTTTCACGCTGGCGAAAGCAATAAAAGAACACCGACATCGCACCGATATCGAGGCAGTGCGTTCCCAACCAGACCATATGCGAGGCGATGCGCTGCAATTCGCACATCAGAACGCGGATAACCTGAGCCCGTTCGGGGATCTCGAGATCGAGCAGCTTTTCGGCAGCCATCACATAGGCGAGATTGTTGCCGAGCGGATTGAGATAATCCATCCGGTCGGTGATAACGATGCCCTGCTGGTATTTCTTGTATTCAAAGAGCTTTTCCATCCCCGTATGGAGATAACCGATGTCAGGGGTACAGCCAACGACGAGTTCGCCATCGAGCTTAAGATCAAGACGCAAAACACCATGGGTCGATGGATGCTGGGGCCCCATCGATAATGTCATTTCCGACTCGAGCGACGAATCGAGCACCTCAGACCGGGTGGCAAAATTTTCTACTGCAGTCGCCATATCTTAATTCAGGCTGTAAGGCTCGTAACCTCGCAGCGGATAATCTTTTCTGAGAGCGTGTCCGTCAAAATCGCTCGGGAGCAAAATGCGTCGAAGGTCCGGATGGCCGTCAAATTTGATGCCGACCAGATCGTACGTTTCACGTTCGTGCCAATTCGCCGATTTCCAAAGGTCGCAAACGGTCGCGACATTCGGTTCGTCATCCGTCAGTAAAACTTTCAGTCGGAGCCGGTTGTAATGCGTCGTCGAAAACAAATGGTAAAGCACCTCGAACCTTGGATCTTCTTCTGGCCCGCGGTCAGAGCCACAAAGGTCGGCCAACATATCAAACCCGTGCTCGCCTTTCAGGAATGCACAGACATCGCGGATCGATTCGCGCGGAACGATTACCGTAACCTCGCCGAGACCATCGGCGACCGACGTCACCCATGCTTCATTCTTAGCTTTTAGCTTTTCCACATATTTGTGGAGCTTATCTGTCATATAGATATCAGGACGAACGACGGCGCTCGTGCTTCGACGGAACGGTATAGGGGCGTGCGGTCTCGCCGGCAGCGACCTCTGTCTCCGTTTCGCGTTCCAAAGCGGTTCCTTCGGTTACCGGAAGCGTTCCGGGCACTATCGAAACCCGCGACTCGGTCTCGAACGTGTCACGCCGGTCTTTGACCGATTCTTTCATGATCTTGTCCTGCAGCATCGTGATCGCATGCACCAGCATTTCAGGCCGCGGCGGGCATCCGGGGATGTAAATATCGACCGGCACGATCTTATCGACGCCCTGAACGATCGCGTAATTATCAAATACACCGCCCGACGTCGCGCATGCACCCATCGAGATGACCCATTTCGGTTCCGGCATTTGATCGTAGATCCGGCGAAGTACCGGCGCCATCTTTCTCGAAACACGGCCCGAGACGATCATGCAATCGGCCTGACGAGGAGATGCACGGAAGGTTTCAGCCCCAAAACGGGAAATATCCTGCCGCGACGAAGCCGTTCCCATCATTTCGATGGCACAGCAAGCAAGGCCAAATGTTGCGGGCCAAATACTGCTCTTTCGTGCCCAATTTATCACAGCATCGAGACGGACGGTGACGACATCGGGTAGCGAGTCGAATAAGTTATTTTCGAGTCCCATAGATATTTAAGCGGCAAGCTTGACGTTCGCGGCAGCTTCTTCGCGTCGACGTTTTGCAAGTGCCTTGGCCTCTTCGCGAGCCTCAGCCCGGGCCTGCAGACCCCAATCGAAAACACCTTTCTTCCATACGTAAATATATCCAATAACAAGGGTCGCCACGAAGACCATGATCTCAACAAAGGCAATGGTCCCAAATGCGATGCCGCTGAGCTTTTCTTCCGCCATCAAGCTCTTAAAGGCAACAGCGAAAGGAATTATGAAAAGGACTTCGATATCAAACAGGAGGAAAATGACCGCTACGGTGTAGAATTTGATCGAAAAGCGGTCTCGCGCCGAACCCACCGGATCTTTGCCGCATTCGTACGGCATCAACTTCGTCGCCGTCCGTTTTCGAGGACCGATGAGCTGCGTTACGAGCAGCTGACTGGCACCAAAACCGGCAGCAACCAAAAACATTATCCCGATCGGGACGTAATCGAAAACGTTATATTCCGACATCTTCTTTTATTTACGTATTGAATCGCAAAAAAACACTGAAATGACTCGCATTTCAAAATACTGCTTGCGAAAAGTGGCTCAAGCTAAATCGTAGTTTAACGCTTTATTAGTGTCAAGGCAGTTGCAGGGCGAAATCACGGCAAACGGAAGGCTTTGCCGCCGTAACAACGGACAATTATTCATTGACCCTCGCAAAACCCGTATGGTAACTTGGTAGATGGCACACGCGCGCCTCAAAACCGCCGCTTTTCCCGCATAAATTGGTTAATTAAGCGTTGTGATCTCAGGTTTTAACACAGACATAGACTTTGACGGTACCGTTTATCACGTGCAGACCGAGGATAAAGGTGCGCCTTCGCGCCAGATAATGACGCTTGTGTATGATGGCGGGACGATACTGGCAAGCAAGCGGGCCGGGTACGATGATCTCGCAGCGTCAAATTTCGATGAAAGGGAACTTGCCGAAAGGGTCTCGCGACAGCATAAACTAATGTGCGCAGCGGTAAAGGCAGGCCGGATCCACGAACTCAAAGAAATGACCGCAAAGTCATCTGCCGTGGCAAAGGAAAAGGCTAATGCAGAGAAGGTGACGTCGATCGTCGAATCAGTTCCAATGTCGTCGCCCATTCCGACAATTCCTGTCACGGTACCGTCCATACTATCTGAAAGGCCAAATCCCCAGAGTTTGCCGCTGGGTAGGGTCGAAACTGAAAAAGTAATAAGGGTCGCTGCGCCGGATCTCGTCGCCGAGGAAATGGTCATAGACGATGTCGAGATAATCGAGGATATCGAGATATATCCGGCAGAGGCGGTCGAGGTCGTTAGTGAGCTTTCGGGACAAGAAAGGCCCTCGAACACAAAATTAAGTCTCGAATTGCTGGGCGAAACCAAGTTCAAAGGCGGTGACCGCCGTACTGTCAACATTATGATCTGCCGCGGTACCGACCGAAAGGTCGTCCCGGGTTCGCAAATAATGATCAAGATACTTGGTTCAAGTTTCAGACCCGTGATATTTCACGCCAAGTCGGATGCAAACGGTCTCGCTAAGGTGCATCTGCAGGTTCCCCATTTTCAGGCCGGGCGGGCCGCCCTTCTCGTAAGAGCTATGACCGGTGGCGAAGAAGTCGAACTAAGGCGCGTCGTAACGCCCGGCTAATTCGACCGCACGGATCAAAACAATTAGAATTGAGTCGTGATATCCGTAACGGTAAACGGCGAAGAAAGAAAAGTTCCTCAAACGGTCACCCTCGATCGGTTTTTGGAACTTTTTTCATTTCCGGCACAGCGGATCGCCGTCGAACTTAATAACCGAGTGATACGCCGTGCTGATTGGCGAGACACAACTGTTGGAGATGGCGATAAGGTCGAGATCGTCCACTTTGTCGGCGGCGGGTGAAGAAGATGGGGAGAAAAGGAGCGGAAGAGATGATGAGATGTAGCCGATAGATCTCTCTTTTTTTGGCTACTCTGTGCTCTCTGTGTCTCTGTGGTAAATTGCTCTTATGTCAGATGCGCTTTCAATTGCCGGCACAATATTTAATTCACGACTCATAATCGGTACGGGCAAATACCGTTCGTACGATGAAATGAAGGCTGCCCACTCCGCTTCTGGTGCTGAAATGGTTACTGTGGCAGTCAACCGTGTTCCGCTCGACGGCTCTGCTGAATCATTTTTGGATCATCTCGATCCAAACATGAAGATCCTGCCGAACACGGCCGGATGCTACGACGCCGAACACGCGATCCGCACGGCTCGGCTAGCCCGCGAAGCTCTCGAAACTGAGTGGATAAAACTAGAGGTCATCGGTGATCCCGTAACTCTTTTGCCGGACAACGAACAAACTCTCGAAGCCGCTAAAATATTAGTAAAGGAAGGCTTTATCGTCCTGCCGTATTTTACCGACGACCTGATAATGGCTAAAAAACTGCTCGCCGCCGGCTGTCCGGCCGTGATGCCGCTGGCCGCTCCGATCGGCTCGGGCATGGGAGTTCAGAACCCGTCGAATCTGCGGATCATGCGTGAGCAATTGCCCGACGCGATAATTATCGTCGACGCCGGAGTAGGTGTCCCGTCGGATGCCGCCATCGCCATGGAACTCGGCGCAGACGCGATCCTAATGAACACCGCCATCGCCGAAGCCCAAAACGCCGCTCAAATGGCAACCGCGATGAACTTTGCGGTGCAAGCAGGGCGCCTCGCGTATCTGTCTGGGAGAATGCCGAAACGGCTTTATGCGTCGGCGTCGAGTCCGATTCAAGGAGCAATTAAATAGTCGATGGTTAGAGTGCTTTTCTTTGGAGCGACTGCAGAAATCGTTGGACAGGCGGAAATCGCCGTTCTGGCTCAAGATGCAACCGTCGGAACTATCCTCGACCGATTGCTGGTTGATTATCCGGGCCTCGCGAAACTAAACCTGTTATTCGCGCTCAATCAAGAATTCGCGACTCGCGAAACTTTCATCGGATTGGGCGGTGAATTGGCGGTCTTCACGCCGGTTTCAGGAGGTTAGGAAATCGGTTATTATCACACCTGTTATGACTGAGAAGCAGTTCTACGATTGGCAAACGCTCGGCGGCACGGATGATGTGATGCGTTTTGTCAACGCGCTTGAAAAGGCGGATATCGTATGGTGCGCGATCGGCGGGGTTGCTGTAAATCATTGGGCTGAGGAGCCGATGGTCACCCAGGATGTCGATTTTGTCGTTGCTGCGGACTCGATCGAAAGAGCTGAAACTGCCCTCAAGGAAGCGGGCTTTAAGGCTGAAACGTTCGAGTGGTCCATAAACTTCAAAGGAACCTCGAAGGTCAGCATTCAGCTTACAACCGAGAGTTTCTATAAGGATTTCGCGTCGAGAGGCGTAGCAGCCGATGTCCACGGAATACTGCTACGTGTTGCCAGCCTGGAAGATACACTGTCAGGCAAGATCATGGCCTGGAGCGATCCGACCCGACGGCAGAGTAAACGATTAAAGGACCTTGGTGATATTGCCCGTTTGGTAGAATCTCACCCGCACTTATGGGAGGGCTTGCCCGACGATCTGAAGCGCCAGATCGATCGGCCGGAGAGCATCGAGAAGAAATAAGGTACAGCGGTCAGCGGCGGATAAGGTCAATTCTTTGGGCGTTTTGGTTTTTTTCTCTTAGGGTTTACGGTTGTTTGGCCCTGCGTCGTATTGGCATTATTGGCCGGTACCGACGAGGCCGCGGAGTTCTTTTGCTTGGTCTTGATGCCCGTGCCTTCATATACGTCGCCGTATATCCTGTTCGGCTGTTGGCCGTTGTCGGTCGTCGTGGGCGTGTTGGTCGTGGTCTGGCTGCGTGGCGTCGCGACTGTCGTGGGCCTGGTTGGTTTCGTTCGCTGCCGCGGCGGAGTGGGTTTTGCGAGGGGCATGACACTGGCTCCGTCAATGCGTTCCGGCTCAGCCAGGAACAACGATACGCCGCCAATGCTCAACACAAGTAATAGAAATGTAGATCTAACCATATCCGCCGCCTCCCGTATATTGGTAGTTTAGACGGAAATATATATCATTTGGTTTGCAAAAGAAATAAAAATGCACAAGCCCGCGCGTAAGCAAGGGCGTAACACCTAACGTTGAATGTATCGCCCTTGCTTACCCGCGCTCTTGTGCAACTCGAAGAATGAATGGACTTCTTTGAACTAACAACCGATCCCATCGATATCACCAGCGTCGCCCGCCGCGTCGTGTCCCCGGAGTGTGGGGCGACGGTGACGTTGGACGGGTACGCGCGGCGGTTTACAAAGAATAAAGAAACTGGCGAGATTCGGGAGACCGAATATCTCGAATACGACGCGTACGAACCGATGGCGTTGAAAGAGATGGAAAAGCTGATCGTTCAGGCCAAGCAAGACTTCGAGATCTCAGCTGTCGGCATCGTCCATCGGCTCGGCAAACTCGAGATCGGCGAGACGAGTGTTGCTATCTCAGTTGCCTCTCCGCATCGCCGGCCAGCGTTCGCAGCCTGTGAGTGGCTCATCAAGGAGCTAAAACGCACCGTGCCGATCTGGAAAAAAGAAGTTTACGCCGATGGCGAACATTGGGTCGAAGGCGACGCGGCAGATCAGACCTCTTGCGGTTAGGCTGATACTTTTGTTCTCTACTTTTCGCCTTTCAGGTAGGAGGCTAGAGATCATTATGTTTCGTTCAATTAACCTGATCGCTGTAGTTGTTTTTCTGTCCTGCTCGTTCCTGAGGGCCCAACCGAATCCGGCTCCGGGAAAGACGGATGAAGCATCGAGGACACCGATCGAATCAATCACAATACACCCGCTTTTCGCTGCGGATCACATGTGCTCCGAACACTGGGAGGGCCAGCTTGCCTACCCGGGCGATGCCCTCGGATCGGATTGTGTCGTTTTTGGAGGGCTGTCGAGTGACGGCAAAAGCGGTTTCATGCGGGCATACAAGACAAATGGCTTGATGAACGACGACTGGTATGGTTGGCAGGAACCCGTCCTCGCCCCTTTTGACGCGACAGTTGAACGCGTAAATATCAATCCCGTCGTAAACAAGCCCGGCGAGTTGGGCAAGCCGCCCGCCAGCTTTGTCATATTCAAACGGGACGACGGCACTCGCGTAGTGGTCGCTCATGTCGCCGACGTAACTGTGAAGGTTGGCGACCGGGTGACCGGAGGACAGCCTTTTGCAAAGGTAGGCAACAACGGATTCAGCCGCAGTCCACACATCCACGTTGGTGCGTGGCGTGACAAAACACCGCTTCAGATTCAGTTCGATCTGCGGGCCGCCGCAAAAATAATGAAGAATTAGGCCGGAACGCTAGCGCAAGATCGGTA
Source organism: Pyrinomonadaceae bacterium (assembly GCA_044228165.1). Taxonomy (GTDB): domain Bacteria; phylum Acidobacteriota; class Blastocatellia; order Pyrinomonadales; family Pyrinomonadaceae; genus OLB17. Next base: position 5,035 of record JBGAVK010000028.1, on the reverse strand, counting down.
TTGCTCTTTCGACGAGCCGGTCAAAGTGGTCTTCCAGATGGACGTTTTCGCCACGAAGTCCGGAAACGACATTTATGCCCCACTCGACGTACTCACGTCGGCGGACGATATCCCAATCGACAGCGGGATTCTCGATAACGTCGCGTATATTACTGATCTTATCCGCTAACTTGACGATCTTAGCCCCGGGGGACATATATGGAGCGTGTTCGACCTGAAGCTCTTTACGGCGAGCCTTTGGCAGTGATTTGTCGTCCGTTACCTCGAGAACATAGCCGCAAGCCGTTTCACCAAAAAAGTTTATTATTTCGTGTGCCTCGGTTTCGGTGTCTTCAATCGTGTCGTGAAGGAGTCCCGCCATCAGGATATCGATGTCATCGATCCCGCCAACATTTGATATCAAACTGGCGACTTCAAGAGGGTGATTGACATACGGTTCGGCATGGGCTCCTTTCCGCAACTGCCCGGCGTGTCTTTCAGCTGCAAAACGGGCGGCATGCAGCAATTTATTTAGGGTATTCACAATTCAGAATCGCAGAAAAAGAAGGCAAGGTCAACGAGCAAGGGGTTGGCCCTGCTTACTTGACTACTTCGATGGTTAGATTCTGCGATCCCGAAACAAGAAATTCGCCGAACGGCAGTTCATACTCAGCAATGGTGGTTTGAGTCGTCGATTTGGGCCCTCCGGCCGAACGGTCATTGTTGATCGTTGCGAGCATCGATGGCGGAAGATTTGGAAGTTCGGTCGCCCCTATTATCGTTCCAGAACCGGCCCGTCCGAGGACCGCATATAGGCGGTCAGGGCGTTTAAGTTTGCCTATGGTCGCGATCAGTTCGGCTGCCGATCTCGGAGTGAATTGGGTAACGGCGGCATTCTGCTGAACGGTATTGCCGTCGCCGAGCGTGACGGTCAAGGTGCCGGGTTGTGTGTCTGCCGGTATTAGAAGCGGTATCCTCTGTACGATGACCGATCCAGACGGAGTTCGTTCGATCGCTTTTATCTCGACGGTATCGCCCGCCCTCACCTGAGTCTTGTCTAATTCGATCCGCTCTAAAGATGCTGTTTTTGCCCCGTCTATTGCAACCATATCGATATCCACGCCTGTAATATCAGCTCCTTCGAATCCTGCCCTAAGCAAAGCCGCTACTGGCGTTGAAACAGAAGATGTGGCAAATGCAGGAGCTTGGGGGCCTGCAAAACGGCGGTTGAGAACAATGGGCTGCTCACCCTTCACGCGGATCTCGCCCTTTAGTTCAACAGTCAGGTCCCCTACCGATCTTTCCTGCGACAACAGTGCATTTCCGACTCCTGCACTAATGATCAGCGGTGTTAGCAATTCGTCGATAACCGATTCAAAATTAAACTCTTGACTCATTCCGCGGCTGGTTCGGATCTTTACCTTTATCGGGAGCATTTTCGGAGTTTGCCCGAGACTCCCATAGATCCCAGTTGAGCGGTCTTGGGTCATCGACCCTACCATCGCATCCGGTACGGCGAGCTTGAATGAATTGTTCACATTTGGAACGACCGTGACGACATGGGATTGGGACATCGGCAGGTTGGTGGCTCCAAGGCTGAAAAACGGATGTCCGAAAGCATATATCTTTTGACCGTCGCGAAGCGTGACAGTACCGGCAGCTGATACATTAACGTCACCACGAGATAGATGGACCACGACCGAATCGCCTCCCAAAAGCGTATCTTCGCTTGACGCAGCCATTGGTGATAATGACGTAGAACCACCGGTCGACGCGACGGGAATAATACCGGCTTCGAGCACATGAGGAGCAAACGACGACAGCGCCTGCTGAGAGATCCCTGAAAAATAGACAGGGGTCGAGATCGGGACAAAAGTCTGTCCGGCAACGGCCATCATGAGAGAATCAGAAGCAAAACCTGTAGCTACCTTTGGAAAGGTAAAAGCCGACCTCGAAGGTTGCCAAATATCGGCACGAAGTTCAGCGGTCGAAAACGTTCGCAATGCGCCAGGCGAAGCATTGGCGGTACTTGCCTCTTTCATCACAGACGCCATTTGCTCAAACGGAGTGATACCGCAGATGGGTTCCTTAGCAAATGGGAAGCTGTATGAAATGGCTCCGACCAACTTGCCGTCAATATAAACCGGCGAACCTGACATGCCTGCAAATACAAAAGTACGTTCCGCGTTCTGGCCGCTTAATCGGCCGATGATCATATCCTGCTTTGGACCGATCGCATTTGTGACCACTCCAAAGATCTCGACATTGAATTCTTCGGGCTTGGTGCCCCTAAATACGGTCCACGCTTTTCCTTTTAGACCTTCACGGATCTCCGAAAGCGGGAATATTTGTGCTCCGTTTGCTATCGGCGAGACCGTTTGTGCAGCAACGGCGAAGGAGCCGAAAATAAACATAAAAGCCAACAAAAGAGCGGTGATGCGTGAGTTTAACATTGTAAAAACTTCTTCCTTATTAACTGCGGGATATGGTAACATTTTAAATGGACTAACCGAAAGCATCGTTTTTCGGGGCTTCCAACCACATCGTTCGATGCCGCCGACCGGCATTATTCTGCATCTCGATATCTACCGATATGGCTAAATCGACTCGACTCGTTAAGAGTTTTTCACGTTTGTTATTTCCGGCGATACTTTTGATCGTTGCTGCCGTGGTTGCCGGTGCGGTCTGGCTGGTTTATACGACAGCGAGGCCAATAAACTCAGGTTACCTTGTCACTCCCGATAAATATGGGCAGCTGAGCACTCGCGCAGCGCAGGTTACTCAGGAAACATGGACCAATCGGGACGGAAGCAGTGCAAAAGGCTGGCTTTTGAAAGGAACTGAAAACGCTCCGGCCGTGATACTTCTTCACAGGTTCGGTGCGAACCGCTCTCACGTTTTGAACCTGGGTGTGAAGCTGAACGAATCTACGAACTTCACGATCTTGATGCCGGATATGCGGGCGCACGGTGAAAGCCCATCGGTTGAGAACGCCTCGTTTGGCGGCTGTGAAGCCGAAGATGTAAGTGCTGCGGTCGAGTTTCTTCGTAACCTGAAAAATCAAAACCAGATCGCTTTTGTCGGCAAAAATATCGGCATTTACGGAGTTGAAATGGGAGCTTCGGCAGGTTTGCTTACGGCCGCTAAGGACCAGACGATCAAGGCGATAGCTCTTGATTCGGTACCTGAAAGCTCTGACGGCGTGTTGAAAGTCGCCATCGAAAAGCGATTTCCGTTTGCGAGCTTTGCGACTGTTAAACTCGCGAATTTGGGAACCCGACTTTATTTTTTCGATGGATGTTACCAACGTGAGTTGTCGTGTGACACTGCCCGCCGTATAGAGAACCGAAATGTATTGCTGCTTGCCGGGATAGATAATCAGGAACTACAGGAATCGACCGCCCGAATGACCAAGTGTTTCCCGGTCGCAAATAAGATCGAAAGCAAGCTCGATCTCAGTCCGTCAGGGATGTCGATCATTAATGCGTCGATGGAACAGTCAGAGGCTTACGATCAGCGAGTTATCGATTTCTTCCGAAATTCGTTAGGAAATTAAATTAAAGATCCAGCTTTTTCTTGTTATGGCCGTTTGTCTTTGAAATGGTCTGAATAGCAGCGCTTTGTTCAAATTGGTCAACGGCTTTACCAAGCACGACATTTAATTCTCTAAGCCGCTGAAGTGTTGACGTCATGGCGAGGAGCTCGTATTTTTTTGAATTTTCAAAGTTGAATGCAGCCGTGATAAGGAACGACAGCGATTCGGGGTCGGTCCGGCTGATCTCAGGGAATACGCCGCGGCTCCCGCCCATCGTGAAAGCTGCTTTTGCGATCCTCTCAAATAGGGCAAAGACGTCGTCGGCCAGGCCGTCGAGGTCCGAGCCCTCGTACGGTTCGTCCTCAAAAAACTCGATATCAGCGATTAGATATGGGGCATCAGTGTCGAGATATTCGACCACACGGAATCGTATGACGCCCAACGTCAGGATATTTGAGCGGCCGTCATCCAAAGTCTGTGCTTCACGAATTTCGGCGACGCAGCCAATACTTCCTATAGCTGGCTTGTCGGCGAACTCATCGTCCGGTTCGAAAAGCACGACACCAAAGAGGCCGCCTTCAACGTTAATATCACGAAGCATCTGCCGATACCGCTCCTCAAAAATATGGAGCGGTAAGACCTCGTTAGGAAGCATGACGAGGGGCAATGGGAAGATTGGCAATTGCCGAATATCTGAGACTTTTTTTTGTGCTTCTGACATAGATCCGTTAGTTGGACAATGAGATCCCCGGAACCCGAAGTTGGAAACCACTTTATTCCAAGATTCGACTCGGAAGGCTCCTCACCATTTCTATTTCGTCAATTTCATCGAAATAAACTCAGCGATCTTTTGCGGCTCGTCATCGCTTAGTGCCATTCGTTTAGCACCGATCACGGCATCTGACATCTCTTCCTGACGGGTTTTATAGCGGTTGTCACGGATGATGAGATCTTCGATGACGCGACGTTCCAGCCGTTCGCGTCCTGCATCGTCGGGGACGTCCTGCGTCTCAAGGAATTCTGCCGGAACGGTGTGGTTCTTAATTCGTACATGTAAGGCTCCAGTAATAGACCTTGCCTCATCACGGATCTTCTGCAATTCAAGAAGGGAATTTGGGAAACCGAGCTGGCCGCGAAGCGCGATCTCGATGATGGGGGCCGGCTCGCCCGGTTCTGCAACTCTAGCCTCGATTCTTACTTGTTCCAAAACGTCTTCGGTAATGACCTTTGCGTCAGCATAACCCGACACTTGAAAGGCAAGCTGCTGAAACGGGCGGAAATGGTAATCCTCTACGTGCCGGGCGTTAACCTTATTTTGTTCATCTACCTCGACGACAAATGCCCCGCGAGTTTCGCGAAACTCACTTATGTTCGTGATCTCGATCGAACCGGGGTTAAACGCCCAGTTGTCGATCTCGTAATGTTTGTGAGTATGGCCGAGACCAACATACTCGACAGTTGACTTCAATTCCTTTAGAGCATCCATCGACAATGCCGGGATCGGATGCATTTGGTGGCCCT
>JBGAVK010000027.1:0-33798 GCA_044228165.1 Pyrinomonadaceae bacterium | reverse complement strand
GCCGAAGCATTGCCGATGCCCGAAGCCGGTTCAGGTTCGTTTTCTGCTGATGGTATGAAGATCGCCTACTCGCCGAGGTTTCGCGATTTCCGGCCAGAAAAAAGGTACAGTGGCGGCCAGGCGAATAAGCTCTATATATATGACCTTAAAACCAATGATGCTCAGTTGATCTCGGATGGTCCAAGAGCGGCTCGGGATGCGATGTGGATCGGAAATTCTATCTTCTATAATTCCGATAAAGATGGAAAATTTAACCTCTTTGCCTATGACACCGCAAGCGGGAAAACCTCACAAATCACAAAGAATCGTGACTGGGATATTCGTTGGCCTAGTTCAGACGACATGGGACGGATCGTCTATGAACGTGATGGCGAACTCGAAGTAATGGATGTTGGTTCTAAGAAGACGAGCAAGCTAACTATCAGCGTTCCGGATGACGGCATAAATAAGCGTAAAAGACAGGTCTCGGTTGGAAGTCAGATATCGTCCTATTCCCTTAGTCCGAAAGGCGAACGTGCGCTATTTGCGGCTCGTGGCGATATTTTTACGGTCCCGATCGAAAAGGGCGGAACGCGTAACCTTACTCGATCGTCAGGGGCGCATGATAAATCGCCTGCGTGGTCGCCGGATGGTCGGCAGATCGCATTCATATCCGACAAAAGCGGCGAAGATGAGATCTGGGTGATCGCACAGGACGGTACTTCATCGGCTGAACAAGTAACGGTTGGAACTGCCGGCCAGAAATATTCTCCAAACTGGTCGCCTGACGGAAAGAAAATTGCCTTTAGCGATAAAGACGGGAAGGTCTATATTGTGACGGTCGCTACGAAGCAGATTCAGATGATCGTCGATGCCCCAAACGGTCTTATCCAGGATTTCGAATGGTCCCCGAAAGGCGGGTTTATTGCCTATTCAATGCAGAATGCCAACGGAATGCAATCTGTCTACATATGGAATCCAGAAGATAACAAGAATTACCGTGTGACGCCAGAGATGTTCAACTCTGGCAGCCCCGCATGGGATCCGGCTGGGGGTTACTTATATTATTTCAGCTCTCGTGAGTATGCCCCGCAGATCTCGTCTTCCGAATTCAACTATGCGACAAACAGGACGACTCAGATCTATGCCTTGGCGCTTAAGAAAGACTCGAAGAACCCGTTCCCGCCTGAAAGTGATGAAGTTTGTTCATTAGCGGCTATTAAGGGGCATCTGATCTACACAACTCAGCCCGCTTTTTACTATGGCCGCGGAGCGGACACTCAACCTTCGCTTAAGGTGTTTGCATTTCGCGATAGGAAGGAGACGACTTTGTTGTCACCGGCGGGGAATTTTGTTCTTTCGGGTGATGGAAACAAATTGATCACTGCCTCCCAAGGAGCTTTTACGGTATTTGATGCCAACCCTGCGGGTGAACGCTCTCGGAAAAATGTTTCTACAGCGGGGATGGTCACAGAGATCGATCCCGTTGCCGAATGGAACCAGATATTCAATGAGGTTTGGCGGCAATACCGTGACTGGTTTTACGCCGCGAACATGCACGGATTTGACTGGATAAAGATCCGCGAAGATTACAAGAAATGGCTACCCTACGTTGCACACCGTTCAGATCTAAATTATGTGATATCGGAAATGTGTTCTGAGTTAACGGTCCAGCACGCATATATTGACGGCGGTGATTTTAATCTTCCTTCGAGAGTGCGTGTCGCATTGCCCGGCGCCCGCTTTGAGGCCGATAAGGCTTCTAATCGATACAGGATAAGCAAGATATTTGGAGGGCAGAATGAAGAAGATATTTACCGCTCACCTTTTACAGAGGTTGGCAGCGATGCCAAGGTCGGGGAATATGTCCTTACCATAAATGGTGAGAACGTGACCGCTGATCGGGACATTTATGCATATCTTCGAGGAAAGGCTGACAGTACCGTTACCTTCACAGTAAACAATACTCCTTCGCCGCAGGGTGCAAGGACCGTCACTATTCGGCCGATAACAAATGAGCAGGACTTGATCTATCTGGATTGGGTCGAGGGCAATCGCAAACGGGTGGATCAGATGTCCAACGGACGTCTCGGCTATCTCCACATTCCTGATATGGGAGCTCCCGGAATTAGAGAATTCATCAAATGGTATTATCCCCAGCTCAAAAAAGAAGGCCTGGTGATCGATGTGCGGGCTAATGGCGGTGGTAATGTATCGCGAATGTTGATCGAGCGTCTACGCCGCAAGGTGCTCGGGATCAATTACAGTCGGGTTAATGACGACGGTCAAACGTATCCTGACGGAGCCTTTCTCGGTCCGATGATCGCGATACTCAATGAGAATTCTGCCTCAGACGGCGATATATTTCCTTATATGTTTAGAGAAGCCGGGCTTGGCCAACTCGTGGGTAAACGTAGTTGGGGTGGCGTAGTCGGGATCAGCAATCGTGGGACGTTGATAGACGGCGGTGTCACAAACGTCCCGCAATCTGCCTTGGCAAACGCAAAGGGTGAGTACATCATCGAGGGATATGGAGTCGATCCTGATATAGAGGTCGAAAATGACCCTAAGTCAGTCATTGCCGGGCGGGATCCGCAGCTGGAGCGTTCGATCACGGAACTGATGAAAAAGATCACATCGCCCGTAAAATTGCCCAGGCGGCCGGCGGATCCTGTCAAGAATAAGCCATAGTTTATCAATGTCGCCTTTACTTGAGGTCAAAGATCTCCGAACTCAATTTCCGACGCGAGCGGGCCTCGTTAGGGCAGTCGATGGTGTAAGCTTCACCCTCGACGCGGGTGAATTGCTGGGTCTCGTGGGCGAATCCGGCTGCGGTAAATCAATCACGGCGCTTTCGATCATGCGCCTGATCTCGCCGCCGGGCAAAATTGTGAACGGTGCGGTGAAATTCAAGGGCGAAGATCTGACCGCGGTTACCGAGGACAGGATCCGTGCGATTCGCGGCAACGATATTGCGATGATCTTTCAGGATCCGATGACCTCGTTGAACCCGGTATTCACGATCGGCGAGCAGATCGCTGAAGCTCTTCGGCTGCATAGGCGCCTCGATAAAACCAGCGCGTGGAACGCAGCCATTGACTCCCTGCGAGAGGTCTCGATCCCGTCGCCGGAGCGCCGTGTTTACGACTACCCCCATCAATTATCCGGGGGAATGCGGCAGCGTGTGATGATCGCTATGGCTCTAGCGTGCGCCCCGGAGGTGCTTGTTGCCGACGAACCAACTACTGCACTCGACGTTACGATCCAAGCTCAGATCCTTGAATTGCTAAACGAACTCAGGGTTTCGAGAAAACTTGCTGTTCTGCTTATCACGCATGATCTTGGGGTAGTCGCTGAGGTAGCGGACCGGGTCTGTGTTATGTATACGGGTAAGATCGTTGAGGAATCTGGTGTTGATGAAATATTCTCAAATCCCAAACACCCCTATACTCAAGGATTGCTTCGATCTGTTCCCAAGCTGACCGATCCTTTATCAGGAAAGGCGTCACGATTGGAAACGATAGAGGGGACCGTGCCGACGCCGACGGAACTCCCGTTCGGCTGTCACTTTGCCCCACGTTGCAAACATCGTATGGATATTTGTCAAGAGGGCGAGATCCCACTGGTCGAAGTCTCGACCGGCGTCAGGGTACGGTGTGTCCTTCATGATGAAAAGCAAAAATTCAACGTTGCGAGAGAAAGGACATTAGCGGTGGGTGCTGACGCTTCTTCCTCCGATTAGGGCAGATCGAACTGACGCTCACTGGGTGGCACTGAAAAACAAATGATCTCAACGGCGGAGCAAACTGGACTAAAACCTCTTCTCGAGGTGCGCGACCTTGTCAAGCATTTTCAGGTCGGTGGAAGTGACGATGTTGTGCAGGCTGTCGATAAGGTATCGTTCGGCATTATCGCCGGAGAAACACTCGGTCTGGTCGGTGAATCTGGTTGTGGGAAATCCACTGTTGGACGGTGCATATTAAGGCTTCACGAACCCACGTCAGGCGAGGTGTTTTTTGAGGGGCAAAATATAGTTGGTCTAAATGATCGTGAAATGCAATCGTTGAGGCGACAAATGCAGATCATTTTTCAAGATCCATATGCCAGTCTGAATCCCCGTTTGAGTATCCGTTCGATCGTTGCTGAACCTCTCAAAATTCACAACATCGGTTCGAATACGGAGCAGAATAATACTGTCGAATACTTGCTTTCCCGGGTAGGCCTTGATCCGAAGTATGCCGACCGATATCCACACGAGTTTTCGGGCGGCCAGCGACAGAGGATCGGCATCGCACGTGCTCTGGCACTAAAACCTAAGTTGGTTATCTGTGATGAACCGGTGTCTGCGCTCGATGTATCGGTTCAGGCGCAGGTAGTCAATTTGCTTCAAGAACTTCAGGAAGAATTTGATCTAACGTATCTTTTCATTTCACATGGCCTTGCGGTCGTGGAGCATATTTCTGATCGGGTCGCGGTCATGTACCTTGGAAAGGTCGTTGAAATATGTGACGCCGCAGAATTGTATCAGCAGCCTTTGCACCCGTATACAAAGGCATTGCTCTCTGCTATTCCGGTTCCCGACCCTGCCATCAAGCGGGAACGTATTATTTTAAAGGGCGATGTTCCAACCCCGATCGATCCGCCGTCGGGGTGCAGGTTTCGCACGCGGTGCCCGATCGCCGTCGAAGAGTGTGCGAGTGTCGAACCTGAACTAAGGGAGATCGTGTCCGGGCACTACGCTGCGTGCATACGCGTTGAGGGTTATAAAACCACGGTTTTGGATGAAACAATCTAGGGCAGGCCGGCGTAAGGACTTTTGAATTTCTAATTACAAAAATGGTGAGGGTAAAATGAATCGTTTAGCAGGGATCATAGTTGCAGCGGTCGGTTTCCTGATCGCGGTTTTGAGTATTCTTAAATTTATTCCGGCTCTCACAGCTGGAGGTATGGGGCTGTTGTTCTTCGGAGGTCTGATCATTGCCTTCAGCTTTATAAATGGCCCGGAGGACGATGGCACTGAACGAATGTCAACGGCTGCGACGCTCGGTAATATGTTCTTTTCGCCGGGTGAAGTATTTACCAATCTTCGGCGCCATCCGCGTTGGCTCGTGGCCTTGTTAGTAATGGGAATTCTCTCGGCCACCTACAGCAATCTATTTGTTAGCCGAATAGGAGCCGAACGGATAGCTAATTTCACGACAGATAAAACTCTTGAGATTAGCTTTATCGCTAACAACGAGGAAGCAAAAAAGGGAGTCGAAGCTAACCGGCCGCAAACGATCGCCGATATGAAGGATCCGTTCAAGCGAGCGGGACAATCAATATTGGGATTTTCGGTATCGTTCATTCTATACTCCATTCTCGCACTCTCATATGTACATTTTTGCACTCGCAATGGGCAGCAAGCTCAACTTCCTACAAGCACTTTCGATCTCAATCTACTCATTTCCTTTTGCGGTTATGAAATTTGTACTGAACACCTTGGTCTTGTACCTTGAGCCCCTGCAGACATTCACCCCGATCCTCGGTCAGCAAACCTTGGTTAAGATAATTCATTACTGTTGTTGTTCTAGCTTCTGAGCATCGGTTTTTATTCACTTTGCTGGGTTCGTGAGTATCTTGACTTTCTGGCTGTGGTTACAGGCTACAGGTCTTAAGCTCATGGGGCCGGAGCATTATTTGAGCACGATCGCATGGAGCACTGACCTTAATATCCGTCTATCTTTTGTTAACTTTTGCTAGGTGTGCTTTCAACGGCATTCTTCCCGAGCTTTATCAATAGGATTCTTGACTGATTTGATAAAGGCCGCCGGTAGGCAAGCGTTTTTTATTCGTAACGTAATGATTCTATTGGATCAGGCCGTGCCGCCTTCCATGCAAGGCAGCCAAAGATCAATCCTATTCCGACGCTTGCCCCTAACCCGGCGATAGGCGCCCAAAATGGCACATAAGACGGCATGACTATGCGCACTAACAGCGTCAGCAACCACCCGATCAATAGCCCGACCAAGCCGCCAAAGCCGGTCAACGTCGCAGCCTCGATAAGAAATTGAAGCAAAATATCCCGCTGCTTCGCACCAATAGCTTTACGGATTCCAATCTCACGCGTTCTCTCCGTCACCGAAACGAGCATGATATTCATCACGCCGATACCTCCGATCAGTAATCCGACTGACGAAATAACGACCATCGCCAGAAAAACGCCGCCCGTGATCGCCTTGAACTGGTCGATAATGCTCGCTGCCGTTTCCAGACCAAAATTATTAGGATCCCCAAATTTCACATTCCGTCGAATTCGAAGCAGATCCTGCACGTCATCTTTCGCCGCTTCAAGCTGGCCTTCTTTTGCAACCGCGAGAATAAACAGATCATCGGCATTGGGTTTTAGTTTGAGAGCAGCTCCCATGGGCATGTAGATCGCGTTGGACTGATCATTGTTTCCGCCGCCGCCGCCAAACAGCTGCTCACGCTTTTGCATGGTCCCGATGATCCGGAACTCGGTACCGCCAATGTCGATCGATTCGCCGATCGCACTGTTGTATGGAAAATAAGCATCGCGAACGGTGTCCCCGATAACGCAGACATTTGACTTTGATTCGTGCTCAGATTGCGAAAACCAGCGTCCCTCGACAAGCACGTCACCGGGTGCTTTTTCAACTTCTGGCAAGGTGCCTTTCAACTGGACTGACGTCGAGGTCTTTCCATTTTTTCCCGTGACGTTGATCTTTTGCCCGAAAAAGTTATTGGAAATATCCAAATACGGTACCGCAACTTCGATTGATTTCAGGGCCGCAATAGCTTCGGCGTCTCCCATTGTAAGCGGCTTTCGCATCCGTTCTTCGCGTGTCGGCATCCCGATGCGAATACCGCCTATAGACTTTCGAAGAAATATAGATCGTGTTCCAAATGATTCGACCTGCTTTTCAACCGCTACATTGATGCCACTGATCAACGACGAGATCAACATGACCGTTATCACGCCCACGACAACTCCGACGATGGTCAGAAAGGAGCGCAGCTTGTTCCCGCGTATCGTGTCGAACGCCATTTTAAGGTTTTCGTAAAATGGTCCAATTATAAAATCCATTTTGATTAGTCAGCCCTCAACGCCTCGATAGGGTCAAGTCGAGCGGCCTTCCAAGCCGGGAATAATCCGGCAACCACGCCGACACCGCCAGAAACCGCGATCGCAAACACCGCTGACCAGAACGGTATTCGGGTCTGAAAAACCAGTCTCGTGATAATAAACCCGAGCAATTCGGCGATTATCAACCCGATCGTCCCGCCGATAGCAGATAAAGTCGCGGCCTCGATCAAAAATTGTTTGAGTATATCGGCCTGCCGGGCCCCGAGGCTTTTCCTGATACCAATTTCCTTCGTCCGCTCGGTCACTGAGACGAGCATTATGTTCATAATGACGATGGCACCCACCAACAAGGCGATGGTCGGAACGGCGATGATTACGATAAATGTCGGACCGAGAATGCTGTCCCTCAATCCTGTGATCGCGTCTGGCGTGAGGATGCCGAATGTATCTTTTTCTCCGGTCGCGAGCTTTCGCTTCACCCGCATAAGCGTTCTTACTTCTTCGACTGCGTCGTTAAACACCTTATCGCTCTTTGCCGTGACAACGAAATATGGTGCCCGCTGTCGTGTCAAACCACCAAATGCCGCGCCAAATGTCTTGATCGGCAATACTATGAAATTATCTTGCGGCACCCCAAACACGGTTCCTTTCGCCGTCTGCACGCCAATAATGCGGTATGGAATACCGCTGATAGTGATCTCTTGCCCGATCGAACCACCGCGGGGGAAGAATCGATTGGCGACGTCCATCCCGATGTATGCCACCCGTGCGGCATTTTCATTTTCGGGCTCCGAGAAAAAACGGCCTTCCGCAATGTCGAGCTTATCGATCTCTCCGGTGACAGGCTCCGCTCCGGATACGCTGACACCCAATAGGGTCTCATCGCCCCGTTTCACATCACGCTGTTCGTTGCCTGCTTTGGCTCCGATCTTATCGATCAACTGAGCATGATCGCGAATAAAATACATTTCGTCGAACATCAGCTCTTTATTCCGCCGCTGGGCCGCTGCGATCGAATCACTATTTTTAAAGTCGTCAAAGCTAAAACGACGGACCGTAAAGGAATTTGAACCGATTCCCGCAATCTTTTCATCTACGTAGGAATTGAACCCCTGGAGCAGCGAGAGTACGACCATAAACGCGGTAACACCAATGATCATACCCAAAAGTGTTAGAAACGATCTCAGCTTGTGGGCTAAAATAGCTGAGATAGCAAGTTTGATCGTTTCGATTAAGTTCATCCGCTAATAAGATTATCTAAACAAGGCATAATATACGAGTTACTCGGGTTGTTTGTTTCTAGGGCCGGAGTATCACTCGAAACGAAGTGCCTCAATTGGGTCAAGATTTGCGGCTTTCAGAGCGGGAAATACACCAAATACAACACCGATACCACCGGAGGCGAACAAACCGAGGATTATTGCCCATATAGGAATATAGGCCGGCAGTGGTGAATACGAATTGATAAGGAAGCTAAGGACCTCACCTATGGCGACTCCCAGCGCTCCACCAATAGCGGTAAGTACAACGGCTTCGATCAAAAACTGAGAAAGAATACTCGCCCGGGTAGCTCCAACCGCCTTACGGATGCCGATCTCTTTGGTCCTCTCGGTCACGGAGACGAGCATTATATTCATAACTCCAATGCCGCCGATCATAAGGGCGACAGCCGATATAGCTGTCAAAACGAGATAAGTCGCCCCGGTAAGTTGATTGTAGATGTCAAGCAGCGCATCCTGTGACGAGATCCCGAAATTATCCTTTTCGCCAAATTTGACCTCACGGCGTACCCGAAGTACGTCTCTCGTGGCTTCGATCGTTGCTTTAACATCTGCTCGTGTTGTCGGCCTGATAATTATCACAAATACGCTCTGGGGCTGCTCAAGTCGCGGATAATATTTTTGGGCGGTGGTAAGCGGAATGAAAGCAATGTTATCTCGTGACTGGCCAAAGAACGATCCAAGAATATTCATCACTCCGACAACGTGAAAGGGAGTCCCGTCTATCTTTATCTCTTCACCTATCGGATCTTCCCCGCCCGGAAAGAGCGCTTTGATCAGGTCACGGCCGAGGATAACGACATTTGAACGCTCACGGAGGTCGCTATCAATAATAAAGCGGCCATAGTCGACATACTGGGATTGCGTGAATTCGTAGTAAGGTGTGACGCCAAGTAAGATCGGCGTATCTGTCTGCTTGTCGTTATACCTGATAGTTACGGCAAGTTCTCTCTGCATCGGCGAAACACCGATCGCTGTTGGCACATCGTTTCGGATCGCGTCGGCGTCTTCTATAGTTAATTCCTTTCGCTGTCGCTCTTCTTGGCCAGGTGGCTTCCCAAAGCTTGCGTCAAATTTTGCAACAAAGATCGTGTTTGAGCCCAATGATTCTATCTGCTCAGAAAAGGCTCGGTTAAGCCCCTGAATAATGGAAACCATTGCGAGGATAGTGACGACGCCGACCGTCACGCCTAGGATCGTTAAAGCGGAGCGGAGCTTGTTCATTCGTAGCGTGTCGAATGCCATGATAGCTGATTCTTTGAAAGCTCCCGTATTCATACTTTCGCCCTATTCATTCCTCATGGCGTCTATAGGGTCTAGTCCCGAGGCTCTTATGGCTGGATATAATCCGCTGACGATCCCAACGACTAATGAAACACCGATCCCCATAAGAGCCGAGCTTGCCTGGATATTGATCGGGAAGCCCATTATCATCGCCAATAAAAATGCCAGCCCGTAACCAACGATCACCCCAATGAGCCCGCCAAGTACGGTTACCGAGACTGCCTCGATCAGAAACTGAAGCAATATGTCACGACGTCGAGCACCAACCGCTTTTCGCAAGCCGATCTCCTTCGTTCTCTCCGTCACCGAAACCAGCATAATATTCATCACAACGATGCCGCCGACGACGAGAGATACGGCTGCAACGGCAATGGTAGCTGCATATATTCCTGATGTCGCACTGCTATAAATAGACAGAAATGCGTCCTGCGACTCGACCGAAAACCCGTCGTCGCCCTCAGCGCTTGTTTTTCCGCGTCGATTCCGCATCACTGCCTTTACTTCGTCCTTAGCGTTCTCAAATTCAGAAGACTCGGCGACCTTCACATGGACAGTCACGGAGATCCTCGACCCATACATACGTTGAGCAGCCTGAAACGGAAGATATACGAAATTATCGCGAGAGAAGCCCAGAACCTTGCCAAAAGGAGTGGCCACACCGATTACTTCGTACGGGACACCGTCAACCCTCAGTTCTTCGCCAAGGACGGAATCTGCCGGGCGTCCGTCGAAGAGATTTTCGAGAATATCTACTCCAACGACACAAACATTACGGCCGACTAGCCCTTCTTGCTCCGTCCATCTTCGACCCGATTGGATAGTAGTATTCTCGATATCAAACATTGACGGAGTGAGGCCTCTGACACTAACTCCTTCAGACTTGTTACCCGCAAATTTTATGAGCCCGCTTCCGTTCAGAGCAACACCAACCTCGCTGCACGAACGGCAGGCACGACGTATCGCATCAGCATCATCCCGTGTGACGTCCTTTCGCCGATTAAATTTGATCATGTCTTCACGAGAAGTAATGACCAAAGGCCGTTTGGAAACGCTGAAGACGGTTGAGCCTTGCGAAGAGAATGCAGTCGCAACGGTCGTGTCGAGCCCGCTAATTATCGTGATTACAGAAATTACCGATGTCACGCCCACGATGACGCCGAGCAGAGTTAGCAGGGTGCGAAGTTTATTTGCCTTCAGACTGAGAAAGGCGAGGCGAAAAGACTCGCTTAGCAACCAAATTGTCGCCACAATTGACATCACTATGATTATACGCCCGGTCGATTCCGGCCGTATGTATCATCGGTCACTTTGTGTAAAAAGTTTCCAGAGACTCGCAAGATGCGCGAAAAGTACGATGGGCACCACCAGCGACGGGAGCCACGAATAGGGGAAGTAGAGAACCGCCCTGTTAGGCTGATCGAATGATATCTGCTGCAGAGGAGTCGGTAATGAAAATATCGCGATCGAGACGACATTCAAAAGAAGCGCAAGTCCCAGAAAATTGAAAGCAATGAGTATCTCGCGACGCACCCTCCCCGCCCTGAACGAAGTAAAATAAGCGACCGGTGCGAGCAAGCCGGATAAAATATCAAAGTTGAACCCGGCAAATGTCATGAGCGATGGAATTAGGCCGCCGAGAAAGAGCCAATACAACACCACTTCAACCGGAATGCGAACGATGTGCAACAGAGTCAACAATTTCAAAGACATCCGGTCGATGAATCCGATACGGAAAAAGACCAAGTATGAAAATACAACTAGCACAGACGGAAAAACCCCGAAGATCGCGATCCGCGGGGGAAAAGAATCTGCATTCTGATAAAATCCGCCGATCGATATCACAGCTTGGAATAGGATCCATAGTGGCAAAAGGAATAGAATTATCTTGCCTGGTAGGGAATCGAGGCGGGATGACCTGACAACTTGAAGTAGAAAGCCGACCGCCGCAAACGTCGTAAGTATAAATACGATCGAAACGTACGGCGGGATCTGATCCATTATTTTATCTTTTCGTCACTTTCGATACGTCCATCCCGGATGGTGATCACGCGGTGCGCCCGGGCAGCTATATCAGGTTCGTGTGTCACAAGTATGATCGTGTTGCCGTCCTCATGCAGCTTTTCGAAAAGATGCATGATCTCGATGCTGGTCTTGGAATCGAGAGCACCGGTTGGTTCGTCAGCAAGTAGGATTGACGGATTGTTCACGAGGGCTCTCGCGATCGCAACTCGTTGCCGTTGTCCTCCCGATAGTTCGTTTGGCCGATGCATTACGCGGTCCCCAAGCTCGACTGCGGCGAGCGCCGCCTGGGCTTGATCATGCCGGTCGCCTGAACGCATACCTGCGTAGATCAGCGGAAGTTCGACATTATGCAGGGCAGTGGCCCTAGCCAATAGATTAAATGTCTGAAAAACGAATCCGATCTCTTTGTTCCTGATTCGGGCAAGCTCATCGTCAGACATATCCGAAACCAAATTGCCGTTGATCCAATATTCACCTTTGGATGGTGAATCAAGGCAACCGATCAAATTCATCAAAGTAGATTTTCCGGATCCCGAAGGCCCGATGATCGCGACATACTCGTTACGCTTTACTTCAAATGAAACGTCCCGCAAAGCGTGCAATTCTTCTGTACCCATCTGGTAAGTTTTCCAGATGTTTTTCATGCTTATCAGAGCTTCTTTTTCCGAGCCTTCTGATGGGGAATGGCCGTTTTCTTGTTCCATAAATCGGTACATAAATATGAGCGGCCGTAGCGACGGGCCGAAACCAAAATTACACTACGTGTTAATCAGTCTAGACCTAGGACTTGTTCGCAGATTCACCTTCTTTCTTTACAGCCTTCTTGACCACAGATCCATCTTTCAACGTGTTGAGAACTCTACTCGGGCCTGTGATCACTTCGTCACCAGCTTTTAGTCCGCTAATGATCTGTCTGTCTGACTCTCCAATAATCCCGGTTTCCACCTCAACAAATTTTGCCTTTTTACCATCGAGTACAAAAATCCCGGTGATCATTTTTGGTTTATCAGATGGCTGCGGAGCATCTCCATTAATTGTGGGTGACGGTGAGGCATCAGGCTTCTTTTCAATTACCGACTGAAGCGGAACGGCGATTACATCGTTAACAACCTTTGTCGTGATCTCTGCAGTTGCACTCATCCCTGGCCGCAGTCCGGTTCGGATCTCCTCTGTTAGCTCTTTCATTTGTATCACGACCCGAAATTCCTTTGCCTCTTGTACGTTGATATTTGTGGAAAGCCCGCCACTGGTTTGTGACTTGCCGACTGCAAGAGGCGTCTTTTGTATCACCTCTCCGATGATCTCTTTGTCGCCGAAGGCGTCAACTTTGATCTTTGCTTTTTGGCCGACTTCAACCTTGTCGATAGACGTTTCGTCCACCTTGACTTCGACGTTGATCTGCGACATGTCGGCAATCGTAAGAAGGGCAGTTGTAGATAAACCGGCGACAGCGAACGTTCCTACTTTTGACGGGATCTCAGCTATAACTCCATTGATCGGTGCAACTTGAAGTGTTTTGTCACGCTGGTTTCGTTGGCCGCGAAGCACGGCAGACTGTTGATTTGCACGTGACTGACTTGAGTCGACATTCAGATTGGCAGTCTCAACGGCTCTTCTGGCATCTCGAACAGCCACATTTTGTTGAGCGAGCCGCGTCTGGGCCTCTTTTATGGAGAGGTTTTGCTGCTGTAGTCGTGCGCGAGCGTTTCTCAATGCGATCTCTGCCTGGTCGATCTTGTCTTTTGCATTGTCGTAATCTAGGCGCGAAACGACACCTGATTCGTAAAGCTGGGCAGTTCTCTGGAATTCGCGCTTTGCAACGGCAAGTGTCTTTTCCTCTCGGTCAACATCTGTTTGGGCGGCGACAAGCTGTTGCCTGGCTGAGTCCACCGCGACCTGTGCAACATTGAACTGTTGTTGAGACTGCGCGAGATTATTTTGCGCGGCAGTTACTTGAGATTGAGAAACCCGGACGTCATCTTGAGCACCTTGAAGGGCGGCAACCTGGGCATCCGTATTCGACTGCAATTGATTTGGATCGAGCCTTACGAGCGGCTGGCCTTTGGTAACCTGGTCACCTTCTTTGACGTATATCTCCTCGATACGCCCCTGAACCTCACTGGTGAGATTCATGAACTGGATTGGCCGGACCTCACCCGATGACGTGACAGTTGAACGGAGTTCTTTTCTGGTTTCGAGTTTTACAACAGTAACTTCAGGTGTGTCGGTCCTTGTGGCAAGTATGCTGCCAACAATAATGATGATAACAACAACTGCTGCGACCGCCCCGACGATGATCTTAGTCTTACGGCTCAATGCCATATTTAAGTGTCCCTCTCACGAAAAAATCTCTGAAATCAGAGTATAACCAATGTAAATCCGTCTGTCGTTTCAAGCGGTTATTACGACACCCATTTTGCCATTGTTTCAAAAAAGTTCGTGTCGATAACAATCGTATCAACACTTTGGAACGAACCTTAAGCGATTTAGGTTAAAATGGGGTAGAATTGCCACATTCTATAGGCCTTGAGAATGTAGAATACCACAGCATTTGTATTTTCGGGACAAGCCAGTATAAAGACGGCTTTTAATAACATGATGGGTCGTTTCCATGCCCAAACTGACAAACCCGACACATCGCGCTTCTGCGACGAATGTGGAACTAGACTTGCTTCGTCGGCATCTATCGGGGCGGTTCACGGAATGTCAGAGCCTCCTCATGCTCCTCCGCAGCCAAGAGTTCGGCGTGCAGACGCCTGCCAGTGTCACATCCTTGGGGATTCTCGTTACGGGAACCGGGGGCCGTATTCGGGGGAATCGAAGTGGAAAAGCCGTCGAGTCCGTCTCATGCCGCTCTTGTTGTTGAGCGTGGCGATTTTCCCGGTACCGAATTTCGACTCGTAAATGACGAATCAACTATTGGTCGTTGGGATGCGGACAATGGTATCTTTCCGGACGTTGACCTGGACACCACTGATTCGGATGCAAGGTCTCGAGGCGCTCATGCACGAATAATAAGGAATAATGGTTCATATTTTATTGAGGACCTCGGATCGACTAATGGCACATATGTCAATCGGGGCCGCAGGCTTTTGCCCGGAAATCCCCAACTTCTAAATGACGGTGATGAGGTCATTGTCGGTAAGACCGCTTCTTCGATTCGGGTGCGCATTAGAAAATAAAGTAATGGCTTGCTGTCGCGAATGCGGTTCCGAATCCGCCGAAATTGAAGATTATTGCCCCGTTTGCGGAGCATCGCAAAACGCGGCGCCCGCCATTGAGCATGTGGCAGGTACCGACGCGGGCGAAGATAAGTTGGCACCGTCAATGGACGATCCGGTAAATGCCATTCTTACTCCGAATGTCCAAGATCCTGGTTCTGTAGCAGATGACATTTCGCTCGATGATACGATCGGGCCCGGCGACCAAGTCGCCGCCGATGATCACGTGCCGTCGGGTACCACGGTAATTGGCGAGAATGATCAGCTGGACAGCTCTACCGGTGGAACCAGCGCGGGCGAAACAGACGGAAAGAAGCCCGGCCTTCGCGCACTTTCAGAAGGAACGGTACTTAATTCGCGATACACAATATTGCGTAAGGTCGGCGGCGGCGGAATGGGAGCCGTTTATCTTGCTACTGATCAGAACCTCGGCGGCGTCGAACGTGCTGTCAAGGAAATGGTTCAATCAAGTATCGAGGAAGAAGCTCAGTTAAAGGCTATCGAGGACTTCAAGAGGGAATCGATGATCCTTTCTTCACTCGACCATCCCTCGATCCCGACGATATACGATTATTTTTACGACGAGGCCGAATGCCGGTTCTACCTGGTGATGAAATATATTTCCGGCGGCGATCTGGCAAGCCGGTTGAGAGCCGCCCCCGGAGGTAAGATCGAAGAAAGATTGGTCGCTGAATGGGCATTACAGATCTCTGACGTTCTGGCCTATCTTCACGGTCTTCCCACGACGATTGTGTACCGAGATCTTAAGCCTTCAAATATCATGCTTGACGGAAACACCGGACGCGTGATGTTGATCGATTTTGGAATTGCCCGTTCTATTAATCATCAGGAAAGAGGTGTGACCGCTGTAGGGACGATGGGCTACGCGCCCCCCGAACTATTTTCAGGACAAGTCGAACCGCGATCGGATATTTACAGTCTTGGATCTACGATGTTTCACCTTTTGACGGGTGCGGATCCACAGAATAATCCGCTGTTGATCTTTGATTTTCAGAAGAACCCCAGGCCTAGGCAGATCAACCCTCAGCTGTCTGATCAAATGGAACGGATCTTGATGCGTTGCGTCGAGTACAATGCGGAAAGCAGATTTTCTTCGGCAAAGGAATTAAAAACTGTCCTGGAAGATCATATTGAGCGACTTCGAAATGGAAACATTACCTACGGAGTCGGGGAGGCACCCGCGGCGGTTAGCCTTGCTAATCAAAGTGTGTTTTGTGGGTTCTGCGGGCAGCGGATTGTTGCAACGGATCTGTTTTGTGCCTTTTGCGGTGCCAAGCAGCCGATAGGTCAGCAAGGGGTCCATGCTGAGATATACTCGAGATCCGGAGCGACGGCGAAGCTTATTATTGACGGCACAAGCGAACTCGACGCTCCGACCTATGCGCTTGAAAAGAATGAAAATCTATTAGGCCGGCGAGATCCTCAGTCGAATATTTTTCCTGAAGTCGATCTTTCGAAATACGACCCGCAAACAAAGATCTCACGTCGTCACGCCCGTATATGGCGAGAGGGCGGTAGTTTTATGGTTGAAGACCTCGGGTCCTCAAACGGTACGATCTTGTTAGCGGCGTCTTCGGATTCGATGCGGCTGCAACCTCGGCAACCTCATCTACTTTCTAGCGGGGATCGACTCAGGCTTGGTGACACCACTTTGCATTTTCTTTTAGGATAGATCTGATAAATATATGGCGACTGCCGCATTAAACCCTTCGGAGAATATTGGCGACGACAAACGCGCGGATTTTCCGCTTATGAGATTAAAGGCTCCCTTTATCCTTCGGTGCGCCGCACTTTTTATAGACTATCTGATCTTACTTATCGTGCCGGTGATTTGGCTCATTATTGGAAAGATTCTTAACGACAATGCGATAGTCGTTATTCCGGGTTGGATCTGGGCTATTGCTGTAATTCTATTTATCTGTAATTTCCTGATCTTGCCATTTCTTAGAGGGAGAACGGTTGGAAAGATCCTTCTTGGACTTACGATATTGAATACCGACGGTACGCCGCTCCGGCTTGGCGGCGTTTTGAAGCGAAATATCTTGGGTTATTTCATCACTCTTCTAACCGGCGGTCTCGGATTTTTATTGGGAGCGGTAAACTCAAGCGGACGAGCTGTTCACGATCTGATCGCCGGAACTGTTGTTGTGATCGGCCGTAAAACAGAATTATAGGAAATATGTCGCATTTAGTAGTTAAACAGCCGACGGGGCAAACCGATAAATTTCCGATCTCGCGTCTTCGGACGACCATCGGCCGGTCAGCTCGCGCTGATATTTGTATTCCGGACGCCTTTGCGTCGAGGCTCCATGCTGAGATCCGGCAGGAAGGTGATTCCTTTTGGCTTGTTGACCTAGGCTCGGCTAACGGAACCAAACTGAACGGAGTACCTGTAAACACGACGATACCATTGTACCCGGGCGGTGAAGTGCAGATCGGCGAAACGCGCATTACTTTCGAGAGCGGTGCCCAGGCATTGAAGAGTAACAGCTCGACCCTGATCGCAGATGGGACGGAAATGCTCGACCCTTCAACAACGATCGCTCTAGCCGGTCGACGAAACCCGACCACCGAAATGCTCGACAGTTCGATGTCGACGCGATCGGACCTTTTGGGGTTGATCAGCAAAGTCGGAATTGCATTGCTTTCTTCGAGCGGATTAGACGACACGCTGGACCAGGTGGCGACGCTGGTATTTGATGCTGTCCCGGCAGAACGTGTGGTCGTCATGCTTAGGGATGAAAAGAGTGGAGAAGAAATGCAGATCAAAGTCGCCCGAACCCGCGGCAGTGATGTGCCCATCGAAGAAGTTCGAATAAGCCGGGCAATAATGAACGAGGTTATGGAAAACGGCAAGTCTGTTCTCACCTCGGATGCACAACAGGACCCTCGATTCGCAAGTCAAACTATCATTCTACAAGGTATTCGTTCCGTCCTCGCAGTCCCATTGAGCGTTGATGAGCGGCATGTGTTTGGCTTGATCTACGCTGATTCGCCGACTAACCAGGCGACATTCTCCACTGAGCATTTAGATATTCTTACGACTCTCGCGTCGGTAGCTTCGATACGCGTGGAAAATGCTAGTTTGCTTGATGAACGTATAAATCGTGAACGGATGGAGAGGGAACTCGAACTGGCCACAGAGATCCAACAGCGTTTTCAACCGGAGGGGCCACCCGTACTGGAAGGCTATGACTTTCAAGGCATTTCCTTTTCTTGTTATGAGATCGGAGGTGATTATTACGATTTCATTCCCCGACATGACGGAAAAATGCTTGTCGCATTAGGCGATGTGTCTGGAAAAGGGACGTCAGCTTCGCTGTTGATGTCGAGCCTTCATGCCGCTGTGCACGGTCAGGTTGCGGCCAAAACGCCGCTCGCCCAACTTGTCAAGTCGGTCAACGTTTACCTGGCTGAAAACACCCCGTCAAATCGTTTTATTACCCTGTTTGTGGCAGAACTCGACCCTGCGTCCGGTGAACTCACGTTCATCAATGCGGGCCATAATCCGCCGCTTATCGGTCGAGCCAACGGAAATATTGAGTTGCTTGCATCAGGCGGTTTACCTCTCGGATTGATGGATTTTGCCGAATTTGAGAGTGGCACTGCAAAACTCGATCCGGGTGACGTGCTTTTCATTTATAGCGACGGAGTTTCCGAAGCCAACAACCTTAATGAGGATGAATTTGGCATGGATCGGCTTAAGGCAGTGATCTCATCTAACGTGGGACGATCGGCGTCCGGTATTCGCGACAAGGTCGAGTCTGCCCTTTCCGACTTTACCGGCACCGCCGCCCCGAATGACGATATTACTCTGGTGATCGTTAAACGAAATTAATATCGTCGGACGATTTTACTCAAAGGTTTAGCGTACATACGCCGGCTAATGAGGTGGCGTTAAAACTTGTTGACCAAGTCAGTCGTAATTGCATAAAATGGTAGATGGCGTCACTCTGTCGCCTTCCTGCCGATGCCCACCAAAGCAAAAAAGATCAGCCTCATAGTTTTTGTCATTGTCACCCTCCTTCTTGTTGGGTTGGTCCCGCTCGTCCTGACCGGTTGGCTGCTCTCTAATAAGTCCGGTCGTGAACTGCGTTCGGCTGAGAATCGCTATCAGATCCAACTAGTTCAAGAGAAGGCTCGACAGCTAGAGATCTTTGGACGTCGCATGACCTCGGTCGTCTCGAGTCTTTCGACCGGTATCGAACTGTCCACAGATCCGACGGCTATTTCGTCCCCACAAACAGAATCAAAACTCGGGTCGCTGCTTCGTGAAAATCCGGATCTGCTTGCCCTTTACGTCAAACCTGCAAATGCCGACTCACTGATGGTGTTTCGATCTGAATTGAAACGAGGCGATGTTGAAACGATCGCTGGAGATGCCATTTCCATACCGGCTAATGGTCTCATTAGGGTGGGTGAGCCTAAAAAGGCGGGAGCCACCGGCATTTCTCTTATGACGTTTGCCACGGATGTAAATGTCGGCGGCAAGAATGAAGGATCGATAGTCGCGATCGCATCGCTGCAGGCGGTCTCGCAAGGCGTCGTAGGAATTACAAAAGCGAAAGAAAGCGAGCTTTGGAGCTCAGGTCTTCCGATGGTCTTTGTTATTAATTCGGCAGGCGAAGCCATCTTTCATTCCGACCCCGCTTTAGCATTGTCAAAGCGGCCGATGGCCGATCTTAAGATCGTTCAGGAATGGCTCGAATCCGGGGTTCAGGTCCAATCGGCTCTCGTGCCATTTTCCGCAACATTCGAAGGGGAATCGCACGACATGATCGGTGCCTACTCAACCGCGAGAGTTGCTGACGGATACAATGTTGGCGTTATTACCATGCAGGATGAGAAGCGGGCGCTCGCTTCAGTAGGTGAGATGCGGACCCAGACCTGGCTTATCAGCATGGCGTTTGCTGTCATTGCTCTTATCGTCGGGTTCATGCTCGCCAGATATATGACGGCGCCGCTTCTTACACTCGTCGGAGCAGCAAAGAAAATTGCTGCCGGCGACTTTTCGTCGCGTGTCGAAACAAAGAACATCACCGAGATAGGCACCCTAGGTGAAACCTTCAATCTAATGACCGATAAGATCGAAGACCAGATCGCCAATCTCGCAAAAGCTGCCGAAGAAAACCGCGAACTTTTCGTGGGAACGGTCAAAGCACTCGCCGCAGCCATTGACGGCAAGGATAAATATACGCGCGGCCATTCTGAGAGGGTTGCCCGGATTTCAGTGGCCATTGGAAAGCGCCTGGGAATGGGTGAAAGCGAACTGGAAACACTACGAATGAGTGCTCTGCTGCACGATATCGGCAAGATCGCGATCGACGATGCGATCCTTAAAAAGCCGTCAGCGTTGACTGAGGAGGAATTTGAAATAATGAAGACTCATCCCCAGCGCGGTTATAAGATAATGTCGCAGATCCCGGCGATGAAGGACTTCTTGCCCGGTATGTACATGCACCACGAAATGGTGAACGGAAAAGGTTATCCACAGGGGCTCATGGGCGATCAAATACCGCTGCAAGCCAAGATCGTTTCAGTCGCCGACACATTTGATGCCATGACAATTGACCGGCCGTACTCGAAGGGAATGGAACTACAGCCGGCCCTCGAACGACTAAGGAGTTTTGTTGGTACGCGTTACCAATCCGACGTGGTCGAGGCTTTAGTTGACGCATGTAATGCAGGGGATGTCGCTAACGGTATTGTCAGGCAAATGGCAGCGATCCGGGCCGCCGAGGAAGGCGATAGATCGTCTGTAAAGTTAGTCGCCTGACCTTAGCAAAAAGGCGATCTGCTTCTATGAACAGTGAACAAGCAACCGAGATCTGGCAAGTTGATGCCCACGGACGTATTTTCGAGGCCGACTTTGCTGAAATGACGCGATGGATAGACGAAGGAGCCCTTTTGCGTCAGGACAAAGTTAGAAAAGGGAATCTTCGCTGGATCGAAGCAGGTAAGGTGCCGGCATTGGTGGCAGTTTTCAATTCAAAGGACAACGGACAGCCTACCCCGCCACCGAATATTTCTACTACGAGGCTCGGCCCGAGCAGTTTCGGCGGCGTGTCCACGCAATATCCTGTAAATACGGATCTAGGAAATGTATCTGCTTCGGTTTCATCCCCGGAGGACGGCGAATTCTGCAGTGTACATTCCGACGCTCCCGCAAAGTATATTTGCGGCACTTGTTCAAGCGTATTCTGTAAGGCTTGCCCAAATTCATATGGCGGCAACGTAAAGATCTGTCCGATGTGCGGGGCAATGTGTGAACCGGTCTCCCTGATCGTTAACCCAGCTTCCCACATTGACTATCCGGATGTTGGCACGTTCGGTTTTGGTGATTTCGCCAACGCTATCGCTTACCCGCTTCGGTTTAAAGCGAGTTTGATACTCGGGGCGGTGATGTTCGCCCTCCTTTCGTTGGGCCAGATGGTAGTAGCTTTCGGGGGGATCTTCGTGATGTGGGGGGCCATCGCTTGCTTTATGCTTGCGAATACCCTTACTTTCGGCATTTTGGCGAACACTGCAGAGAATTTTTCACAAGGGAAACTCGATGAGAATTTTATGCCGTCTTTTGATGATTTTTCTATCTGGGACGACGTGGTACATCCCTTTTTCCTGATGATCGGTGTTTATCTTTCATCATTTGGCCCTCTAATAGTTGTTACTCTCATCGCTTTTTTCATGATCAGCAATTCGATCAGGAACGACGTCGATCCGATCCGAACAGGGGTTGCCAGTTCGGTTGCTCCTGACCTGTCTTATGCCGCGAACGCGGTAAAGCAGAGCGAAAAAATAAACGAGATGATGCGGCGGAATGAAGACATTCAAAAAAAGCGAGTCGCCGCTATGGAAAACGGGGAGGTCCCGGTTAACGATGCGTATGCAGCTGGCCCGGGTGTCGATGTCCGTGGTGTCGAAGACGACGATATGATGGCAATGCAGCGCCAGATACAACAAGCTCGACGCGATCAACTCGAGTCAACAATTGGGAAAGCTCCGGAGACCGTCGCAAAAGAGCGGGCAGAATTGATCAAACAAATTCTGGGTTACGGGGCGATATTGCTTGTCGTGGGGGGCATTTGCATAATATGGGGATTATTTTATTATCCGGCGGCATGCGCTGTGGCGGGCTATACTCGCTCGTTCGCCGCGACTCTAAATCCCTCCGTCGGGCTAAATACCATAAGAGTTTTAGGCGTCGATTATCTAAAGATCCTCGTTATGGGCTTCATCCTTTTGATTGCCACGGGCGTTGTGAGGGGCCTTTTCGCGACCCTATTGGCGCCGTTTAACATGCCTGCTATGGGCAACATTCCTGCCTCAGTACTAAGCAGCCTCTTCGGATTTTATGTATCGGTGGTGTTTTCTTGCATATTAGGATTTGCTCTTTATAAGTCGGCTGAAAAGCTTAAACTCTGCCGATAAAGCTAGTCCATCAGTCGATCGCCAGAAATACCTCACGTTGCTTATACGGGGGGTATTTTTCTATACTCTTTAGTTTGCGGTTGGTTCCGCAAGTCTAACCGTATGGCGTTTTTTTGGCGACGAAAGAAAGAAGATACTTTTTCAAGTTCCGTTCTCGGCCTGGACAAATCGCTCGAGGAATTAAAGGCCCAAGAAGAAGCGGTCGAAAAAGAGATAGGGGTCCGTTTTTCGAGGGCGATCGAGAAGACTCGACATTCTATTAACGATCGACTCGATACTATCTTTGAAGGCCGTAAGCAGATAGACGATGCTTTTATTGATGAACTCGAAGAGATGCTGATCTCAACTGACATTGGCGTCTCAACAACAATGCAGGTCCTTGACAATGTACGGCGGGGCGTTTCACGAAAGGAGATAAATGATCTGGCAGCTCTAAAATCAGCGATCAAGCAAGAGCTTCGCGGAATACTTGATAGATCCTTAGAAAAAGGTGTTGCGAGTGAAACGGCTGTCGATGAATCTATCAAACCATATGTACTAATGGTCGTTGGGGTCAATGGGGTTGGAAAAACAACTACTATCGGAAAGCTTGCCCAGCGGATAAAGAACGAGGGAAATGATGTACTAATTTGCGCCGCCGATACTTTCAGGGCGGCCGCGAGCGATCAGCTTGAAATTTGGGCGGAGCGTGCGGGGGTTCAGATCGTTCAGCAAAAACAGGGCACTGATCCCGCAGCGGTGCTTTTTGATGCACTGGCTGCCGCAAAAGCACGTAGTTCTGACGTTTTGATCGTTGACACGGCAGGACGTCTACACAATAAAGCAAATCCAGGACAAAATGGTCTCGAGCAGGCCCGCCAATTTATGAAGACGGCGGATGTAACAGGCGTTGTCCTGACAAAACTCGATGGTACGGCAAAGGGCGGGATCGCCGTCGCGATCGCGAATGAACTGCAACTGCCCATACGTTACGTCGGAATTGGTGAACAGGTTAATGACCTAATGGTTTTCGATCCGGAAAGCTATGTTAACGGGCTTTTCAACTAGATGACCTATTCAGACCAAGATATTAGATTTACGCGGCGGGCTCTGGAACTCGCTGAATTAGGAAGGGGGCTGGTAAGCCCTAACCCGTTGGTCGGGTGTGTTATCGTCGATGCGAATGGCGAGATCGCGGGAGAGGGGACCTACACGCTCGACGGCGTGGTTCATGCGGAAGCCATCGCATTAGAACGGGCCGGAGAGCGATCAAAAGGCGGAACCGCTTACGTTTCTTTGGAACCCCACGATCACCACAATCGGACGCCTCCGTGTACCAATGCTCTTATAGACGCCGGCATCAAGCGGGTCGTCTGCCCGATCGAGGACCCAAATCCAAAGGTTTCAGGGCGTGGTTTTGACCATCTGCGAAGCGCAGGGATCGAGGTTGTCACGGGCATTCTAGAATCTGAAGCCCTACGACTGATCGAAACCTTTATTTGTTGGCATCGTAAGGGCCGACCGTTTGTCCATCTCAAACTTGCGATGTCGCTCGATGGACGGATCTCGATTGACAGCAGTATGTCGACCGCTATTTCCGGCGAAGCAGGGCGAGGTCGCGTTCAGGAATTGCGGCATGGCTATGATGCAATCCTTATCGGGGGCAATACTGCTCATGTTGATGATCCGCAGCTTACGGACCGAAGCGGAATGCCCCGAAGGCGGCCGCTGGTGAGGGTTGTTCTCGATAATCAGTTGCGACTTTCGTCACGATCTATTCTAGCTACGACTACGGATAAAGCACCGACCATTGTATTTACAAACAGTAGGGACGAAGTCAAGATTTCCTTGCTGCGTTCGCAGGGCTTAGATGTGAATGTAACGCCATCCGGGGGCAGGGACTTGATTGCTGTATTGGACACTCTGAAGAAAAATGAAATACAGAGTGTTTTGGTTGAAGGCGGAACGGAGATCGCGGGTTCGTTTTGCGACGCCGGTTTGGTCGACAAGGTCTCTTTTCTGGTTTCTCCATTGATAATTGGTGGCCGCGAGGCTCCTAATGCGATAGGCGGGGCAGGTGCTGATTCTATGGAAGATGCGATCCGTTTAACTGATCTATCAATAACCCGGCTTGGATCTGATTTTGAGGTCACCGGATATCCGATCCGAACGAATTAAATATGCGTGCGAAAAAGCACCTAGGGCAAAATTTTTTGCGAGATCATACTATCGTTACCCGGATCGTAGATGAACTTGAACTCGACGCTACCGACACCGTTATTGAGATCGGACCAGGCCGAGGGGCACTGAGCGCTGAATTGCTCGACAGAGCTGAACGTGTGATCGCTATCGAATTTGACCGTGATATGGTCGCCGTACTAAGAGTCGCTTTTGCCTTGCGCTCAAATCTCCAGATCGTCAATGAAGATGCCCTTTCCGTGGACTTTGCGTCTCTTACCCCGCCGCATGGAACCGTAAAATTGGTCGCGAATCTGCCATACAATATTTCAACCCCTATTCTTCAACGACTTTTAAATGATCGCATGCTTTTTTCACGGATCGTTCTGATGTTTCAACGTGAGGTTGTAGATCGTATTACCGCCGTTGCCGGCAGCAAAGACCGCGGATATTTGAGCGTTTTGGTTGAAAATTCCTTTACCGTCAAAAAGCTGTTTGATGTACCCCCAAATGCGTTTACACCGATTCCAAAGGTTTGGAGTTCTGTAGTGCGGTTAGTGCCTAAACAGCCCGTTATCGAAAACGAACTACTTATGAGGGATATTGTGAGTGCGTCGTTCTCGATGCGACGTAAGACTCTTTTGAAT
Organism: Pyrinomonadaceae bacterium; assembly: GCA_044228165.1. Taxonomy (GTDB): domain Bacteria; phylum Acidobacteriota; class Blastocatellia; order Pyrinomonadales; family Pyrinomonadaceae; genus OLB17. Next base: position 8,672 of record JBGAVK010000027.1, on the reverse strand, counting down.
AATCTCTCGCCCCGATGTCTGAATGCGGCCCGATTGATAGGCGACGCGGAAATCGACGGCCGTAGACGGGCTGAGACCCTTACGCTTGAAGAATGGGCGAGACTGACTTCGGCGTTTGAAAAACATATGGCCGGGGAACACGAATGAACCCCGGCCACTTGGTTAATTGATGATCGCACTTATGGAACGATCGCCGACGGCACGGGACGGTCTGTGCTGAGTCCGAATTGCAGTATTCTCTCGCTTCCGCTTGAGTTCTGAGCGAACCACAGTCCGGCTGTCGGGCGATAGACCGTCAGGTCATTATTTCCATCACCGTCATAGTCTCCGGGTGCCGGTATATCGGTGGAGATGCCATAATTGGCCACAGCCACCTGCCCGTCCGTGCTGCGTATGCGGAACCAGGTTCCGGTCGATGGCCTCCAGACAGCTATGTCGGCTTTATTATCACCGTCGTAATCGCCCGCCACAGGCTTGTCACCGGCTTGGCCGAAGTTTGCTACCTTGACCACTCCTGTGCTCTGTTTGATCCACCATTGGCCGTCTCGATAGACAGCGATATCTGTCTTTGCGTCACCGTCGTAATCCGCCGCGACCGGTTTGTCCGCCGTAATGCCAAACCGTTCGGCCGCAAATCCGTCGCGGCTCTGCTGCAGATACCAGGTGCCGTCTGACGGACGGTATAATGCCAGATCGTCCTTGCCGTCGCCGTCAAAATCACCCGGCTGGACAATGTCGCCCGCAAGCCCGAACTGGACCACAGTGATGCCGTCACGGCTTCGATTCAGATACCATGTTCCATTACGGAACACGGCAATGTCGGTCTTCTGATCGCCGTCATAGTCTGCCGGTGCAAGCACGTCGGTCGAAATACCGAACTGCTGGATCGATAGAACGCTGTCAGAACTTCTCAGTACATACCAGAGGCCGGAATCCGGGCGATAGACCGAGATATCCGTTTTGCTGTCGCCGTCGAAATCAACGTACTTAGCACGGGCGACCGCAGTTGCCTCTCCAAATACAGTAAACCTTGCGGCCTGTGTAACAGAGAATCCATTGGCCGCTCCCACGTCGGTCACATACCAGCGTGCAAAGAACGTCTTACCGACGAGTTGAGGATCATCCGGGATCGGAATACTTACTGACGCCCAGCCGTTTCCGCTACCCGTACCCTGAGTGTTCGCTGTTACGCGAGCGAACGATCCTGCAGCCGGGATCGCCGTACCGACACCCGGATCACTCACATCGATCACCAACACTACAATACCATTTCCGAACGCACCACTCACAGATACCGTGAAATTCGGGTTGCCGACCAGCGGCGGTGAGATCGCCATGATCTGCGGTGTCAAACCACCCGAACCCGCTCGCCCCGTTCCCGTGATCTGCGGCATCCGGCTCGATTCTGTGTAGAGCATCGGACGGTCGAATGGTGGGGCTTCGGCCGCTACCCTTGGATCAGTTAACGGACGTTTGAGAAACGCGACGATGTCAGCCTGCTGTTGAGCATTTAGTCCGCGGGGCCGAACATCGGGGTCTTTATTCGGGGCATTAAAATCGCCACCTCTGTTATAGAAGGCGACAACCTGATCGAGTGTGTTGAATCTACCGTTATGAAAATAGGTTCCGCGTAATTCCACATTGCGGAGGCTCGGCGTGCGAAATCTGCCGAGATCTCCGTTGTTGCCGGTCACTTGGAACCGGCCCGTGTCATCGTTTGGAGGACGGACGCCGATATAGCGAAAAGTATTGTCACTAGTCAGTGACCCCGCGTGGCAGACCGCACATTCGTTTTGCACAAAGAGGTTTCGCCCGTTCTGTTCCTGTGCTGTTAGCGGAGCAATTCCGGCGTTTGCCAGATCGACCGGAGCCTGATCGGTGTAGAGTGTTCGCTCATAGGTTGCGATCGCCATCGCGATCCGCGACGGTGTTACTTCAGGCGTACCAAAGACCTCATTGAACAATTCTGAATATGACCGGCCATTAAGCCACGTCACTAGAGGCGCCGGAATGTTTGACGCCAGAGCAAGAGGCTTTGAATTAGCTATACGTGAAGCCACCTGATTCCAATCTCGGCCGCCGTGTGCCATTTCTGTTGAGCTGAGAGGCGGCCCCAAAACCTGACTTTCGAGAGCTGCTCCGTTATTCAAAATGATCGCATTTGTTATCGGATCGCGGAAGGTACCGGTCGCACGTCCATCCCAGAACATCGTCGGTGAATATCCCGCGTTCAGATACGACATCGAACTGCGGCCAGTGACCTGTTCCTTAAAACCATATAGAGATGAAAACGTATATGTACCGTCAGCATTTGTAGCCGGAACGCCGCGTGAAGCGACAATATCATCGGCATCACCAAAGAATTGATTTATGCCGGGGTTTACAGAAACCGCCGGCGTATTCTTTGCCCTAAGGTCGTCCCCGCCGCCGCCAGCCTGGTGACACGTGCCGCACGAAACGGTTCCGGTCGACGACATTTGCTCATCCCAAAAAAGTGATTTGCCGAGATAAACTTTGCCGGCCGTGATCGGATTTCCGGCCGGTACTGGCGGAGCCTCAAGTGGTGCAACAGGCCCTTGTTGAGTGGTATTCGTCCTTGAACCGGTGTCGCTGGCACTTAAAGAACTGACACCGTTAGAGTTTTCTGCCCTTACCCAGTAAAAAAATGTCTGAGCGGCGGGCGCCGATGTGTCTAAAAAGCTATTCGCCACAGTAGTCCCGATATCGGCTGCGGCACCCGAATTTGATGTGGTTCCACGAAATATACGATAGGTCGTAGCACCCCGGATCGTGTCCCACTCGACGCGGATCTTGTTGTTGTACTTATTATCCGAAGCTATGACCCCGGTAGGAGCCGCAAGCGACGACCCGCCCTGTCCGGCAACGTGGCTCGACGAATATAGACTGACCCCAACCGATCCAGCGATGAACGCAGCACAGACGAATAGTTTTAGTTTCTTCATAAACATCCTCACAATGATATTTTGCTAACCAGGTTATCGGAACAAATGTCCAAATTTCATTTTGATCTTGTTTCGGCAACGAAAGAGCCGAGATTTTAGATTGCTGCTTGAGATACCCATCGCTTCAGCAACATCTCCGAGTGAATAATCTTCTGAATAGACGAGCGTTAACGCGATCCTGTCTTTCGGGTCGAGCCCGCCTAGGATACGTTCGGCCAATTGTGTCGCGACCAACCGCTTTTCATCCGATGGCCGCCGGCCGTCAGCAAGGGATTCCAAATAGTCGGCCTCGTCGCTGCTTATTTCGGTGAAAAGATCTTCGGCCTTTCTTTTTCGCCGGCGAAATTCGTCATAACAGACGTTAACTGCGATCCTCGTCAGCCATGACGAAAACGACCTTTCCTCACCGCCCTTATATTTGTTCAATGAAAAATACGCCTTTGTGAAACAAACCTGAACGCACTCTTCAATATCAGCCCTTTCCCGAAAGAATTTTCCGACGACCAAGGCTATCGATCGCTTGTATCTGTCAAATAACTCAGCGAACGCACGTTCGTCGCCCTCAATAACTGCTTGGACGAGTTTATCGTCTGTCACGGGGACAGTGTCGGAGAACTCGATCGTCGCAATTTGAGTCACGGGTAGACTGATATTTAATACCTCTTCGAGCATTTTCGTTAATAACCAACTAGCTGACAAGGAAGGACGTAAATTTCCTATTCTTGTCTTCGGGCCGGCGGATTTTCGATGCGATATCCGGCAGGCACGACAAATAGATCAGATGACGGCTCAGCCCTCTTAATATTCACAAGCTTGAAGACGTGTTCACCGGCGATAGGATCCAGATGCCGTGACATGACCAATACTTGAAGTTCCGGCGAGAACCAGCGTTCGCTCACTACCTTGATCGGCTTGTCGTTTCCGATCTCGCCGACCGGAATATCGAAAGATGTTCGGGTGCCCTCGACCTTAACGCCGTCGATCAATTTCGTGCCAAGTGATTCTGTCTGCGCAGTTTCCGGCTCTCGCGGCTCGGGGGGAGGTGTGTCCTCAAGACGGTTTTTTCGAGCCACTTTATTGTTAACGTCAAGAAAGACCTGTGACCTATTGGCGAAATCATTAATAAAGACAAGCATTTGCGGCCGGTTATCGGTTCCAACGATATTTACGCCACCGACCAATTCAAGCGGTTGTTCACGCCGTGTCCGGCCTTCGCCGTCTCGATAAATGGCTCCCCGGTTCTGCTTGGTGACGGTCGTACCGTCGTAAAGCCGGCGGGTGTCTTCGATCAAGGTTTCGGCTGAAAATGGCTGTCCTTTGACTAATTTATCCCCAAACCTAAGCTCTGCAGCGATAAATTTTGCATTGGGTGCCAAACCCGGGCCATCTCGTCTATCGCCGCGCGGCCCTCCACCATCACCTCGAGGCGGGAGCATGCGAGCTTCTAGTTCGGCGATAGAACCGTCATTGTTCTTATCCATCTCTGCGAACACGCTCTTCACGATCCGATCGAAGTCCGCACGGCTCGATGCCGCGGCTTCCTGGACCTTATCAAGAAAGAAGAACGGCGGCAGAATTCGTTTACCGTCGCGGTGCCCGCGGTCTCCCCGTTCCGGCCCATCCGGACGAACTGCCTCTGCGGGTTCGATTGTACCGTTTCCGTTTTTGTCGAGTTCGGCAAAGGTTCTATCAGCAGCCGACTGGAATTCTTCGGCTTCGAGTATCCCGTTATCGTTCGTGTCGTGCGGGCGTATCCATTCGCCCGGTCGGGGCCCGTCGCCGCCGCGTCTATCATCCATATCGCCCATCGGAGGCCGTCCATCTCGCGGCGGTCCGCCCATGGGACGCCCGTCTCGAGGTGGTCCGCCACCCGGCGGGCGTTGACCTAAACTTGTTCCGGTAATTGCTGCGAATAAAATAAAAACGATTGAGACCTTGTAAAACATAACTAACTCCTAAACCTAACCGATCAGCGTATGAATCGAATGGAATGTGTTGTGCCGTCGTCGCCGACCAACACTTCCGCGTCAACGAGCGACGTCGGCTTTTCGACCGAAGCAACCAGCCCGAGCGTCACCATCATCGACCGAGGAACCTTAACACGAACGATCTGACCGCTTTCCGGATTGCGTGCGTAAGTCAAAGCTATAAATTCCGACTTGATCTCATCGATCGTGTCTTTGGAAGGATCGGTGGCCCTGGATTTAATCGCGACCGCCGGTCGAACGGGAGTTTTAGCTACTGAGACCGGGTTCCGCTTTGATACGGAAGTTCCAGCAGGGATCGCAGATGTTTCCCGTATAGCCTGTTCCGGGTTGTTGATCGAATTTACAATTTGTTGCGACGGTGTCTCGTTTGCCGATAACGAAGATTCGCTTCGTACGCTCGTGAGGCTGCCGCTGTTCTGATTGACAGAGAAATATGAAATAACAAACAGAAGTCCGGCTGCTACCGGCACACAAACCGCCGCAAATCTCAGCAATTTGGCGATTGGCGGCCACGGTGACTTGGCAGCTGACTTCTTCTCGAGGATATTCCGCTGCACGGCCCACCAAACCGAAGGCGCATCGTTGATCTCATTGATCGTCGCGTCATCGGCACCGGCGTCCGCGACCAGCGAATGCATGATCTTGTCAATCATTTCATCTGTAAGTCGATCTTTCATAACTTTGACCCCAATTGTTGTCGTCAGGTTAAAGACGCCCGAGATCTTCGAGCGGTTTCATAAATTTTCTACTTGGACGATCAAGTCCCTGCGTATGCCCAAAGCACTTTGCCGAGAGAGAGCCCGCTAGTTTCACCCATTACGGTGCCGGTCGTCTCAGACTCGGCGCCGCACCTCATATGTTATACTCGCCCTTTAACAGAGGCAGATTAGAAGAAAATGGCAAAAGTTGAGATCATACCATTGGGCGGCATCGGCGAATTCGGGATGAATTGCATGGGGATCCGATACGGTGACGAAATGATCGTTATCGATGCCGGAATGGGTTTTCCGGAAGAAACGCCATTTGGGGTCGATATTTGTATCCCGAATTTCGATTTTCTCGAAGAATACCGCGACGATCTCACCGCTATCATCTTGACGCACGGTCACGAAGACCACATCGGGGCGCTCGCCTATATTCTTCGCAAATTCAATCTGCCTGTCTATTCATCACGATTCACTCTGGCGTTGACCGAAAAGCGGCTCGGAGAATTTGGAATGCTCGACGATGTTTTGCTCCATCGCGTCGAGGCAAATGACATAATTACGATCGGAAATTTCAAAGTCGAGTTCATCCACGCATCTCATTCGCTTGTCGAATGTTTCTCGCTGGCTATACACACGCCTGTGGGGACGATCATCCACACTGGAGACTATAAGATCGACGACACGCCTGTGATCGGTAAACCCTACGACCTGAAGACCCTCGGCCGCATTGGCGACGATGGTGTTCTCGCGTTGCTTTGCGACTCGACGAACGCTACCGTCCCTGGTCGAACGCCATCGGAAATGGCTGTGATCCCTGCTTTCGAGGAGATATTTGAGGAAACCGAAGGCCGTCTCATCATCTCTACGTTCTCATCGTCGCTGCATCGTCTTCAGATCGTTTTTGATGTTGCTCACCAGTTCGGGCGGCAGGTGTGTGTCATCGGGCGCTCGATGCAAAAGAACGTAGAGATCGCCGAAGAGCAGGGGCTGCTAAGGATACCGCACGGCACTATGGTCGAACTCGGTGCCGCGCGTGCGCTCGACGATGATGAGATCTGCTATCTGGTCACGGGTTCCCAGGGTGAGATGCGAGCAGCTCTTTGGAATATGGCGACCTCCACTTTCAAAGGCCTCGAGGTCGAACGCGGCGACACTGTTGTGCTTTCCGCCCGCATTATTCCCGGCAACGAAAAGAATATCAGCCGTCTCATCGGCCATCTTTATAAACGCGGGGCAAATATCATCGAAGAAAAGCGGCGCCTGGTCCACGTTTCCGGCCACGCGTCGCAAGGCGACATAAAGATAATGGTCGAGACCGCAAAGCCGAAGTTCGTCGTCCCGATCCACGGTGAATACCGTATGCTTTTCAGGCAGAAAGAGTTCATTAAGAACCACGTCGGCAGTTACGCTGATGAGGACATCATCCTCATCGAGAATGGCAACGTCCTCGAACTCGACGAATATGCGGCCAAGGTGGTCGGCAAGCACGAGATGTTCAAGACCTTCATCGATGAAGAGTCGATGGAAGAGATAGAGTACGACATTGTCCGCGAGCGAAAGAAACTGGCATACGGCGGTACGATCTCGCTTGTTGTTCCGGTTAATAAGAGCAAACATACGCTCGCCGGTGACCCGCAAGTGACGTTTCAGGGCGTCGCTGGGCTCGATCCGCTCAACGGTTTTGCCAAGGAAGCACGCGATGCTGTCGCTCAAGCGATCAATGATATGAAGCCCGAACAGATCGCCGACCGCAGTGTCTTCAAAGAAAACTTGCGCATTCACCTCAAGCGTTTCGTGCAAAAGGAACTGAGTTCAAAGCCCGTGATCGTGACGACGATAGTCGAGATCTAGCCTGTTTATATGGATTGGAAAGGCAAAGTTGTTCTTCTAACCGGAGCTTCGAGCGGTATTGGCGAGGCTCTGGCGGTCGCTCTCGCCAAGAAAGGTGCGGTCTTGGGCCTGCTTGCCCGCAGAAAAGAACTTCTCGATAAGCTAAAAAAAGATTGCGAAAAGGTTGGCGGAGTCGCGCGGGTGTTCGTCTGCGATGTCACCGACGAAGACGCGGTCCTCGCGGCCGCGGACGAATTCTTTGCTGAATTCGACCGCATCGACATCCTCATCGCCAACGCCGGTATTGGCGGCAACAATGCCGAAACGCGTGCGCTGCAGCCGCTGGCAGTCAAAAAGGTCATAGACATCAATCTGATGGGAGCTGTGAACGCCGTCCACGCTGTGCTGCCGCTTATGTTAAAGAAAGGCAGCGGCCAGATCGTTGCGATCTCGAGCCTCGCGGGCTTTCGTGGCCTGCCGAAAAGTGCCGCTTACAGCGCGAGCAAAGCCGGTATGACCGCCTTTTTCGAAAGCGTCCGTCTCGACGTAAAACATTCCGGCATCGACGTCACCATCATCCAGCCGGGCTTTATCAAAACACCGCTCACCTCGGGCCGCGAAGCCAAAATGCCGTTCCTCATGGAACTCAACGACGCGATCCCTCTATTTATAAAGGCTATTGAGAAGAAAAAACGGTTCGCCGCCTTTCCGTGGCAGCTCGCGACCGTCGTGAGAGCAGGGAAGTTCATGCCCGCATGGCTGTACGACCGCGTCGCCGGCCGCGCAAGATACCGCGAATAATGCAGAACCCGTACATTAGTATGGGCGTAACCGCACTGCTCACGATCGGCAACCTATTCAAACTCCACCGTTTCCTTATCTTTTGACTTTTCTACTAACTTTCGTGCTTGCATGAACTCATCGATGTTTCGCGGCTCGAGATAGATGAGATCTAGGCTCTTGTTCCTGATCTAGTCGCGAATTATCCTTAGGCTTCTACTGTAGTAAAGAGTCTTAACGTGGCCGCCGAAGGAAATGTAGTATCAACGGTTGATGCTGGCAACACACTTCGCTCATTTGCAAAGAGGCCAAAATTCCGGGGACTCGCAATGGTGACTTATTTCGTAAGTTCCGCTTCTTTTTTTTTGTCGGCAAGTGCGAGATAAAGCTTTACGATCCGGTTA
>JBGAVK010000026.1:0-34107 GCA_044228165.1 Pyrinomonadaceae bacterium | reverse complement strand
ACCTCCGTCGAGATGCGGGAGTTCACTTATCCTAGGCCCGCTAATAAACAATCTGCTCGTCGGTAAAGTAGGTGTTCTTGGATGAGACCTCTTCCTGACGTATACAGAATCCAGTTGGGGAATGCGACCTACTGGGGTTGTGAACCTTAAGAAAATCCCGGTGCTCGCCGTTGATCGCATCTGGAGCCGCCATTGAGATCGAGTCGATAGCCGATCCGAGGACGATCTTGATCGAGTCGAATAGCTGATCGATCGCGGCATCGGGTAAATTGTTCGGCGTCGAATGCGGCGATATCCGGGACGCCCAAAGGATCTCGTCGGCGTAGGCATTGCCGATGCCCCTTACGATATTTTGGTCGATCAAGAATGCCTTCATCGTTGTTGCGGGGCGAGTCTTTAGTTTTTTGCGTAGGTAGTGAACGGTGAAATCCTGCGACAATGCGTCCGGCACTGGGGACAGGCCAGCGTCGAGGGTGAATGTCGCCCACCCTTTTGGGTCCGACACCACTAGATGGCCGCGGGAGCCGAATCCGAATGAAACCAGTTTATTGTCAATTTCGGTAGGGTCTGCCGTGATATCGAACTGCCCTTTCAACATAAGATGTATGGACAGGCTGTGACCTGAAGAGAAGCGAAATTGAAGTTCCTTACCGTCGCGCTGTATATCGACCAATTTTGCGTCACGTACCGCTTTGCCCAAGATACCGGCTGGAACGTTCAGCCGCTTTGCTCCGAATACACAGACCTCTTCGACTTTGTGGTCCACGAGCATCCTTTTTAGGTTTCGCTGATAGATCGTGAGATCGGGTAGTTCCGGCATAGTTCTGACTCCCTATTTGCTATTCCTAATCTTAGTTAGCCTTGACTTCGAAAGCTCCCGTGCCATTAGCAAGACCTTTCGATCCTTTTCAAAGAATGTCCAGTACGGGCTTTCGGCTGAAAGTTCCAGCGTAGGGACCTGATGTTTGGGAACTACGGTCGGATACATCGCGGCGATCAGTATCTCGTCGAACAGATAGAAACTATATGTAGGATAATGATCTATCCGACGTATCGAAACCTTCCCTGGAAAAGTGAAGTAATATTCCACGAAATCCTGGTACGCTTCTTTTATCAGATGTGGAATGGACTGCCCGTCGGGAAAGCCAGCCTTCAACCCTTCCACTAAGACCTCGTTATCCAGGTTAGGAAGCAACACTGTGAGTTGTGTACCCGGCCTCGCGAGGAATGCGTTTATTTCATGACGATGATTCTCCCGCCACCGCCGAGAGTGAATGAAGTAAACCGTTAAGCTCGCGGCTTGAGCGAAGAGCTCTGAAAAGCGTTCGGTATAATCCTCGAAAAGGCCGTGGCGGCTGAAATAGCTGACCAGGTTTCCGTCATGACTGCCCGGACACGGACGCACCTTACCGTCAAACCGAAATCCCCGCTTTTTCTCTGTTTCGATGTATCGCCGTATGCCGTACTTCAGGAAGAGTTTTCGCAGCAGATATATCTGTTGACCCGCGCCTTCACCCTCAATAGACACAGTCCACGCTTCAGCGAGCAGTGAGTCCTTCGAGACGATGCTCCCGGCGTTTCTTAACAGGACGCTCAAAACCTGCGCCATTTGCTTCTGAATCGGGATCGGATGGCCTTCGTGCGTCAAGTACCCGCCGTCCACATAAAAACGAAAGGAGTCAAATTCGTAGCAGGTTACTTCGCTGATCGTCATTGTGTGTGGCTTATAAAGTGATCGATTCATTGTAGTGAACCCGCAAAAAAATTCAAGTACTGGCAACGTAAAAAATCGCGCGACCTCGAAGCGGAACTTCACAAAATAATTGAGGATTTGATGATTGGAATTTGAAGTTACACCAACCGGATCTGTGTAATCCTTTCTGTGTGAGGCCAACCAGCCCGCCCGCCGAGTCCCGGCGGAAATAACGAAAGTAGAGGAGTAACGACGATGAAGCAAATTATCATTTCGGTAGCGGGCACCGACGGCACCCGGGAATACAAAGACGTCCAGCTCTTACCAGGAACAAAGCCGCGAGACGTTCTGGCACAACTCAACCTGAACGGCTTTCAACTGAACAAGGCCGAAGGAGGAGCTTTTGGCTTCAACGATGACCTTTATCAAGCGGTCGCCGATGGTCAGAAGATCTTCGCGACGAAGTCCGACGTCGGGGCCGGGGAATTGGTCCGAACTTGAACGGGGACGCAGCCCAGCAGGGCGGCTGACTCCCGACCTGCTGGCATTTTATTTTGAAAACAGATGCCGACATTAATCAGACCATCCATTCCGGTAGCAGTGGGGCCATCCGGCCCTCCGATAATAGTCCGCCCGTCCACCCTCGTTCAGGTACGCCCGCGGACGTTGTTGGAGATAAGGCCGTCGCAGATCACGAGCGTTACCATTCTCCCTGCCATGACCACCGCGATCATGCCGATAAGGGCAGAAACGGTTCGTCCACCCGAGCGGGGTGCCTGGGACGAGCGCGGCTGGACGCGGCGGCGGGACGGGAACAACGAAGTTTACGAAGGGCAGTATCAGGTCGGGGATCGACGATTCCGAGGAAGGATAGAAGTCGGAAGAAGGAATCGAATCCAAGCCTACATTTACGAGCCGCCACGCGAGATCCGGCGGCACCGGCATCATGCATGTTTCCAGCAGCACGGAATGGGCACAGGCTGGTACATCTTGCATTGGCAGCGGTCGCCGCGAAACGTGGACGAAGCGCTTCTGTACTTCGAGCAGATCCTGGATGAATCCATCAATAACAGATAGACGGCAATAAGAAGAGGTAAAAAAATATGTTGGAACGGATCAAAAAATTGCCTGCAAAGGCTATTAACATTCTTAGATCGGATAAACGCGATGACGCACGCGGTTCGCTAAAAAACGTCGAGCAAGAGCTGCGTAAGGAGTGGAACGACAGCCTCTCATTTGTTAGTACAGCTTCGTGTCTCGATCCGGAACAGAACGAGAGCGTGCAGACGGTTATTGAGAATTTGACGGAATGTCATACGACGATTAGGCAGTTGTACAACTCACACGTGTCGGTGGCTCCCCAGGCGGCGGCGACCGTCATCGCCACTCAGTTGAGTAACACGCAAAGACTGATCCGGGCCGGTACGATCGGCGATCGTGCGAAGAACATCGCAAATAAAACCGGGAATCTGCTGTTTGCCGCGGGTCAGGAGATCCAGAGCACCTTCGGTGTCAAAGGTCATGCTCATAAGCCCGAGGCCGTTCCGCCGTCGCCCGTTCAAATTGTAGAAACGAAAGCCCAAGGGCCGGTCATGGAGCTGCCATCGGCGATGATGTTCGGACTGAGGCAGTCTCTCTTTCCGGCCGAGCGAATGATCGTTGGGGCGGGCCGTCGTTCGGCCGGACGGGTCGCGGTCGAGGCGTTGTTCGACGTAACCGGTATCGCGAGCCCGGGCGGCGTCAAGGCGGATCCCGATCTTCTTGGCCAGGCGCTTATCGCTATGTCGCAGAGCGGAACATACTTCGCGCTGTGGATTCATTCTCATCCGGGCAGCGGCCCAGGAGCTACGCACCCGAGCACGATCGATCTGCGGCAGCACGCGGACTGGCTCAAGAACTACTCTCCGGATCTTGTATCCGCGATCATGGTCGCCGACCGGTATTTGCGTTTTTGGGGAACGGCGCTCGATACCGGTACGATCGCGGTCTCGATCACCGGGGACGGTGTTGTACCGGTATCCGCCCGCGAACTTATATATAAACTGGAGGTATAAAATCGATGCAGGATCAACTTGAAAACATTGTAAACACGACGGCTGATGGCGATGCATGGCCACTCGATGATTTTCCGGAATCGCTTCCGGGGCTCGGCGACCCGCTTGAGTTCGTGCATTCGGATGAGGTGCCCTCGACACATCCGTTAGAGCCGGGACTTTTCGCACGCCACGAGGGCATACCGGCCCATGATCAAGAGTTACTCCAGCGAAGCCGCGTGCTGTTCGTTGGCGGCGGCGGACTGAACAGCTGGGCCGGGGTTGGCATGGCCAGGAGTGGGCTTCGCGTTATGACGATAGCCGATGGGGATCGTGTCGATCGCGCGAACTTGTCGAGGCAGTTTTTTGGTGCGGACGACGTGGGCTTGCCAAAGGGTAAACGGCTTGCTCGCCATCTGGCCGCTCAAGCTGTCGGAGGTGCAGATGTGACCGGTATTGGCCTGCCGTTTGATGAAGCGATCGAACGATTCCCAATCCCGGCCGATCTGATCGTCGCAGGCGTCGATAACAACGAATGCCGTTTGCAGGTCGTGCGTGAAGCGCGAAGGCGCGGCATACCGGCGATCTTTTCGATGCTGAGCCGTGACGGAATGAGGTGCCAGGTTTTTCTGCAGAATGCGTCGCCGCTAGAGCCATGCCTGTGGTGTGCCCTACCGAATCTTGATCCGGATCGCGTAATGCCGTGCGCATCGGCGATCATCTCCAGCTGCTTTATGACGGCGGCGTTCACGGTCTTCTTTGCCCATAGGGCGCTGATGGGATGGGGCGATCTTAATCCGTTCAACTGGCGTGAAGCCGATCTTTCCGGCATCGCACCCGACCGGATCGGCATGATCCGGAAACGGCCGGGTTGCGTTGTCTGTGGCGGATAGACAGGCGGGCAGTTAGGCAGATATCGAGGAAAACAATGGGAGCGATGAGCAGGACAGTAACAATGTTTTTTGAAAACCGTGTTGGCCCTTTTGACTGGTACGAGGATAACAGCGCGGGTTTCAAAGCCTTCAAGGGACGATTTCTTATCTTTGACCGGGCGGGAAAGATCCAGGACTTTGTGCTCGGACAAATAGCACTTAGAAATCAGAGGACCGCCGAGGTTTATCTCTACGACCCGCCGCTGTATATCGGAAAGCACAGGCACGGCCGCTGTATGCAGCTACTCACGCCGGGCGGCAAGTGGTTCCGGCTCCACTTCGAGAGCGTTTGCTCTGTCATGGCTCAGCCGACATCTCCCGCCACGTAATCCGCTAATTCGACGCGCAGTCCGCGGGACCCTGAGGCTGATCTTCGTGTCACCGTTCCGCGCGTTGAACCAAACCGGCCGATGGTTATTCAACGCAGTTCATGACACCCGCCCTGATTACCGGAGGCACCAGCTTTTCTTCGAGCGTTATCCGGTCTCACCGCTTGAACTATACCAAGCGATCGAAGACGTGTTCACCCGGCGTCCAGTTATCGGAATCCAGATCTCACGCGTGTCACGTCTCGAGTGGCATCTCTTGTCAACACGTCGCACCTACATGCTGCTGAGGTACCGGGACGCCGTTTGTTTTATCAGTGGGGTCCCGGTGGGCACGGGCCTGCTTGTGTCCTGGCGATACGCTGCCATGCCGTCCCGGCTTTCGATGATCTTGTTCGAGATACCTTACTTCGGATTCATTATCGAGCGGATGATCTCGCCGCCAACCTTTTACCGGACCGATATCTATGACGCACTGGAGCAGGCTATCCGGGGCTGTGTCGTTGAGGCCACGAACATACTCGCAAACCGCGGTGTGCGACCGCTAACACAAGCCGAGCAGCGGCCGCTACTGCGTGAATTTTATCGGTAATGGAGCACGACCTTTGGACTACATCGATCAGCAGCAAATACAGGCGTGGACTAACGCCTTCAACGCATGGGAGCGGCCCGGTCGTGGCTGGGACCTGTGGGATGTGGCCGTTGAGCTCGAACCGCTATTTAGGAGAATAACGACGGAGGCCGCGCCGCAGCGACAGGTCACCGACAATGCCCGCATTTCCGGCGGGATTCGGGGACTCTTAACCCGGAGTAGTGTCCCTCGCGGCGCCGCCCCACTCGGGGCTTCCCTGATACCAAGCGGTCTATCAGCGGTTCGCCCGCCCGCATACTACCGAACGGACCCGATCGCAGAACTCCACCTGCAGCTTCCCCGTGAGCTTGATGTGAACGCAAATGTCGCCGAGCAATTACTGCTATCGCTTGGCCATTGCACGGAGCCTATCGCCTTTGAAATACTTACGGTGACGGAACGGCAACATCGATCCAGCTTGCCTGCAGCAATACGGTCGCAACCCATGTAACAACACAATGGAAAACGTTCATGCCGACCGTCACCATCGCGCCGCGGGACGGATTTCTAAAAACACAATTTGAAAGACCGTTGCCGACCGCGATCGCCGATTTTGCATTGTCGAGCAGCTTTCTGCTTCCCCTTCGCGAATTTCGCAACTTTAACCCCGATCCGTTAGGCTCTCTTATAGGATCGTTCATGCCGCTTATGACCGACGACCGTGCGGCGTTCCAAGTTCTTTTCGTCCCTGCGAGATCGCCGTGGAGCGACACTCTGCGTGCGGTACAGTCCGACCCGGAGCAGCGGAAAATGCTTAACGAACTTAATCCGAGCTATGCTGCATCGGTAAAGGAAAAGTTTTCAACGCCTCTGTTCGCAACGTCCGCCCGGCTGATCGTCCAGTCTTTAACGCTCGAACGCTCCTGGACCTTGCTTCGGCAGATCGGGGGAAGCCTTCGGCAGTTTAGCAATCCGCGCAGCAATGAGCTGATAGCCCTCAACTCGGATGGATATAACCAAAACGATCATCGGCTCTCGTTCTTCTCACGCACCAATTATCGAAGTGGCTTTCTGCTGAATACCTCTGAACTCGCGTCGCTGGTCCACCTGCCGGCTTCATCCGTAAGAACTGAAAAGTTGACCCGTTCGGCGTCAAAGACGAAGGCGATACCCGTACTTGCGACTGGGCACAGTCTGACCCTCGGGGAGAATATCCATGATGGACATACGCGTCTAGCGACGCTTTCTGACGAACAGCGAACTCGTCACGTGCATATCATCGGAAGCACCGGTTCGGGAAAGTCCACCTTGCTCTTAAACTGCATTAGCCAGGACCTCGAGGCTGGCAGAGGCCTGTGTGTGATCGATCCGGCCGGCGATCTGATAGATGCGGTCTGCGCGAACCTGCCTGAATCCCGGATCGACGATGCAATCCTGTTTGACCCTTCCGATACCGAGTTCCCCATTGGCTTTAACGTCATGCAGGCGCACAGCGATCTTGAGAAGACGCTGATAGCTTCCGATCTTGTCGCAGCGTTCAGGCGCATGGCAACGAGCTGGGGGGACGTAATGGACGCAACGCTTGCGAATGCGGTTCTCGCGATACTTGAAAGTGACCGCGGGGGTACGTTGCTCGATCTAAAGCGATTCCTTGTCGAAAAATCCTTTCGCGAAGAATTTCTACATTCGGTTAATGACGACGAGGTCAGATATTTCTGGACCAATGAGTTTCCCCTGGTCGCCGGAAAGCCACAGGCCTCAATCCTTATCCGGCTCGATCAGTTTCTGCGTCAGCGGATCATTCGTCACATCGTCTGTCAGAAAAACAATAAGCTCGACTTTCGCTCGATAATGGATGATCGCAAGGTCCTACTTGTGAAACTTTCGCAGGGCATGATCGGGGTTGAGAACGCCCATCTGCTCGGCACATTGATAGTGACAAAGCTCCATCAGATCGCGCTCAGTCGGCAGGACACAACGACCCGGTCGTTCTTCGCGATATATCTCGACGAGTTTCACAACTTTGTCGGGCCGAGCATCGAACCGATCCTGTCCGGTATCCGCAAATACAACATCGGTTTGTCGCTTGTTCACCAAGGATTTCGTCAAGTACAAAGTCAGAGTCAGGAGGTCGCGGCGAGCGTCATTGCGAACTGTTATACGCGGATCTGTTTCCGACTAGGCGATGCTGATGCTGATCGCTTCGCCGGGGGTTTTTCTTATTTCGATGCCCCGGATTTGCAGAATCTCGGTATCGGCGAAGCGATCGCCCGCGTTGAAAGAGCCGACAATGATTTCAACTTGAAAACCACTGATCCAGGAAAGATTGACGACGCTCGGCTTGAAGCGAAACGATCCAGAATACTGAACCTGTCGCGAGCGAGATACGCGATCTCTCGGAGTGCGGCAGAAGAGGAAGCCTCGCGGATGCGAAGGTCGACAATTACAATAAAGCCAGCAATGTCACCGCCTGAGCGTTCGACGACTTATGCGCGGTCATCAAAGGTCAACTCGCTGGAACCGGCCGACGGAAACGCATCCGAACATCAATACTTGCAAAAGATCGTAAAGCGGATCGCTGAGAAGTACGGCTTTATTGCGACGGTTGAAAAGCAGGTCTTCGGTGGTATCGGCCGGATCGATGTCGCCCTTGAGAACGGTGCCATAAAGGTCGCCTGCGAGGTTGCAGTCACAAACACGGTCGAGTACGAGGTTCAGAGCATACAAAAGTGTTTGAGCTCTGGATATGACAGGGTGATCGTGCTCTCGGTCAACGAGCAGCACCTCAACGAAATCGAGGGGTTGGCGGCCTCAACTATCGGTGCCGATCAAATTGGGGCCGTGGCATTTCTTAAGCCTGATGATTTTCATTTATATCTCGAACGCCTTTGTTCGGATAACCCTGACGTGTCTGGTGATGCTAAGGTCAAGGGGTATCAGATCCACACCTCGTACGCGGATGCAACGCCTTCCGCAGCGGAACTGATAAAGGGAACCATTGCCGAGATTCTTGGATCGGAGGTTTCAAAGTGACCGAGAATAAATCAGTCCGATCGCGGGGAGGTGCCGCACCATTCGGGTATCAATGGCGGGATGGTCGCCTAGCAATTGACGAGAAAGAGGCTCCAGTACGTCGCCTCATCTTTGACCTTTTTCTGAAGCATCGCAGAAAGCGAACCGTGGCCAAGATGCTAAACGATCTTGGCTATAGCACTCGCAGCGGAGCCGACTTCTCGGATATGGCGATCGACCGACTTCTCAGAGATACGACAGCGAAGGGATTCCGTGACGAGGTTGGCATACAGGTGAATGTTGATCCGATCGTAGCCGTCGACATCTGGGAGCGTGCCAATCGTCTGCTTAGCGTTCGTGAGGGAAAGCAACCGGCCAACACTTTTGCTGGGCGCACGCGCTGCTCATGCGGCGGGGCTATGAACATTCCTTCGAAGTCGAATAAATATGTCTGCTCGACATGCCGCTTTAAGATCCCTCAGGAGGATCTTGAATATATCTTTGCGTCACAGATCGAGTCCCTTACTTTTGGGGGGCATCGGTTAGGTGAACGGTGGGCCTTATTGTCAGAAGTAAAATAAACGACTGATCGTGGAGCACCTTTGTGAAGAAATAGTGGTCGCCCGCGAATCGATATCGATACGATTCGCGTGCGACCCTACCTTATTTAAAACGGCAACACTTGAGCAACGTTCGGAACCCAGTGCCGAAACCCGGCACGAACCTGATACCGATTCGGAAGATTCACCTGACGTAGTCGAGCCATTGTTGAGTGAGTCGGAAGCTTCGCAGTTCCTCGGGATTTCCAAGGTGACCCTCCTCCGCAAGCGAAACGCAGGACTTATTGGATTTTTCCGCGTCGGCTTCCGCGTTCTGTATTCCAAAGAAAAGCATTTGCTGCCGTACCTCGCCAACTGCGAGGTCCAACGACAGCGTTAGACATCGCGAAGATAACTTCTGTCGTCTTAGATAACTTTATAGATAAACAACAAAAGCCCGTCAAACGTTGACGGGCTAACTTGTTGATTTAATTGGCTCCGCAGGTAAGACTCGAACTTACAACCCTTCGGTTAACAGCCGAATGCTCTGCCATTGAGCTACTGCGGAATATGGCACACCCTTTCGGGCGAACTTAAAGAGTAGAAATTTAGGCCGCTATTGTCAAGTATATCGGGAAAACCCTTGGCATTTTCTGCAAAACTCGCCTATTATCGTTGCCATTATGGCAAAAAAGGTTGAGATCAAGACTTCGGAAAATAACGCGAGCGTTGAGGATTTCCTTGCGGCTGTTGCCGACGAACGGCGACGAGCGGATGCACTAAGGGTGCTTGAGATATTCAAGAAAGTGACCGGCGAGCCGCCAAAAATGTGGGGCACTGCGATCGTCGGATTTGGCAATCGAAAGGTGTACCGTAGCGACGGCGGCGAACTCGACTGGCTTATCACCGGATTTTCGCCGCGAAAGGCGAGTCTGACGCTTTATGTGCTAAATGGTGCTCCGAAACAGGCTGAGTTGCTTACAAAGCTCGGCAAACACAAGGCCTCGGGCGGCTGCCTACATATAAAAAAGCTGTCGGACGTAGATGAAAAAGTGCTTGAGGCTCTGATCACGTCGTCGGTCGCAAAAGTTAGAACCTAGGGAACCCGTCACTAGCCTTAACGATTCTGACATTACAGGGCATTCCAAGTATAATCTTTCCTTTACACCACGACTGGAGAGTCTTTTTTGCAACACGAAACAATTATTATTCTCGATTTTGGATCGCAGTACACGCAGCTTATTGCGAGGCGTATCCGCGAGCAAGGAGTGTATTGCGAGATACATCCGTTTCATCTCTCGGCCGAGGCGATCGCCGCAAAGCGTCCGATGGGCGTTATATTGTCGGGCGGGCCGTCGAGCGTCACGGATGATGACGCTCCGCGTGTCGAGGATGGTTTTTACGAGAAGATCAGCGTACCGATCCTCGGCATATGTTATGGAATGCAGCTCGTCGCACTCGATCTAGGCGGAACGATCGAAGCTGCCAACCGACGCGAATACGGTCATGCAAAAATAAAGGTGCTCAGCGGCAAGACCGAGCTGTTTAACGAATTGCCGTTCGAACTCGACGTCTGGATGAGCCACGGCGATCACATGACGAGCTTACCGGACGGATTTCGACCGGTCGCGACCAGCGAGGACGTTCCGACGGCGATCGAAAATCCGGAACGAGGCATTTACTGCGTTCAGTTCCATCCCGAAGTCTCGCACACGCCTCTTGGCAAAGAGATACTGCGAAATTATCTCTTCGACATATGTGGCTGCAAGGGCGACTGGACACCCGCACAATTTATCAAAGAAGAGATCGAGAAGATCCGCGAGATCGTCGG
The DNA here is from genome assembly GCA_044228165.1 of Pyrinomonadaceae bacterium. Taxonomy (GTDB): domain Bacteria; phylum Acidobacteriota; class Blastocatellia; order Pyrinomonadales; family Pyrinomonadaceae; genus OLB17. The sequence continues at coordinate 23,170 of JBGAVK010000026.1, read as the reverse complement.
GCCGACCGGAAACGTCGTCTGCGGGCTTTCGGGCGGTGTCGACTCGACGGTGGCGGCCGCTCTCGTTCACGAAGCAATAGGCGACCGACAAACCTGTATTTTTGTAAACAACGGCCTTTTGAGAGCAGACGAGTTTGAGGACACGTTAAGACTCTACAAAGACAACCTGCATCTCGACGTTCGGGGCATCGACGCAAGCGATGATTTTTACGCGGTTCTCAAGGACGTTACCGACCCCGAACTAAAGCGAAAGGCTATCGGCAGCAAATTCATTGACGTGTTTCAGGCCGAGGCCGACAAGATCGGCGATGTAAAATGGCTTGTACAGGGAACGCTTTATCCCGACGTGATCGAATCAGTGAGCTTGCGAGGTTCGTCCGTCACGATCAAATCACATCACAATGTCGGCGGCCTGCCCGAAAAGATGAATCTCAGACTCATCGAACCGCTGCGTGAACTGTTCAAAGACGAAGTAAGACTGATCGGCCGCGATCTCGGGATTCCCGAGATGATCCTTGAACGCCACCCATTCCCCGGCCCGGGCCTCGGCGTACGCATTCTTGGCGACATTACGCCCGAAAAGGTCGAGCTTCTACAAAAAGCGGATAAGATATTTATCGAAGAACTCCACGCATTCGGCATCTACGGCGATGTATGGCAAGCATTTGCCGTCCTTCTGCCGATCCAATCCGTCGGCGTCATGGGAGATTTCCGCACATACGAGAAGACCGTTGCTTTGCGAGCGGTAACCTCGACCGACGGAATGACCGCCGACTGGGCCCGACTGCCCCACGACTTTCTAGCCGCCGTCTCATCGCGAATTACGTCCGAGGTTCGCGGCGTAAACCGCGTCGTCTACGACGTCTCTTCTAAACCGCCTAGTACGATCGAATGGGAATGAAAGATCTATTTCGCCCGTCTGACAACAAACGATTTTCCATCCGCGCGATAGAACGTCCCGGTGTTGTAATTGTCGTCGTCGAAGACGAACTTATTCGAACCCGGTTGGTCCGGTGCTGATTCGAAGGTGTTGCCTTCGGTAAACGAAAACATCTCAACTCCTTTGCCTTTTGCCCAGCGGACCTCAAATGACATTTTGACCGGTTTTACGGTGCAAGTGGTTTCGCCGACCTGATATTTTCCCTCAAATTCACCGTTTGAACTCGAAGTAGACGGGCTCGCCGGTTTGTTCGGGTACGTGTCTTTCAGCCATTTCATCAGGCTGTCACTGCCGCCGTAGCCGATATTATCGATCTTCCAAACACTGTTGATCAGCTTAAGTGTGTACGTGAGGGTTTGTTTTTCTCCGAAATTAGTAAATGTTACTCCGACAGTTGCGCTCTCTCCCTTAATATCACCTTTGCCGATCGCGAAGTTCTTTATTTCCGTGTCCTGCGCATTATAAAGCGGGTCGCCGTCGATCGCACCGACCTCGTTCTTTGATTCAGTCGCATCTTTCCAGATCAGGTCGGCCAATGGTTTGGTGAAGTATTTGTCGACCAATCCACGGTCCTTTGTCTGAAAGAACGGGCTTTTCTTGGCGTCGTGCTGCTTGTATAGCTCGGCAACCAATGTCTCGGGCGGCGCTGCTTTTGTTTCGGCTGAACCGGCCTCCGGCGTGCCGCTTGCAATAGCGATGGCATTCGAATTCGCAATGGTGTTGTTCGCGGCCGACCCGGAACTCGAACATGAAGCGGTAAATGCCAGAATAATTGAGACAACGAGACAAGCGGCGCACATTTCACTTTTCATAATTACTTGCCACAATCTTATGCAATAATGAAACAAACTAAAACTCCGATCAGTAATATTTTCAGTAGTTATTATCCAATATATGTACAATATCAAACGTCTTGTTTCGCCCGTCGTTTTCCTCGTTCTGCTGACTTGTTCTGCTTCAGTTTTTGCCGCCAAAGGCAAGCTCGATATCAATTACACAGTCTCGCTCGCCGATGTTGCAAAACAGGAATTTCACATAACGACCGACATTAAAAACATCGATCAGCCGACGCTCGATCTCGCTCTCCCGACCTGGACACCCGGTTGGTATACGGTCGAGAACTACTTTAAAAATGTTGCCCGTTTTCGGATCACCGATGCAAATGGCAAGATCCTGCCCTTGCGGATGACGCGGAAACAGACCTGGAGCCTCGACACACGCGGGATCAAACAAATACGAGTTGATTACGACTACAGTGCTACCGTCTTGGGGCTTAATCAGGCAAAGATCGCGACGGATTTTGCGTTTTTCACGGGCATCGAGCTCTTTCTCGAACCGCTCGGCCACCGCTCCGATCCGAGTACGGTCAAATTTCACATACCGGCGGGCTGGAAGCTTATGTCCGCACTCAAAGATACTGCCGACCCGATGGTTTTTACCGCTTCGGACTACGATACGCTGGTGGACGCACCTGCCCTGATGGGCAAATTTGACGTCACGCCGTTTGAGGTCGAGGGCAAACCGCATTATTTTGCAGCGGCTCCGGCCGGTGTTTTCAGTGCCGAAAAATCAAAGAAATTTACCGAAATGCTCGGTTCGACGATCAAGGCCCAAAGCGCCATTTTCGGAGGGCTCCCATATGAAAAGTACATTGCGTTCTATTTCTTTATGCCGGCCCAATCGAACGCCAGCGGTGCACTCGAACACCAAAATTCCTATGTTGCATTTGCGCCGGCCGGCGAGCGATCGACGCCGGAGGGAATTATCGGCACCGGATCGCACGAGTTTTTTCACCTTTGGAATGTGAAGCGGATCAGGCCTGCTGAGATGTGGCCGTACGACTATTCACGCGAGAATGAGACGCCGCTCTTGTGGTTCTCCGAGGGTTTTACAAATTACTACGGTGTCGTCGCTACCTACCGGGCCGGCGTCACGTCAAAGGAGAATTTCCTTGCCCGCGTCGCTGATGCCGCGGCCGGGATCGAGAACACCGAGGCCCGAAAATACATTTCGCCGGCCAACTCGTCCGTCTCGACCTGGGCCGGATACGACACGCCGACCGCGTTCGGTATTTCGTACTACACTCAGGGACAAAACATTGCCGCGTTGCTCGACCTCTCGATACGCAACGATACGGACGGAAGATCAAGTCTTGACGATGTATTGCGCGCATTGCTCGAAGAGCAGTACAAAAAAGGCAAAGGTTTCACCACCGGCGACATGATCGGCATAATTAACAAAATTACCAAAAAGAACTACAGCGATTTCTTCGACCGATACGTATTCGGTACGGAGGTTCCCGACTACGACCGAATATTCGGTTACGCCGGCTACACACTGGTTCGAAAAACAGACGCAACGCCTGATTTTGGATTCTCGGTGCGGCCGCGAAACGGCGGATTTGCGATTAACGGCGTTGAGACCGGCGGTTCGGCCGCTAATGCCGGCTTAAAGGTCGGTGACGTGATCACAAAGATCAACGGCGGCTCGCCATTCGAAGCTCCATTCGGCACCTTTGCAGGCAAAGAGATCAAACTCATGGTAAATCGCGACGGCGTCGAATCCGAGATGCCTATGAAAGTAGGTTCACGCGATTACATCGCCTTTAACCTATTCGAAATGAAGAACGGCACGCCGCAGCAGATGAAGATCCGTGACGGTTGGCTCAAGAGATAACCGGTGCCAAAATGTTCGTTCGGACGGCGGTCTCTCAGCAATTTGAGGCCGCCTTACTTCTTTCGCCCTGCAAACTACAACTGCACAACCACTTTTAAACCGTTAAAGACTCCACACACCTTACGGAAAAACTCGCGCTCGTCATTCTTTGACATTTCGCATGCCTAAACATGGCGGTTTTTGGAGATGAATTGCGGTATCCAATGGCACGTCATTTGCGCCTAAACGAGGCGTAATTGTTTGTGATCAGATCTTTGACAACGACCAATGCAATGGCAGCGGTCTTCATTGAGAATAGCGGCGAGTCTCGTGATCGGTTACAGACGAATTAATTGTTCTGATCCCCGAATAGGGTTTCAGCAGGAGGTAGTTATGAAAAGGAATTTAGTTCCCATTGATCTGATTGGGATCGGCGTAATATTGATCGCAATGGTCGCGATGGCAGTTGCTCAAGACAACATGCGATCTTCGCCGATCAAAGCCGATCAAGCCGTTATTTCAAACATAAGTGTAAACGTTGATTCCCTCGGCACCGCTCGATTTGACGCCACCGGCTTTCGTCCATTTGAAATGGTCGAGCTTTCGTTGTCTCGACACCAAATATGCTGCCCTTTGATGTCGTCTTAGCTCGATGGACGGCGATCGCCGACCAAAACGGAGCGTTTACGGCCTGGTCAGGTTTCGCACAGCCCGATCTGCTTCTTCGAGCGATAGGACCAAATCGCAAAGTCTCGGTGAAGTGCGGTTCTCGACCGTGAACATTACAAATGCCGCGTCAGCAAACATAGACCAGTGCCGCAACGGTTCGCTCGACAGTGCAAATGATTGCTCCGCCGATAATTGGGTAAACGGAAACCTGAATGGTTCACAGGCTCATTTTCTTGAGGGCGATTCGGTACCGTATCGCATTGTATTCGACGGTTTAAATACCGCCGTCGAACATAACGTCACGATCCAATGGGACACAACCGAGGGCGGAAAACATGCAATCGACTACCTCACTACCGTTGACCGCACGGAGCCATTGGCCAATCCATGCTACGGCGTTCCTAATTGCACGCCGGCAGCATTTTCGGAGTTCACTATTCCGCCGGATCCAAACGTGATCGCCGGGTTTAGCGGTAACAATGTTAGCCAGATCGGTGGCGAATTCAGGCTGTACGGAGGCACATTGCTCACGACCTCCGGCTATACACTTCTGCACGATTACACAACGACGAGCCACACATCAATCACTATTAAGTTCAGCACGACCGTCCCCAACCCTGTTCTCACGTGGGGCGGCCATATTGCAACGAGAAATGACTGGGGCGTCGGAAATTCAGCAGTAGCTATCAATGGCTCGCCATTTCATATGCGTCTGCTTGATCTCGACGGCAGCGGCGGCAATCAGGACCGCGGCCTCTCGACCGATGCGGTCTACTATCCGGGCGACATTACGATAATCAAAGACTCGCAGCCGGATTCAGTTATCTTTTTTGAATTTACTGCCGTTGGCCCGGATGTTTCCAATTTTTCCCTGAATGACGATGGGGTTGGGACCGACACTGACTATGACGTGAGTTTTGCCAATCTAATTAGGTTTGGGCCAGCTCACTCGGTGTTGGTCACTGAGGGGTATAATCGGACGATGTGGACGACTGCCATCAACTGTGCGAGTGATCCAAAAGGAGGCGGAGGAACCAACAACAACATTATTTCTATCCCGAACCAAAGGGTCGAGATAATCCTGGAAGAAGGTGAGTCGGTAACCTGTACTTTTGTCAACACTCTGAGGCCGACCTCTGCTTTCGCGTTTGTCGAAGGCCGAGTTGTCGACAAATATGGAAAAGGTTTGCCGAGAACCCATATTCAGATGACGCCGTCCACCGCCGGCGTTGAGACCTTTAGGGCGATAACCTCGTCATTGGGCTATTACAGGATCGAGGATATCCCGACGGGCAGAACATATGTACTGACCATTACGTCAAAAGGCTACAATTTTTTGCCGCCGTCAATGATATTTGACGTTAATGACGACATTGCAGGAATGGATTTCATTGGGCTGGAAACTCCATGACCCCACAAGTAACGGCATAAAAGCCTTGACGACAAGAGGCTGTCCTTATCGGACAGCCTCTTGTCAATTGTATCCTGATATAGCCGGAATTGAGCTTCAGTGGTAACATCATTCTCAAATAATGCCCGATCTGCCACCATGTCCGATTCAGTTTTGCTCGGTGCGGTATGAGATCGACGAGATGACGATCCTCGATGGCGTCGATCTTGATATTCGAGCACGTGAGGTACTCGTTCTTCTCGGAGAATCCGGCTGCGGCAAAACTACCACACTTAAACTTATCAACCGCCTGATCGATCCGACGGCCGGCGAAGTTCTTGTCCACGGCCGACCAACGACGGATTGGGATCCCATCGAGTTGAGGCGCCGAATCGGTTATGTGATGCAGGACGGCGGTCTTTTTCCGCATTTCACGGTCTCAGAGAATGTCGGTTTAGTTTTATCGCTCAAAAGCCAGGGAGAGTCGATACGCAGATCACGAATCGCCGAGATGCTGGATCTGGTCGGACTCGACCCGGGAAAATTCGCCGCCCGATATCCGCATGAACTTTCGGGTGGCCAGCGGCAACGTGTCGGCGTCGCCCGTGCCTTGGCGTCCGACCCTGATCTGCTGCTGCTAGACGAACCCTTTGGCGCACTCGACGCGATCACGCGCACCAATCTGCAAAAAGAATTTGCCCGTCTCGTCCGTGATCTTGGAAAGACCGCCGTTTTTGTGACCCACGACCTCCACGAAGCGATGCTGCTTGGCTCACGCATTGTCCTAATGGAAAAAGGCCGTGTCGTTCTGGACACCACGCCCGACGGTTTCGCGACCTCCACGCTGCCGCTGGCGTCGGCGTATGTCGCGACAACGCGGACTGTTTAGATCCAAATTAAGCCTTCGTCGTTTCGATATCCACCTTTATCGATCGCCAGCGTTGTTGGTTGAATCTGATGATGCTGAGCACGAACCGTGTGAAATGGCCTGCGAGGACGGCAAGCCAGATATGTATCGGCTCCAGGCCGATGGTTCTCTGGATGACGAAGCAGATACCAACCGGCAGCAAGACCTGCGAGATGATCGAAATGAAAGAGCGGACTCTTCGTGTCGCCCGTTCCCTGCAACCCTCCGGTGTATGCGAGAGCCATCGAGATGAAAAGGCCAGAGATGCTAAGTACACGCAGCAACTGCGTACCGATCGCGACCACGTCAGGGTCGGTCATGCCGAAGATCGCGAGCAATTGTTGCGGAATAAAGAAAAAGAACAGTCCGACAACAACCGCTCCAGCCAGCCCAAAACTCGCAGCCGTCCGCACTGCGGCAACTGCACGATCAGGCTTTCCGGCACCCATATTTTGCCCGGCGACTGAGGCAGATGCACCCATCAATGCGTTTGACGACCACGTGACGAGCAGAAAGAGTTGGCTATACGCGACGGCGTAAACGGCCTGTGTCGCCTTGCCCATCGCGAGGCCTCCCATGAATGCCGCCATGATCACGCCGCCGACATTCATTGCAATTCCCTGGATCCCGGCGGGCAGGCCAAATTTGAAGAGCTGGCGTATTATCTTCCAATCGGGTGCGTAACCGGTCTTTGGAAACGAGACGACCCACGAACCGTTCCACAATTTGTAGAGTGAATAAATGCCGACGAGGCCGGAGGCTAGACACGTTCCCATAGCCGAACCAGCCGTGCCGAATGCGGGGATCGGGCCGAGGCCACGGATGAGAATGATGTTGAACACGACGTTGAGAACGTTCATCGTCACGCCTAGCACCATCGGCGTCCGCGCGTCGCCGGCGGAGCGAAGCGAACCGCTAAGCATAAAATAGATCAGCATGCCAAAGCTGCAGGTGAACATTATCCGCAAAAACGGCAATGCCTCGGACATCACTTCAGGGTCGTTGGTAACAAAGCCGAGCAAATACGGCGCGGCAAAATAGCCTATCGGAGCCAGTATTCCGAGAGCCATAAAGGCCGCCGTCAGAAAGCCCTGATAGACCGTTCGGTTTACTTTTTCCGAGTCGCGGGCACCGGCAAAGCGGGCCACAAGCACGCTCATACCGATAAAGATCGACGAGACAAAAACGATGACGACGAGAAATATCTGAAAACCAACGCCGATCGCCGCATTTGCCTGGTAACCGATGAGGTTTCCGACCAGTATCTGATCGACCCAGCCTTGGGCGCCGCTGACGAGATTGGTGAGAACAGCGGGCCACGCGATCTTCCAAACGGCACGTGTGAGCGGACCTTCGGTGATCGATGGGTCAAATTTTGGTTTCTTTTTGCCTGTAGATTCCGGAGGAACCGCAGCCTCAAGGTCTGCGTCGCTCAATATCTCTTCGGGATCTAGTGCTGCTGTTTCGCTCATGTGGCGTTTGAAGTTAATTTACAGATTACAATATTCACGCCGAAAGCGAATCGTGCTCTATCGAATTAAGGTCGGCCTTATAGATCGACCAATACCTTGAATCCGCCATAGACCATACGTTTGAAATCGAACAACTGCTTGTCGGCCGGATCACACATCGCCATCAGGGCCGTGTCGGCCATGATCGCTTTCATCGTTTTGTTTCGATGAGCCTCTGACTTGAACTCGACAGCAGCGTAGATCAGGGTCTCGCCTTCTTTCAGCTTGACCCTTTTGGGGAATGGTACAACATCTTGGACGTCGAGGTCGGAGGCGACATACTCGCGGTAGCGAAGGGCTCCGTGCTTAATAAATAGCTTTCCGACCGCCGTCGCCATTTTTCTGTATGCGGGAACGTTTTCTTCGAGGATCGGTACTAAATAGACATCAGCGTATTTCGACATTGACGTATCTCCTTAGGTTTGTTGAGTTTTGTGGTACAGAAAATACGAAGCGGCCACAACCGCCAACGCTACGGACGGAATGATCCATGCCGCGAATGGGTCGCCGACAGCGATGTGCGAATACAGCGCACCAAGGATGTCAAAAGCGAGTCCGGCGTAGGCCCATTCTTTTAGCCCCGGAAATCGCGGAAAGACGATCGCGATCGCCGCGAGGACCTTCGCGACGCCGATAAACGGCAACAGATATTCCGGATAGCCAAGATGCTTAAAGACAACGACGGCCTCAGGCAATTTGATAATATCGGCGATGCCCGTGATGAGCAAAAACGCCGCCAGGAGGCCGGTAATGATCCAATAAGTGATCTTCATTTTGGAACTAGCTTAGCGGCAGCACTGCTTTGAGCCGTGGATCACGAAGCCAGAGGCCGAGCCAGATGAGTACACCCAAGATCAACGCTGTTACGAAGGACGGATCGCCGATACGGACATGAGTCGCAACAGCACCACCCAAATAACCGGTCAGCAGGATCGCACCGATGACTGACGTTCGCGGAATGAGATAAAGGACCGCGCAGCCGATCTCAACGAACCCCAGCTTGAACATCGTGTCTGCCGTCCAGCCCATTTGTTCGAGCCCTTTTTTGAACTCTTCGCCCGGCTGCAAAAACTTGAACGTAGCACTAAACAGAAGCAGCAGAACCGGAAGTATCGAGATGATCCAACCTGCCATCTTTGCGCCTTTTGAAACGGAGTTTGAGTTTTCTGACATATTTTCCCCCAGCTATTAGGTGTCTATTGCGCAGTCGGTTTTGGTGCTTCGGAAATTGACTTCAATTGGGCGAGGCCTTTCTCAAAATCGCCCCCGACAAGTTTGTCCATGTTCATTACGAGGGAAAAGGCTTTCATTATGAAGTTGTTTTTACCGGCCATGGTCCACGTAACGTTTGTGCCTGAGCCTTCAGGTTTAAGTGTGAATTCGGTCAGATTCTTGGCAGCAAACGGCTTGATAAATTCGAGGTCGATAGCGACATGTTCGTTCGGATGACTCTGAGTAATGGTCATTTTGCCTTCCCCGACGTCGTCGTTACCGGTCCACGAATAAGACGAGCCGACGCCCGAGGCGGGCCCAACGTAGGTGGTCTTCATCGCCGGATCGATCTTTGCCCACGGCGACCATGCTTCCCATTTGTGGAAATCGTTCACCTGCTCAAAGACCTTGTCTGGTGCCGCGTTGATGGTCGCGGTCCTCGTGATCTTAAAATCTTCCGGCTGCAATGCGACCACGACGCAAAAAGCTGCTATTGCGAGCACGATACCGGCGAGAGCGCCCAAGATAACTTTCTTGATCATAAATTTTCTCCTGATGAGCGAATTTAAACTATTTTTGCTTTGGTTCCAAATTAATACGACTGGTGGCGAATTAGGTTCACGCTTAAGGTTGCTATCAAAAATAAAACCGATTATAAATAGCCGTAATGAAACAATGTCCGTCATGTCGAACGACCTATACCGACGAATCGCTCTCGTTTTGCCTCGCAGACGGGACACCGCTAGCCGAGATGGCTGAAGAGGTGACATTCGTCCGGTCCGGCCGGAACGATCCGATGCGGGTCGAAATACCTCAGACGGCTCAGCCGCCGAGTAATATTCAGACGAATGTAGTACCTGAAAAGGGGTCGAACACGATGAAGATCGTGCTCGTGGTTGGATTGCTGGGAGCAATGGCCGTGATCGCCGTGGGCGGAGCGGCGGCTTTGATCTATTTTAATAAAGACTCCCGGACTGCTGAACCATCGACAAATAACAAGGGAACTCCGACCCCGACTGCAACATCGACACCGGACAACACCAACGAGCTTCGCGACCAGATCGCTAATCTTGAAAAGCGTTTGAACGAACAAAAGAACGCGAACAAGACCTCTGCAACACCGCCGCTCGTAATGCCGAGCCCATCAGCGACGCGAACGACCGCAACGGTAAATTCACCGGGCGACGGATTCCTGGCACTTCGGACGCTGCCGAATAGCGAGGCCGGAGCCAGAATAGTGAAAATACCACACGGAGCGACCATCTCGATCGGAGGATGCGGGCCTGTCGTTCGGCCGGTCAGCCGCAGCGGGCGTTGGTGCCAGGCGAGCTATAACGGGTATACGGGCTGGGTCTTTGACGCGTATTTGATCTACTAAAGTGAAAGAGGACAGGCTTTTTTGGAAGCCCGTCCCCGGTAGGTTAGTCTGGTAGGTATAATAGACAGGATATATGAATTCCGCCTGAGTTACGGTCTAGCGGACACCGAAGGGGGATAGTAAAACGTCCCCAATGTTTTGAAGTTTGACGTGTCAAACTTTTTTCGTGCACCGCAATTGATGCATGCACGATAAGAAACTTGTTTGTCAGTAAACGGCCGGCTTAATTCCTTGTGCCAGCAACCAAATAGTTTACCAAAAATTCCGATCTTTGTCCCAAACGCATCGTGCGTTTTGTTAGTTACACGCTGCGAGATACCATTTTGTTCCAAAACCGCTTGCATATTTATTTCTCTTTCCGCCGCTTACTTCCAATTGCGGCCTCTCTATCTGTAAGAACGAGATAACGGAAAGCTTTTGCACATCCTATGATGAAAAGTTATCGAAAAAGGTTTATTGATTTTTTGCAGAATCCTCTAACTTTCTCTTATCACCTTTATTCGTTAAAATCTTCCATAAAGATTCGGGAGTATTTAAATATAATGAAAATTGTGACGCGTCTTCTGGTATTGTTCGCACTGATCGGTTGTGTATCATTCTCGTCATTTGGTTGGGACGAGACCGGGCACAAGATAACCGCCTACATCGCATGGCAACGCATGACGCCTGAGGTTCGCGAGAAAGTGGTCAAGATCCTGACATCGGCACCTGAGGATTCGAACATAGGTGCCTTTTATCTGACCTACGGATCACGTCCGGAAGAATCGCGAAAGCGCGAATATTTTATGCTCATGGCAACCTGGGCGGACATCGTTCGCGACCGGGCTTTCCCGATTCGCGCGAAAAACTACGATCACGGTGACTGGCATTACAACAACACCTTTTGGAAATTCGAAAAAGGCGAGGTCGTGATGATCGACAACATGCCGAAAACAGGGCTCGCGATGGATAAGATCGCGGAATTTGCCGCGTTGATCCGCAGCTCAGCTCCGGACGCCGAAAAAGCGGTGGCGATCGCCTGGCTCGAACATCTTATCGGCGACATGCATCAACCGCTCCATGCATCGGGTAAGGTCGCCCCGAGCACTCCCGAAGGCGACCGCGGAGGTAACGGTTTCCTGCTGACGCCAAAAGGAACTAAACGTGAGCAACAGGAAAACCTGCATTGGTTCTGGGATTCGATCATCGGCCGCAATTTTCCCAATAACGATAAATGCGACGCCGACTATATCGACCCGATCGCTCAAGATATTATGCGGCTTTTCCCGGCCAATAAATTTAAGGACAGGATGCTGCCGGGCGATTTTGAAGCATGGAAGAAAGAAAGCGTAAAGTTTGCGACCAGCGAGGTATATCGCGGCGTCGAGTTTTTCGAATCGCCGTCAGACAAGTATAAGAAAAAAGCTCTGGCTATCGGCCAGGAGCGGCTTGCTCTGGCAGGATACCGGATGGGCGATCTTTTCAACGAGGTGTTCGGCACAAAACCGTTGGTTTCGGAAAGCGCTATCCCGTGCAATGTTATTCGAAAAGTGATGTATCCCGTTACAAAGACCCGCTCGGTCAAGCAAAAGCTTGCTATAGCATTACTTGACCTGTGTCCGACACAGGTCGCCTCACGCCCGATGTACAGCTTTATGATCGACGGCAAGATGGTGATGAAGGAATACGATGTGGTCAGGACATTCAAATCAGAAGTCGAGGCCAGGAAATACGCAGCCGAAAACAAGATCACAGATGTGAGTTTCTAGTTTGATCAATGAAATGACACCAAACGAGACACTCCAATACTTTCGTCAGCGGCAACCATTGATCGTCGATGCGATCCGCGAGGTTGTCGATATCGAATCGCCTTCGCATGACGCAGTGCGGAGCCGTGAGGTAGTCGATTGGGTCGTGCGGCAAGCAAATGCTACCGGCGTCGATGTAACGATCGAGCGGATCAGCGTCGAAGACGGCGATCACGTTGTTATTCGTGCATTTGCCGGCGAAGGAAAGCACACACTCGTACTCGGCCACACGGACACAGTCCATCCGATCGGCACGAATCTGCAAAATCCGACGCGGATCGAGGGCGACATATTCTACGGCTGCGGCATTTTTGATATGAAGGCGAACATCGTGCTGATGTTCGAGGCGTTGCGGTTCTGCGCTGTTCACGGCACGCGGCCGATTTCGCCGGTCACAATTCTGCTGTCTTGCGACGAAGAGGTCGGCAGTCATACGGGGCGCGAGCTCGTCGAACGTCAATCTCACGGAGCCGAGCGATGTTTGGTATTCGAACCGTCCGCTGAAGGCAGGATAAAGACCGGCCGCAAAGGCACCGGACAATACATTCTACGAGCACATGGCATACCGGCACACGCCGGGCCTCGAGCCCGAAAAAGGTGCTAATGCCGTCGCCGAGGTCGCCCGGCACATCGACGAGATCCACGCGATCCAAAATTCGGATATCGGCACGACCGTCAACGTCTGTACGATCAAAGGCGGCACGACGTCAAACGTCATTCCGGAACATGCCGAATGTGAGATCGACGTCAGGTTCAGCAAGATGAGCGAAGGTGAACGCGTCGACGCGGCTTTGCGTTCGATCCGCTCAATTGACGAACGCGTCTCGCTCGAAATGCTTGGCGCCGTCAATCGCCCGCCGCTCGAACGAACTGCCGAGGTCGCGGCGTTATTCGAAACTGCTCGATCGATCGGCGCAAGCTTTGGCTACGAGGTCGACGAAACCCAGGTCGGCGGAGCGTCCGATGGCAATTTTGTCGCCGCTCTCGGCGTTCCCGTTCTCGACGGCCTCGGCATTGCCGGTTCTGGCGCTCACCGGCTCGACGAACATATTTTGGTGAGCGATGTTGCGGACAGAGCGACGTTGGTGACATTGTTATTGACGAAGTAATAGAACGCGGATAAAAGCGGATCGGCGTTCGATTTATTTAGTTTTCGGAGGCGCAACTTGTCCGGTGATGGGCGCGGTCTTCAAAACCGTTGTGAGGGTGCGAGAGTATTCTCAAGTGGGTTCGACTCCCACACGCCTCCGCCAAATTAGTGAATAGTTAAAAGGGAATAGTGAATAGTTAAGAGGATGATCGGTTGGATCGCGTTGAACATGACCCCGGGCGTTGGGCCCAGAGCTGCTACCAAGCTTTTGGAAAGGTTTGGATCAGCCGATGCGGTTTTTCACGGGCGGCGAACGGAATTGGAGTCGCTGCGGATGAAGCCTGAGACGATCGAGAGCATACTCAAACACGAATTCCACGAAAAAGCTGCGACTGAACTCGAACGCGTCAAGGCACTGGGCGGCGACATCCTGATACTCGATGACGGCAGCTATCCGGCGATGCTGCGTGAGATCGACGATCCGCCGCCGGTTCTGTATGTAAAAGGCGACTGGCAGGCGTGTTTTGATCAACCGGGCGTTGGCGTGATCGGTTCGCGGATGTGTTCGACATATGGTGTGAATGCGTCCGAGATGCTGTCGCGAGATCTGGCTTCGCGTGGAATTACTGTCGTGTCGGGCCTCGCTCGCGGCATCGATACTGCTGCGCATCGCGGTGCGATCGCGGGAAAAGGCAGGACGATTGGAGTCATCGGAACAGGCATCGACACCGTCTATCCGCGCGAAAATAACGGGCTCGTCCGCGAGATACTCGAATCGGGTGGGTGCATCGTTTCGCAGTTCCCGCTGGGCACGCCGCCGTTAGCGGAGAACTTTCCATACCGCAATCGCATCATAAGCGGGCTTAGTCTGGGAGTTTTGATCGTTGAGGCCTCCGAACGGAGCGGTTCGCTGATCACCGCACGGCTCGCGATGGAACAGAACCGCGAAGTAATGGCCGTGCCCGGCAACATCACGTCCGGAAACTCGTTCGGCACGAATTACCTCATTAAGAGCGGTGCCAAGCTCGTACAGCAATGGCAAGACGTCGTTGCCGAATTGCCGAGCGAGATAGCGGCTGCGATATTGCCGCCAAAGATTGAGAAGCAAAAAGCCGAGGATGCCGTTCGACAGCCAGACCTAATGCCGGCCGATATGAACGAAAACGAACGAAAGATCTGGTCGATATTAAACCCGGACGAACCGGTTCACATAGACATTTTGCTGGAGCAAAGCGGCCTTTCATTCGGCGATCTGAATACCGCGCTCGTCGCTCTTGATATCCGCGATCTGATTCGAGTTTTGCCCGGAAAACACTATGCGCGGCGTATGTGATCAGTGTGCGATTCCACACAGCATTAATTTTCTTTATGATATAGCCTCACATTGACACGGTCATTGGATAGGTGTTATCAGTCAGAACGTCAGCATATATTTGGTGCTGGCGTATTTTTTTCAAAATATGTCAAAAAACCTGTTAATAGTTGAGAGCCCGGCAAAAGCAAAGACGATTGAAAAGATACTTGGAAAAGATTTTCAGGTGAATAGCTGCTATGGCCATATCCGCGACCTGCAAAAGGCCGGTATGGGTATCGACATCGAGAACGATTTTCTGCCGAGCTATATCGTTCCCGACGACAAGAAGAAGGTCGTAAGCGACTTAAGATCGCTCGCAAAAAAATCTGACGAAGTTTGGCTCGCAACTGACGAAGACCGCGAGGGAGAGGCTATAAGCTGGCATCTGTGCGAGGTGCTGGGTCTCGACCCGAGCACGACCAAACGGATAGTGTTTCACGAGATCACCAAACCTGCGATCGAAGCTGCCGTAAATAATCCACGCACGGTGGACATGAATCTGGTAATGGCGCAGCAGGCTCGCCGGGTGCTGGATCGCATAGTCGGGTTTGAACTAAGCCCAGTGCTGTGGCGCAAGATCAGTACGAGCAATAAGAACCTGAGCGCCGGGCGTGTTCAGAGCGTCGCCGTCCGCCTAATTGCCGACCGGGAACGCGAGATCAACGCATTTCAGCAGGAAAGCCATTTCAAGATCGAAGGGCTGTTTTTTGCGGACGATATAACGGGTAAGCAGGTAACGTTCAAAGCTGAAGGAAGAAAACAAGAGCATGCGGAGGATGCCGAAAGGTTTTTGAACGGGTGTATCGGCGCCGAATATAAGGTCACCGATATTCGAGTGAAGCCCGGAAAACGTTCTCCGGCGCCCCCGTTTACCACCTCAACGCTACAGCAGGAAGCATCAAGAAAACTGGGCTACGGTGTGGCCAGAACGATGCAGATCGCACAGAAGCTTTATGAAAACGGTCATATTACTTATATGCGAACGGATAGCGTTAGCCTCAGTGCAACGGCGCTGGCAGACATCACGCAAACAGTGAGTAGCCTGTACGGTGACCGATATCAACAGTTCCGTAAATTCAAAAATAAGAACGAATCTGCACAGGAAGCTCATGAGGCCATTCGCCCGACGTACACGAGTGCCACAACAATTCAGGAACCTGAGTGGCAAAAGTTATATGAACTGATCTGGAAGCGAACCATGGCCTCGCAAATGGCCGATGCTGAGTTAGAAAAAACCACGGTCAAGATAGAAATTTCCACAAACAAAGAAGAATTGACAGCTTCGGGAGAGGTATTGAAATTCGACGGATTTCTGAAAGTTTATCAGGAAGATAAAGACGACGACGAACCGGAAGAATCATCCGAAGGCCTGTTGCCGCCGATGACTGTGGGTCAGTCATTGCCGTTGTCTGAACTCCGAGCAACGGAACGATTCAGCCGTGCTCAGCCGAGATACACCGAGGCGTCATTGGTCAAAAAATTAGAAGAGCTCGGCATTGGCCGTCCGTCGACCTATGCTCCGACAATTTCCACGATCCAGAAAAGGGAATATGTGGAAAAACGAGATAAAGACGGCACGCCAAGAGCTTTTAGGATACTGGTATTAAAGGATGATGTCATAAGCAAGAGGGAAGCATCGGAGAATACGGGTGCGGAAAAAGCAAAGTTGTTCCCGACAGACCTGGGGCTCGTCGTAACGGATTTTCTAAAGCAACATTTTGACGCCATCATGGATTATGGTTTCACGGCCAAGATCGAGAAAGAGTTCGACGACGTAGCCGACGGGAAACTGCAGTGGAACGAAATGCTCGACGAGTTTTACGGCCCTTTCAAAAAAGACGTCGATAATACTATCGAAAATGCAGAGCGTGTGAAGGGCGAAAGGGTACTGGGCACCGATCCCGAAAGTGGCAAACCTGTGGTTGCCCGTATGGCGCGCTACGGCCCGATCATTCAGATCGGCAGCGCTGCAGAAGAGGAAAAGCCGAGATTTGCAAAAGTCCCAACAGGTCAGAGCATCGAGACAATAACGTTTGAAGAAGCGTTGGCCCTGTTCAGATTGCAGGACACGATGGGCAGTTATGACGGGAAAGAATTATCGGTAAGCATTGGCCGCTTCGGGCCTTATGTAAAATGGGGTGATGAATTTGTATCTATACCCCGCGGCACTGACCTCGCGACGGTGGACACGGAGAAAGCGATCGAATTCATAAAAGCGAAACAGGAGGCGGACGCTCCGGTTGGTGAGTACGACGGTAAACCGATCACCAAAGGAACGGGACGTTTCGGGCCTTTTATAAAATGGGACGGATTGTTTATCAACGTGCCGCGTCGCTATGATCTCGCGAACCTTACCCAAACCGAGATGAACGAACTAATCGAAGCAAAGGTCAGCAAAGAGGCAAACCGCTACATTCAACGCTGGGAGGATGAAAAGATATCGCTCGAGAATGCCCGTTGGGGTCCTGTTATCAAATTCGGCAAAAAGATAATCTCAGTACCTAAGAAGGCCGATGGTGCGCGCTCCACAGCGGAAGAAGCAGCAACTCTAACGCTGGAACAAGTAAAGAAACTGATCGAAGCGGAGGTGCCCGGCGCGTTTGCAAAGAAGGCGAAGCCGACAGCGAAAAAGGCGCCTGCTAAGAAAACGGCGAAGAAGAATGGTAGATGAACGAGACAAAAAAAGACGGCACCGTTCGTCATTGCCAAAATGAGGACTGTGATTATAAAATGGCGGTTGATAACACAGATTTAACATCGGATATCACTGCCGGCGAGGCAGTCACGGCCTAGGCGGACGCGAATGAACGAAAATCTTCAATTCTTAAGGGCATTCCTTAAGAATCCAATGAAAGTCGGGGCCATTGCTCCAAGCTCACCGGAGCTGGCGGCCGAGATGCTGCATGGCATCGAACCGGATGACGATAACATCGTTCTTGAACTCGGCGTCGGAACCGGAGCTATCACAAAATACTTACAGGAGATCATCCCAAGCAAACAAGCCTATCTCGGTATTGAACTAGACGAGAATCTAGTCAGATCACTCAAGACCAAGTTTGACGATCTCAACATCATTTGCGGCAACGCGGCCGACGCCTACCAGATTCACCAGAACTCAGGACTGGGCAAGGTTCGTTATCTCGTGTGCTGCTTGCCTTTCGTCTCGCTGCCCAAAGAGGTGAGCGAAAGCGTCCTTAACGAGATCGAAAAATTTATGGATGAGGGGTGCGAGTTTCGTATGTTCCAGTATGCTCACGGCTACTATCTGCCGCCGGCGATCAAACTTCGCGAATTTCTCCGAAACCGTTACGGCAAGACCAAACGCAGCCCGCTCGTCCTCAAGAATGTACCGCCGGCCTTTACCCTGACCTGGTCAACTATCTAAATGGGCGTCCTGAAAAAAGCTGCAGTTGCCGCGTTTATCGCTTCGGCGAAGATCGCGGAGGCACGCGATTTCTATGAGAACACGCTCGGCCTGACGTTTATCGCCGACGATGAATACGCGCTCGTCCTTGATGCAAACGGCACTACACTGCGGATCCAGAAGGTCGCTGAGGTCGAACCAAAACAATACACTACGCTCGGCTGGCACGTTGACGACATTTCGGCGGCAGTCACCGCTCTGGTAGCAAAGGGCGTAAGATTTGAACGCTACGAATTTATGCAGCCGGACGACCTCGGCATCGTCACGTTCCCCGGCGGTGCAAGGGTCGCGTGGTTCAAGGACCCGGACGGAAATTTACTTTCGATTGACCAATACTGAAACTTTTTGGTCAAATTTGTGGTATAAAATAAGCAAATCTACACAAGCAGATTCAGATCATTTTCAGGAGAAATAAATTAATGTTACGACGCAAGATCGCAGGCGCTCTGCTGATTTACGCATTTTTGCTTCCGACCGCCTCGTTTGCTCAGACGGCAACGCCCGCAAAGGCTGTATACAACGCCCCCAAAGAGGTTCTCGACAAGATCAAGGACGAGGGCATGAATCGTTCGCAGGTAATGCAGACGCTAAGTTACCTGTCCGATGTCATCGGCCCGCGGCTTACCGGATCTCCGGGAATGAAGCGCGGTAACGACTGGACACGTGAAACGCTTGAAAAATGGGGCCTCCAAAACGCTCATCTCGAGTCGTGGGGCCCGTTCGGACGCGGCTGGACACTCAAGAGATTCTCGGCAATGGTCGATGGGCCGACAGCCTTTCCGCTGATCGCATATCCTAAGGCCTGGTCGCCGGGAACCGATACGCTCATTCCGGCTCCGGTCGTCGATCCAAAGGCAAAGAAAGGCAAATCACCTGCTCCGGCCGCTCCGCAAAGCACGGCATATACCGCAGAGGTCGTACGGTTTAACGCAACGAAAGAAGAAGAACTCGATCAATTCAAAGGTAAACTGAAAGGCAAGATCGTGCTTGTCGGGCCGATCCGTGAGGTAAAAGCCCACTTCGAAGCCGAGGGCAAACGAGCTACGGAAAAGGAGCTGCTCGATCTGGCTGATGCTCCAAATCCGAATGCTCCGCGACCGGCGACGGCTCCTGCGGGCGGGCCTGTCGGCCTTCCGCCTAATTTTGCCCAGATGCAGCAGTTCAACGCAAAACGTATGCGGTTTCTCTCGTCAGAAGGAGCTGCAATTCTCGTGGATGCAGGCCGCGGTGATGGCGGCACGATCTTTGTTCAAGGGGCCGCTGTGGTTCCGCCGGAAACGCCCACACCGGGGCAGCCGCCAATGAACGTACGTACAAAAGGCGCCAATGTGCCCATCCAGATCAGCACCGCTGTCGAACATTTCAACCGAATGAGCCGGATGATCGATGCAGGCGAAAAGGTCACCATGACCGTTGACCTCGCGGTCGAATTTCAGGATCAGGATCCGAACGGCTACAACACGGTCGCCGAGATTCCGGGCACCGATCCGACGCTAAAGGAAGAGGTTGTCATGCTCGGCGGCCATCTCGATTCGTGGCAGGCCGGAACCGGTGCCACTGACAATGGTGCAGGCTGTGCGGTGATGATGGAGGCAGTTCGAATCCTGCAAACTCTCGGCCTCAAACCGCGACGCACGATCAGAATCGCGTTGTGGTCCGGCGAAGAGCAGGGGTTGCTTGGTTCGAGGGCGTATGTACGGCAGCATTTCGGTTACCGCGGCGACGGCACAACACCCGCATTCGGCGGAGGCGGAGGCGGCGGTGGACAGGCGCAGGCAGCTTTACCACTGACCAAGCTGCCCGAATACGATAAGCTTTCGGCGTATTTCAATATCGACAATGGCACGGGCAAGGTCCGCGGTATTTATATGCAGGGCAATGAGAATGTTCGTTCGCTCTTCCGCAGTTGGTTCACGCCGTTCAAGGAAATGGGTGCGAACACGCTGACGCTGGCAAACACCGGCGGAACTGATCATTTGGCGTTCGACGCCATCGGACTTCCGGGTTTTCAGTTCATTCAGGACACAGTCGAATACGACACGCGCACGCACCATTCGAATATGGACGTGTTTGACCGTATCCAGGCTGACGATATGAAACAGATGTCTATCATCCTAGCCACGTTTGTCTATCAGACCGCCATGATGGACGAAAAAATGCCTAGAAAATAGGACATATTAAATAAAGCAATGTCAAACATTCAATTTCAAAGAGGTGCAATTGACGCTGGCGCATGTGTTAGCGGCGGTTGGGAATTGATCAAGGCGAACTACTGGATGTTTTTCGGTATGACGACGCTTCTTGTCGTGGGTGGCAGCATCGTTATATCCTGTATTCCGCTTGTCGGGGGCATCCTGTTCCAGATCGTTCTCGCACCTCCGCTGACAGTTGGAATTTATTACGCCGTGCTTCGCGAGATGGATCGCGAGCCGACAGATTTCGGCATGATGTTCAAAGGATTCGAAAAGATGGGAACGGCGGTAATCGTCGGTCTCATTCAATCGATCCCGAGTATCATTTGGACGATCTTTAGCTTCGCTCTGAATATTGGAAGCACGATGGTCCAGATAATTCAGCAGCAAACCGGGCGACGTTATGGGATGGAATTTGCCTCGCCTAACGATGCGGCCCCTTTAATTGCAGGCGGGATGCTGGTCATTGTCCTTATCGGTGCGTTCGTCATGCTGATATTTAGCATTGCTTGGGGCATCACGTTCTACTTTGTGTATCCGCTCATCGCGGATCACGATATGCAGCCGATGGACGCGATAAAGTTGAGTTTCTCGGCGGCCTGGAGCAATCTCGGCGGCATTGTCGTTCTCTTTATCTTCGAATTCCTGATCTGTCTCGTCGGAGTCATGGCACTATGTGTCGGTATCCTGTTCGTTCTGCCGATCGTTTTTGCCGCCAACGCGATCGCGTTTCGTCAGGTATTTCCAAACATACGGCGGAACATGAACTTTAGTCCGCCGCCGCCGAATGCATATGGCAGCAGCTTTGGCAGCGGGATGCAGTAGCTAGAGCGTCAGCTCCATAAACAGAACGTCGCCGTGCGGATTGTCATAGTACGGCGGTATCTCGGCGAAGCCGTGAGACTCGTAGAGTTTCACGGCTTTTTCCCATTTTTGGCGGATAGGTATCGAGCCGCATTTTCTGATAGCCGATCTCCTCTTGCCATCGGCTATTACGCCTTTCGATCAACCAATACCGATCTTCTGGCCTCCGGAACGCGTCGCGGACAAAAAAGCCGCTTAATCTCGCAAATGCCGTCTTCGAGCTTTCTCAGAGCGATGCAGCCTGCGAAGTTTGTCGTCGAATACGCGAGATAAAACGGCCGTCAGGCATCGCGTATTTGCCCGGCAATGCCGCAAGCTCGGCCTCGAAACCTTGAAACAAAGGTCCATTCCCAACCACGATTCATATTCGCGAAAAAGCGTTCTTGCCTCGGTTATTTGTTCGTCTGACTCGGCGGGTGATCGTGAGCATATTTTTATCGTATGGTATAACATTATTCTTTTATGGAACTAGCAGTCGAACAGTACAGGTCGCGAGCGAACCGTTTTTGTTTACCGATCGGACAGGAAGTCGAGCTTTTTCGAAGCGGCTTTTGCGGCAGAAATTGCCTGCGATGCTCAAAGGCCCGACGGGCTGCGGCAAAACGCGGTTTGTCGAATACATGGCGCATCTGCGCCTCAATCGTCCGCTCATAACGGTTGCTTGTCATGAAGATCTCTCCTCGACCGATCTCGTCGGCCGCTTCCTGCTCGAAGGCGAGGAAACGGTTTGGCGACAGCCTTTGACGACCGCCGTTCGCCACGGTGCGATCTGTTATCTCGACGAGGTCGTCGAGGCCCGCAAAGACACGGTCGTCATCATCCACCCGCTCACCGACGACCGCCGCCGCCTGCCGATCGAAAAACGCGGCACCGTGATCGAGGCTCCCGACGATTTCATGCTCGTCGTCTCGTACAATCCGGGCTACCAGTCGATCCTCAAAGATCTCAAGCAGTCAACGAGACAACGCTTCGTCGCGATGGAATTTGACTACCCAAACGCTGAAGCCGAAGCCGAGATCGTCGCCAAAGAAGGCGGCATCGACATCGACACTGCAGCCGACCTCGTCAAAATAGGCCAAAAGGTCCGCAACCTCCGCGGCCACGGCCTCGAAGAAGGCGTCTCAACCCGCCTCCTCATCTACGCCGCCCAAATGATCGCCCAAGGCATCACCCCGATCGCCGCCGCCGAAGTCGCCATCTGCTCCCCCATAACCGACGACCGCGAGCTCCAACGCAGCATCCGCGAGATCGTGACAACGATCATTT
Organism: Pyrinomonadaceae bacterium; assembly: GCA_044228165.1. Taxonomy (GTDB): domain Bacteria; phylum Acidobacteriota; class Blastocatellia; order Pyrinomonadales; family Pyrinomonadaceae; genus OLB17. The sequence goes on along the minus strand of JBGAVK010000026.1, from coordinate 531 downwards.
AGGTGCAAGCGTCCTGTCAGAACCGCCTGCGTAAGCGGGCGGCCAGAAGCTGACTGATTTACGGCGATTTGGTGGTAAAATATAGATATGCGTGAGACGCGTTCTACATTCAAAGACGGCCGAGTCATAACAACACGCCTCTCAAAATTTGGCGAACGGCCTGATCGCGAATTTGATATCCAGTTCTGGCAGGGACTGAGTTCGGAAGCTCGTTCGAATGCCGTTTGGGAGATGGTCGTCGATTATTGGGAGATGAAAGGAAAAGATCCTGATGAACTCAGACTTCAAAGATCTGTTGAGAGCCTTCAGCGAAGAAGAGGTTAGGTATCTCGTTGTCGGCGGCTATGCTTTCGCTGAGCACGTCGAACCTCGATATACAAAAGAACTTGACGTCTGGATCGAACGGACGGCAGAAAACGCTGACCGCGTTCTTGCCGCCTTACGCAGTTTTGGTGCCCCGCTCAGAGAGTTGTCGAAGGATGACCTAACTTCTCCCGGCACGTTTTACCAGATCGGCCTTCCTCCGAACAG